>JAFIGD010000061.1 GCA_020831625.1 Verrucomicrobiota bacterium | reverse complement strand
GCGGGGGGGGGGGGGGGGGGGGGGGGGGGGCCGGACGCGGTGTGGCGGTCGGAGCGGGGCGCGGGGTGGGGGTGGGCTCGGGGGCCGGGGTGGGGCGGGGTGCGGGATCCGGTTCGGGCGGCGGGGTGGGTGTGGGTGTGGGCCGGGCGGTGGGGACCGGTTCTGGCAGGGCCGGGGTGTCCTCTTCTTCAGGATCCTCCTCCTCGGGTTCGGATTCCGCCGGTTCTTCGGGCGTTTCTTCAAACATGCCGGCGAGATCGACGGTGACGATGACTTCGTCGGGTTTGAACCATTCGCAGCCCCGCATTTGACCGGCCAGGATGATCAGTCCCACCAGCAGAAGATGGGCCAGGGCGACTCGGAATCCCAGGGACCCGCGGCTCATGGGCTCCTCAAGGTCTGTCCGGTCTGGGTGACGAGGCTGATGCGGCGGACGCCCTGTTCATGCATGGCCTGCATGATTTCCATGAGTTGTCCGTAGGGGAGCCCGCGGTCGCCGCGCAGGAGCACGGTGGCTTCGGGACGGTTTTCGCGGATAAAGCGCATTTCCGCCGCGAACTGTTCGGCGGTGACCCGGCGCCCCTCCACATACCAGAATCCGTCGAGATCGACGCTGACGGTGATGGTGTTCTCCTGGGTCAGCGGAGTGCCCCGGGCGGCGGGAAGATCCACATTCAATCCACTTTCCAGGAGGGGAAAGGTGATGATGAAGGTGATCAGAAGGATAAAGGTCAGGTCCATCAAGGGGGTGAGGTTGATGTCGCTGAACACCTGGCGCTGAAGGAGTTCGGTTTTGCGCCCCATGGATTAATCTCCGTGATTGGCGCTGAAGTGGAATTCGCCGAGGAGTTCCTGGACAAAATTGTCCATGGCGACGGTTTCCTTGCGCAGCATGTCGTTGAGCAGGTTGTAGCCGACCAGGGAGGGGATGGCGACCAGGAGTCCGACCACGGTGGTGAGCAGGGCGGCGGAGATTCCGGGGGCGACGGCGCTGAGGGTGGGGTTGCCGGTGACGGCCATGCCGCCGAAGGAATCCATCACGCCCCAGACGGTGCCGAGCAGGCCGAGAAACGGCGCGGCGGTGGTCACGGTGGCGATGATGGGCATATCCTCTTCGAGGAGCAGCACCTCTTCCGCCAACTGTCGTTCGGCGGCGTCGCGGACCGCCTGCAGATCGCGGGCGTCGAAGCTGCGGGTGTTCAGGACAGAGAGGGGCGTGGATTCATCAAGGTCCAAAGCGCGGAGGGCGGCACCGCAGGCGCGGAGATACACCTTGTATGCCGGGCAGTCCTGGAAGCGCTGCTGGCGGAGAAAAAGGGACATGGGGTGGGTTTCATGGCGGAACGCTTTGTAAAAGCGCCGGGTTTCCTGGCGCACTTTGTGATACATGCTCCATCGGAAGGCCATGGCGGTCCAGCCCACGATCGACATGAGGATGAGCAGGATAACAATTCCCTGGCCGATGCCGGTGGAGTCGAGAAAACTGCCGGTCATCGCAAGGGGAGGAGAGGAAAGCCAAAGGATTTCGAACATTCGATCAGGTTTCGGTGAGCAGGGCGTGCAGGGTTTCGAGACTGTCGGCTTCGAGAATTTGCTTGCGTGCGTCGGCGCGGTTCATGAGCCTGCTGATTTCCGCAAGGAACTGAATATGGGGACCGGCGCGGTTGGCGGGCGAGACCGTGAGGATGAAAATCCGTGCGGGCTGTTGATCCATGCTTTCAAAATCGACGCCCTCGGGAATCAGGCCCACGGCGGCGACAAGCCCGTCAACGGTGTCGGTTTTCCCGTGGGGAATGGCGAGGCCGTTGTGCATGCCAGTGGACATTTTCTTTTCGCGTTCGAGCACGCATTTCAGGACCGCCTTGCGGTCGCTGATCCGCCCGGCCTTGTCCAGTAAATCCACCAGTTCTTCAATGATGGCGTTTTTTTCGCGGGAGACGAGGCGCAGGCTGACGGTTTCTTTGGTGATGGCTTTGCGGATATTCATCGTAGGCCACCTTCTACGTCCGCAGTTTCAGAGGTCAAGCGAAACCCTTGGGAATGACGAGTGACGAATGACGAATGACGAATGTGGAGTGACGAATGACGAATGACGAATGACGAATGACGAATGACGAGTGACGAGTGTGGCGTGACGATTGGAATGAGGAGAGGGGGGGACTTAGAGTTCCAGTTCGTCGACGTTTGCGGAGGGCGCGGCGGTGGAGGGGGTGGGCGTGGCGGTTGGCTGTAGTTCGAAACGGGCGGCGGCCCGGTTGAAGGCTTGCTCGACGGCATTGGGGTTCCAGTCCGCATCCAGATCCTGTCCGGTCAGTTTTTGCCAGGCGGCGAGGGGGATCGGCCGGTTGCGGGCATCTCGGAATCCGGGTTGATCCGGTCCGCCGGGGAGCGCATAGGTGTTGCCGGCGAGTCGGAGCGTTTCCAGGGTCACCGCCAGAGTTTCGGTGCCGTCGGGCAGTATATAGGCCTGCTCCCGCATGCCGAATTCGATCAAAAAATCGCCCTGGGCTGTGTCGGTGCTGCCGATGATCGAGCGGGTGACGGTGATGTCGCGGGGGGAACGCCTGCTTCTCAGCCTCGCCCGCCGCCAGTCTTCTTTGAAGGCCTGAAGTTCTTCCTCGCTCAGGGGTGTGGAGCCGGCGATGCGGATGCCGCGGGTTTGGTTGTTGAGAATCAGGGACTGATCGATGTGGACGTTGACGGAGTCGAACAGGTTCACACCGGTGCTGTTGCCGATGAAGGTGGCTCCGCGGACCCGCACGGGGCCGTCGGCGGCTTCGATGGAGATGCCGGAGCGGTAGTTGTTAAGGGCGGTGAAATTTTCGAGGGTGACATGGGTGATGTGGTCGTCGAGCCAGCCGCCGGAGGCGTGGTTTCCGTTGGCGGTGTGGTTGCGGATGAGCACGCCGTGAATGCCGGAGAATTTAAATCCGCACGGGGCCCAGCCGGTGGCTCCGAGCGCTTTGCCCCGCCAATTGTTGCGGTTGGTTTCGGAGTCCTCGACCAGGGCGTTGTGCATGGAGCCCTCCATCCCCATGGTCCCGTTGTCGTTCGCCAGAAGCCGCCGGATTGTCACATTGCGGGGAGGGGTATTTTGGTGGTGACCCAGGGTAAAGCCCACCCCGTTGTTCCAGCGGACTTCGCAGTCCTCAACGAGAAGGTTTTGTGTCCCCAGAAACTGCATGGCCCCGCTGTTGAACGGGACGGTGGCGGCGTGCTGGGCGACGAGATTGCGGAGGACGATGTTGCGTGACCCGATCACGCGGATCATTTTGGAGTGCGCGCCGAAGCGCGGCTCCGGGCGGACGGAAATTTCCACCCGGGCGGAGGCTGGATTCACGCCGGCCGCCGGACGCCAATATACTTTTTCGTCCTCCTCATCGACGAGGTAGGTTCCCTCGCGCAGATCAGTCTTTTTGAAAGCCTGTTCGAGGGGTTTTCCGTCGACAAAGAACAGTTCGCGGCGGAAGCCCGCCCCGTCCTTCAAGGGCATCAGACCGGGCCAGGGATTGGGTTCCACCCCGAAATTCAGATGCCAGTTGTGCTGGAACACGCCCGGAGATCCCGGAACCGGCTCCCAGGCGGTGAAGAGATCGGAGCCGGAGAGAATCACTTCGGCGTCTTCGCTGTTCACGCCCTCCAGTACCAGCGGGGCCGTCCGGTTCCAGTTCACGATATCCACGGTTTCCCGGTAGGTTCCGGGCTGAATCAGAATCCGCACCCCTTCGGCGGCGGTTCCGGTTTGAAAGGCCTGTTCGACCGCCGCCTGAATCCGGGTGAAGGGATTTTGCTCCGAACCGTTTCCGGGCGCGGAGGACTCCCCGGTTCCGGGGCGGACGTGCAGGGTGTGGGCCACTTCGCCTTCGAGTTCCCAGGGAGAAAAGCCGATGATCTCCATGTGGGGAACGGCGGGCGCTGCTTCGGTGTCGGCAGGAGGAACGGGCCGGGCGTCTTCATCGATGAGCGGTTCGATTACGGTTTCCACGGCATCCCCTTCGGAGGGAAGGGGCTCCCGGTTTGACATCCACAGGTAGGCGCCAAGACCGGTCATCAACAGCAGGAACACAAAAATACCGGCGGGAGAGCCCTTGGAGGACGAACGGTTGGATGCGGGGGATCTTTTCATGGGCTCCTTAATGGTTCATGACGGGTCATGGATTTCTTCAAACGGAAATTTTGTAACCGATCCGTTTCGAATCGGCAAAGTTGAAAAAGATTTACCGTAAACCTGTTTTAGTCCGCGCCGGAACATAATCGCTGTGCTATCGTAACCCCATGTTCACGCCAAGTCCCAGTTTAATTGTTCCGGATACCGAACTCGGATCGGAGGGTATGCGTCTCGAACGCCTGGGGCCGAATCATTATCACGCGACGCTTGCTCCCTCGCGCGGTCTGCCGCTGGTTCCGAATATGCTGCAGTTCCGCTGCGAGAACGCGGCCGACACACCGGTCCGGATTGATGTCACCTTCCCCGTGGAGGCTCCGCGGGGGAAATTCGATGAATATCCGCACAGTGCGACCCCGGATTACCGGACCTACCTCCCGCTGGAATGGGAGCGGCCCTGCAACGGAACTGGGAATACGCTGCACATTCCGCCCACGCCCTGGAACGTGTTTCAGGTGGGCATGCAGTGTCCGCTTCCGCAAAAAGCGCTTGCCGGGCGTATCGACGCGGTGCGGGAGCATCCGCATGTCGAGGTGTCCGCGCTGGGCGAATCCATTCAGGGCCGACCGATTCACCGCATTCGGGTTCACGATCCGGCTCACACACCCCGATGGCGGCATGTGATTGTGAATCAGCACCCCGGAGAGGGGAATTCCCGGTGGCGGCTGATGAGCATGCTGGACCGGCTGCTGTCCGATGACCCCGGGTGCGCCGCTCTCCGCGGGCGGGCCGAAATTGATTTCATTCCGATGCTGTGTCCCGACGGACCCGCGAACGGCTGGCGGCGGGTGAACGCCGACGGGGTGGACATGAACCGCTGTTTCCGGATGGAGGGGCCGGACGCCCGTCATCAGACCCGGGAGGCGTTTTTGCTTCAGTCCTTTTTGGAAAGCCAACCGCCTCACACGCTCTGGTGCATGCACACCTGGCCGGGCCTTACGGAGTCCATTCTCGACGGCGCGGGCCCGGAGTTCAGCGGGGACTGCGGGTCCATTGAGGATTTGCATGCCCTTTTTCTCCAGCACGGGGAGGGATTGCTCAAACCGCTGAGTGTCCGGGAGGAGCCGGGCGGGGCGGAAACCTGGAACGGCGGCCCCCGGCGGCGTTTGGGCATCACCACGTTTTTGATTGAGGGCGGAGGTGAGCCAGCCGTTCCCGAACCGCATGAGGAGGCCGGGTGGGCTCTGCTGAAGATCCTCGGGGCGTTTTGGCGGTGAGCATTTCAGGCGCGGAGGGCTTGCAGGAGCTGCATTTCCTCCGCGCGCAAGGCGCGGTTATAGACCGCGAGTCCGCCGAACAGTCCGCCGAAGCAATTCCCCGGTCCCCCCCGCACGGAGTTCGCGCCCACAGTGAAGTCGGCTCCGTCTTCCCCTCCGTCGAAAATACTGTCGGACATGGGAAACGGATTGCTCTGATCGCAAACGTCCAGTTTGCCGTTGACATAGAGCCGAATTCCGTCCCGTCCGGCGGTCATTCCCACCGCCGTCCATTGAAACAACGGAATTTCGGTGCCGCCGGTGGCATAACTGATGCAGCAGACATTGCCCGGCGTGGGACCGCCCACATCTGAAATATGTCCGTGAACCCGGTTTTGGCAGGGAACGCGTTCATCGCGGCCGATCTCGGATCGGCTTATCGCGTTTAGAAACAGACAATACTGCCGTTTGGAGCGGGTCTCGTCCCAGACCCCGGCGAGGGCCTGCCAGGGGGCCTCGGATTCGCGAAAAATCCAGGCGCAGACCGAAACCTCCGCTTTTGGGCCGAAAATATTCAAGGGGCCCAGTTGTCCGCGCGGAATGCTCAGGGAACGCCCTTTGCGAATCCGCAGGCTGCTTGATCCGAAAACCCCTCCTTCAACCCAGTCCGGTTCGGCGGTTTGCGGACGGAGGATGAGTCCGGGCCCGATTGCCGGCCGCAGGGTTCGGTTGAAATCCCAGAAGGCCAGGCAACCGTCGAGTTGGGACGGATATTGGCAGGGTGTCGGGGATTTAGAATGAAGCATAGGAACATCAAGCATTAAACAAGCCTAAGGTCTTCCGAATCTTTTGCCAAAGTCCCCGTAAGTTTATTGTAAACTCCTGGGTCGGTCTAAAGGGTGAGGCTTCCGTATACGGTCACCTCGCGCCGGTCGTGATAGAGCTGGCGCACCTCGAACGCTCCCCGGCTCCTGATCCATTCCAGAATGGGCAGGAGGGCGGGGAGCGGCTGTTCCTGGGGGAGTTTGATGTTGAGGATCAGGCGGCGGCAGTGGCGGCCGCCCACCCAGTATTTGAGCACGCCGAAGGCTTTTCCGGGGGGAATCAGCATGTCGCCGACCAGCCAGTCAACGGGCGGCAGGTGGTGGGGCACCTTGAAGGTGAGTCCGTCGCGGTGCAAATGCTCCACCCGGCGCACGGCGGCAGTGGAGAGTTTGAGGGGACCGTTGTCGACGGCGGTGACAAAGCAGCCCCGCTTCGCGAACGCATAGGTCCAGCCGCCGGGGGCGGCGCCGAGATCGATGACCCGCTCGTCTTCGGCGGGTTCGATGCCGAGGCGGACGAGCGCCTCCTCCATTTTCAGATAGGAGCGCGAAGGCGCTTCGGGGTCCATTTTCATGCGGAAGCGTCCGCCGGGAACCGGCGCGGTCAGGGCGGCGGCGGGCGCGGCGGACACCCAGAGGCCTTCGCGGCACAGCAGCAGTTGCAGGATCATGCCTTTGGCATCGCGCAGGAGTTTCTCGGGTTTGCGCTCCCATTTGCGGAGGCCGGGGACGAGGGCTTCGCCGTGCCGGATGAATTCGCGGGCCACGCCCTGAAGGCGGCGGGAGAGTCCGCCGGACTCCTCTTCGGCGGCGATCAGATGCATGCCCCAGGGCATGGGCTCGGCGGTCCAGGACGACCAGAGCGCTTCGGCGGCGGCGGGCGGGATGTTCGCGCCTTCGGGCAGGGTCAACAGCCGGGCGCCGGGCATGCGCTGCCGCTCAAAAATCAGGGACGCGGCCGGAAGTTTACCGGGCGGCAGCATGATCATGCCGGGGCCGGCGGTCCGTCCACGGAGGCCGTGCAGGGTGTCGCATTCCTCCAGAAATTCGGGTTCCGCGCCGGGACGGCACAAGAGGAGATCGTAAGGAGAGGAAAGTCGGTCGGGCATGTGTACGGTTCCTTGCCGGAAAAAAACGCGGTTGAAAAGACGCGATTGCGAAGGTTTGACCTTTTTCGCGGACGGCGTATGTTCGATCATGCTACAGGAGACGCTTACAGCCGCAGAAACCGATCGATCCGACGCGTTTGAAACCGCCCGCGATGAATTCGTCGCCCAGTGGGGCGCCATCAGTTCGTCCTGGGGAATCAACCGCACCATGGCCCAGATTCATGCGCTGCTGCTGGTCAGCACCGAACCAATGTTCACCGATCAGATCATGGAGCAGTTGGAAATCAGCCGGGGCAACGCCCACAGCAACCTGAAGGAGCTGGTGAACTGGGGCATTGTGAAAAGCGTGTTTAAAAAAGGGGACCGCAAAGAGTATTTTGAAGCGGAAAAGGATGTCTGGCGGATGTTCTGCACCATTACCCGCGAACGCAAACGCCGGGAAATCGATCCGGCGCTGGATGTGTTGAAAAAGTGCGCGGATAAAACCGGGGACATGGAGTGCCCCGAGTGCAAAGCCTTTCACGAGCAAATGAAGCAGCTCACGGAATTTGTGGAAATGATCTCCTCGTTGATGGACAAACTGTCCGGCGCGGAACAGAATAAAGCCATTCCCCTTGCTCTGAAACTTCTGACCTGACGACCTCATGGACTTTCGGCGAATTTTTATCCTCAGTCTGATGGCGGCGCTCCTGTGGCTTTCGCCTCACGCCTGCGGCTGTCTGATCGGCCTGTGTCTGGACGGGTGCGGATGCCAATCGACTACACAAGCGGCGGTGTCCGGCTCCTGTTGTGCCGTTCCGACGGCGCCGGCGGAAGCGGCGGCGGCCGGCTGTGACTGCGGCGCGGAGATTTCCGCCACCGAGCTTGAGGCGGTGCTGTCGCCGCTCACCGCATCGCCCCGCGCGGCTGCGCCGGTTGTTTTGTGGACGATTCCTCTCGATTTCGCCGGTTTCCGAGGTTCGGAAAACGCGGCGTCCGGTTTTCCGAACCTCGGAAAACCGCCGAATGATCCCGATTTGCCTTTTCTCCAGATGTGGCGGTGTTGACGCGCGCGGTTTTGAACCGTTTATGCATCAACAACAACACATTTTAAGGAGAAAAGTCATGAAAATTTCGAAGATATGGACAGCCCTGTGCGGGTTGTCGCTTTTAGCGGCCGTGAGCTGTGTCACGACCGATGCCGAACGCGTGCCTCAAATCAATCCGGTTCCGGGAGAAGGATCGCCCGAGGTCATGGACCTGCCGGTGATGCTGGAACAGGACGCGGAACTGGTGGTGTTCGGACTGAGTTGTCCGCTGTGCGCGTCGAATCTGGAGACGCAGTTCCGGAGAATTCCGGGGGTTGCGGGTCATCAGACGGATCTGGATTCGGGGATTATTCATGTGCAGGTGCGTCAGGGAGCGTTTGTGCAGACCGAGGCCCTGCGCCGGGCGGTGGCGGACGCCGGCTTCACGTTGCGGGAAATCCGTTTGAAGGAGTCGCTGTGAGGCGGGCCGGGGTTTTGACGCTGCTGTGCGTAATCGCGCTTCCGCCCCTGCGGGGACAGGAGCCGACCTTTATGGAGGCGGGCACGCATCCGGGGGCGGGGCAGAATTATTCGCGGGCGGTGTGGTTTGACGGGGAGAGTGTGCTCAAACACGCCTACGGGTTAACATCGCGTCAGGCGCTGTTGGGGGAGGTTTCGCTGACGGAGCGGGGCGTGTCCGGGGCGGGGGCGCGGTTCAAGCAGCGGGTTTGGCAGCGGGACACGGGGCCGATTGACACCTGGCGGGCGTCGGTTCAGGCGGGTGCGGACTGGCGGGACGGGCGGGATCCGGGTCCGCGGCTGGGGGTGGTTTCGACCACAATCCGGGGGCGGCACGGGTTTAACGCGCAGGCGGATGTGAATGCGGGGGCGCCGGACCGGGAGCGGTTTGCGCTGAACGCCTCGCATTTGTATCGGCTGGCACCGGCGCGCTACACGGTGACGACGGCGGGGGCGTGGTACACGATGCTGGAATCGCTGAATTGGATTTCGCCGGACGGGGACGCGCGCGGGGAGGTGGCGGCGGGGTTGCTGTACGAGGCGCGGCGCTGGGCGGCGGAGGTTTCGCTTCGGTGGCTGGATGCGGATACCGTCCGGGTCGGCGCGGGGGTGCGAATGCTGTGGTGACCGCCCGGATTTTTTTGACAGGATAACCGGATAAGCGGGATTTAGAGCGACGGCGATGATCCGGGGTTCGGGCGGTGTCGAAAAATGATTCTTTAAAATACCTGTTAAAATACAGGAAGTCGGCGCGGGGTGCTCTTTAAAATACCTGTTAAATACGGGAATTTGCGGTGAAGCGGGGGATTGCGCTCCGATGTGAATCGTGGTATTCAGGGGGGATGAACGATATCCCTGTTGATGAATCCCCGCCGGTTCCCGAAGCGGTTTTGACCCCGCTGGAGGCCCGGGTGCTGGGGGCGCTGATGGAAAAGCAGCTGGCGACGCCGGAGCATTATCCGCTGACGCTTTCGTCGCTGGTGGCGGCGTGCAATCAAAAATCGAATCGGGATCCGGTGCTGCAGTTAAGCACGGATGTGGTGGAGCAGACGCTGAAGGGCTTGCGACAGCAGAAAAAGCTGGCGGTGATGGTGCATGAGGCGGGGGCGCGGGTGCCCAAGTTCCGGCAGGAGCTGGCGGACACCCACGGGTTCAATCCGCTGGAGCAGGCGGTCATGACGGAGCTGCTGCTGCGCGGTCCGCAGACGGCGGCGGAACTGCGGGCGCGGGTGCAAAGGATGGCGCCGGCGGTGGCGGAGGGGGCGGTGGAGGCGGCTCTGGAGGCGTTGGAAAATTTGAGGGGGATGTGTTTTGTCAAAAAATTGCCCCGGGCGCACGGGCGGCGGGAGTCGCGCTATGCGCACCAGCTTTGCGGCGAGGTGACGGTGGAGGCGGCGGAGTCCGCGACGGTGATTGAGGCTCCGAAAAGTCTGGAGCTGGAGCGGGTGGAGCGGCTGGAGGCGGAGGTGGCAGATCTCCGGAGCGAACTGAGGGAATTGCGGGGGGCGTTTGAGGCCTTCCGCGAGGCGTTTCAGTAGCGCGGTCCGCAGGTTCAGGTGCCGGGGAGCGGCTTGATGTGGTCGATGGCGGTGCCGATTTTGGTGCGGATGGCGGCCTCGGCGATGGATCGGCCGTCTTTAAGCTTCACGGACTTCCGCTGAATCCACGGACGGGGACGGGCTTTGACCACGATATAATGATCGTTGGTGAAACTGAAGATTCTGTCGATGCCGGCGGCGATTTTTTGGAGGGGATAGAGGACGGCGTGGAGATTCACGGCCTTGGCAAAGCGGCGGAGCTGCTGGGCATCGGTGATCATCCCTTCCTCGTTGATCCGGTACCCGCGGGAGAGGGTTTCCCCGGTGGATTTTTCGAGAATTTTATCGAGGCAGGCGGTGAGGGTGCCGCCGAAGGTGACGGTTTCCACCATATCGAAGCCGTCTTTAATGATTTCGTACAGGTCGCGCTGGGTATACCCGGGGCGGACTTTTCTGCGGGAGTGAATGCCGAGGAGGCGGCCGAGGCCTCTGGCGGTGGAGTAGGATTTAATATGGTGCACACAGAAAATTAATTCGCCTTTGGGCTTCAGACAGCGGTGGCACTCCCGAATAAAGGCGGCATCATCCCGAATGGACTCGAGGTAATGAATCACGACGAGGGTATCGAAAGACTGATCTTCGAAGGGCAGTTCGGCCCCTTCGATTTGATAGACCTGATCCTCTCCGAGAATCACGCGCATATCGGCGACGGAGGTTTCGTCGGCATCGACGCTGACCCAGATTCCGCCGTTTTTGCGGAGCATCCAGGGGATCACACCATGATCGCCGCCCACATCCAGACAGGTTTTGTTGTCCACGGGGGACAGTAAACGCTGGAGATTCCGCAACACCGCCTGACGGGTGACGGATTTTTTAAAGAGGCGCACCTGCCATGCGGCGGCGCTGTCTGGGTCGAACGATTCGTGCATGGTTTCAGTTATAGCAAAATGAGCGCGGGGGGAAAGATAAAAGAAAAAATTCAAAAGTAATGAACACTGGTGAGCAGGGCGGGTCTATCATAGTGTTGTTCGTTTCATGTTCAATCGCCCGGAGCCGAGCTGAGGCACTCTTCCTTCCTCCTCTCCCGTATGCAGCCAAGGCCGGCTCCGGGCACCTTTTTTTAGAATTTATAGCTTGATGGGCAAGCGTTTTATTGGTTTTTTGCAGGCATGATCACACACATTGTCTGCTGGCGGGTTAAAGATGAAGCTGACGGTCTCGGGAAACCGGAGCTGTTGGAGAAAATGAAAGCCGAACTGGAGGGGCTGAACGGTCAGATTCCCGAAATTATCAGTTTGAGCGTGGGGTTGAATGAAAAGCCGGGGGATGCGGCTTCAGATATCGTTTTGATGTCCTCTTTTGCTGATTGGGACGCGCTGAAGCGGTATGTGGAGCATCCGGCGCATCAGGCGGTGGTCGGATTTGTCAGCCGGGTGGTGAGTGAGCGCCGGGTGGTGGATTTTGAGCAATAGGTCCGGGTGACTGCAGCAGTTCGGGGTGGGCATCGTCGGGTTCGACATGAACGACCACGTCCTGAATCGGCAGGGCGCTGTTTTTGAGTTCGTCGGAAACGGCGTGGGCGATGCGGTGGCCTTCGCGAACGGTCAGGTTGCCGTTTACGAGGAGCTGAATATCCATCCAGAAGCCGAGGCCGCTTTTGCGGATGCGGCATTTGTGGATGCCGAGGACCTCCTCCTGATGCAGGGCGATGGTTCGGACCTGTTCGAGGATATCGGCGGGCACGGAGGCGTCCATGACTTCGCTGAAGGACTTTTTGAGGACGCCGATGGCGTTGTAGCCGATAAACGCGCAGGCGATGAGGGCGGCCCAGGCGTCGGCACCGGCGAAGAAGGCTCCGCCGTAGCGGGAGAGGGCAATGCCGATGAGGGCGGCGACGGAGGTGACGGCGTCGGAGCGCTGATGCAGGGCATCGGATTCCAGGGCGGTGCTGTGGAGGGCGAGGCTGACGGCTTTGAGGCGGCGGTATTGAAATTCTTTGATGCCGATAATGAGGACGAGCAGCGGCAGGGTCCAGATTTCCGGGGGCGGGGTTGGTTCAAGAATGGCTTTCAGCGCGTTGAGGGAGAGGAGCGCCGCGAAGGCGATGAGAGAGAGGCCGACGAAGAGGCTGGCGAGGGATTCCGCTTTGCCGTGACCGTAGGGGTGGTTGCCGTCCGGGGGGCGGGCGGCGACTTTCAGGCCGCTCCAGACAATGACGGTGGTGAAGAGATCGAGGAGGGATTCGAATCCGTCGGCGATGAGGGCGAAGGAGTTCCCGAACAGGCCGCCGAGGATTTTGCCGGCGGCCAGCAGCAGGTTGATACAGAAAGTCGAGAGGGCAGCCCGGGAGCCCGCGGCCGCGGTGGGGGAGTTCATGCCCGACGTGTTAACGCGGGGCGTCGGAAAAACTACTCAAAACGGAAATCCATTTTGAAGTAGGTGCGTGCCATGGGGGTTCCGGGAGGCTGAGCACCGGTTCCAAACACCTCGTAAAAGCCGTATTCACGCCGTGGGGCGTTGTACCAGGTGTTTCCCTGTTGTTCCTGGGGGGAGCGGGCCAGCTCGGATTCGTAGAACGCCACCATGGAGCCGCGATATCGGAAGGTGATGTTGGAGAAGCTTTCGAGAAAACGGTGATAGTTGTGGGAGCCGCCGCTGATGGGGTAATCGTGCCGGGGGGTATATCGGCTGTCCAGGTCGTTGGTGTTGGTGGGAAGAATTCCCGACATGACGGCGGCGTTGACCTCCGTGAATGTGGCACCGGGCAGACTGCTGTCTTTGGAGCGTTCGGAGCGGAAATTCTCGCTGAGAAAGGTCACGGTATCGGCGGCCACGGCGGCGAGTGCGTCATGTTCCGGGAGCCCGTCGCCTTCGGTCAGACTGCCGGTGGAGGCCACGCCGTCCGCGTTGTAGCTGCCTTTGAGATAGGTGCGGGCGTTGGTGGCGAGAGTGAATCCCGGTTCGCGGTTGATGTTGTAGGCGGGATTGGGGATTTCTTTGGCGTTATGGATGAAGAGAGAGAGGGAGGTGTAGTCGTCCCGTCTCACTTGGTTTTGATTATTCACGCGCTCGGTTCTGAAGAACCGGAAGTTGTTCCGGGCCACAAGGATGTTGTCGGGCCGGTTGCGGCCCGCGAGGAAATTACGGGGATCCTCGTCGGCATCCAAATCCGCAGTGCGGTTGCCCGGCACGGGGAACTGGAAATAGGCGACGCCGTTGAATTCGTTGGCGGGGTTGTAGGTGAGGAGAGTGTTTCCGTCCGTCAGGGGCATTCGGAACCGATCCAGCTCTGAGGTCTCCACAATTCCCGTTTTGAATGCACCCATATCCATCGCGATGAGATCCTGCGGTTTCAGATCGCGTTTGTCATAGAGACCGCCGTTGGGGACCGGGCGTCCGTCTGAAGCCTCGTCATAGATCCGGGCGCGGAACACGTCATGAAAAGAAAAGGGGTCGTCTTCCGCCGGCCATTCGCGGATGTACACAGGGTCGTGATCCACGAGCAGACTGGTGTTGGCCTGGGTGTCAAAATCGGGAAGGGTGGACGGGCCCTCAAAAACGGTCATGTCCGTGGTGTCAAGGTCGAAGGCGTTTGAGCGGCGGACTTTCTGGGGAATCACCCAATAGTCGGTGAGGCCCTCGTATTTCCCGACCACCTGTCGGTATTCGGTGCCGATGCGGATGTCGGCAATACGAAAAGCATTTTTATTGGCTTTGAAAAACAAGCGGTTCACTTCAGAGATTCCGGTGTCAAATTGAGCGGATTCCCAACCAGTGCCCGGCCTTTCCAGTGTGGAGGGGTTTACGAAAAATTCGGCGCGGTTAAAATTTCCATTAGAAGTGGTTTTGTAGAGTCTGCCCACAATCAGAACCGTGTCCCGATTACTGAGATAGCCATTAATATTGGTTTCCGCGCGATGTGTGCCGGATAGCAGGTTGCTGCCGATCTGGGTGGAAGTGTAACTGTCGGAAGTTTGCTTACGGTAATGGAACTGTACGCCGGGCAGGGTGTTGAACTGGTCCTGGTTGGTTAATCCGAACTGAAAATCGGTGTTGTTTCCCGCATTGCCGATATCTAAAACAAAGCTGAAATAGACATCGTTGCCGGTCAATGGGTTAAATGCCTTGTTTGTGAAACCTGTATCTGCATTGCCCCCAGGACTCATTTGTACAAATTTTATACTCTCGTCGTGTTCCACCGCCCCGTTTTGATAGGCGGGCACATGGTTTGTGTGATTCCCCACGGTGACAGAGGCGCTGTTGGAGCCTTGCACCGCGTAGCCCGCCTGACCGTTCAGAACGCCATTTGCGAAAGAGGAGAAGGCTTGCGCATAGTGCGGGAGCGGGCGGGGAGAATACCCCGGTTCCCAAAGCTGCCGCCAGTGGCGCTGATCATCGGTGAGGGTTGAGCGCTCGAAGTCCGGGAGGTATTTGACGTCAAACGTCAGGCCGGCTTTGTAGGAGAATTTTTCCAGTTCGCCCATGCCTTTGTAGTAGGGGTTGGGCTGGCCGAGGTGATCGGTTTTGCGCATGAGGGGTTCCACCAGTGCGTATCCGAAATTGAGGCGGTTGCCGTTTCCGTCATCGGCGACGTAATTGGGGATGAACTGGGAGCGGATGATGGGGGCTTCGAGTGATCCCATGGCGACATTGCCGGAGAACCAGTTGGCGAGGAATTCGGTCATGCCGGTGAAGCCGAGTTCATCGAAGAGTTTGCCGGAGTCTTCGCTGCGGGCGTCGAAATAGGAAGCGGCCCGTTTGTTGTTGCCGCTGCGGTCCCAAAGGTTGGCGAAGCGCCGATTGTGGGCGTCATTGGTTTGTGCGCCGGCAGGGCTTCTCCCGCCAGTGTTGAACCAGACTTTTTGTCCATCCTGATTATCGAGATATCCGTTGCTCCAGTTTTCCTGTTGGCCCTCCATCATGCCGCCGATGTGGATCCCCTCGGTGGCGCTGACCCGGTCGAGAAAGTGCAGGCTGGTCTGGGCGACCGCCCAGATGCGGCCGTTGGAATGGACGGGGCCGTTAATGATCATGGCGGGTCCGGGATGGAATTCCAAATCCATGTTGTAGAGAATGGCGTGGGTGAAGAAGGGGGATTCGCGGACTTGGAAGCTTTGCGCGGCCCGGATTTGGCGGGTTTGACCGCGGTAGTTGACATCGGCCTCGGCCTGAATGGTCCATTCGCTGATGTTGACATAGGATCCCCGGTGGGGATCCAGCATGGTGTCCGGGTCCAGGGCGTCTACGAAGACTTGGTCGCGGAACTGTCGGTTGGTGATATTGGTAATGCGGACACCGGTGACATAGCGGGTGTTGCCGACGAGTTGAGTGACCAGGGGGGCCGGGAGGGTAACGGTTGGGATGTTGTTGGTGACGGACTGGGCCTCCCGGAAATGCTGTTGCAGTTCGGCCATGGCGATTTCGACGGCGGATTCAAGGACATGGCGACCTTCGACGTCGGCAATGCGCCGATAGGTGAAGTCCTTTTCGTGTGATCCGAGGCTCAGAAGGGATGCGGCCATGAAGGCGGTCAGCATCATGATGATGAGCACGACGGTGAGGGTGCTGCCCCGCTTGGAGAGTTTGTCCGGGGAGAGTTGGGTTGTGCGTGTGGGGTTCATGGCGGGCTCCTTGAAGTGTTATCCGCGCGGGGAGATGGAGAAGTTGTAGGTGTCGGTGACCCATTTGGCCTGATTGCCGTGAAGGATCCGGCCATTGATCATGATGGTCCGGTTTTGAAAATTGTAAAACAGGCGGCCGTTGACGAGGCCTTCGGAGAAGGCCATGACTTGTCGGCTTTCGTTGCGGAGGGCTGAGAACGTCGGGAGCAACAGTTCAACCTCCCGGATTTCATCGGGATTGGTCACCGGGCTGTTGGTGAAATCTTTTTCCCATCGCATGACGGGCCCGACCTGAGCCCCGTCGATTTCGGTGTTCGGGTCGCGATAGTAGAGGATCAGGCGGGTGATGGGGCGGGGGTCGCGGAGCGGGTCCATCCCCAGGGCGTCCATATCGGGATAACCCGACTTGAAAACGAGCAACAGGGCGTCTCCGGCCTCGTTGGGGAGACGGCGGTCGTTGCGGTCATACCGTTCGGCGTCTTCGGCGGATTCGTAAATAAGAAAGAAATTGGATTGTTTGGCTTCGATGGCCATGCGGTTGATGGTGTTGCGAAGCTCGCGGTTGATGTTGTTTTTGGCGGTGCTCGTGAAATTGATCCGGGAGGTTTCAATAAGAAAACCGGAGGTCATGGCCAGGACCGAGACCATGATGGTCAGGGCGATCATGACTTCGACGAGGGTGAATCCGTCGACCGCGGCTCGTGCGGGGGGAGAGACGGTTGTTTTGCGGTGCAGGGATGTCATGGGGTTTAGATGGATTCGAGATTGAGGAGGGTGGTGACCAGTTGAAGGCGTCCGTCGTTGGCGTTCGGCCGATGGCGCATGGTGCGGGTGGCCCGGATGTAATCCCGGGTGTTTCTGCGGATATATACCTCACGGGTGAGGGTGGTTGCATCGGAAAGTCCGGGCAGTGAGTGGATATACTGCAGGTCAATAAGAAAGGTGTCGCCGGGAACATTGCTCATCCGGTGGATCTCGACATCAATCCACATGTCCATGGTTTTGACCTGACCGGTGTTTTGATCCACATCAATGATGATCTCTTTGTGGTTGATCACGTCGAGGGTATCGGAAAGGGTGGAGGGGTCCAGGGTGTTGGCGACCAGCCAGTCGTCAATCTGATCAAGTGTGGCCCCTGCGGAAAGGAGGGATACACTTCGCGTGGGCAGAACTTGATTGGAGGTTAGAGGAAGCTCGACCTCTTGTGTCGACAGGCGGATGAGGGTCTCGTTGTCCAGACTTTTGATCTGCTCCATGTAGCCCTGGGCCACGGACATGGCGGTGGTTTTGTATACATTCAGGTGCGAAATCCTCATGCTCGCCATGGTCAGTCTGGAAACGCTCAGCGCCATAAAGGTGAACAGCATTGTGGCCACCACGACTTCCACCAGTGTGAAGCCGGATGCATTGTTTTTTGACCGCGGGGCGCTATTAATTGATGCCATAAATGTAATTATTTTGTGTTGTGAATCAAGGATATGTTCTTCAAGCATTTTTCATACCACTCACGGGGTGTTTGCGGTGTTGAGTCATAGGCTTGAGGGGGTACCGGTCTGCTGTTACTGAATGAGCAATATCGTAACCATGAACAGTTGGTTTCTAAAGGATTACCCTGAATTTGTAAAAATGTTAAGGCGTTTCACCGCCGCAAGAGGTGGTGCGGTGAAGCGGGAAGGATGAATTTTGTCAGGGTGTGGGCTGAATTCATACATTTTTGTATAGGGTGTGGGGCTTTTGATTCCGGCTCAGATTCCGGTGAGGGGAAGAATCGCGCCGCGTCATAGTTTAGAAATTTTCTTTTTTTTGAGGATTAGAGCGTTATGACAAAAGACAATGCTGCTAAATGAAAGGGAATCGATGAAACTGTTTCTACTACATACTGTCTTTTGCACAATTTTTTTCACACTCGGTTTTTTCTGGAATCCTTTATGGTTTTGGATCCCGATTGTGCTGGGGCTTAATCTGATTCAGAGCGCGTTTACGGATTTTTGTCCGATCTCACGCATGCTGGGCGTGAAGTCCAAGTCTAAGTTCAAGTCCGCCCGGGGCTCAAAATCCGCGCCCAAATCCTGATTTTTTCTATCCTTTTACCGCTCTGGCCGCTTTTCCGTAAGGATTGGATTCGGAATTCGTTTGGTTATAGATTGTATTAACTGAACACCCTTTAATCCCTTATTTGAAGGAAAGCCATATGAGCCCTGAAACCATGACGATAACCCGTGACGTACAAACCGATGTCGACGACCGCCGTGTGGCGATCCGTGAAGTCGGCATTTCCGATCTGAAAACTCTGATGGCCGTCTCGGGCATTGAGTTGGACGAATCCGCCGTTCAGACGGTATCGATGACCGCCTCGCTGGGCGCGAGTCTCCGCGAGGAGATTAAAGGGATTCACATGAGCCGTCTGGTGGAGGATCTTCTGGAGGCGGAGGGCCGTCTGGATTTTCGCGGCATTCTGAATCTGTTGGTCCGCTTGCGGGATCATCAGGGGTCGGATGATTCGGTGTTGTCGTTTGAATTTGATTATTTTCTGGACCGTCAGGCTCCGGTGAGCGGGCGGATCGCCAAGCAGGCGTACCATTGCGCGTATGAGGCCCGGTTAAAGGACGGGAAAGACCTGACGTTTGTGCAGTCGGTTGAGGTTCCGGTCACGACGCTGTGTCCCTGCAGCAAGGAGATCAGTTCGTACGGCGCGCACAATCAGCGGGGGTATGTGGATGTCCGCCTGGAGCATCACTTTGTTGATATTGCGGACGCGGACGTGAAGATTTGTCTGGAGGAGGTCATTGAGCAGGTGGAGGCCTCGGCTTCGGCGCCGCTGTATCCGATTTTGAAACGGGTGGATGAGCGCTTTGTGACGATGCAGGCGTATGACGAGCCCCGTTTTGTGGAGGATATGGTCCGGAACGTGTCCATGAAACTCCGGGAGGATGTGCGGATGGACGCCTGGCAGGTGAAGGTCACCAACCACGAATCGATCCATCAGCACAACGCCTACGCGGTGGTGCGGGGCGGATCGGCGGCGCTGCGGTTTTAAGACCGCTGATTCTCCAGAGCGAGTTTTCTGAGGTAGTTTCCGTACTCGCTCTTTCCGTATGCATTGCCGAGGGCGGTGAATTCGGCTTGGGTAATGAAGCCTTTGCGCCAGGCGATTTCCTCGACGCAGCCGATTTTCAGGCCCTGGCGTTTTTCGATGACCTGCACGAACTGCGCGGCGGCGAGGAGGTTGTCGGGGGTGCCGGTGTCGAGCCAGGCGGTGCCGCGGCCGAAGGTTTCGACCCGAAGGTTCCCTTTTTGGAGGTAACAGCGGTTGAGATCGGTGATTTCAAGTTCGCCCCGGGGGGAGGGGGTGAGGGCTTTGGCGTATTCCGGCGCGTGCTGATCGTAAAAATAGATGCCGGGTATGGCAAAGCGGGATTTGGGTTTGGCGGGTTTTTCCTCCAGGGAGATCACATTGCCCTCTGGATCGAATTCGACCACGCCGTAGGCGGTGGGGTCGTCCACGGGATAGCCGAAGATGGTGGCTCCTTCAAAAGCATCGGCATTTTTCAGGCTTTTTTCGAGGTATTGGCCGTAGAAAAGATTGTCGCCGAGAATGAGGGCGGAGGGGGCTCCGCCGAGGAATTCCCCGGCGATGATGAGGGCCTGGGCGAGGCCGTCGGGGCTGGGCTGTTCGGCATAGGCCAGGGAAAGTCCGATATCCTGGCCGTCTCCGAGGAGGGTTTGGAAATGCGGCAGATCGTGGGGGGTGCTGATGACCAGAATTTCGCGTATGCCCGCCAGCATGAGGATGGAGAGCGGATAATAAATCATGGGTTTGTCGTAGACCGGCATCAGCTGCTTGGAGACGACGCGGGTGAGGGGGTGGAGGCGGGTGCCGGAGCCGCCGGCGAGGATGATGCCTTTTCGGGAGGTGCTCATAATTGGGTTCCGAGTCGTTGGAGTTGATAGGATCCGTTCAGGATGTTTTGCCACCAGTCTTCGTTTTCCAGATACCATTTCACGGTTTTGCGGAAGCCGGATTCGAAGTCCTCTTTGGGGGTCCATCCAAGTTCGGAACGGATTTTGGCGGGGTCGATGGCGTAGCGGAGGTCGTGGCCGGGGCGGTCGGTGACGAATTCGATGAGGTCGGCGTAGGGTTTGGGGCCGGGGCGGAGTTCATCGAGGAGGCCGCAGAGGGTGCGGACGAGGTCGAGGTTGGTGCGCTCGTTGTTGCCGCCGATGTTGTAGGTTTCGCCGGGTGTTCCCCGGGTGCAGACGGTGTAGAGGGCTTCGGCGTGGTCTTTGACGTACAGCCAGTCGCGGATATTTTCGCCTTTTCCATACACCGGAATGGGTTCGCCTTTGAGGCATTTGAGGATGACGACGGGAATGAGCTTTTCAGGGAACTGATACGGGCCGTAGTTGTTGGAGCAGTTGGTGACGAGCACGGGAAGGCCGTAGGTGTCGGCCCAGGCGCGGGCGAGATGGTCGGAGCCGGCTTTGCTGGCGCTGTAGGGGGAGTGGGGGTCGTAGGCGGTGGTTTCGGAGAAGCCGGGATCGTCGGGGCCGAGGGAGCCGTAGACTTCGTCGGTGGAGACGTGGAGAAAGCGGAAGGCGGCTTTGGCTTCAGGGGCGAGGGTGCGCCAGTGGGCGAGGGCGGTCTGGAGGAGATGAAAGGTGCCGACGAGGTTGGTTTGAATGAATTCGCCGGGGCCGTCGATGGAGCGGTCCACGTGGCTTTCGGCGGCGAGATGCATGACCGCGTCGGGGCGGTGGGCGGCGAAAATGTCCCTGAGCGCCCCGGGATCGCAAAGATCAGCTTGAATAAAGACATGATCGGGATGGTTGTTCAGGGCCCGAAGGGATTCAAGGTTGCCGGCATAGGTCAGCTTATCGACATTGATGACGCGGGTTTGCTTGTCCCGGACGAGCATGTGGGCCAGATTGGAGCCGATAAAGCCGGCGCCGCCGGTGATGAGGATGGTTTGGGGGGTACAGGTCATGCCGGGTGTTTATGAGGGATTATTCCGGCGCGGACAAGATTTTTGTGGAAAATTGAAGTCCGGAGGGGTGTTCTTGGGACGGTTGGAATTTCCTGTTGTTTGGTGCTGGTTAATTTACAAAAGGCATGGCAAACTTCAGCGATTCGCGTGAACCTATGAAATTTTTCGATTTTCTGCATGGATTCTTCAAATCGTTTGACCGTCGACGGCGGTTTGCGGTAGCGGGCTTGCTCCTGATTACCGGAGCCTTGCTGGGACTTGGGATCTGGCTGTTGCAAATGGAACGGAATGCCCGGATCGCGAATGATTTGGAAAAGGAATTGTTCGCATTCCAGAACGAGGTGAATTCCGCGTTGCGGAATCATCAATATCTGACGGAATATATGCTGGGTGAAGTGCTTGCGGCGGGCGAGGATGATTTTGTGGAGAGGCTGATGCATCGGCAAATGCTCGTGGAAAGCGAGGAGGAGCGTCATCGACTTCGTATGGAACTGTATGAACGGATGACTCCGTTGTATGGAAGAATGCTTGAGAAAGGCATTCGGCAGCTGCATTTCCACACGAAAAACTCGGAGAGCTTTTTACGCATGCACCGCCCTGATCGGTTCGGGGATTCTTTGATCGGTATCCGGCCAACGGTTGAGGCGGCCAATCGCAGGTTAGAGGCGACGCAAGCGTTTGAGGAGGGACGGATCCTGAACGGCTTCCGGTATGTGCATCCGCTTTTTTATGGAGAGCAACATGTTGGAAGTGTGGAAACCAGTTTCCTTCCCGAAGGGGTCTGGCGGTATATGAAGCGGGTCAATCCCGACCGGGATTACCAGTTTATGATCCGTGAGTCGGTGGTGCGATCCACGGTCTTTGATGATTTGATTGGCGATTACACAATGTCGGAGCTGTCGGCGAATTATATGGTTGAAGACAACGACTGGGTCCGCTCGGAAAAGATCATGGAAGAGGTGGAGAACGGGTTGCGGGACATCGTTTTGCGGGAAAGCCGGCGTTTATTGCAGACGAAGACCGCAGAGAAAGAGCCCTGGGGGTATTCGATCCGGGCCGGTGACCACAGCTATATCCTGATGGGGTATCCGGTCGAAAATCTGGCGGGAGATCCGGTCGCCCTGATGGTCTCTTTGACCCGGGATGACGGATTCAGCAGGATCCAGAGCAGATTTGCCTCCTTTCGTCGGTGGGTCTACGGAGGTGCCGCCTTCTTTTTCCTGACTGCGTGCGCGGGTATTTTTTTTATTTTTCATCTTCAGGACGAAAAACGCGGCGTCCAGGAGCGCCTTACGGTTGTGGCCGGGCAACTCCCCGGGATGGT
>JAFIGD010000104.1 GCA_020831625.1 Verrucomicrobiota bacterium | reverse complement strand
TCGAACAGAAGACAAAGACAAACGTCGAACGGAAGGCAAAGACGAACTTCGAACGTCCAACGTCGAACGTCGAACGTCGAACTTCGAACAGAAGACAAAGACGAACTTCGAACGTTGAACGTCGAACGTCCAACTTTGAACAGAAAAATAATGGCACCGAAATACGATCTCGAAGAACGGCTGCTTGCGTTTTCCGCCCGCATCATGATCTTAAGCGAGGCGTTGCCCAAAACCCGTTCCGGTAATCATGTGGCAGGACAAATACTTCGATCCGGCACTTCAGCCTACCCGAATCACGGAGAGGCCCAGGCTGCCGAATCCTCTAAAGACTTCATTCATAAAATGCGGGTCTGTCTCAAAGAACTTCGGGAAACGCTCCGCTGGCTCAATCTCATCGAAAAGGCAAATCTGCTGAAAGACACCTCCCTTCTTTGCGACCTCCGTCAGGAAAACGATGAGCTCATCCGCATCTTCGTCAAAAGCATCCAAACCGCCAGCTCCAAGTAACCTTCGATTGAAAAACTTCCGGAAAGACGAACTTCCAACGTCGAACTTCGAACTTCCAACGTCGAACGGAAGACAAACACGAACGTCGAACAGAAAACAAAGACGAACGTCGAACATCGAACGTCGAACGCCCAACTTCGAACAAAAACAAAGACGAACGTCGAACGTCCAACTTCCAACGTCGAACAAAAAACAAAGACGAACTTCGAACGTCCAACTTCGAACTTCCAACGTCGAACAAAAGACAAAGACGAACTTCGAACGTCCAACGTCGAACAAAAAACAAACACGAACTTCGAACGTCGTACAGCTTTTTCTTTCAACGTTCGACGTTCGATTTCAAAACCTCTTCCTTCTTCCTTCCATTTTCTTGATTTCAACGTTCGAAGTTCAGTGTTCGATGTTCAACGTTCGATTTCAAACTTCTCAAACTTAAACTCTCAACTCGAACTAAATCGTATCCCGTATCCGCGGCAAAGCCGCTTGCCACTCGAACTCGAACTCAAAACTTGAACGGTCAGAAGGACCCCCAACTCGAACTTCTCCCCCTTCGCCCCTGCCGATGCGGCCATCGGCGCTCCTGTCTTCCATCTCCGCCGCGCAGCGGCTATCTCCGCAGCCTCCGGCTGCTATCTCCGCGCCGAAGGCGCAATCTCCACGGCCTCCGGCCGCAATCTCCGCGCCGAAGGCGCTATATGACTTTAAAACAATCCATCAAATCCGCCCTCCCACCGGGACTAAAAAACCTCCTCCGCCCCCTGGTCAACCCCTTCCTGAACAAAAACCGGGAGGAACTGGACTTCTGGCGCGGCCGGCTGACACGGGATCACGGCACCTTCCGCAACGACCACTACGCGAAAATCTTTCTCGCCATGGCCGAAGAGGCGGACGACAGCTTCCTGACCGGTAAAATCGTCGCCGATTTCGGCTGCGGCCCCCGCGGCAGCCTCGTCTGGGCCCGCTCCGCCGCCCTGCGCATCGGCATCGATGTCCTGGCCGACGCCTATGCGGACGCCTTCACCGACAATGTCCTCTCCCACGACATGATCTACCTGAAATCAACGGAAAAGGTCATCCCCCTCCCGTCAAATTTCGTCGACGTCGTCTTTACCCTCAATGCCATCGACCATGTGGACCATTTCCAGCAAACCTGTCGCGAACTCCTCCGCATCCTCAAACCCGGCGGACACCTCATCGCCAGCTTCAACCTCAACGAACCCGCCACCGCCTGCGAACCGCAAACCCTGACCGAAACCCTCATCGACCAACACCTGCTCGCTCCTCTGGAGATCATAACCCGCCGCCTCTCCCGCAAAGGCCCGCCAGAAGACCTCTACGCCCCCTTTTTCAACAACGCCCTCGCCTATCAAACCGGTGAAGAGGGGATCCTTTGGGTGAAGGCAAAAAAAATAATAATTGACACACATTTAATTTGAAAAATTTAAGATAAAATTTGCTAAATGATAAAAATAATTATACATAGGTTTTGGAATTCTCCAACATTTACATCATGGGGCAATTATCTAACACAATCATTAAGACTAATTGCAATTACACCGCTTATTATCACACGATTTAATGAAACGGAAATAGCGGCTTGGTACTTATTTGCTTCACTAAATTTTTTTGGAAATATAATTTCAAAGAGATTAGGTTTAACTTTTTCGAGAATGTTTGCATTCGCAATGGGTGGCGCAGAAAATTTATCGCCGATTAAAAGTAAGATTACGCCTTCAGATAAGCAAAAACCTAATTGGAATTCTTTTGAACTTGCATATAATACGATAGGATCACTTAACAGTCTTATAGGTGTTCTAAACATGTTAATTGCTGTAAGTATGGGTTGGTTTGGTCTCAAAAATATATTAGAAAATTATGATTACAAAACTGAAGTTTGGACGGCTTTTTTAATTGTTCAAATAACATCTCTTGTGATGTTTATTTTTCAGAGGTGGAAACTCGCTTTAATAGGAATGAATTATGTAGCATTAATAAATAGATGGAATATTATATTCAGTCTGGGCTCTTGTATTGCAGGATTTATTACTTTATTACTGAATGGAAATATAATTATACTGGCATTAGTAATGCAAGCAGTTTCAATCGCTGGTGTTTTTCGTGATCGGTATCTATTAAGTCAGGTAGAAGGGGGACGGGTACTACGATTTAAGTACAAAGTATTAAAACTTGATAAAGAAGTGATTAAGTGGTCGTTTGAACCAACATGGAAAGGTTTTATTGGAGAGTTTGGACAATCCGGTTCCTTGCAATTATCGGCAATTATTTATGCAGGATTTTCTACAACGACGGAAACTGCCTCATATCTTTTCTCTTTAAAAATGATTCAGACAATAGCGCTTCTTGCACAAGCACCATTTAGTTCCGTTCAGCCCTTAATGTCTCGTTTATTAGCAAAAGGGGATATATCTATCTTAAAAAAACTTACGTATCAAAGAGTTACAATTTCTTTATGCTTGTTCTTTGTTGGAATTATTATAGGGTCAATAATTTTTCCATTATTCATTGAAAAACTTAATTCGTCTTTAGTTTTTTTACCCTACCCCGCATGGTTTCTTTTCGGGGGTTTGATGCTGATGGCAAAATTCAACCTGTATTGTTGTTCTATTAGTGCTATTGGAAATGTTATAATTTATTACTGGCATTCCGCATTTGGAGCTTTAATTGGTGCTGCATTACTGTTTTACTTCAAGGATGTCTTTGGTGTTTATACCCCAATATTAACCGCCAGCATTCCAGGACTAATTCTTATGAATTTCGGACCGTTTAAAAACGCAGTAAGTATTTTAAATAAAAAATAATTTGATAAAAATCATTTGTCATTTTCTGTGATTTAAAAAAAATTATGAAAAAAATAATCGTTATATATGGAGCGTTTGACAGATACAATTATGGCGACAATATGATGCCTATTATATTTGAGCTTTTTATAAATAAATACCATCCCGATTTTAAAAATAAATACACTATTTCTTTCGCATCATTGACAAAGTCAGATCTAAGTAAGTATAAAGCAATTAAAACTGTAGCAATAAAGACGTTAATTAATAAAGAAAATATAAAAAAAATCCATGCTATCATAGTTATTGGTGGCGAAGTTGTAGGTGCAAGTACATCTGCACTATTTACTCACTTCAAACATATTCCACCGTTAAATTTTTTAGTAAAAAAGTACAAAGTTATACCTATAAAACAAATCAAAAATTTTCCGGATTTAATCTTTAATAAACATTACGGTATTAAATGGTTCATGCCATATCTGCCTTATGTTAAGGATAACAATGAAATAAAAATAATTTTTAATACAGTAGGAGGGAATTACAACAAACTAAATAATTCTGTTAAAAGTAAGGTTAAAAATTCACTTCAAGATGCTACCTACATAAGTGCAAGAGATATAAGAACATCCGAGTCCCTTAAAACCATACGGGATGTCAAAGTTTACCCAGATTCAGTTTCATTAATTTCTGACTTAATCAACAACTCAATGCTAGATGAAAACACAAGCGATTGTTTTCGTCGTAATTTCAACCAAGACTATATAATATTTCAAGGTACTGAAAATAAAGTTGGCGTTAATATTGACGAAGTTTGTAAGTTTTTATCAAAGTTAAATGAAATAACAAAGCTTCCTATTATTTTGCTTCCAATTGGATATGCTGAAGGTCATGGTGATTACAATTTTCTTCGCAAAGTAAATAAAAAACTAAAGGATTCATTTAGAATTATATACCCACTAAATATATGGGAAATAACATATTTAATAAAAAACGCCAAAGTATTCATCGGCACAAGTCTTCACGGTTGCATAACTGCAATGTCATTTGAAAAACCTTATTTTGGCGTCAACCCTAGAAATATAAAAGTCGATAACTATTTAAGGTGCTGGGGAAGCCCTCCTTTCAATAAATCATATGAACTCGGCGCTATAATTGATGTGATCAATTATTTAGATATTCATGCTGCTAAATCGTTAGAAAAAAATGCTTTTAAGATGAAAGATCTTTCCTTTATTAATATGAATAACATCTTAAATGCTTTAAATGCCACTTGATCCTATAAAGGTTTTTAGTTATGAAAAATAAAATATCAGTTGCTATAGCAACCTATAATGGTGAATCATACATAACCGAACAACTACAAAGTATTTTACTTCAACGCACACCTGTTGACGAAGTAATTATTTCAGATGACTGTTCGAATGACTCGACTGTTGATATCGCAAACAGAGTTTTACGCAATACCTCAGTAACCTTTAAAGTGATAATCAACAATAATAATATAGGATACACACAAAATTTTTTTCAAGCAATAAGTGAGTGTTCGGGTGATATCATTTTTTTAGCTGACCAAGATGATATGTGGCACCCTAATAAAACAACAAAAGTTATTGATCACTTTATCCAAAGTAATGCAGGTATACTAATCCATGATGTTGAAATATGTGACGAAAAATTAGTAAAATCAGGCGAAACAAAACTTCAACGTTTAAGATCGCTTGGATACAGTGACGATAAGTTTGTTGCTGGTATGGCGACTGTAATAACAAAAGAGTTCTGGAATAAATGCCGCCCCTTGCCAGTTAAAGATAATCCTTATTGGACTTATGATTCATGGTTACATAAATGCGGTCATCTCTTAAATGAAAGAGTTGTTTTGGAGGACACACTTGCCTTGTATCGCAGACATAATAATGCTGTAACAATAAGTTCGGAATACAACTCCTTCATAAACCCCTCACGTTTAAGACGAGACCCAACCAAAAAAATTACTTGTAAGTACGATAAACTGTGCAATATGAAAAAAAATATTCTTAAATATGATCACTTGGTGAAATGGATTACAAATACGATGACAGATGACACATACAGAAGTTTATTAGATAATCAGTTATACATTTATAATAAGTTATTAAAAGATTCAAAAAAACGTTTAGAGGTCTATGAAAGCACTTTCCTTAAAAGGTTTCCCAAATCAGTTGTTTTATATCTTAGAGGAGGATATAATTCCTTTTCTGGAATTAAATCCTGTTTAAAAGATGCTTTTTCATTATAACTTATTTCTATACTTTTTAAAATAATTGGGTAGCTTATTTCAAATCACAAGAATTTTGTACACCATGCATTTTGTTTTAATCACAAACCACTCTTTGAAGATGCCACAGACCTACCGGAGCATTAATTATACCTTAAGACTGCACTTTTGAGTCGCGAAATGATCCGAAGAGGGCACCATGTATAAATGTAACCTGTGGATTCACCCTTTTCGGGAATCCATTCTACGGCAATACGAAAACCGCATAAACCTTTTCGCCGATCCGGAGGTTCTCCCGGCCTTTGAATCTCTGCAGGTTATCCCTGCGGTTCAATCCATGGGCGGCAGGCATCCTAACTTTCCCGACTGGTTCGCCGCCCTTGAGTGGATGAAAGAGCAGATGAATCGGGCCGATTTTGATGTTGCCCTCATCGGCTGCGGGGCATATGGCTTATCCCTCGCCACCCACGCCAAATCCCTGGGCAAAACCGGCATCCATATCGGCGGTGCACTACAGCTACTCTTCGGAATTAAAGGCTCCCGATGGGAAGGATCTACTTATCAATATGACAAACGCTTTTACAATTCTCATTGGATCCGTCCCATTGAATCTGAAACCCCTGCAAAAGCAGATTCTTTTAAAAATAAGTGCTATTGGTAATCCTTTTCATGCATATCGCTTTTTGTAGCCCCTGCAGCTTACTGCACCTCAAAGACCTCCTGGACGACACCACAGATCTTCCGGAGGGTTATGCGTATCCCCAAGCCGCCTTGCTCATACGCGAAATGATCCAGAGAGGGCATCAAGTCAGCTTGGTGACAAATAGCCTTTGTGTTTCACAACCAAAGCGATGGTCGGGTCCAAATCTCACTATCATCTGCACCCCGAGGCGCAAGCGGGCTATAGAGTTTCTGAAAGACCTCTATCGCACAGAAGTGCGTCACATGCGCAAGGCATTGTTAGATTGCCAGCCGGACATCATTCAAGCGAATTGGTGCTATGAGTTTGCGGATGCTGCACTATCGACCCGAATACCCTGTGTGGTAACCATAAGAGACTCCCCATGGAGAATTGCCAGGATGATGAAACATCCATATCGCTGGTTTCGGGCCCTTTACTCCAGCACCTTTGTCGTCCCCAGGTTGAAACATACCGTGTGCATTTCACAGTACATGCAGGATGAATTTAAAAAACTTTCTTTTTACACAAAGTCATCAGTCATTATCCCGAACGGGGTGCCTACACCGAAAGTTGCTCCTATTTGGTCGGAAGGTCCTAACTACAAACAACTCCTGTCGGTGACGGAATGGAACGATCGAAAAAATGTGAAACGACTTTTAGCAGCATTTCAGCAATCCAGAAATGCGTTTCCAGATTTGAAACTCTTCCTTTATGGACGGGGGCTTGAACCCGGTGGGCCTGGTGAATGTTGGGCCAATGAAAACAATCTACAGGAACAGGTTTGTTTTATGGGTTATGAGCAGGTGCAAAAAATTTATTCTGCCTACAACCCACTTGAAACCCTTTTCATTTCCACCACCTTGGAAGAGTCCTTTGGCAATATTTTCATCGAAGCGATGTCCCACAGATTTCCTTGTTTAGGAGGGAAATGTAGTGGTGCGGTTCCCTGGATTCTGAATGACGGAGCTTGTGGTTTTCTGTTTGACGCTGAATCGGTCGAGAGTATTAGCCAAAATAGCAATCATTGTTTAGAGCACCCCTCGGAATGCCATGTGAAAGCCGAGCTGGGCTTTCAACGAGTTCTCAGTGAGTTCACCATCAGCTCCGTAGTTGATAAATATCTCACCTTCTATCAAAAGATTTTAAACCAAAATGCTAAACTTTAAGCTGCTCACATACTATTTATTAGCCCTAAGCTATCTGGTCATCAACGTCTTTATCCCAAGTTTCTCGACGATCTACGGGATGGGCCTTGCTACGCTGATCGTCTGGAAAAAAGACATCAACCTGCTTCCTGTTTTGATGCTGCTGGTTTTTCATAAAGCGGATTTTGCGATCGCGAATCGGGGTGAGCTTTCCCATATAGTCACGCGTTTTGAACACGGGGTCATTCATATCGCAGGATTTCCTGTAAGCACAGCTTACTGGATTATTTATATAATGACTCTCTGTTCGATCTGGACGGCGTTCACCAGCTCACTGAAAAGCGTTAAGGGAAAGACGTTTTTCTTTCTTCTCGCGTTGCTGTTGTCTGTATTGCCCGTTTACATGATTTATTTGGGTTTTCTCCGCCGCAATCCTTCCTGGACGAATCCTCTCCGAATGTATTTCAATATTTTTCTGTTTTTCTATGGCATGCTTTGCTGGTCGCAATCGCGCCGTTTTTCCGCTGAGTCGATTATCTATTTACTACATAGCATCACGATATTAATGATTCTCCAATTTTCTTCAAGATTTCATCACCATTTTTTGTGGTTTATTATCGCTTTTGTTCCGGCTTTACCGCTAGTTCTCCCTATGATCCGGCAAAAGCCCATTGTTTTAATATCATTTTTGATATCTTTTATTTTATCTTGCCTTTTTGCTTTTCGAAATCTTTTTACAACCTTGCTTGCTACTGAAGATTATGTTGATGTGGAAGGAACCTTTACGCTGAACGGACTTTGGGCACTTTCGTTCTTGCTGTTTATTTTTCTAGGGGTTACATTCCTCACCAAGCTGTTAAAGCCCTTCCTTATCTTCTGGTTAATATTTTTTTGGGTATTCCCCTTAACCGTGATCCATTTCAGTCCCTATATGCAGGGGCGCCTGGGTGGGGTCCGTCTGGATCAGCAAACGCTTGAGGAGCGTTTCCTTTCGAAAATTTTTGACGACCGCTCCATCATTTGGCGGGGACTTGCCGAAGATGTGGTCTTGCGGGATCCTGTCCTGCGTCCAGGAGGTCAAAATGCGATCATCTATCATCCCCGCTGGGGCGAGGGAGATCTTCCGTTTGGAGCCCACAATACCCCTTTGAACGCTTTGGTGGTTTTACGATGGGTAGCGGGCCCGCTGGTGATTTTCGCCTTTTGTCTGTGCGGGATTGCCGCATATCGGACCCTGATCCTTCCAGACCGTGACCGGGTTCATCATGTTCTTGGAATTGCCGTATTTTCATCCATGATTATCGGCGGCATCACCGGGCATTATTTATTAGTATCAATTCCGATGTTGTTTTTTCCGCTGGGGGGCTATCTCTATGCCCGGTCGCGTGAAATGAAACTTTGGCAGCGGCATGAGGCCGCCCAGTGAAAATCTCCGTTCTTCTTACCGTCCACAACCGCATCGACAAGACCCTGACGTGTCTGGAGTCTCTCTTTGCCCAAGAGTGTAATGCCAAACTCAAGGTCTTTCTGGTGGATGACGGCTCCACCGACAACACTATCCCGATTCTCACGGATCGATTCCCGCAAGTTGCGATCATTCCCGGTGACGGATCGCTCTACTGGAACCAAGGCATGAGACTTGCCTGGTCGGTGGCCGCAAAAGAAACCTGCGATGCCTTTCTCTGGCTCAACAACGATACTCTTTTGCTTCCCGGGGCCCTTGCCACTCTATTAACCTGCCTGCAAAAGCAAATGCACCAGCACGGAAAGCCCGGCATCGTGGTGGCGGCCTGCCGGTCTTCGTCCTCCTCTGATCTGCAGCCCGAAACCACCTATGGGGGCCGAAATCATCAAGGCCTGCTGAAGCCGGAAGACTCCGACCATACCCCCATCGCCTTCATGAACGGGAATTGCGTCCTGGTCAGCAGAGAGGTCTATGATGCGCTTGGAAATCTCTCCGATGCCTATCAGCACGCCTGGGGCGATTTTGATTACGGGATGCACGCCAACCGCGCTGGTTTTCCCGTCTGGCTGGCCCCCGGCCATCTGGCCGTGTGTGATGCGAACGGTGCCCGTCCCCACCGCAACATCAACAAATCCCTCTCTCAGCGCATTAACGCGTTTCGCAGTCCCACCGGCGTGAACTTCCGCGAGTTGCTGACCATGCAGCGCCTCACCGGCCGGGGAAACATCGTCTGGTCTTTCCTGAAACAATGGTTTCTGGTTTTTTTCCCCCGCTTTGGCTGTTCTTATGAATGAAACCCCCGTCGTCGTCATCTTCTTCAACCGACCGGAGGTCTTGCAGGTCCTCGTCAACCGCCTCGCAGAAGTGCAGCCCCGAAAACTCTACCTCGTCTGCGACGGCCCCCGCGCCGACCGGCCCGAGGAGCCCGCCAAAGTCAAAGCCTGTCAGGATCTCTTCGATCCTCTTCCCTGGACCTGTGAGATACACAAGAATTATTCCGTAACCAACCTCGGCTGCCGCAACCGGGTGGTCTCCGGACTCAACTGGGTCTTCGAACACGAAGAGCAGGCGATTATTCTGGAGGATGATTGCGTGCCGAATGCGAGCTTCTTTCAATTTTGCACTCAGCTATTATCTAAATACAAATACGAAAGTCGTGTTAACTCAATTGCGGGTACAAACGTGTTTGGTCAAAACGATAACTCCAGCAGTTCTTATTTTTTTTCCAGGTATAACAACTGCTGGGGCTGGGCCACCTGGCGCCGTTCTTGGAACGAATTCGAAGAAGTGAATAATGAACCAGCCAAATACATCAACACATCGGAATTCAAGAGTTTGTTTCAAAAAAAAATCCATTACCTTTATTGGAAAAAAATTTACCAATTATTTTTAAAAGGAAAAATTAATAGTTGGGCGTATCTGTGGAAATTATCCTGTTGGGTAAATAATGGTTTGGTGATTTATCCCAGCAGTAATTTGGTCAGAAATATAGGGGATGATGAAAGCGCAACCAGAACTGCGGGGTATAAGTACACCAACTTGGAAACCAACGAAATATCTTTCCCTTTAAAAGACCCTTTGTATTTGACTCCAAATATCCGCTTTGATCTGGATTTAGAAAAATATATTTACAGCAAATCGTTTTTTGTCAGATTATGCTGGATTTTAAAAAAATTGCAAAAATGAAAATTTTATTTGTTCATAATAAATATGGTAAACTTAGTGGCGAGGAGCGTATGGTCGACTCTTTTATTCGACTTCTCAAAGACAACAACCATGAGGTTGAGTTTTTTTCAAGAGACAGTTCTAGCCTCCGCAACTCACCTGCCGGATTTCTTTGGGCAACAATAAACTCATTTTATTCCCGTTCAACTCTCAAAGAACTGGAGACTTTGTTAAACAGGTTCAAACCCGACATCGTACAGGTTCAGAACATCTACCCTTTAATCTCACCGCATATATTTCGACTTATCAAAAAACACAAAGTCCCCGTAGTGATGAGATGTGCAAACTACAGATTGTTCTGCCCCACGGGTCTTATGCTTCGTGACAATAAAATCTGCGAAAAATGCGCTACACGGACTCACTTATTTGGCTTGGTACATAACTGTGAAAACAACATCGCCCGTTCTTTCGTGTATGCAATCCGTAATGAATATGCGCGCGTTTTTGATTTGATTCATCCTTATGTCGACGCGTATATTGTACCCTCTTTATTTCAAAAATCCAAGTTTTCTTCCTGGGGAGTCGATCCCAAAAAAATCCATGTATTGCCCAATGTGCTGCAACCGTTGGAACAGACCGCAAACAGCAAATTTAAGTTGGGAGATTATGTTGGATATGCAGGCCGTATCAGTCCTGAAAAAGGGATTCAACTGATTTTAGATTCCGCGAAATTGCTACCTCATATACCTTTTAAGTTGGCAGGTCATGGACTGGGGAGTTATGTAAACACTCTTGATTTTCCTGATAATGTCGAATATTTGGGGATGCTTAATGGAAATGATTTTACAAATTTTTACCAGAATTGCCGTTTCCTTGTGATTCCAAGCCAATGGTATGAGACCTTTGGTTTGGTAGCCCTTGAGGCCCTGCAGCACAATAAACCAGTTATCGCTTCGAAAATCGGTGCATTGCAGGAAACCATTCTTGATGGTGAAAATGGATTTCTTTTTCCTCATGACGATCTAAATTCATTCATTGAGAAAATCAACCAATTATGGAAACGTCCTGATTTAGTCGAGAAATTTTCATTGAACGCATCTACTTCGTTAGAGCATCGCTTCGGAGAAAAAACGTTTTACCGTAGTTTGTTAACCATTTATCAATCGGTCGTAAACTGAATGAAACGCATTTTTATTAATGCTTTCGCATGCGATCCGGAAAAGGGTTCTGAGCCTGGCATAGGATGGACGTGGGTTTCTTTTATTGCCAAACGTTATCCCACTCACCTTGTCACTGCGGAGAAGGGAAGAAATCAAGTTTTTTTAGACGCCATACAGTCTGATCCCGAATTAGCCAAGAACTTGACTGTTACCTTTCTCCCCTGGAAATTACCTGGTGAACCGGTCCGTCGCATTTTACTCCGCTATTATCAGCCTTATTATTATGTTTTTTATCGACAATGGTTGAATCAATCGTTTCTTTTAGCGGAACAGATGTGCTCCGAAGGTAAATTATCTCTTGTGCATCACTGCACCTATATGAGCTTTCGTGATCCGGGTGATTTTTGGAAACTTCCGGTTCCGTCCGTTTGGGGGCCAGCGGCAGGAACCAACAACATGCCGCTCCGGTTTCTGAGTTCACTGGGTGCTGTTGAGGGGTTAAAACATACCTTTCGAAATAGCATCAACCAGTACCACAAGAAATATAACCGCTCGGTCCATGCTGCGGTTCAAGGGTACTCCCGTATGATCGCTGCTTCAGCCAACAATCAGGGATATTTTCATCAATTCCGCGAGGTTGTGGACTTGATTCCCTGCAATCTTGTTTCCTCTCCACCTGCTTCACAAGCTCCAAAGCTGGATGAAAAAATTCACCTTTGCTTTTCCTGTTTACATTTATCCCGCAAAGGCGGCGCTTTCCTGATTGAGGCCTTTGCCAAGGCCATGCAGGCTGGGTGCAGCAATCTTGTTATAGATATCCTTGGAAATGGTGTGATGACCTCAAAGTGGAAAGCCCTGTCAGAAAAACTGGGTTGTGATGCTGCGGTGAACTGGCATGGCTTCGTACCCCGGGATCAGGCCTTGGCCCTTATGCAATCCGCTCACGTCTTTGTCTTTCCAAGTCTGGCGGACGTCTTCCCCACCGTCATTGCCGAAGCCTTCTCCCACGGCCTCCCCGTCATCACCACCGATGTCCCCGGCGTCGGGGATATGGTGAACAACGATTCCGGCTGGATCCTCCACGCCGGCAGCCCCAAACAACTCGTCCAGGACCTGGCCGACACCCTCATCCATATTTCCAAACATCCCGAAATCATCACCCAAAAACGCGCCGGCGTCCAAAAACGCGCCCGTGAGTTTCTCTTCGAAGAGCGAATGAAACGCTTGGAAGAGATTTATGAGGAGTTGCTCAGCAGCCAATGACCAAGGGTGTTGCGGTAATGGGGGAATGGGGTGATGGGGTGATGGGGTTCTGTTCGACGTTCAACGTTCGATTTAAAAATCCCGTGAAGACGAACGTCGAACGTCGAACGTCCAACTTCGAACTTCCAACGTCGAACAAAAGACAAATACGAACGTCGAACGTCCAACTTTGAACGTCCAACGCCGAGCAGCTCTTTCTTTCGAGGTTCAACGTTCAACGTTCGATTTCAAACTTCTCGAACTCGAACTCAAAACTCGAACTTCTCCCCCATCTCCACGCACGCAGTGCGCTATCTCCGCGGCGTAGCCGCAATCTCCGCACACGCAGTGCGCTATCTCCGCCGCGCAGCGGCTATCTCCGCGCCGAAGGCGCAATCTCCGCAGCCCCCGGCTGCTCTCTCTCGAACTCGAACTCAAAACTCGAACTTCTTCCCCTGCCTCACAGCCCTCTGCTCCCTCTTCTGCCTCCTGTTTAAAACGCCCCCTGCCTTTAAGGATCGTGACTACCATAAACCCCTGGAGGGTATTTAACCTGATTTTCAATGTTCCGACTCGGAAAATCACCTCATCCCTTTTCCGACCCTCGGAAAATCACCTCAACTCTTTTCCGATCATCGGAAACCCGCCCCCACCCGCTTTTCCCGATCCCTTCAAAGAAGAAGCTCTAAAATTTCATATATAAAATGCATTTCATATATGAAATTTTGTTGGTTAGGGGCCCAAAGCATTTTTATGGCGGGACCTCAAGTCCTCCCCCTGCGCCACGTTCGATTTAAACTTCTTCCTTCTTTTACTTAAACGTTCAGCGTTCAGCGTTCGATGTTCGACGTTCGATTTGAAACTTCTCGAACTCGAACTGAACACTCGAACTTCTCCCCCCTGCCCCACAGCCCTTCGCTCCCTTTGCGTCCTTCTGTTCAAAACCCTCCCGGCCTCTCCGCCGTGTCAGGCTGGAAAGCCTGACCTCCGCCGCCTCTCCGCCATATTCTCGAACTCGAACTCTCAACTCGAACTGTCCGTAGGACTCAACTCGAACTCAATACTCGAACTTCTCCCCCCCATGCCCCTCCTGCGCAACAAATTCCCCGCCGTCCCGCCCACCCCCTACGCCGAGCTGCGCCCGCAACTCCGCTCCGGCGACGTGCTGCTCTGCTCCGGCACCGGGATCTTCTCCACCCTCATCCAGCGCGCCACCCGCTCGGTCTGGTCGCACGTGGGACTCATCATGCGCCTCGACAGCATCGACCGCGTCATGGTGCTCGAAAGCCTTGAGCCCGTCGGGGTCCGCACCGTGCGCCTCAGCAAATACCTCACCAATTACAACAACGACGGCCGGCCGTATCCCGGGAGGCTGGCCGTCATTCGGCATCAGGAAATAGACGCTTTGAGTGCAGAAGCCGCCGGAGATCGTCGCTGCGCGGCGGAGATGGGAAACAGGAGCGCCGATCTCCGCATCGGCAGGGGCGAAGGGGGTGCGGAGCCTCCAGCCTCTCCACCGCAGGCCGATGCGGAGATCGGCGCTCCCTTCTCCTTCGGCCCGGCCGAAGCGCCGCAGGCGCTCACCGCTCTCGCCACCGCCGCGGTGGACCGCTTCGGTTATCCTTATGACAAAGAGCAAATCGCCATCATCGCCGCCCGAATTGCCGCCGGTCGCCTGCGCTTCTCGCGCAAAGAGCGCGAAAAGCTGGTCCGGCCCGACGCCTATATCTGCTCCGAATACGTCGCCCTCTGCTTCGAGGAAATCGGGATTGAGATCCCCTGGGACCAAAAAGGCTTCATCGCCCCCGCCGATTTTGCGTGCGCCGACTGCTTTGAACTCGTAGGAACGCTTTAAGCTCATTGATACAACCGCTTAAACACGCTTAAACAACGCTTAACCACTCCACCGCAATTTTTGGGGCTAATCCACCCCACCCTTCTCTTTTCAGCGTTCCTTAAGCGTCATTAAGCGGTTTCTCCTCTTCCCCTCTGCCTCACAGCCCCTAGCCTTCATCAGCGTCAGATCAGCGGTTTCTTTCCCCCTGCCACCCCTGCCACCCCTGCGCGGCTTCAGCCGCATCCCTGCAACCCCTGCGCTCGCAACGCGAGCTACCCCTGCCACTCAATGAAACCCGCCCCCATCCCCCCCTATTTCACCATTGCCTCCGGAACCTACGGCGATTTCCTCGACACTCTCGACGCCTGGCGGCAGGAGCAGGAAAAAACCCGCTTCGCCTGTTTCTGCGATGCGAACGGGCTCGCTTTCACAACCCGCGATCCCGAACTGCTCGCCGCCTACCAGGCGGCGGATGCGGTGCTGGCGGACGGAACCGTCACCAAAGCCCTGGCCTGGATTCACGGACATCAGCTTCCGGAACGCATCATCGGACCCTATCTCTTCCCCAAGGCCATGGCCTACGGGGTGGAGAAAGGCTGGCGGCATTTTTTTTACGGCGCCGGTCCCGGCACCGCCGAACTATTGGCCGAGAAAATGCGGGAAGCCTACCCGGGGGTGAACATCGTCGGCACCCTCACCCCGCCGTTCGGGGCGCTCACCGAGGAGGAGGATGCGGCCCACATGCGGCAAATCGAAGCCGCCAGGCCGGACATCCTCTGGGTGGCCCTGGGCTGTCCCAAACAGGAAAAATGGGCGCATAATCACGTTGGCAAAGTGAAGGTCCCGATCATTCTTCCCGTGGGAGCCGTGTTCGATTTCTATTCCGGCCGCATCCCCCACGCGCCCGACTGGGTCCACGCCCTGCACATGCGCTGGCTCTGGCGCCTCCTCACCGGCGGCAAGCGCACCTTCAAGCGCAATGCCTGGTGTGTGCCAAGAGCAGCCTGGTTTCTCATCACCGAATTTTGGAGATTGCGCCTTCGGCGCGGAGATTGCCGCTGATGCGGCGGAGATTGCCGCTGGCGCGGAGATGAAGAACGGGAGCGCCGATCTCCGCATCGGCAGGGGCGAAGGGGGCGCGGAGATTTTAACACGAATGTGGCGGAAGGCTTCGAACGCACGGGCATTCAGGAAACGTTGAATTTTTACAACATCGCGAGAGCTTCTTGCGGGGAATGCCGTTCCTTGCTGTATGTGATCGAAGACAATTTTCCAGAATTCGCGGAGGATGCGGCACATCTTCGAACGAAATGCATCCCCATCGGCATCAAACTCACCCACCTCATCCAAAGCACCAAACAACGCCAGGCCTTCACCACCCTCGGCACCCTCTCTGCGATTGTCCTCACCCTCCTCCTCCTGAAACCCCTCCTCTAGATCTCCGCGCACGCAGTGCGCAATCTCCACGGCCGAAGGCCGTAATCTCCGCCGCGCAGCGGCTATCTCCGCGCCGAAGGCGCTCAAATGTTCCTAACCAAACTCCTTTCCAGTTTCTTCTACCCGCTGCCGATCCTGTTTCTCCTGATCCTGGCCGCTCTGTGTTTCTCCAAGCGCCGCCGCCTGTTTTTGGTTCTGGCACTGGGCTGGATCCTGCTGACCGCCACCCTGATGCTTCCGTCTTCCCTTCTCAAACGCCATGCCGGAGGTCATCCCGCCGTCACGGTGCCCCGTCCCGAAGCCGTGGCCGTGGTGGTGCTGGCCTGCACCGCGTTCCGGGGTGATCCCGACCTGCCCATCAACGCCCGCCTCTCTCCCGAAGGTCTGGCGCGAATTGTGGAGGGGTTTCGGCTGCACCGACGCCTTCCCGGCACCCCGCTGTGGATCTCCGTCCCGGATTTGGACGCCGAAGAGGCCGCCGGGGTCATGCAGGCGCTCAGCGAGCTGCTGGGCGGATCCTCCGACTCCGTTTTCGCGTTCACGGGCGCCCGCACCACCCGCGAGGAGGCGCAGCGCAGCGCGGCACATCTGACCCCGGGAGAGCCCTTTTACCTCGTCACCCACGACTACCATCTCCCCCGCGCCCTGCTCACCTTTCAAAATCAAGGGCTGAACCCTCTCCCCGCGCCCGTCATCCACGACAGCCTCGACCGCGGTCCCCGCGCCCTGCAGAGTCAGGAGCTCCTCCCCGCTTCCAGTCACATGCTCTCTTTCCGCCGCTGGACCCACGAACAACTCGGCATCCTCTACGAACACCTCAAACGAAAATAATCTCGGCAGCAAAGCCGAAATCTCCGCCGCGTTAGCGGCTATCTCCGCGCCGAAGGCGCAATCTCCGCCGCGTTAGCGGCTATCTCCGCGGCCGAAGGCCGCCTCCCCATTATGTTCTCTCTCCTCATCCCCCTCGCACCCGACCGCACCGCCGCCGCCGCGCTGGCCTCCCTGACCGCCGCAGGCCTCACCGAACAGGACGAAGTCCTGCTCATCGGTGACGGATTCGAGCCCAGCCTGGAGGTCCCCGCACTGCCCGGCCCGCACCGCGTCCTCCGCTCTTCCGGCGGGGGCGCCAACGCCGCCCGCAATTTCGGGGCCGCCATGGCCACGCAACCCTGGCTTTGTTTTCTCGATGACGACGATGTCTATCTGCCCGGAGCCCTGACCCGCCTGCGCGCCTGGATCGCCGACCATCCCCGGGACCGCCTTGTCTGCCTCAACGCCCGGCTGAAAAGCGGCAAACGTCCGCCCTTTCAGAAAAACCCGCTCAATTGGCATGATCTGAAACGGCGGAATCTCGCCGGCACCGCCTCCAGCATGGTCATCCGAAAAGATCTCTTCGATCCCATGGGCGGTTTCGACGAGGAAATGGTTTCGATGCAGGATTGGGAATTCTGGATGCGCCTCTCGGGCATTGCCCCCATTCCCGTCCTCAAACCCGCCTGTGTTCTCTATGACGATCTGGGCCTCAACCGCATTTCCCGCAATCTCGATAAGCGGATTCGCGGTTTTGAGCAGCTAATCGAAAAACGCTCTTTTATGTGGGACGCCAAAACCCTGGCCTTTCACCACGCCAGACTTCAGTTTTTCCGCCACCTCGCCGGTCAAGCCCCCCGCAAAAGCATTTGGCACAAGAACGCTCCGCTCGCTTCGCTTTATTATACGCTTCGCGCGGAGATAGCACCTTCGGTGCGGAGATAGCGGCGGAGCCGCGGAGATAGCGGCGGAGCCGCGGAGATAGCGGCGGAGCCGCGGAGATTGCTGAATTTAGAAAGAAAGTTTTATGAGGTTTATTTTAGATACCAACGTGATCATTGCGGCACTTCGATCTCGGTCCGGAGCAAGTTACGCTCTACTTGAGCGCTTACCACACCCGGACTATACCCCATGCTTATCCAATGCGTTATACCTGGAGATGGTCTCTGTGGCTTTGCGCCCTGTAAATCGACCTGCTCATTGGGCAGAGGGTGACGTTTTACAATTTTTACGGGGTTATGCTGCAATGTGTCACCTACAGGACATCTATTTCCTTTGGCGGCCTTTCTTACCTGATCCTGATGATGATCTTGTTTTGGAACTGGCTTTTGCTGCCAAAGCAACATATATTGTAACGCATAATGTAAATGATTTCCGCAAAAGTGAAACGCTCGGAGTCCGTGCAATCAAGCCGCAACATTTTCTCAAACGTTTGGAGGCGACATGACAACCATCACCGTTCAAATACCCGACTCAATTCTCAATCACCTTGAATCCCTCGCTGAGCGGGAGGGTTTTTCTGTCTCGCAATTCGCCAGCAGTGCTGTTTCTGAGAAACTGGCCGTTTTTCAATCCTTAGATTTTCTGAAACAGGAGGCTGAAAAAGGGAGTGTCGAAGAATTTCAACAACTGCTGAAACAAATCCCGAATGCTCCACCCCTCCCGGGTGATGAAATGTAATGCCGCGGAGATAGCGGCGTAGCCGCGGAGATAGCGGCGTAGCCGCGGAGATAGCGGCGGAGCCGCGGAGATAGCGGCGGAGCCGCGGAGATAGCGGCGGAGCCGCGGAAATAGTCGCTGCGCGACGAAGATGGAAGACAGGAGCGCCGATCGCCGTATCGGCAGGGGCGAAGGGGGCGGAGATGGCAGCCGGAGGCTGCGGAGATTTTAACACTGGAGAAAATAGTATGTGTTTTGAAGAGCTGGAAGTATGGAAGCTGGCCCGTTCGTTTGTGAAAGACGTGTACGCGCTGACGCGAAAAGGGGATCTGGCCAAAGATTACGGGCTCAAAGATCAGATTCAGCGGGCTGCGGTTTCCGTGATAACGAATATTGCAGGCTCCGCCCCGTAGGCTCGTATGTATTTTGTGTATGCCATTCAAAGTGAATCCGGTAGAGTTTACGTTGGTCAAACTCAAAACCTGGAAGAACGATTGAGTTATCATAATTCCGGTTATGTAAAATCAACATCCGGAGATTCCAATTGGCGATACGTTAAAACTCAATCGTTCGAAACACGCGAACTAGCTCGTTACTTTGAATGGCAACTCAAAAAATCCCGAGGACGCCGATTAAAATGGTTGAATTCATAAATCTACGGGGCTACGCGCCGGAGGGAGGGATTTGAACGAACCGGCATCCAGGAAACCCTGAATTTCTACAACATCGCGAGAGCTTCTTGCGGGGAATGCCGTTCCTTGTTGTATGTGATCGAAGACAATTTTCCAGAATTTGCGCAGGATGCGGCACATCTCCGAACGCAATGCATCCCCATCGGCATCAAACTCACCCGCTTAATCCAATCCACCCAAACCCGCACCCCCTAACCCATCTCCGCGCACGCAGTGCGCAATCTCCGCGCACGCAGTGCGCAATCTCCGCGCACGCAGTGCGCAATCTCCGCGCACGCAGTGCGCAATCTCCGCCGCTTTAGCGGCTATCTCCGCGCCGAAGGCGCCCCCCATGCGTATTCTCCACCTCGTTCCTTTGATTGACAGCTACCGCTGCTTTCTGCGGGAGCTTTGCGGGGAATTGACCCGCCGGGGGGATGAAGTGCATGTCTGGTGCAACACCGGCGGAGACAGCTTCGGGGTGGATCCGGTTCTCTCCACCCCCGGTATGGAAACCGTCACGCATTTCCCGTTTCCCAGAGGCTCGGATGTTTGGGGGCAGCTCCGGGCGGCAAAGAAACTCCGACAGCAGATCCACGCCCTGCAACCGGATTTGATTCATGCGAATTTCTCCGCCGCCATGCTCACGCTGGCGCTGGCCAAGCGGGGGCAATACCCTTTCCCCGTTTGCATGGGCACCTTTCACGGCCTGGTGTTTCCAACCCTCAACGGATCCCGCCGCGCCCTCATGCAATTCGCCGAGAAAACCGCTGCTCAGGGAATGCAGCGCGCAGAAGTGCTAACCTCCGATGATTTGGAGGCCCTGCAATCCTCTTCGCCGGAAATCCATGCCGCGTTTCAACCCGGTTTCGGGCTCGGCTGTGCCGACCGCTTTCTGGATACGCCCCGTCCTGATCCAAACGAACGCAAAATTCTTCGCAATCAACTGGGACTCCCACCGGAACATACCGTATTTCTTTATGTCGGCAGACAGGTTCAGTTCAAAGGCTTTGATCTTCTCATCCGTTCGTTTTTGACGGCCTGTCAGCACCGGGAGGATCTGCATCTGGTCCTGGTCGGCGCACCCGACCCTTTGCATAACGATGGCGTAACCCCAGAAGAGCGTGAATCCATTCGGACACATCCGAAAATCACCCATGCCGGTATTCAATCGGATGTGCTGCCCTGGATGGATGTGGCCGATGTGCTGCTTTTACCCACCCGGCGGGAAGGCATGCCGGTGGTGGCCATGGAAGCCCTGGCCCGTGGTCTGCCGGTCTATACCCACCCGGTTCGGGGCTGCCGCGAGTTGATCCAGGACGGCCTCAACGGACGATTCTTTGCCAGTCATACTCTGGAAGCGATTCAGGAGCTGCTTACGACCGCCCCTCTGGAACGCCACAATCTCCCCTCAAACCACTTGCGGCGTTCACACTGGGTCCACAACACCCTCGCAACCTACGATGATCTGGCATGGCGGCCCTGATCCACAACTCCGTTTCTTTTTAACCGCTTATCTTACCCTTATCCACTCCACTGCAACCTTCTTTTTGCCCTGCCTCTCAGGACCCCTGCCCCACCCCATCCTGATCAGCGCCAGATCAGCGAAGATTAGCGGTTTCTTTCCCCCTGCCCCCCCTGCGCGGCTTCAGCCGCATCCCCTGCAACCCCTGCGCGGCGAAGCCGCATCCCTGCCATGCCCCCTCCCACCCCCATCCTCATCACCGGTCCCTCCGGTTTCGTCGGCCAAAACCTCATCAACGCCTGGTCCTCCCGTCCCGACCTCACCCTTATCCCCGTCTCCCTCCGCAACGGCCTCGACAGTCTTCACTCCGCACTCGACACTCGTCATTCGTCACTCGTCACTCGTCATTCGTCACTCATTCATTTGGCCGGCCTTGCCCACGACACCCGCAACGCCTCCGACCCCGCAGCCTACTTCCGGATCAACACGGAACTCACCCAGAAGGTGTTCGACAGCTTTCTCAACTCTGACGCGAAGAATTTCATCTATTTCAGCTCCGTCAAAGCCGCTGCGGATTCGGTCATAGGAGATATGCTGACCGAAGAAGCGGAACCCAAGCCCGGCACGCCCTACGGTCAATCCAAACTGAAGGCGGAGCGTTATCTGCTGTCGAACCCCCTGCCGGAGGGAAAACGGCTCTACATTCTCCGACCCTGCATGATTCACGGGCCTGGAAACAAAGGAAACTTGAATCTGCTCTACAAACTCGTCCGCAAAGGCATCCCCTGGCCGCTGGGCGCGTTCGAGAACCAGCGCAGCTTCCTGAGCATCGATAATCTACTCTATTTGCTGGAGGCACTCCTCAAGGGGTCAGCCCGTGAATTGTGCGCTTTTGACGCTCCTCCATCTGATAAGGACAAAAGCGCACAATTACACGGGCTGACCCCTTGCCCCTCCGGCATCTACAACCTTGCCGACGACGCCCCGCTTTCCACCAACGATCTTATCCGTCTCATCGCCGAAGCCGAAAGCCGTAAACCCCGCATTCTCCGACTGCCGCAGGGTCCTCTCCGCGCCGCCGCCCGCACGGGCGACTTCCTGCACCTCCCTCTCAACAGCGAACGCCTCAAAAAACTCACCGAATCCTACGTGGTCAGTAATCAGAAACTCAAATCCGCTCTCGGGATCACCTCCCTGCCCGTCACTGTGGAGGAAGGCTTGCGGAAGACGCTGGGGAGTTTTTCGCAGGGCGGCGCGGAGCGCCTGCAGGGATAGCCCGCAGAGCGGGCGCAGGGGTGGCAGGGGTAGCTGCTTCGCAACGCAGGGCGGCGCGGTGCGCCTGCAGGGGTGGCAGGGTTTGCCGCTGCGCGGCGCAGGGTTGCGCCTTCGGCGCGCAGGGAGTCAGGGAGGCAAGAGTTGCAAAATTCCAAAAATTTTTTAGAGGAATCCAGATGAAAAGATTTCGTTTTCAGGATTTTGAAATTTAGAAGCTGGGCATTGATGTCGGAGGTGTTCATCTTGACACCTATCTTCCCCAAATGCAAATCCTCTCCACCAAAATCCAGAACTTCGAAAAATCACTAAAATAAGCTCACCTGTTCCCCTGCGCGCACGAAGTGCGCAACCCTGCCACCCCTGCGCGGCGTCAGCCGCATCCCTGCGCTCGCAACGCGAGCTACCCCTGCGCGGCG
>JAFIGD010000107.1 GCA_020831625.1 Verrucomicrobiota bacterium | reverse complement strand
GGGGTCTTGATCTCTCCGGTTCCATGCAGGGAGCGGGCGGGGTAGGGGGCCTGCTTTCCGTCAAAATTGCCGATGGCAATCATACTGTGCTTCCATACTTCGACGGAAACGGAAACGTCATGGGATATACCAAAACCGACGAAACCTCCGCTGCTGTGTTCGAATATGACCCATTTGGACGTACCCTCACCGCCACCGGCCCCTTGGCATCTCAACTCCCACACCGTTTTTCGACCAAATATACCGAAACTGAAACTGGCTGGTTGTATTACGGCTTCCGCTACTATGACCCCGAAACGGGAAGGTGGCCAAATCGTGATCCTATTGAGGAAGAAGGGGGATATAACCTCTACGGGTTCGTGGGGAATGATGGATTTAATGATTGGGACTACCTTGGTTTAAGTGCACGGGACAGGGCATATGAACTTCAGTTAGAACGTTTACAGAGGCAAGAAAATGTTGGCGTTCTCGAGTTTCATGAGGTGTATATTTGTCCGGAATCTGATTCGCGTGATGGAGAAATAAATATTGAAGAATTAAGAAGAATTGTTATTGCATTTTCATCTGCAACAGTTACCGACGCCCCTTCTTTAATAGATTTTAATGAATATTTGAGAAAGTGGGGTTCATCTATTAGTTTTTATATCAAGAATGATAACAATGGCCGCACAGCAAAGCTTATTTTACGACATAGCACGGTGTCTGGCACGATGTCTGGGATTAAAGCCACCAGAATGAATATAACTAATCCTACTGCGCAAAGCGTACTGTCGATTACGAATAGATCGGTAAGATCTGGTGTGGTTCAATATGCGATTTTTACAACTATCGCTTTGGAAACAGTGGATAGTCTTGCAAATGACGAAAATATATCAGAATGGATTGGAGGCAATGTCTCTTCGTTTACTTTTCAAGGTGCGGGTGCTCTATCAGGTTATGTGGCTGGTTCAGCGGTAAAAGCCATCGGGGCTTCAGCAGTTCCTATAGCTGGTACCACTATCGGAGTTGCGATTGTTGTTTCTGCTACACTAGATTATTTATATAGAGAAGATCTTGAAGGTCTAGTTGTGGATGGCATCTATGATATTGAGAAATTTTTCAGCACTAAAAGAGATTCGGCACCTCGTTTTTCGTTCTATGATTTTTATAGAATCTTTCAGGTTCCATATCATGGAACTCGAACTCGGTAACTTAGATGAAAACGTTTTTCGACTGTTCTTTTGTTAGTCAAAAGCCGCCAGTTTTAAGTTTATGTCGTTTTGTTTTTATATTTTTTGTGCTGTTGACTACGATTGTTTATCTCACCTATGCAGCTGTGGTAAAATTACAACGAACAGAACTCAATTTAGGCCTTTTTGCGATTAATATTTTATTGCTGATTATGTTTTTCAGTAAATCCATTAAGGATCGAATTCAGCAGGTTGTGTTGAAGATGCTCTGCTGTAATTTATTTTTCATAATGGGTTTTTACAGTATTATTGATCAGCGAATTCATGTGCTAAATTCATTTTGTTTTATTGGTTATTTGATTTATTGGTGTTTGGCGTTAGTGGTTGGGGTTTTGTTACCAATTAAAATTCAGTTAACTTTGTTTTTAAATAATATTCTGTTGTGTTTTTATTTAGGAAATCTTTTACTGATTTTTATAAGATATATATTATTTATTAGAGATTTTTCTCTCTTTTGGTCTCTAATTAATTTGGTGGGGATTTTTTTTGTATTTGCGTCAAAGGAAATTTTAAATTTAACTTGTTGCGCTACTAGACCTGAAAGCTAAACGCAGTAACAACCAAAATATAAATTAACGAGGAAGGGGGGCAGAGGTGAATGGCACTAGCTTAAGGGGGTTTTGAAGGGGAAATACCTCTGGAAAAAAGTGTGAAAACCGGGATGGTTTGGTAAGGATGGGAATGACTAAAAACACATCACCCGCCACGCCATTTTTTCCCGGATTTCACATTTCTACCTTGTCACGAAAACGTCGAAGCCAACAGCAAATTCTCAAAGAAAATCGGGAGCGGATGCGTCAGGGCTCTTTTCACCAGTTGGGCCGGATGCTCCAGGGCTTTCTCCCTGACACCCTGCTTGCCACCAATGAGGCGGGGGAGAATTCACGCGAAAGGATTTTCACCAAGGCCAACACATTTTTCGCGTTTTTCGGGCAAATCCTCAATGAGGATAAAAGTTGTCAGGGCGCGGTGCACCGCATTCGGGAACAAGCCCAAGCTCAAGAGGCTGAACATCTTCCATCTGCCAACACCGCTTCGTACACCACGGCACGCGGCCGCCTGAAAGATGAAGAGCTTTCGGATGCGTTCTATGATGGAGCCGGGGCGGTCGAGCAGGATGCACCGCGTCGGTTTGGTCGTCCCCTGATTGTTGCCGTCGCCGTTAATATCGTACGCGATTCCCAAATTGACACCGTAGAAAAGGGGTCGGATTACCGCGTTGCGGTCGTA
>JAFIGD010000060.1 GCA_020831625.1 Verrucomicrobiota bacterium | reverse complement strand
TAAAGGTACGTTCAAACCGGCAGTTTTAAGCCACTTTCAGGCTGGTGACGACAGCCGCAGGCATTTTGGATGGAGGGTTGCTTGGAACATGGGGATTTCTTTCAGTCACCACTCAAGCGATCCTCCTCCGGCTTGTCGAGCAATTTCAGAGGGGAGCGGCTGGGTTTTTTATCTGCAAAATCGAACCCTCCTTCGCTCTTCGAGCTACGGCGGGCAGGCTGTTGAACCCGCTGCGGCGGGCAAGCATCGAACGTTCAACTTCGAACATTGAACATCAGAGGCTGCAGAGTATTTGAAGCTTTCGTGTTAATTTGGGAAGGCGTTGTTGGCTGCCGGGATCACTTGGGAGAAAACCGGGGAGAAGATGATTGAGATCGAATGCTGCATGCAGCCTGGTGAATGACTGGGCGAGCGCACTTCGAAGACTTGTGTCCTCGTTTTTCACCTCATCGACAAGTGACTCCCGTCCATCCACGACGGTGATCACGTCCTCCAGGTCATGGCTGGCCCAGGGGTCGCGATGTCCTCTATCCCAAAAGGCATCCAGTTTGCTGGCAAGAAACACCGTTGCCGGGACCACGGGCACGTTCTGTCCGTCGGCAGGAAAAGACCATGCCTTCTGGATTCCAAGATCAAACCAGGGGGAGGAGAACTCCCCCGGAACAGGCGAGGAGGACAAGATGTCCACAAGGACATTCTGATGAATCCAGCGGCAGCGCGGTGCATTCCTGGATGTGTCATGCCGCCATCCCGCCAGTTGGAGGTGCGACTCGATTTCCTGATATGCCAAAATGGAAGCCGCCTGAATGACCACATCCACGTCTTTTGTGGGACGGATCATCACCAGTTCAGGCTGATCCAAAAACAGGGGTACCACCGCTCCGCCGGTGAACACGTGTGGAATTTTCAGACGTTGAAGTTCAGTGGCGATTCGCTTGAGGGGAATGATGTTATCCTGCCACACGAGAAAGCCTTTCTTTGACCCACTGGGTGGCGAGATTGCGTTCCCGGGCCCTTCCGCCTCTGATCACGTCCAGGACGGCAAGCCAGGCATAGAGCTCGGGATCCTGACGCGCTGCAAAAGGGACGGAGGAGAAGATGGGCTGGATGAGGTCTCCCCGCAGGGTTCCCTTTGGATCGGGCCAAACCCAAACATCCTCCGCGTGTTCCGGGAACCATTCAGTAAAAGGCGGCGCGGAGAGCCCCGTCGGCATGCCTCTTCCACGACTTCCGCGAACCAAAGGAATGAAATAACGTATGCCGTAAAGGAACCATTCCTCCATGGCGTGTGGAACCGTGTCGTGGTCGGCGGTAAGCAGCCCGGAGGACACCCCCCTGCGCACGGCCTGATGCACAGCACCCACACTCATTCCCAACGCTTTGGCCAAATCCTGATAAGGCATCCGAGTGCCGGCACAAAGGATTTTTAGAAGTACAAGAACATCTTTACCATTCATAATCAGCACTATACACGATTCATGAATCATGAACAAATCATTTTTTACGGTGTTTTTCAACCTGGAAACGGGTCAAGAAATTTGGACAGGTGGTGGGATGGTCAAGAAGGCTCCGCTATTCCGGCAGCGTCAAGAAACTGCCTTTTCCCGAACCATGCGCAAGTCGTCCGCCCAGTCGGTTTCATCGTAGTGTAGTGGAATTCCCAGGGATTGGAGATGCTTTTGGAAGCGCAACTGATCCAAACCCGCAATGTTGGCGGCCCGGCCCAGGGTGACGCGATGGCTGGCGTACATGCCAACGGCAACATCCATCCGAAGATCCTCGGAAGAGATGTCCAAGTCTTTCAGAAAGGTTTGGTCAATCGCTGTGCTCATGGCCTTACTTTATCCCTCCCCTCTTTTCGTGTCAATGGAATGGAACGGCTTTGCCGGGGAAAGGTAGAAAGGTCCCAGCTGAATTCTTCGCCTTAAACGCCACAGCTCCACCCGGATTCTTCCCCACCCGCCCGAAAGAAATCCCCGCAGACCCGCACAGTTCCGCCGCCCAACGCGAAGCGTCCCTGGAGTGCGCGTAGCGAGCCCTGCGAGCTACCGCCCTAATCCGCCCTCAACGCCAGGCCTCACCTACTCCCCACGGCACAAAAGGCTGTAGCTCATTCCATTCGCTAAAGCACCCCAGGGCGGCCATGCCAAGGCTTGGTAAACTGCGCCGCGCAGTTCCACCGCCCTCCTCTATCCGGTCGATCCTGTCAAAAAAACAGCGGACCGGCTTAGTTCCCTTTGTTTCCTTCTGTAAACAACAACGATCCAACCGTTTACAAACTGAACAGCTGCAACTGCTCTTTGTCGTCGTCTTTGGGCTTCCGGGGTTTGGGGCGCACCAGTTGCGGCTGACCGGCGCTGTGACTGCCCGCCTCCAGGCCGTACAGAATCTCCCGCGCCCGGCCCACCACACTGTCGGGCAATCCCGCCAGCCGCGCCACCTGAATCCCGTAACTGCGGTCCGACGCCCCCTCCACAATCTTGCGCAAAAACACAATCTGCTCCCCGCGCTCCCGCACCGCCACCGAATAATTTTTCGCGCCGGTCAGCGTTTCCGGCAACTGGGTGAGTTCATGATAATGGGTCGCGAACAGGGTTTTGGCCTTGTTCTCTTTCTGATTGTGCAGATGCTCCGCCACCGCCCAAGCGATGCTGATGCCGTCGTAGGTGGACGTGCCCCGCCCGATTTCATCGAGCACTACCAGACTGCGCGGGGTGGCGTTGTTCAGAATATTCGCCGCCTCCTGCATCTCCACCATAAACGTGCTTCGGCCCCGGGCCAGATCGTCGCTCGCGCCCACGCGCGTGAACACCCGGTCCACCACCCCCAGCCGCGCCGCCGAAGCGGGAACATAGGAGCCCGTCTGCGCCAGAATCACGATCAGCGCCACCTGCCGGATGTAGGTCGATTTCCCCGCCATATTGGGTCCGGTGAGAATATGCACCTGTTGCTCACGGGTGTCGAGATAGGTGTCGTTCGGCACAAACCGCTCCGCATCCTCCAGCGTTTCGATCACCGGATGCCGTCCGTCCTGAATGTCGAGCACATCATCATCCCGCATATCCGGACGCACATAGCGCAGGGACATCGCCCGGTCCGCAAACGCCGCCAGCACATCCAGTTCCGCCAGGGCGCCCGCGCTGGTCTGAATGGCGGCGGTCTCCGCCAGAATCTTCTCCCGCAGTTCCGCGAACAGTTCCTGCTCCAGCGCCACCGCCCGCTCATGCGCCCCCAGAATCTTGTTCTCCACCTCTTTCAGCGCCGGGGTAATGAAACGCTCCGCATTCGCCAGCGTCTGCTTGCGCTGATAGTCCTCGGGCACCAGCTCCAGATTGGTCTTACTGATCTCGATATAATACCCGAACACCTTGTTGTGCCGCACTTTCAGACTCTTGATCCCGGTGCGCTTCTGCTCATCCGCCTGGAACCGCGCCAGCCACTGCCGCCCTTCGGTCGACGCGCTCCGCAATTCATCCAGCTCCGCATGCACCCCGTCCCGGATCACCCCGCCGTCCTTCAAATTGATCGGCGGCTCATCCACCAGAGAGCCTTCCACCTGTTGCGTCAAGTCCGGCAGAGGATGCAGCGCCGCCGCCAGCGCCGTCAAACGCGACGACACCGCCACCGTCGCCAGCGTCTCTTTCAGACCCGGCAAAGCCCGCAGCGACTGCGCCATGGCCTGAACCTCCCGCGGATTGCCGCCGCCGCTGTGCAGCCGCGACAACAGCCGCTCCAAGTCCTTCACCTCGCCCAACTGTTCCCGCACGCCCCGGAAGGCGGACCGCTGATTCAACAGCGCCTCCACCGCATCGTGCCGCTCCCGAATCGCGTCCACATTCGTCAGCGGCCGCTGAATCCAGGTCCGCAACAGGCGCGCCCCCAGCGCGGTCCGCGTCGTGTCCAGCACCTTCAGCAGCGTCGGCGCCCGATAACCCGGCCGCGGATCACGCGGGTCCACCAGTTCCAGATTCGAGGTCGTTGCCTCATCCAGCATCAAAAAATCATCCGGATTCCGCACCTGCAAACGCCGAATATGATCCACCTGATTGTGCAGACGGTTGTGCACATAGTGCAGCACCGCCGCCGCCGCGCCCAGCGCCGGCCCCACGGCGGAGCAACCGAATCCCGCCAGCGACTGCACCTGAAAATGACGAATCAGCAGATCCTCGGCCGCGTCCCGCTCAAAAATCCAGTCATCATAGGGCGTCAACGTCGGGGCCAGCCTCCGGATTTCCGGCGGCCAGCGGTCCGCCTCCTCCTCCGCCACCAGCAATTCCGCCGGCCCCGCCGCCGTCAGACCGTCCAACAGCGTTCCCAGCGAATCCGACTCCTCGATCCGGAAATCCCCGGTCGAGATGTCCAGCAACGCCAACCCGAACCGCTTGTTCTCCACATGCAGCCCGGCCAGATAGTTCGCCCGGCTGGATTCCAGCACATTGTCCTCAAGCACCGTTCCCGGGGTAATCACCCGGGTCACCTCCCGCCGCACGATCCCCTTCACCTCGGCCGGATTCTCCACCTGCTCGCAAATGGCCACCTTTTTGCCCGCCCGGATCAGCTTCGCGATGTACCCCTCGGAACTGTGATAGGGCACCCCGCACATCGGCATCCCCTGCCGTTTGGTCAGCGTGATTTCCAAAATACCGGCCGCGCGCTGGGCGTCGTCAAAAAACATCTCATAAAAATCGCCCAGCCGGAAAAACAAAATCACATCCTCCGGAAGACCGTTGCGGATCTTCCGGTACTGTTTCATCATCGGGGTGGATTCTTTGCTCACCCTCAGATCACCCCGCGAAAATATTCGATGGTTTTCTGCAACCCTTCATCCAGCATGACCGTCGGCTGCCAATCCAGGGCTTTTTTCGCCAGGGTGATATCCGGACGGCGCTGTTTGGGATCGTCCTGCGGCAGGGGCAAATGCACGATCTTCGAGGCGGAACCCGTCAGAGAAATCACCTTCTCCGCCAGTTCCAGCATCGTGAACTCCCCGGGATTCCCGATATTCACCGGCCCCGTAAAGTCCGCCGGGCTTTGCATTAAGCGCCGGAAGCCCTCAATCAGATCGCTGTAAAAACAGAAACTCCGGGTCTGGGATCCGTCCCCGTAAATCGTCAGATCCTCCCCGCGCAGGGCCTGCACGATAAAATTCGACACCACCCGCCCGTCGTTGGGATGCATGCGGGGTCCGTAGGTGTTGAAAATCCGCACCACCTTGATTTCCACCCCGTGCTGACGGTGGTAATCGAAAAACAGCGTCTCGGCGCACCGCTTGCCCTCGTCGTAACAACTGCGGATGCCGGTGGTGTTCACCCGACCCCAATAGCTCTCCGGCTGCGGATGCACATCGGGATCCCCGTACACCTCGCTGGTCGAGGCCTGAAAAATCCGGGCCTTGGTGCGCTTGGCCAGTCCCAGCATATTGATCGCCCCGTGCACACTGGTCTTGGTGGTCTGCACCGGATCAAACTGGTAATGCACCGGACTCGCCGGACAGGCCAGGTTATAAATCTCATCCACCTCGCAGAAATACGGCAGGGTCACATCATGACGCACCAATTCAAAATAGGGATTTCCGATCAAGTGGGCGATGTTTTCCTTCTGCCCCGTGAAAAAATTATCCATGCAAATCACGTCATAGTCTTCCGACAACAACCGGTCGCACAAATGGCTTCCTAAAAATCCGGCTCCGCCGGTGACCAACGCTCTTTTTTTCATATTTTCGTTTCAGGTTACAAATGGGGGAATGCTTACGACCAGGCGCCCCGCCAGGCGTCCAGCGCCTGATCCAATACCGGGTCATCATGAGAAATCGATAAAAAGCCGGTTTCAAATGCCGAAGGCGGCAGATAAACACCCCGTTCAAGCAACCCGTGAAACATCTTCACGAACGCGGCCGAATCTGAATCCATGACCTCCTCGAAATTCCGCGGTTCCGAACTTCGGAAAAAGCAGGAGAACAGACTTCCGTCTCTCGGAATGGACACCTCCACCCCCTTTTCACGGGCAATCTCCTTCAGCGCGTCCGTAAACCGCGCGCACCGCGCCGCCAACGTCGCATACGGATCCAGCGCTTTGAGTTTGCGCAGGGTTGCCAGACCTGCCGCCACACACAGCGGATTTCCGCTCAGGGTGCCGGCCTGATACACCGGCCCGTCGGGTGCCAGCTGATCCATCAGATCCGCCCGTCCCCCCACCGCGCCGATGGGCAGACCGCCGCCGATGATTTTGCCCAGAGTAATCAGATCCGGCTTGGCGCAGCAGACATTCGCGAACGCGCCGAAGTTCAGCCGGAACCCGGTGATGACCTCGTCAAAAATCAGCAGCGCGCCCGCCCGTTGTGTCAGTTCCCGCAAATGCAGCAGATACTTCGGGGTCGGCAGAACCAGCCCCATGTTCGCGGCGATCGGCTCCACCACAATCGCGGCCAGATCCTCCCCGTGCTCCAACACCATCGCCTCCGCCGCGTTGAAATCGTTGAACGGCGCCACCAGCGTGTCGGCGGCGCATTCCGCCGTGACCCCCGCGCTGGAGGCGCTGGCGATGCCCGCCACCCCGCTGCCCGCCTGCACCAGCATTCCGTCGGTGTGACCGTGATAGCATCCGCTGAATTTCAGAATTTTCCGCCGGCCGGTCACGCCGCGTGCCAGCCGCAGCGCGGTCATCACCGCCTCGGTGCCGCTGTTCACCAGCCGCACCTTTTCCATCACCGGAATCGCGCCGGTCAGCAGTTCCGCCATTTCAATTTCCGCCTCCGTGGTCACCGCGTAGCTGGTCCCGCGCGTCGCCGCGTCCTGAACCGCCGCCACCACATCCGGGTCCGCGTGGCCCAGAATCATCGGTCCGAACGACAAACAGAAGTCCAGCAGTTTCCGGCCGTCCCGCGTGTACAAATACGCGCCCTCGGCCCGTTCAGCGAAGAGGGGCTCGCCGCCCACCGATTTAAACGCGCGCACCGGACTGTTCACACCGCCCGGGATCACCGCCCGGGACCGTACTTTCAAGGATTCACTCATAATTCAACGCATTCTGTAAGGGGACAAAGTCGGGGAAATGCTCCAGATAAATTCGGGCCAGGCGAACGGAGGCCTCCACATCGCCCAGCAGCCGGGTGGTCACCACATGCATATTCACCGCCGCCATGGCGTCCCCCTCGTGATAGGTGGTCCATCCCCCCGGTCCGGTGCCGTCCTCATTGATCTGCTCCGGCCTCTCCAACAGCGCCAGTTCCGCCCCGCGGGAGAAATCGGCGTGTGCGGCCTGCAAACGATCCCGGGCTTTGTCCGCCTCATCGGCCTCGTTGAGTCGGCGGTACTGCCGAATCGTCAGGAACCCCCGGGAAACATACAACTGAAACGCGTCCGGATTCAGCCGCAGCCCCTCATTGATAAAATCAATGGCCAGATCCTCCCCTTCGGTCTGAAGCCAAAAGCCGCCGGCCACAAACCCGCGCACGTAATTCGGATCGGTCAACGTCATCATGCGAAACCAGGGCAGCAACTCCCGGCCGTCGGTGTGAATGTGCGCTTTTTCCGGATCCCGCCACGGCTTCACCTCCCGGTGCAGCCGCCCGATGAACCCGCGGAAATCCCGCTCCGCCGCCGGAATCAGCGTCGGGGTTCCGGCATGATCATGATCCAGCTCGAATCCCTCCAGATCCGGATCATGGGGGTGATGATCATGATGATCATGATGATGATCGTCGTCCGGAATGCCCAGCTCGCTCTGATGTTCGTCCACCTCCTCCGACAACTGTTCGGCGGTCATCACCGACTCCGCCATATGCGGCACATACCCCACCCCCGCGTGCAGATAGCGCTCCGTCTTGATGAACATGATATCACTCATCGACGTGCGGAATTCCCCCAGCATGGTTGCAATCGCGCTGCTGTTCCGGCGCAGGCGCTCCTCATCGTCACGGGAACGCCCCCCGGTGTAGGCCATCGGATTCACCCGGTGTCCAAGAATCCCCGCCACCAGAATGCCGATCAGCCAGAAAGGCCAGAAAATGTGTGATTTCATCTCAGACACTCCTTTCCTGGAAAATTCGGCAGGCCGCACTCATAAACACCAGACTCCAGAGCAGTCCCGAAACGGTCAGGCTCAGAAAATCCGCCGCGCCGAGCGGTCCGATGCCGTCCGTATAGCGCAGCACCAGATTCAGCCGGCCCGGATCGGGCAGCCACCGGGCCGCAACCGCAAGCAGCGGCAGACGGACCAGCATTCCGGCGGCAAACACCAGCAATCCGCTCAGAAAAACCGCCAGCACCCTCGGAAACAGCAGGGAGAAACAGAGCGCGATCGACGCGGTCATGCCCAGCGCCACCGGCTGGAGAAACAGCGTCTGCATGAGCGTGGACGGCACATAGGCCTCCATCCGGGGCACCAGCAGCAGCGTCGGCACCAGCAACACCGTGAACACGCTCACCCCCACCACCCAGGAGGCCAGCCCCTTGCCCAGCAGAATCTCGGCGCGGCGCACCGGACGCGCCATGAGCGGATACAGCGTGCGGCGCTCCAGCTCATCCGGCAACTGCCGGGCCGCCATCAGCAGCGTCAGCAAATGCGCCAGCGAGGTGATCAGCGTCAGACTCAAATTCAGCAGAAAGGTGCCCGCCGCCGGGGTTTCCAGACCCACAAACCGCGCCGCTGTCAAAAACAGCAGGTAAACGGTCATGAACAGCCCCAGAACCGCCAGATCTTTCCGGCGAAGCATTTCCAGCACCGCGCCGCGGCCGATGGCGTAAAGATGGATGGCGTTCATCACAGCGGCCTCCTGCGGAAGAGGCGATAGGAAATGCCGGTGAACACCAGCGTGTACGCCAGCGCGTACACCGTGAGCGTCGCCAGGGTCGCCGACGAAACCGGGCCCCACAGTTCGCTGTGCAGCACTTTTTCGGAAAGATCAAACAGCACCAGTTGCGGCAGCAGATAATTCAGGGCGATCAGCAGCAGCCGGCCGATGTCGGTGGTGAGATCGTACAAGAACAGCGAGGTGCTGCTGAGAATGCCCGAGGCCGAATACAACAGCAGCCCCATCACCAGCGCGGCGTCGTAGTTGAACAGCAGCGACAACAGAAAGCAGGCCGAGGTCAGGAGCATCATCAGCAGCATCTGCAAATAGATATGCTGCACAAACAGCCCCCAGGCGAGATCCCCGCCCAGGCTCAGAATGCCCGCCACATACAGAATCATAAAAAGACCGAAACAGAACGCCGCCGCCGCGCAGACCCCGAGCCCCTTGCCGATCAAAAACGTCAGCCGCCCCACCGGACGGGCCAGCAGCGGATAAATCGTGCGAAATTCAAACTCCCGGGGCAACTGCCGGGTCGCCAGCAGCACCACCGCGATCGCCGTCGACACCCCCATCAGCTTCAACGCCACCTCCCGGTAAAATTTCACCAGCCCGTCCAGGCCGAAAAAATCCAGGGTCATCACCACCCCGATCAGCGCGCAGCACAACAGGATAATCACATAGATTTCCTTCCGGCGCACCGCCTCCACCAGCACGCTCTTCGCGATCACCCGGACCGCGGAAGCTTTGCCCGCCGCCTTACTCATTCCCCTTTCCTCCGGCGCGCACTTCCGAGATGAAAAACGACTCCAGGCTCCGCTCCCGTCCGATCGTGTGCAACTCCTCGCGGGTCACCTCCCGCAGAATTTTGCCTTCATCGATCAAAATCACCCGGTCGCACAGCGACTCCACCTCCGACAGCTCATGCGAACTGAAAAAGATCGTCCGCCCCGCTTTCGTCAGCCCCTCCAGAATACAGCGCAAATCGTAGCGGCCCAGCGGATCCAGGCCCGACGACACCTCGTCGAGCACCAGCAGTTCCGGCTCCGTGATCAGGGCCTGGGCGATCCCCAGCCGCTGCTGCATCCCCTTGGAGAAGGTCCGCAGCAGTTCCCCCTCGTGCCCCGCCAGCCCCACCAGCGCCAGCACCTCCGGAATCCGCCGCTTAAAGGCCTCCTTTTTCATGCCGCCCAGCGTGCCGTACAGCTCCAGCAACTCCTTCGCCTTCATAAACGGATAATACAGCGCCACCTCGGGAAGATACCCGATCGAGCGCCGCCCCTCCGGCGCGCCCGCCGGATGACCGCACACCCGCGCCGCGCCGCTGTCCGCATACGTGAAGCCCATCAGCGTCTTCAGCGTCGTCGATTTCCCCGCCCCGTTCGCGCCGATAAAGCCCACACACTCCCCTTCGCCCACCGTGAACGACACCCCCTCCACCGCGACATGACGCTGCGAACCGCGCCCGTAGGACACCGTCAGATTTTCGACCTCAATCATCTTTTTCATGGTCACACATCCTCAATCAAGTTCAATACCGACCGGACAATGGTCCGAGCCCGTAACGTTCGGCAAAATAAAACTCTTGCGCAGTCTGCCACGAAGCCCCGCCGACATGCAAACATAATCGATCCGCCAGCCGATGTTCCGCGCCCGCGCCCCCGCCCGGTAACTCCACCACGAATACTGCTCCGGCAGATCCGGATGCAGCTCCCGGAACGTGTCCAGAAACCCCGCCGCCAGAATCGCGTCAAACCCCGCCCGCTCCTCGTCGGTGAACCCCGCGTTGCGCCGGTTCGAGGCCGGATTCGCCAAATCGATCTCCTTGTGCGCCACATTCAAATCCCCGCAGAAAATCACCGGTTTGCTCCCCTCCAGCTCTTTGCAGTACGCCAGAAAATCCCGGTCCCATTCCTGCGTCCGGTAATCCAGCCGCCGCAGCTCGTTCTGGGAATTCGGGGTGTACACCGTCACCACAAAATACTCAGGATGCTCCACCGTGATCACCCGTCCCTCGTTGTCATGCTTCGCCATGCCGATGCCCAGCTGTTCCGACAACACCGGCAGCCGCGTCGCCAGCAGCGTTCCCGAATAGCCCGGTTTCGCCGCCGGATTCCAAATCACCCGCATATCCGACGGCCATTCGAACGCCACCTGATCCGGCCGCGCCTTGATCTCCTGCAGACACAGGATGTCCGCATCCATTTGCGCCATGTCCCCGGCGAAATTTTTACCGAGCACCGCGCGCAATCCATTCACATTCCAAGAGATTAATTTCATGCACCCCTCCCTAAACTGAAAATCCGGGAGAATCAACCGCTCAGTTCCGATTCAACGGCTTTCAATGGCTTCAAATTCCAGCGTGTAGCGCCCGGCAATGCCGTCGGACTGAATCAAAACGGCGTTTTCATAACTTTGCGTGGCGGCGGTCACCGTGAAATTGAACGATCCGGTAAAGACAAAGGCCTGATCGATCACCGCGAATTTATGGTGCATGGACGCGAAACGCCCGCTCATTTCCACGGGTGTGACGGTCACATTCTGTTCACGTCTCAGCATATCAATGTGATTTCTCATACGCCCGACATCGATCTGCCCGTGGTCATATTTGATATGAATCCGGACGCCACGCCGGGCCGCGCCTTGCAGAGCCTCCGCCACCGTCGTGCTTGTGAACGTATAAATGGCCACCAGAATTTCGCGTTGCGCGCTTTTGATCGCGCCGGTGAGCAGGACCTCGCACTCCGGCCCGAACGCAGCCACAATGCGGCCATCGAAGCCCTGGCGGGTGAGCGCCGCGTTCCGCCGCGCGGCGGGGGTGAGTTCTGTCCCGGGACGGCCGGCAAGGCGCCGCGCCATGATTTGATCGCGCCAGGACAGACGGTGCATGGGAATGCTGATTTGCCGGTCATCCCGCGCTTTAAGCATAACCTGCTCTTGATGCAGACTGATGAACGCCGCGTCCATCGTTTCACCCGTATCACTGGTCCACGTGCGGTATTCCAGCGCCGGGACCGACTGAGAAGCGGTTAAGTTCGCATCCGCGCGCAGCGTCCCCGCGGGGAATGTCAGCAGTGCCGACAATAATAAGAATACAAACACAGAAACCGCTTGTCCGGTCGGGAAGGCGAATTGCGGTTTCCTCGTGATGAAAAGTGAAGACATATGGGAAAAGGTTCGGAGATCAGCGTCAGAAGTCAAGCGGAAACAAATCCACAATCCACGGGCGTTTCCTCTTGCTCGAGACGGACATTTTTACGTCTTCACCCACGGATAGATCATTTCCTGCCACAAGAGGCTCTCCGCCAGGGGAATTACCGGACTCTGCAGAAGCCGGTCCCGCAGGGCGTCCCGCACATGCGCGATCTCCAACTGAAATCCCGGCGGCGTGTCGAGAAAACAACGCTCATCCGTGCTTTCGGGGGTGATCAGTTCCACCGACTCCGGCCGCCAAAAGTCCGGAGGAAACACAATCCGCCCTCCGTCCCCCTCCACGGTTGCCCCGTGCTTTGTCTGTGTGCTCACCGAGCAAAACAACTGCGCCACCGCCCCGTCCGCGAACCGGATCATGATTGACGCGTCCTCATCCACGCCCGTCTCCCCGAAACGGGCCATCACCGCCGTCTCCTCCACCTGCGTTCCCAGCATCGAGGTCGCGAACGCCAGCGTGTAAATCCCCACATCCCACAAAGCCCCGCCCCCCAGCGCCGGATTCAACAAACGGTTTCCTGGATCCCGCGGCCCGCGGAAGCCAAACGACGCCGTCAAATGCCGCGGCGTGCCGATCCGCCCCGCTTCAATCCATCTCCGCGCCTGTTGCCAGGCCGGGAAAAACCGGCTCCACAGTCCCTCCATAAAAAACAGTTTCCGCTCCTCCGCGAGCGCGATCAAGGGGCGAAGCGCCTCCGGCGAAACCGTCACCGGCTTCTCACATAAAACCGCCTTCCCCGCCTCCAGACACATACGAATCTGCTCCGCGTGAAACGCGTGCGGCGTGGCCACATACACAATATCCACCGCCCCGTCCGCCAGCAGGTCCGCATAGGATCCGTACGCGGTCTCCGATCCGTGCCGCGCCGCAAAGTCACGCGCCCGCCCCGCGTCCCGCGAGGCCACCCCCCGCAAAACACACCCCTCCACCCGCACCAGATCGCGCGCGAACGCCTCCGCGATCCGCCCCGGCCCCAGAATCCCCCAGCGCACCGTTTTCGTCAGCTTGGAATCCAACATCTGACCTCCTTCACATATTTTTGATAAGGCTCTCCATAAATCCGAAACAAAAACAACTCCTCCTCCGGCCGCACAAAACAGTTCCAAACAAGTCCCCCGACCATCACATACACCGCGACTTCGATCGAACGCCACATATACGCCACCGCCAAGCCCTGGATCAGACCCGCGACCGCCATGGGATTCCGAACCCATCTGTATGGACCTTCACTGACCAGCTCGGAGGGGGCATCCATCGGCAAAGGGGTTCCTTTCCCCGACCGGACCATTTCCAACGCGCTTCCGATTCCCAGCACCGCACCGAGAGAAAACAGGGCGTGCCCCAAACTGTTATCACTGTACCCCCCTGGGGAGCGGTTAAAGGTTTTCGCAATCACCCAGGGGTATATACCCAGACACATCCCCCAGATCACCGCGCTCTGCAGAAAAGTTTTTGCCCCGACCCACACCGGCGACCCGTTTTCACAGACCCGGAATAAACTCTGACGCCCCACCAACAGCACATTCAGCATCACCGCCCAGCTCATCAGCATCGTCCCAAACCCTCCGCCACCAGTGCGCACAACCGCCAAAAGACACCAAAGGGTCGCGTACAGATAGCCGCCAAGCACCGCTGCTCCCGCCAGGCGGTGTCCGGAAATCCGGCTCCCCGCCCACAGCGCCCCGCCCCCCAGCACAATCAAATCCGGCGGCCCGAACCAAAACAACTGCTCCCGGCTCACCCCCGGAAACGCGAACACCTCATACACCCCCGACACCCATTTCATCCCCGCCCACCAAAACAGTACAGCCGCGGCCTGCACCCGGTACGCCAGACGGTTCGCCCGGTCCGCCCGCGCCTCAAAATCAATCGCCCCGCTCATGTCTTCGGTTCCCACGCCTTCGCCCGCAACAGATTGATCTGCCGGTAAATTTCCCGCACCACCCGCTTCTGATCCCCCATATCCGTATCGATTTGATGTTCGAACTGCGCGTACAGCGGCAGACGTTTTGCATACAGCTCCTCCAAATGCGCCGCCAGCGGACGGTTCGGATCCTGACCGACCCGCTCCCGAATCGTTTTCAAGCTCGCCCGCAGACAAAACACATGCCCCCCGTTCTTCATCAGCGGAATATTCTCCGGCACCGTCACAATCCCCCCGCCGCAGGCAATCACCTGAAATGTCCGCCGCAGGGTTTGCCTCAACGCCGCCTGTTCCCGCTCCCGGAATCCGGCCTCGCCCTCCGCCTCGAAAATCTTCGGAATCGGTTTCCCCGCGTCCCGCTCAATCACCCGGTCCAGGTCCACAAACCGCCATTGCAGCGCCTTCGCCAGCCGCCGGCCCACCGTGCTCTTGCCCGACCCCATAAATCCGACCAGAATCAGGTTCTCCGGCGGAAACGGCGCCGGCAACGGTTTCACCGAAGCGCTCATTCCGATCCCTCCCGCAGCTCCTCCGCGTCGATCGACAACAACCGCGGCCCGAACATCCGAATCCCCATTAGTCCCATCGGAGCCGTCAGCAGAATCGCCAGAACCGCCAGCGCCAGGATCTCCTCCCCCCGGTCGATTCCCATCGCCAGCGGCACACTCCCCAGCGCCGCCTGCACCGTCGCCTTCGGCAAATACGCCAACATGCAGAACACCCGCTCCGAAGCCGAAAGCGAAGACCGTCCGGTGGCGATCCACACCCCCAGCGACCGGGCGCACAGTCCGGACAAAATCACCGCCGCCGCCATTGGCCCCGCCGCAAGCGCCACCCGCGGATCCACCTGCATGCCGATCAGCACAAACAACACAATCTCCGCGAAAACCCAGATTTTCGACAGTTTCGCCGCCAATTCGTGCGCAACCGGCTCCGCCCGCTCCAAGAGAATGAATCCCACCGTCATCACCCCCAGCAGCGCCGCGCTGTGCAGCCAGTCCCCCGCCTGCACCAGAAGCAACGCCGTCATCAACAAAATCAGCGTTTTTTCAGTTGCGCGCACCTGTTGCGCGCGCCGTTCAAACCACTTCGCCAGCGCCAGCCCCGCCACAAGGCCCGGCACCATCCCCACCACCACCGCCACCGGCAGTTCCAGCGCCGTGCGCAAAAAATCCACCGACTCCGACCGCGCCACCCGCACAAACAGCGCGAACAGCGTGATCGCCAGCACGTCGTCCACCGACGCCCCCGCCAGCACCAGCGTCGGCACCGCGTTTTTGCGTCCGTAGCCCTCCTCCGTCAGCCGCAGCATCGCCGGCACCACCACCGCCGGCGAAACCGCCGCCAACATGAACCCCGTCAACCCCGCCGCCGCCCAGTCAAAGCCCATCCAGGCCCGCAGCACCAGCGTCAGCACCCCGCCCTCCAACAGACAGGGAATCACCGCCATCGCCGCCGCCGTGCCCCCGAGCTGGTGCAGGACCGACTTGCGGATCCCCAAACCCGCCCGCAGCAGAATCACCACCAGCGCAAACGTCTTCAAAAACGGCTCGATTTCCACCAGCCCCCGCGGCCAGGCCGCCTCCCCGAACACCGCGCCGATCACCAAACCGCACACCAGCATCCCCAGCACCCCCGGCAAACGCAGGCGTTCAAAGCCCCGGGCGAAAAACCACCCGCCCAGCAAAATCAACACAAACACCAGATTCAAACTCATCCCTCCCCCTTATGCCGCGCCCCATACACGTCAAGTGCTTGATTCTTCCCGCCCGCTTCTATACAACAAACAGCCCCATGCTTCCCTCTTATCCCATCCTCCCCGAGCTTCTTCCGCCCCTCGACATGAAATCCGGCCCGTACGAGGCCGATTTCGCGCGCACCCCCGAAGAACTGGATCAGGTCCTCCGCCTCCGCTTCAACGTGTTCAACCTCGAACTCGGGGAAGGGCTCGACGCCAGCTTCGAATCCCGCATGGACCGCGACAAATACGACGCCCAGTGCCACCACCTCGTCGTCCGCGACACCCGCACCGGCGAACTTATCGGCACCTACCGCATGCAAACCCACGCCATGGCCACCCTCGGGGAAGGCTTTTACTCCGACGACGAATACGACCTCTCCCGCTTTCCCGAAGAACTCCGCCACCAGTCCCTCGAACTCGGCCGCGCCTGCATCGCCGCCGCCCACCGCAACGGACGCGTCCTCTTCCTCCTCTGGCGCGGTCTCTTCGCCTACCTCCGCCACAACAACCTCCGCTACATGTTCGGATGCTGCTCCCTCACCAGCCAGTCCCCCGCCGAAGGCTGGGCCCTCTACACCCGCCTCCGGCGCGCCGGAAACCTCCGCAGCCCCTTTCTCATCGAACCCCGCCCCGCCTTCGAATGCCCCCGCGTCGACATCAGCGAGGAAGAGGTCGCCGGCACCGAACTCCCCCGCCTCATGAGCCTCTACATCGACTACGGCGCCAGTATCTGCAGCCTCCCCGCCCTCGATAAAGCCTTCAAAACCATCGACTATCTCGCCCTCTTCGACCTCCAGGTCATCCCCCCGAAACTCATCAAAATTTTCAATCAGGATGTCACATGACCGGCAAGCTCCGCTTTGCCCTGCGGCTTGTCGCCGCCCTCCTCTACTGCCTCGTCATGTGGCTCTACGCCCTGACCGTCCGGCTCTTCACCCTGAAAAACCCCGCCGCCCGCTACCGGCTTCTCTGCAAAGGCATGAGCGTCTGGGGATACGGGGTCGCCTGGATCTTCGGCATGAACATCCGGGTCCGCGGCACTCCGCCCAAAGCCCCCTTCTTTCTCGTCACCAACCACATCAGCTACACCGATATTCTTCTCCTCTGCGCCACCTCCCCCGCCTGGTTCATCAGTAAATCCGAGGTCGCAAAATGGCCCGGCATCGGCATGCTCACCCGCAGCGCCAACACCCTCTTTATCGACCGGGCCACCCGCCGCGATGTCCACCGCATGAACCAGCTCATTGCCGACCTCGTCCGACAGGGCGGCGGCGTCGGCTTCTACCCCGAAGGCACCACCACCGACGGATCCAACGTCCTCCCCTTCAAACCAAGCCTCCTCCAGCCCGCCGTCGAACTCGGCATACCCGTCAACGTCGCCGCCATCGTCTACACCACCCCCTCCGGCACCCCGCCCCCCGGCGAACTCGTCGCCTGGTACGGCGACGAGGAATTCGCACCCCACGCCAAACGCCTCCTCGCCGCGAAAGGCTTCACCGCCCACGTCCACTTCAGCGATCAAACCTGCCGGGCCGAGAACCGGAAACAGCTCGCCCTCGACACCCACGCCGCCATCACCGCTCTCCACGCCGGCCTCCTGCAGCAAACCGGCTCCCCGCCCCCAAAATCCTCCCCACAAGCGCCTCCCTGATGAACACCCGCCTCAAGCTGGAACGGTTTTTCTATTACCTCCGGCACACCGGCATCCGCGCCTTTCCCTCCGCGCGGACCCCACATCATTTACAGGCTCTCCTTCAGAACCAGGACGAGCCGGAATTCTCCGAACGCCTCGCATACTACGTCCGTCTCTCCGGCCCTTTCACCCCCGGACCCGAAGCCACGCCCTTCGCCCTGAACCTCAGGCAGGGACAAAGCACCTACCAGCTCGACCTCTGGGACGCCTACCGCCATTTCCCCCCCGGCCTCCGCGTCGCCCGGATCTTCGGCGACAACATCACCGAACCCGCAGCCCCCGCCCTCGTCAAAAGCCGGCCCGTCGCCACCGGCCCCTCCAACGCCGTCCTCTTCCGGCTCAACCATATCCGTCACTTTCATTTTGTTCACGACCCTCTCCCCTTCCATGCCAAACGCAATCAACTCGTCTGGCGAGGAAACGCCTTTCAGCCCCGCCGCCGCGCCTTCCTTGAACAACACTTCAACCATCCCCTCTGCGATATCGGACACTACCACAAACACCCGCAGCCCGACATCCCCTGGGCCCGCGGCCCCCTCTCCATCCGCGATCAGCTCCAATCCAAATTCATCCTCGCCATCGAAGGCAATGATGTCGCCAGCAACCTCAAATGGGCCCTCGCCTCGAACTCGCTTTGCTTCATGACCCGTCCCCGCTACGAAACCTGGTTCATGGAAGGCGCCCTCATTCCCGGAATCCACTACGTCGAACTCGCCGACGACGGCCACGACCTCGAAGCCAAACTCAACCACTACCTCGACCATCCCCACGAAGCCCTGGCCATCATCCGCGCCGCCAACGCCTGGACAAACCGCTTCCGCAACCTGCACCAGGAGCGGCGGCTCGCCATCGCCGTCCTCGCCGCCTACTTCCAGCTCTCCGGCCAGGGCGACTTCGGTGTTCCCCCCGCCGTCCCCGCCGTCCCCGCCGAGCCGGGATCGTTATCTAAAATTCCACTTGCAAAAACCAGAGGCTCTATTACATAACACATGTTAGATATATCAATCATTTGTCAACAAACACTCCATCCCCATCATCTTCACCATGAAACCCTTCCGTTCCCTTCTCCTCCTGACCGCGCTGCTCCTTCCCCGTCTGCTCCCGGCGGAGGCGTTGATTGTCTACAGCCACCGGCATTACCCCTCCGACGACGCCCTGTTCGCAAAATTCACCGAACAGACCGGCATCCCTGTGCAGGTCGTCAAAGCCAATGCCGGCGAACTCATAGAACGCCTCAAAGCCGAGGGCCAAAACAGCCCCGCCGACATTCTCATCACCGCCGATGCCGGCAACCTCGCCCTCGCCAAAGCCGCCGGGGTTCTTCAACCCGTTCAGTCCGAGATCCTCACCGCCGCCATTCCCGAATCCTACCGCGACCCCGACAACACCTGGTTCGGCTTCACCCTGCGCGCCCGCGTGATGATCCACGCCAAAGACCGCGTCTCCCCCGGAGAACTTTCCACCTACGAGGACCTCGCCGATCCCAAATGGCGCGGCCGCATCCTCTCCCGCTCCTCCTCCCACATCTACAACCAGTCCCTCCTCGCCTCCATCATCGCCGCCAACGGCGAAACCGCCGCCCTCGACTGGGCCCGGGCCGTCCGCCGCAACATGGCCCGCCCGCCGCAGGGCAACGACCGCGACCAAATGCGCGCCGTCGCCGCCGGCCTCGCCGATGTCGCCATCGTCAACACCTACTACCTCGGGCTCATGCATCACTCCCCCGACCCGCGCGACCGCCAAATCGCCGACCAGCTCCGGGTCTTCTTCCCCAATCAGGACGGCCGCGGCATCCACATGAACGTCAGCGGCGGCGGCGTCACCCGCGCCTCCTCCCGGCCCGAAACCGCACAAAAATTCCTTGAATTCCTCGTCAGCGAGGAGGCGCAGAACACCTTCCCGCTCACCACCAGCGAATTCCCGGTCGTCCCGGGCATCCGCCTCTCCGAACTCCAGCAAAGCTGGGGCGGCTTCAACGTCGACCCCCTCAACCTCGGCACCCTCGGCGAACTCAACCCCGCCGCCGTCCGCCTCTTCAACCGCTCCGGATGGGAGTGAGTCCGGGGGTTTATGGTCTAACGTAAGGGCTTTTGTACCCCCGGAGGGATTTGAGCGGATAGCCCGGGGTCAGCGACGAAGGAGTGCAGCCCCGGGAAAAAGAGACAAAAGTTTACAGGGCCCCGGAGGGGTCCAAGCGAACCGTACCGTGGCACATTTGCCATGAAACATTCGCTCCCACCCCTTGCAGCATACGCGTCAAGCTAAGGGATATAACTGATATGCTTGTAATCATTTATGTGGATTTTCATGTTTGGACTTTGCTGAAATAGGTTGCCGCCGGGCTTGTCCCGGCGGTGCCACAACTTTGCGTCCGATCAGCTCCATTTCTGATTGAGGCCGCCCCTTCGCTTGTCGGAGGGGTGTCGCCACGACTTTCCACGGGGGGCTTGAGGATACAGGTGGTTTCTCAGTCGTCGCGACACCCCCGTGACAAGCACGGGGGCGGCGATTCGGGCTTATGGTGACGTTTCGGGCACAGAGTCACTGCTCCCCTCCGACAAGCGGAGGGGTGGCAAACACCTCGGAAAACTCGATTTCATGTCTGCGGATATCCCTTAGCTTGACGCGTATGCCCTTGCAGGGGGCCGCCCCTCCAGCACCCGTCGCAGCCCCCGAGCCCGGCGTCGGGCGCTTCCGCCCCGGTCCCCGCTGACGCGGGGGCAATCGTTTTGCGGACGGGTCGGCTCTGACTCAAGGTCCGGCGGCTATCGAGGCGGGGTTTTCCGATCGTCGGAAACGGGCGGGACCAGACTTCCGAGCGTCGGAACGCTCGGTCAGTGCGATTGCCGGTCATGCATGTTTGACGAACCAACGCTCGGGAGTTTCCCTGTAAACGCCGTCCGAAGAATCCAGCGGCTTTTGCTTGCAAATCGAATGACTTAACTTACCTATCACCTGATCGACATGTAAAACACCCTTGTCGCAATCCCTTTAAATTTTCGCTGTGAAATCCCGCTTAAACATGAAACGGTTGGCGTCCGCCCTCCGCTTTCCCAAAGCAACCCTCTGGACGATCCTTACGATCGTCCTTTCCGTTCTGATCCTTATCCCGCTGACCGTGGTCATTCTCGGGGTCGCCCAGGCCGGACCCGACTGGAGCCATGTCGCCGAGAACGTTCTCTGGACGTATATTTCCAACACCCTCGTTCTCGTCGTGCTCGTCTCCCTCCTCTGCTTCCTCATGGCTGTGCCCGCGGCCTGGATTCTCAGCGCCTTCGACTTCCCCGGCCGCCGCATTCTCGAATGGGCCATGGTCCTCCCCCTGGCCATCCCCACCTACGTCGCCGCCTTCGTGTACATGCACACCAAGGAATCCGCCATTCCCCTGCAAATCCACATCCGCCAAACCCGCGGTGTCGAGGCCTTCCTTCTCTCCGAAACAATCCTCCGCTACGGCATCCTCTCCCTCCTCCTCGCCGGGGTCCTCTACCCCTACCTCTACCTCGCCGTGCGCGCCTCCTTTCTCGTGCAGCGCCGGGGCGTCATTGAAGCCGCCCAACTCCTCGGCCGCTCCCCCGCCTCCGTCTTCTTCACCGTCGCCCTCCCCCTCGCCCGCCCCGCCATCATCGCCGGCCTCAGCCTCATCGTCATGGAACTCATCAACGACTACGGTGCCGTCAACTTCTTCGGGGTTCCCACCCTTACCGAAGGCATCTTCCGCACCTGGTTCGGCCTCGGCGACCGCGCCTCCGCCCTCCGCCTCGCCGGCATGATGATGATCCTCGTCCTTACACTCCTCTCCCTCGAAAAGGCCCAGCGCGGCCGAGCCCAGTACGCCGAGGCCGGCAACGACACCACGCCCCTCGCCCACCGCAAACTCCGCCCCGCCGCCGCCCTCGGTGCCCTGATCACCTGCCTCGTCCCCCTCACCATCGGCTTCCTCTACCCCCTCCAGAAACTCATCCGCTGGGCCTGGCTCAGCCGCGAAATCGGCATCCACCCCGGCATGGGCCCCCGCATCCTCCACAGCCTCACCCTCGCCCTCGGCGCCGCCGTCCTCCTCACCTTCCTCGCCGTCATCTCCGTCTACGCCCAGCGCCTCTGCGCCTCCCGGCGGCTCACCCTCCTCGCCCGCCTCTCCACCCTCGGCTACGCCGTCCCCGGCGCCGTCGTCGCCGTCGGGGTCATGGTCACCCTCGCCTTCATCGACCGCCACATCCCGGTCCGCGGCTTTTTCCTCAGCGGCACCCTCTTCGCCATCTGTTTCGCCTACCTCGTCCGCTTCTTCGCCGTCCCCGTCCAGCCCATTCAGGAATCAATGCACCGCGTCTGCGGCCGCCTCGACGAAGCCTCCCGCATGCTCGGACACCCGCCCCTCAACACCCTCCTGCGCATCAACCTCCCCCTCATCAAAGGCACCCTCTTCGCCGCCACCATGCTCGTCTTTGTCGACATCCTCAAAGAACTCCCCCTCACCATGATCCTCCGGCCCGTCAACTTCGACACGCTCGCCACCCTCTCCTTCGGCCTCGCCAAAGAAGGCCGCTTCCACGAGTGCGCCATCCCCTCCCTCCTGATTATTTTCCTTGCCGCCCTCGGATTAATCGGCTTGAACCGCTGCATCCGCACCGCCCCGAAACCATGAGCACCCCCCTCCATCTCCAAACCCTCACCAAACGCTACACCCCCCGCGGCGAACCCGCCGTGTGCGCGGTCAGCCTTGAGGTGCCCGCCGGAGAACTCCTGGCCCTCGTCGGCGAAAGCGGCAGCGGCAAAACCACCCTCCTCCGCCTCATTTCCGGCCTCGAACGGCCCGATCTCGGCACCATCCGCATCGGCGACCGCACCGTCGCCGGTCCTCACACATGGACCCCGCCCGAAGCCCGCCACGTCGGCATGGTCTTTCAGGACGGAGCCCTCTTCCCCCACCTCACCGTCGCCCAAAACATCCGCTACGGCCTCCGCGATCTCCCCAAAGCCCGCCAGACCGAAAAAATTGACACCCTCCTCTGCCTCGTCGGTCTCGACGGCTTCCAGCAGCGCTATCCCCACGAACTCTCCGGCGGCGAACGCCAGCGCCTCGCCGTCGTCCGCGCCCTCGCCCCCGAACCCGCCGTCGTCCTCCTCGACGAACCCTTCAGCAGCCTCGACCCCGCCCTCCGCCGCTCCCTCCGCACCGACATCCACCGCATTCTCCGCGAACTCAACACCACCGCCATCCTCGTCACCCACGACACCGACGATGCCCTCTACGTCGGCGACCGCGTGGCCGTCTTCCGCAATGGCGGCATCGAGCAAATCGACACCCCCGCCAACGTCTACCACAGCCCCGTCAACGGCTACGTCGCCCGGCTCTTCGGCAACGCCAACGCCGTCGGCGCCCACTGGGTCCGCCCCGAAAACATGGAGCTCCTCGCCGCCTACGCGCCCGCGACCCACCCCGTGGTCATCCAGGAAATCCGCGACGCCGGCCGCCACCGCGAAATCCTCGTCACCCCCCAGGAGGTCAGCCCGCCCGACACCTGGATCCTCCACGACACCGACACCCCCAACCTCAAACCCGGCAACACCGGCTGGGTCCGCCTAAAACCCGCCGGACGCGGGGCATCCTGCCCCGGAACACCCTAGCCGGACGCGGGGCATCCTGCCCCGGCACTCCCCCAGCCGGACGCGGGGCATCCTGCCCCGGAACACCCTAGCCGGACGCGGGGCATCCTG
>JAFIGD010000014.1 GCA_020831625.1 Verrucomicrobiota bacterium | reverse complement strand
GGGCAGCAATCCCAACGATCCCGGAGACGGCGGGCTGCCGCCCCCGGCCAACGAAATGATTGAGGTCCCCTTCACCGTCGGCGATCCCAGCGGCAGCCATTCGGAGCGCTGGAAAATGAACATCCATGCCGACGGCCCCGACGACACCCGGCAGTTCGGATTTGTCAGCCCGGATTTTGGACAGATGGGCACCCAGAGCTTTCTTCTGCGGCGCGGAAACAGCTATACGATCACCCTCAGCCATGTGGCCACCAACGAAACCCACGGCCCTGATTACGACTGGGAGGCGCAAGTGGACGGGCTTCCGGCCACGACCGTGCTGGCGGGCGGAAACTCTCACAGCGGCCCCGACCGCTTTGAGACGATCCAAAACGCCTGGCTGCTCGACAACGGGGACGGACTTCTTGGGATTGTCAATCAATCCTTCCACTCCACCGACCACACCGTCGGCAAACAGGCGAGGCTGTTGCCGGTGGAGATTCTTGTCGACGCCAACCGCGACGGAAAAATTGACCGGCATGATGTGGGGATCATTACCGAAGACAATCCCTGGCGGTGGTGGTACAACGACGATCAGGACGGTCAGGGGGAAGGGGCAACTAATGAATACGATGCGCCCGGAGGCCTTTACGACCAGTATGGAGGCACCCGCGACGCCGCCGACAACGTGGTGAACGGGGTGCGGGATCTATTGGATTTTTATCCGGTGGCCTTTGACATTCAACATTATCTGGCATTGATGCCCAAAGAGGAGTATTCTTACCGGGTTTCCTTGGCGCATCCGAACGGGGAAACCCCGGCACCGGTTGGAAAATTCATGTATACAGACCAGAAAATGACTCCGATAGACTACAGCGGCCCCCAGCCCGATCCGAACCGCTCCGGTCTTTATCATACCGATATTCCTCTGGCGCAGGCCCTGGCAACGCGCCCGCTGTGGAGTTTCAATACCAGTATTCAGGGGTATTCTGAACTTTCGACCGATTTCCTGGATGCGATTGAAACCAACGGAAACGGGATCATTCTGGTGGAACACGATCACACCCCGCTGGATCAATTTGCGGCTGTCAGTCCGGTGGTTTTACGGCTGGAAATCGTACATCCGGTGCATGGAAGTGTGCTCAAGAACGAAATACCTCTGAGTCTTTCCAGCGTGGAGAACATGTTCACACACAAGGATCTGCGGGGAGTGGTGCTGAACCAATACTCTTCGCCGCCGGACTCGGCCAACGATTGGTTTTCCCAGCCCTGGGATCGGTATGTGGGGCAGGATCCGCCCAACTACCCGGATGCACTCACCCATGACACCGCCTTCGTTTTTGTCCACGGATACAACAACAACCTGAGGGCCTCCCGGGGCGGCAACGCGGAGATGTTCAAGCGCCTGCATGTTCTCGGCAGCCGGGCTAAATACATTGGGGTGAGCTGGTATGGGTATCAAAGTCAGAAAAATATAAACAACTGGTTGGTGGATTGGGGCTGGAAATCCCTGAACTATCAAATCAATGTGGTCAATGCCTTCGCCACCGCCGAAGCGTTTCAACAGTATGTGTCCGGCATTTCAAAGGACCGGATTGTGGTCGGTGCGCACAGTTTGGGGAACATGATGGTCAGCGCCGCGATCCAGGATTTCGAACTGGAGGTGGATGAATATTTTATGATCAATGCCGCCGTATCCTCTGAGGCTTACAGCACTGCGTTGGAATCCGTGGAGCGGGATATGGTGCATCGGGACTGGGGCATCTCTGCGAATGCGGGAAGTGGCGTAAACCTTTTTCCGGATGTTGTCGGGGACCGGGAGCAGTACGAGCACCTGTTCACGTACAACTGGCACCGCCTGTTTGGGGAGGGTGACAGCCGCCGGACGCTGACCTGGAACGGTCGGTTTGCGGATGTGACCGCCAACGCCTACAACTTCTGGTCGGCGGGCGACCGGACATTCCACCCGCATCCGCACGCGAACAACCCCGACAACCAACTGGCCAATCTCGAATTCTCCTGGTCAAACGGGCCTTCTTTCCCAAGTGCCTGGTCGCTACAGGAAAAGCTCAAGGGGCGCGGAGGGCCGGGTGTCCACAGCGTGGGCGGATGGAGTTTCAGTCCATACTACCGCAAAAAGGTCGGACTGCCGGGGACAGGCGGCGCACCGATGGCGTGGGTAGATTTCCCGGAGCAAATTCCAGATGATCCCCCGGATCAGTTGATCGAGTATCCTTATTTCCGAAATGTGCTCACGGAGATGGAGGATTTCCCGCCCCCGACCGGGGATCTGGTGGCCTACATGAAGCTTTTCGATCCCGACGAGACCGAATCGGCCTCGGACTACATCATGAACGCCACGCTGCTGGCGACCTTTATCCCGTCGAAGCAGTTGCCGATGGGGGGGCGAGAGTTGCCTGTCAATATGATGGCGACCGAAAGACAATTTGAAATGCAGGCGAGTTATGACAACGGAGGGTGGTATAATGAAGATTATAACCAAGAAGATAACGTGTACTGGGATCATGGAGACTTTAAAACGGTCGCGCTCCCATATGTATTTAAGTTGTATGAAAAATTCATTGATCTGGGAGGTCTGAAATGAAGTTGTTTTGTCTAATGATGTTCGGTTTACTTTCAATGGGCTGCTCCGCAGATACCTTTTTGGTAAGTATGCGCGCAAATATTAAAGTTGTGGATGAAACGGGTAGCCCACTACCTGCCAGTCAGTTGACCATTTATTTTTCCCATACTCCCCTTCAGGAAATCGATCATGGGTTTAGAAGTCAAAAATTTTCTGGTGTGTATGATGGAGAAGAACCATTTACTTTGAAATACAACGCCATGCCGACAATCAGCATACGTGCTGAGAAAGAAGGATATTGGGCGTCAGGTTTCAGGCACAATTGGGATGACTGGGAAAAGGGCCAGGGGGGCAAAACGATTGAAGAAGATTTCACCGTCATCCTGCGCAGGAAAGAGAATCCAAGGGCGTTAGAAGTGCAAAAATTACAATGGACCACTGTCCCGGGTTATGATGAAGCCTACGGATTTGATTTAGAACGTTCAGATTGGGTTTCGCCTCACGGCCAGGGTCAAATCACCGATATGCTGTTTACGTTTTCAGGAGAAAGGATTTCTGAAGATGAATTTTCAATGAAGATGGAAATCGTGTTCCCTGGCGAAGGGAACGGTTTGGTCGAAGTTCCGGTTTCAGCGCTTTCCCGCAGTAATTTACTGCTGGGGCAAACGGCACCTTGGGAAGGGTATAATCCTTTATTTGTAGACTATTTCAGCAATGAATTCGTAAACCGGATTCTAAGACCCCTCTCAAGACGAACCCAAAAGGAATGGGCCGCTATTGAGGGGTATTGGTTCAGGATACGAACCGAAGAAGATGATAACGCAGAAGGTGGAATCAAAGCCCGATATGGGAAAATCGATGGACAAATCAAGTGGAGTGGCAGACCGGAGCTATTGCCACGTTTTTCATTTACCTACTACCTCGCCCCCGATCACAGCCGATCACTGGAATGGAATGGTGAGAGTCTTATTCCCGGCGCGAATTTGCAGGGCGTGAATAAACGGTAAAGTGGAGTATTCTTACCGGGTTTCCCGGGCCCATCCGAACGCTTCCCGTAACTATATGTATACAGACCAGAAAATAAGACCGTTGGATTATGCTGTTATCCAAGTGAAGAGCGGCACCTATACAGGTCAATTGAATGCAAGCGGAACCAAACGTGTGGTGTGGCTGGCAGAGGTTGCGGGCATGGACGGTCCGGTGGTTTTGCAGCGAAACGCAAACAACGACACGGTTCGTCTTTTTGCCGACACTGTCATGGACGGCTTTGTCATCACCCATGCTCCCGGCAATACGGGAAGCGGTGTCTATACCGGGAAACATTGGAACATGCCGGAGGCGCCCCGCATCCGTCTGGTCAACTGCCTGATCCGGGGAAACACGGCCTGGAACGGAGCCGGGATTTACAACCAGCAGGCCCGTCTGGAGGTGATACACTGCACGATCACGGGCAATTCCGCCGACAGTCAGGGGCGGGCCATATACGTCAATGGCTGGAATGCGGGTACGAGTCTGCGGGTGGTCAACAGCATCCTGTGGAATGAGAGGGCGGCGCTTAATGAGATCGGGGTGCAGGGCACACCGCAGAGTGTGGAGGTGGTTTCAAGCATCCTGCGCGGCGGGCAATTTGGCGGGATGGATCAGGAGCCCGCCCTGGCTTATGGCGGCTGGATGACCGCCGTTTCCCCCGCGCGGGCTGCCGGTTCTCCGGGCGTGTACGCTTTCGATATTCATGGCGAGACCCGCCCGGTCATCCCCCCGCCCGATCTCGGATGGGACCAGTTTCATGATACAAGCGGCAACGGCCTTCCCGACTGGCTCGAAGCCATGGGGGTCACTGACCCCAACGCGGACCATGACGGGGACGGACTTTCAAACCTCGCGGAATTTGAACAACACGGAACCGACCTGTTTAACCCCGACACCGACGGCGACGGACTCAGCGACGGGGACGAGATTCTGATCCACGGCACCGACCCGCTCAATCCCGACACCGACGGCGACGGGATGCCCGACGGGTACGAAGTCGCCCACGGGCTCAATCCCCTGGTGGACGATGCGGATGAGGACCTCGACGGCGACGGGCTCACCAATTTCTGGGAATACACCCACGGCTTTGATCCCTCCGATCCGACCGATGCCCTGCGGGACACGTCTGAGAACGGGCTCCCCGACTGGTGGGAGATCACCCATTTCGGAGCCTTCGGCTCGGTGGACGCCTCCGCGGATCCCGACAGCGACGGGCTCAGCAATCTGGAGGAGTTTCTGGCCGGAACCGATCCCCACAACTGGGACACCGACGGCGATCTGCTGCCCGACGGCTGGGAGGTGCAGTACGGCCTCGACCCGCTCGACCCCACCGGGGATCACGGCTCCGACGGCGATCCCGACGGGGACGGACTGAGTAATCTGCAGGAAATGATCCACGGCACCGACCCGCTCAACCCCGACACCGACGGCGACGGGGTCAGCGACGGCGACGAAGTCGCGCAGGGCAGCAATCCCAACGATCCCGGAGACGGCGGGCTGCCGCCCCCGGCCAACGAAATGATTGAGGTCCCCTTCACCGTCGGCGATCCCAGCGGCAGCCATTCGGAGCGCTGGAAAATGAACATCCATGCCGACGGCCCCGACGACACCCGGCAGTTCGGATTTGTCAGCCCGGATTTTGGACAGATGGGCACCCAGACCTTTCTCCTGCGGCGCGGAAACAGCTACACCATCACCCTCAGCCACGTGGCCACCAACAGGAATAACGGCCCCGACTACGACTGGGAGGCGCAAGTGGACAACCTTCCGATCACGACAGTGCTGGCGGGCGGAAATTCCCACAGCGGCCCGGACCGCTTTAAGACGATCCAAAACGCCTGGCTGCTCGACAACGGGGACGGACTTCTTGGGATTGTCAATCAATCGTTTCGTTCCACAAATCATACAACTGGAAAAAGCGCGAGACTTATAGCAACCCCAGAACTAAATAAAATAATATCGAAACAACGACTTCAGTTTGAGAAATACTATTTGCCTGGGGGCTCTGGAAAGCATAAAGTAATCAATATACCTGAATTTCTACTTGTAGGACCGACGGCTATTATCGAACCATTAGGGGGCGAAGTGTTTGCATTTGAAGTAAATTTAATAAGTCAAAAAGAAGATTTAATAATTTTAGATGAAATATTGTTATTCGGATTGGTGAAAACTGAAGTGGATCCGAATGCTCCAAGTAGACCAATTCAACCTGTAAATATTGATCAAATAGCGACTGCAAACCATGCTCATATTATTGATTCTGAAGAAGGACTTTACCATGTTGAAATCGTTGATCGTCCTGATACGGAGGGTATGGGTTTTTCATTTTTTGTTATGGGTTATGATATAAATGGAAATGGAGTATTAGATATTGACGAGGTCGATATCTCAAAATTGTTTCCTATACGATTTGTTGATAAACAAGAGTACTTAAATACAAGTGATCTTACTATATTACTTGGAACTGGAGCATCTATTCTACAATTTCATTTAGCTGCTAGTCATCTTGACTTTTTTCATGGTATTTCAACTACTTTGGGGGTATGGAACGGGGCGGTGTTCAATACACTTCTTGAAGGTGATGATCCTCGATTAGAGCATCGAGTAGGAGCCGTATGGAATGAAACTAGCGCTATGGCCCCCCATATTTTATACCCTGAAAATTCCGCCGTAAATAATAAAATTAGAGGTAATGTTATGTTTATTGACGCTATAAGAGAATACAAAACTGATAATCAAGACATCCTATTGCAGGCGGCACAGGCTGCTGAAGGAAATGTTGATGTGGCATTCGAGATTAATGACCATGTAATTGTTTTTGATGGAGATCAAGATGCTTATTATCAAGATGTTTATAATGCATTTGGTAAAGCAGAATTAAATGGGGAGGTTACATTTACCATCGAATTTGAAGATGATGAATTAAAAATAAACAAAGTGTTTGTAGATGCAGTCTTGACAGATCTATATGATTGGGATTATGTGTTTTGGATGAATGCTACTGCGCTGACATTTGATCATCATTTGGCTAAAGTTCAGGCGGGGTATCCCACTTTAGGTAATAATGGCAGGGTGTTTCAGATTACCGCAACCGTTATAGGAGAAGTTGACTTATGATGAAAAAAATTGTCGCTTTTATATGCTTGTTCTTAAGTCAAATTTCTTTTTTTTCAGTTCAGGGTGGAAATACACTTTGGAAAGAGATTGAAATATTGATTGATAAAAATGAAGAAATTCAAAAAAATGATTATGAAGATATTCATCGCTTGATTTCGCAAGCATTAACTGAATCTAGTTTTTATGAAACGTCAATGACTGAACTTGTTTCTTTGTTTAAAAAATTAAATAAGATCGACACAAAAAACTCAGTTTTGACTGGATCTTTCATTAAAAATGTTTTGATTTGGAATATGATATATAAGTTCTTGGAAGGTGACGGAAATGCCGATGATTATTTAGTAATTCTAAATGATTTAAAGCTTAATCCAGACCGGCTGAAATTGTTTTACGGTGATAAGGATGTTATAATTGAAAACCCAAACACTTTAGAAGATTATTATATTAATGCTGTTTACACCAATCAATCAAAAATTGGTGACGAGATAGATTTATCCAAAATTAAAAATTTTGGCATTAAATTAACTAGCCTTAGCCTGCGTCCATTTGATTTGACTTTGAATTCAGAATGCAATTTTCAATACATTGCAAGAGTGATGTTTGTTGAGAAAATGCTATTGGTAAACATGAATTTATTTATTCACTTAGTTAAGGAAAATGAACTGAATTTTGATGGCGAATTCAATATTAATGACGGGGATTTTAATGAAAGAATGACCATTCTTGTCAGAAATAATAGAACTATATATTATGACTTTACATTTGATGCTTTGAATATTAATTCTGCAACCCTTATGGAGTGTTACGTGCTGATTTTTGGCGGGCGTGTGAACATTATGAAGTTAAAGCCGTTAATTCTGTGAAGGTTAAACGGCTTCTTGTTTTTAACATTGTAATTTTGACAATATTACTTTGTTCCGTATGGATTTCCGGAGTAACTTCTCCTAAGAAGCTCGGCAAAGAATTGACTATTATTCGTCTGACACAGTTTTTTAATGTGAAGGCTGAATCTTTTAATAATGCCGTGAGTGTGTTAAAACCTAATTATTTCTTTCAACAAACGTTTTATATTTTTGAGCTGGATTCTGATTTTATAAATACTTTTTGGGAGAATAATACCTTTAGGTATGTAGGGTATAGAACGTTGGAAATCGATCCAAGTTTAAAGAGATATTTTATCGGATTCGATCTGGAATGGGGTGAAGATTATATTTTGTATTATGGTGATTATGGGGCGAAACTTTTTCTTTTAAATTATAATGGTTTGTTTTTTTATATTCGTTGATCCGGTATTTAATGCGGATTGTCGTGTTTCTTTTTCTGGTGTTCGCTTTTGTCTTTACTTCTTTCGCCTCTCATTGGCATTAAAGATCGAAAATGTATAGAAATCCAGTGAACAAACGGATCATCCGAAAACAAGAAAACCAACTTGGGTATCAAAAAATATGAAAAGGTTTACGAAATGAATCCACCCGCTAAGAAACCCGGCATGGTTTTATCCGATACTTTGCCGCGATATCTTGAAAACCTCCGCGCAAAACACGCGCGTGGCGTCGCGACCGAACACAGCTACCGCCCGGCGCTTAAGGATCTGCTGGAGGAGGTTGCCCCCGGTATTCGCGCGGTCAACGAGCCCATGCGCGACGCCTGCGGCGCTCCCGATTATCTTGTCTCCCGCCGCGACCTCACTCTGGGTTGTATTGAGGCCAAAGATATCGGTGTGGATTTCTCATCAACGACTATAAATTCGTGGACGGTCAGCCGCTGGGGGAGCGCAACTCCAAATGGCTGCAGGACGACTACGTGAAATTCATCCGTTTCGCGCAGTGGCGGCTCGACCAGAGCGGCAGCGGTGTCCTTGCCTTCATCTCCAACAAAGGATACCTCGACAACCCCACCTTCCGCGGGATGCGCCACTCCCTGCAGCAGTCTTTTCCTTGATTTTTATATTTTGAGATGGAGCGAATCCAAACCTTTGCCCACATGCCTGCGGAAACCGCCCGAAAGCACTTTGAGTTGGGGAAGGATGCAAAAGATTGGACAATTGAGTCTGCTCAAAACGATTTGAAAAAGTATGATCTCAGCACTGATAAAATTCAGTCGTATTCATACCGGCCTTTTGATAATCGTTTTACCTTCTACACCGGTAATCCCAAAGTGTTTCATTGCCGCCCTCGAGGAAATTTAATGAAAAATATGATGGGGTCCGAAAACCTCGCCCTCTGTTTCATTCGTCGAAGCCGGGAAGGGGTGTTGTTGGTTGTGGAGGGATTACTGGGGTTTGAGCCAGCCGACAAAGAGGGTCAGTCCGAAGAGGGCGAACCAGAGGGGGGTGAAGGCGTCGCGGCGGCTGTTGCGCTGTTGAAGTTCGGCGAGCAGGTTGTCGGGGAGGGGGCGCGGGGCGGCTCCGCGCAGATCGGCGATGGAGGTGTCGGCCATGGCGACGGAGGCTTCCAGCAGGCGGAGGTCGTTCTGGAAAATCTCGAGGAATCCGGGCTCGTCGGGGGCGGAGAGCCGCGAGGCGGCGGGGGCGGTCCATTCGCGGGACAGTCCGTCGACGGGCGTGAAGCGCAGGCGCAGGTCGTCGTTTCCGGGGAGGGCGAGGCGGATGCGTTGATGGGTTTCGAGGGCGAGGGCTTCGAAGCCGGGCTGCTGTTCGCGGACGCGTTCGACAAAGCGGTGCGCGGTGAGGATGACGGCGGGGAGCCGTTCGGCATTGCCGCCGCGGTCGGGGTTGAAGGCGAAGATAAGTTGCCGGGTGTTGCCGCTTTCCCGCAGCACGATCAGCGGGTGTTCGCCCATCCAGACGAGGGGCTGATCTCCCGGGAGGAGGGTGAACCCGGCCATGGGGCGTCCGAGAAAGCCGTTCCAGTTGAGGTCCCGCACCAGGGGGTGGTCCTCGGCAAGTATTTGGCCGAATTGGCCTTCGTTTTCGCCCGCGTAGACGAAAAGGCCGCTCTGGCCGGGGGGCGGGCCGTCTTCGCCGATGCGTTCCCAGTGGAAATCGGCGGGTTCCCCGGGGATGAGGTGGGGGAGGAGGTCGAGGACGCGCTGTCCCCACTGTTCCCGGGCGGGGATCCGCACCCGGAGGGTTTTTGGTTTGGGCTGGAGAAAGGGAAAGACATCATCCAGACCGTAGGCGTCGGGGTTGAGGCGCAGGATGCCGCGCTGACTGCCTGCGGGGAGGGTTCCGCGCAGGGTGGTGAGGGCTTCGGGGGCGAGGGTGATGCGCTGCGGGGGGGAGGTGCCGCCTTCGGGGACTTCGACGCGGAGTTCCCGCTCCGCGGGGGTGTTGCCGAAGTGGATGATGGAGGCGGTCCATTCGAGGCGTCCGTCGGGGAGCGGCTGCACGCGCACGCCGGTGAATCCGGAATTGTCCAGGGGGCGTCCCACGCCGAGGATTTGGGCACCGGCGGGGGCGGCGTCGGGGGGATGGGCGGTGACCCAGAGGAGGAGTCCGTCGGGGCCGACGCGTTCGCGGGCGCGGTGGAGGGCCGGGGCGGGGTCATGCTGAAGCAGCGCGGGGCGCCAGGTGTCCAGGGCGGCGAGGGCTTCGGTCAGGGATTCGCCGCGATAGAGCGGGGGCATGGCGGAATCGCCGGGGGTGATGAGCCATTCGCTTCGCGCGGCGGACCGGGCGAGGCGGCGGAGTTCGGCGCGGAGGGCGGTGAGGGCTTCTTCGCGGAAGGCGGTCATGTGCGCGGTGTCGTCGAGGACGACGGCAATGGACTGGACGGATTCGGTGCGGGTCCACCGGGGCTGTGCCAGGAGGAGGGCGAGGAGGAGGACGCTGAGGAGCTGCATCCATAGTTGCAGGGAGTTGCGGAGGAAGGTGAAGACGGCCCCGCGTTTGCTTTCTTCGGGCAGGTGCGCGAGGAGGAAGAGGGTGCTGATTTCGCGGGGGCGGTTTCGGCTCTGCAGGAAGTGGACGGCGAGCACGGCGGGAAGGCCGAGCAGCATCCAGGCGGCGGCGGGATTGGCGAAAATCAGGCCCATGGTTCCACCGCTCCTTTGGCGAAGGGTTCTCCCTGGAGGCTGTTGAGCAGCGCCGGTTCACAGGGGACGCGGGCGAGCAGCACGGCATAGCGGCGTGCGGTGTCCTCCCACTGTTCGAGATGACGGCGGTAGGCGGCGCGGTATTTTTCGAGGAGTCCGGTGTCGACGCGCTGTCGGCGGCGGAAGCCGCTTTCGCAGTCGATGAGTTCGAGGTTGCCGTGCCAGTCGGGCTGTTCTTCGAGGCGGAGGTAGGGGGCGAGAACGGTCACTCTGCCTTTTCCGCCGGCCAGGATGCGCAGGAGGCCGGCGGGCGGGGTGTCGTAGAGGAGATCGGAGAGGAAGATCCGGAGGGACCCGTTTTGGAGGTGGAGGCGCTCCAGGCGGGGCGGGCCGGGGGCGGATTCGATGGGGGGAGGGGGCCAGAATTCGCGGGCCAGGGTGTCGGGGGAGAACAGATGCGCGGCTTCGCCGCAGACGGTGTGGAGGCGGAGGCTGGATCCGGTGGCGGCGGCACTCTCGGCGCAGAAGCAGGCGAGTTCGAGGAGGCGGTTCCGTTTGGCCTCTTCCCAGAGCATGGAGCGGGAGACGTCGAGGATGAGGTCGACGCGGGGGCTGACCTCTTCGCGGTAGAGTTTCATGATGTAATTGCCGGAGCGGGCGTAGGCGGCCCAGTCGATGTGGCGCGGATCGTCGCCGGGGACGTAGGGGCGGTGATCCTGAAAGTCGATGGAACTGCCGATGCCGGCTCCGGCCCAGTTGCCGATGGAGCCGCGCCAGGTGCGCTGTTGCATGCTGAGGCGCAGGTGCGCGGAGGCGGCCCGCCCTTCGCGGCGAAGGGCGGGGAAGGCTTCGGCATCGGGCCAGTCAGAAATCGCGGGGGCGGGCATGGGTTTTTCGCCAATGATTCAGAAAAATGCAGAGCAGCAAAACGACGGTCATGGTGCCGGTCAGCACGATGTCATCGGTGGTGTGGCTGTAGCCGTCGTCGATCAAGTGAAAGAAATTCAGCACCGGCAGCATGGCGCTGGCGGGCCGTTCGAGTTGGTGGGCTTTGAATCCGCGCGGCAGGGCGAGTGAAAAGACGGCGAGTCCGAATGCGGCGAAATGTAGGCAGACGTTTTGCAGGAGGCGCAGTGACGGCCGGGTGCGGAAAAAGGATTGGATGGCGACGGGGAAGAGCAGGAGGTTGAAATAGTTCCAGGGCGTGAGCCAGGGATGGGCGTCGCTGTCGAGGTATGATTCACAGATGGCGAATACGACGGCAAGCAGGGCGGCGAATCCGATGGCGGAGTGGATGCCGGGGTTGAGGAGCGGAATCCTGCGGCGGGGGCGCACGGCGTATTCTTCGGGCAGGGGTTCGGAGAGGGCGTCCACCATCATGATGCCGGAGAAGAGGTAGGCGAGCAGCATGATGTAGTCCGTGTCCATGCGGTGGATCATGGCGGTGAGACTGAGAACGACGGGGAGAGAGAGCGCGGTGAGGCGTTTGGGCAGGGCGTGGTTGACTTGGCCGGTGCCGATCTGCGTGCCGCCGAAGTGCAGGGAAAAAAAGAGAAACGCCAGGCTGAAAAAGAGGATCAGGGTGATGGTCGCGGTGTCGAACCAGGTGGACGGTCCCAGTTCCTCCAGGAGAACGGATCCCAGTAAACCCAGAATTCCCGCCAGGGGCCACTGGATAAGATGTCTGGACCATTTGCCCGGAATGGCGGACAGTCCGGCCGCGCCGGCGCTGAGCGCGAGGGAGACGACGGTGATCATGAGCAGCAGTTGCAAATCAAAGGCGAGGTTAAGGTTGCCGAAAAAATAGCGGGCGACCAGGTAGGGCAGCAGGGTGGAGACGATGAGCAGGGTTTGCAGGGCGAGGGAAAGCCATTTGCCCGTGAGGATGCCGGTGCTGCGCATATGGGTGAGCTGGAGAAGATCCAGGTTGTCCTCGCTCCGTTCGGATGAGACGGCGACACTGGCGCGGACGGGGAAAACGCCCAGGAGCACCAGGGCGATAAATCCCCAATAGAAGGTGTTGGCGGACTCCGGATCTCCGCCGCCGGGGTTGCTCGGATGCGGGAGGTTCATGGCGTAAATCAGCATGCTCAGCAGGAGCAGCAGTTGCAGTCCCTGGAGGGAGACGGCAAAGCCGCGGGACTTCAGGCCCTGCCGAAGTTCCTTGATGACCATGGGATGGATGCGGTCACTCAGCATGGTGCGGGGCGGGGGAACGGGCGATGCGGGTCAGTGCCCGCATGGGACGAAGGGTGCGGGGCAGCATCAGGAGGAGGCACAGGCCCGATAAACCCGCGGGAATCCAGTTGTGGATCAGTGAAAGGCTTGCGCGGTCGGTCATCTGAAACAGGGCCGTGAAGGGAAAGAGGTTCAGCAGGGTGTGGAGGGGGTCCCCTCCATGCATGGCTTTCTGGATTTGGTCGATGATAAGAAGGATAACGCCGAGGACAAAGGTGCCCGCATGGATGAGGAGGTAGAAGAGAAGCCAGCGGTGGAGGCGGACCTTAAACAGTTCAAGAATCGCTACGGGGAGGAAGAGGATGCTGAAAAGAACGGGGAAGAGATGCAGGTAGCGGCCGTCGCGCGGGAAGTTTGCGTGGAGGGTGAGGACGGGGATGCCGATGATCAGCAGAACCGGGAGAAGGGCCGAGGGCCATCCGGGCAGGAAAAAGCCGTGCAGCGCGGCAAGACAGCGGGGGCGTTTGTAGAGGCTCGGAATGCCGCTGACCGGCTGGGACAGGGTGCCCAGACAGTAGGGAAAGAGCACGGCGATGGAGGCGATGAGCCAGGCTTCGGAGTTTCTCAGCACCCCGGTGCCGTAGAGCACGGAAAACAGGAGGAGTGAAAGCATCCGTTTGGGCCGGGTGTGGTTTTCGGCGGGCGGGGCGATGATGGAGGCTCCGTGTTCGAGGAAGATCAGGATCAGGACCGCGGAGAGGAGGAGAAAGGTCAGCGGATTCCACGCGAAACCCGGCAGGATTCCGGACATGCCGCCGAAGGCGAACACGATCAGGACATTCGGAAGCCAAAACAGCATGAACACGATTCCGCCGATGATGAGAAAGCGGATTAATTTGGATTTCCAGGCGGACAAACCGGTGCCGAAGGCCAGGAGCAGCAGTGAGAGGGTCAGGAGGATGCCGAGGGTTCGGAAGTCTTGGGCGATATTAATGGTTCCGAGGACGTAGCGGAGGACGAAGTAGGGCAGAATGGAGCTGGTGAGCATGAGCACCTGCATCGCCTGGGCCATCCATTTGCCGGCTGCGATCCGGTTGCTGCTCATGTGTGTGAGGAAGAGAAGCTCCAGCGTGTTGTTCCGGATTTCATTGTAAATGCCGAAGAAGGAGCGCAGGGGCATGAAAAACAGCAGGGCCATGCCCACCAGGGTCCAGAAAAAGCCCTCGGCCCCCCGGAGGCCGCCGGAGGAATTCGTGTTCATGAAATAAATGGACATGCTGAGGACCATGAAGGCCTGGAGGCCCAGAAAGCAGACCAGAAAGCTTTTGGATTTCAGGCCCTGCCGCAGTTCTTTGACCACGATGGGGTTCAGCCGTTTTGTCCTCATACGCCGCCGCCCCCGTTGCCGCGGGTGAGGATGTCCACGAAGGCATCCTCCAGGCGAATTTCCTGACGCTGGAAGCCGCTGACTTTGAATCCGTCCCGGAGCAGTCCGTTCAGGAGCAGGTGCAAGCTTTGGGGGTCCGCGTTCTCCAGGGTGAGCCGCACCCCGAGGTTGTCTGTGTCCAGGAGGGCCACACCGGGTTGCAGGCTGATCCACTCGTCGATTTTGTCGGACGCTTCCGCGAGTTCCACCCGGACGATGGCCGCCTGTCCGTCGCGGTTTTTGAGGCTTTCCGAACTGCCGTGGTGGACGATGGCGCCGCCGCTGATGAAGAGGAGCGAATCGCACATCTGTTCAAGTTCGGAGAGGATGTGCGAGCTGATGAAGAGGGTTTTGCCTTCGGCCGCGAGGAGGCGGACCAGGTTTTTGAATTCGATGCGGGCTTTGGGGTCCAGGCCGGCGGCGGGCTCGTCGAGGACGAGCAGGTCCGGATCGGGCAGGAGGGTGCGTCCCAGACACAGGCGCTGTCCCATGCCTTTGGAGAGCTTGTTCATGGGGCGGTCGGCGAGGGGAAGCAAATCGGTGAATTCCATGACTTCCCGCACCCGCATTTCCCGTTCTTTGCCTTCAAATCCGTAGGCCCGCGCAAAGAAGTCGAGGTATTCGAAGACGGTCATGAAGTCGTAGGTGCCGTAGGCGTCGGGCATCCAGCCCACGCGGCGGCGCACTTCGCCGGGGTCGTTCAGGGCGTCAAAGCCGTTGATGCGGATGTGGCCGAAGTCGGGCATCTCCAGGGTGACCATCATGCGCATGGTGGTGGTTTTACCGGCGCCGTTTTCGCCGATGAATCCGACGACCTGTCCTTTTTGGATTTCAAAGGAGACGTTGTTGACCGCGAGGAGTTTGCCGAAGGATTTGGTGAGGTTGTGAACACGGACGAGGGGTTCGCTCATGGCGCGATCCTTTCCTGAATCATTCCGGTGTAGCGGAGGTGCTGGGTTCGCCAGCGGATGGCACCGTAGCTGGGGAGGAATTTGTCCTCCGCGGGGGCGGCGGAGGCGATAAAGCCGCCTTCGGTTTGAACGGGGGTGACTCTCTCGTCCCGGCGGAGACGCAGGCTTTCGACAAAGGCGCGGGCTTCGGCCTGGGTGGCGGGCTGGAGGGCTTTGCGCTGACCCGCGTGCAGGTCATTGACGGTCCAGTATCCGCCGTCGGAGTCTTTGAGAAACAGCGTTTGCAGGCGGGCATCGACCTCGGAGAAAATTTGGGGGCCCCCGGGGCCGCGGATGAGTTCGATGCGTCCGCGGGAGGGGCGGGAGATTTGCAGGAGCTGTCCCTGAATGCTGCGGCTGCGGAACCAGTCGCCGTCCCAGCGGTGGCCGTCGAGCGTAAAGTGGCCGAAGGGGCGGTTCAGGTGTTCGGTGTTCACAGGGAGCATGACGGTTCCCGGCGCGACATTGAAGGCGCGCTGCAGGAGCACGCCGGTGCGGGCCACCTGCTCCTGATGGACAATCTCCAGGTTGTCGCCGGGCATGAGAAACACGGTCGCCACGCGGTGGCCGTAGCCGCCGAATCCGTCCACCAGCACAATACCGGTGATCAGAATGAGGCTCAACACCACCGAGGCCAGCGGCGTGACCCAGAGGAGGCGCACGGCCTTCTTTTGACGCAAGGCGGTGATGACGTTCACGGGGCCCAGCAGGATCGCGATGGCGAAGACAAAGAGAAAGAGCAGGCCGAGGGGGGGATTCAGGTCCGGAATTTCCCGGCGGAGAGTCCATTGTCCGGATTGAAACACGCTGTTGTCGTTCAGGGGGTAGGGGCCTGAGAACGCATGGGTGCGGGTTTTGATGTCCTCTGGATTGAGCAGTTCGCCCTCCAGTTTGACGGGAAGGACCTGTCCCCAGCCCAGTCGGATTCCGGAGTCGCTCCATTCCGGGAGTTCGAGCGGGGCTGGGTTTTCCCCTTTTGTGGCCAGGAGCAACTGTCCTCCCCGGGCCGCCCACTGGCGCAGCACATAACGGTGTCCGCGCTCCAGGCCGTTCCATTCCCCGAGGGTCAGAAGGATGACATCGATGCCGGAATAGGCGCGGGGATCATCGCTGAGATCCTCGAGGGAGATGATGGCCACGGTGTCGTCGCCGCCCCGGCCTGATCCGCCGCTGATCGCCTGTTGGAGGGCGCTCTGATTGCGCCCGGCCAGAGAACGGGAGATGGCGTAAAAGCGTTCCGAACTGCGCCATCCGCCGCCGCCGCCCCATAAGCTGAGGGTGTTGTTGTTGATGCCCGGCCCGAAGAGGGTCGCCTGAATGCGGGGGGAGCTTCCGCCGGAGGGAGAAGGGTGAACGGGAAGCATCACTTCAAAAACCCGTTCCTCCGAGCCCTCCAGTTCCGCGCGGAAGGCGGTGCGGCTTGCGCCCTGTTCCATATTCCAGTTGAGACTGGATGCGAATCGGAAGTCCCAGGACGAGGGCTGGGGGGAGTGGTTTCGGATTTGAATGCGGAGCGGAACATACCCCCGCAGCGGGGCGGCTTCCAGCATACTGGAGAACGTGATATGTACCCGGCCCCGATCTGTGTGGGCGTTCTGCTGCCAGGCCGATGCGTGGGCGGGAACCGAGAGGGCCGCCAGGAGAATCAGGAACAGTGTTTTCATATGCGCTCCCGCACGACGGGCGGCAATTCCCCGGCATGTGCCGGGACTTCGGTCAGAAGGTCCCCGGCGATGCGCTGACCGGTCATTCCCTCCAGGCGGGCGTGGTAGTCCAGCACAAGGCGGTGCTGGAGGACGGAGGGGGCGATGGCCCGCACATCCTCATAGCTGGCGTTGGGACGCCGGTGCAGCAAGGCGCGGGAGCGGGCGGCGGCGGCCAGGCCGATGGCCGCGCGGGGGCTGGCGCCGTATTTGATGCAGGCGGAGGCTTTGGATTGTCCCGGCTGGGTGGCATAAACAAGGCGGGCGATGTAATTGGCGACCACATCCGGCAGATGGATGCGGTGGGTCAGAGCCATCAGTTCGAGCAATTCTCCCTGCGCCAGCACTTGCGGGGAGTTTGCGTCCTCCCCGAGGCGTCGCTGCTGCACAATACGCTGCAAGACTTCGGGGCCGTTGGCTTCTATGTTGAGTTTAAAGAGAAAACGGTCCAGCTGGGCCTCCGGCAGCGGGTAGGTTCCCTCCAGTTCGATGGGGTTTTGGGTGGCCATCACAAAAAACGGCGCGGGCAGGATATGGCGTTCGCCCATGGAGGTGACGCGATGCTCCTGCATGGCCTCCAGCAGTGAGGACTGTGTTTTGGGGGAGGCACGGTTGATTTCGTCCGCCAGCACCAGGTTCGCGAAGACGGGGCCGGGCTGAAAGACGAATTTCCGTTGGCCGTCGACCTCCTGCAAAAGGGGATTGCCGGTGATGTCTCCCGGCAACAGGTCGGGCGTGAACTGAATGCGTTTGGCCTCCAGTCCCAGCACCGACCCCAGCGCCCGGACCAGTTCGGTTTTGCCCAGGCCCGGAAGGCCCTCTAAAAGCAGATGTCCTCGGGACAGCAGGCAGATCAACACCTGATCGATGAGCGCCTCCTGACCGAAAAGCACTTCGTTCAGGGCCTTGCGGACGGCTTCGAGTTTGCCGCCCGCGGCGTTTAGCTGGTCGTCCGTCAGGGGGTCAGTTAGGGAGTCAGTCAGGGATGCGCTCATGGGAAACCTTGTTCATTGGAAGTATTGTTGAAGTCGTTTTTCCTCGTCGGGAAGGAGCGAATCGCGCCAGACGGTTTCGCCGGCCCGGCCCTCGGAGCCCAGCGCACCGGCCGGGCCGCCCGCGGTCCCGGTTTCCACCTCGTGTTCCCCTTCGGTGACCTGCAAGAGATCGCCCAGGGCCGCCCGGCTCATGTCCGGGTTGTTGAGGGCGAAGGGATTGTTCGCCGCAAGTTCGGGATGTTGATCTGTAAAGGTCAGCGGCGAGGCTCCGGGGGTCTCCCCGGGATTGCCGCCGGCCCCGAGAATTTCCATGAGCGCCAGCAATTCCGCCAGGGTGTCCGCGTCCAGGGTGCCGGGCATTCCTCCCGCGATCATGCACTGTCCCATGCTTTCACAGGCCTGGTCGAGCATGTTCTGAAGCTGTTGCTGCTGTTCGGGGGTCATTTGCGGGAGCTGATCGAGATCCAGGGTCTGAAGCCGGGAGAGCAGATCCTCCGACAAGGGCAGTCCGTTTTCGCCCAGATCGTTGAGGAGATCCTGAAGCATGGAGGTCATTTGTTCGCGCATGTCCGCGGTGAGTTGTTCCTGACGGCTCATGGCGAGACCGAGCAGAGCCGAGGTTTCCTCCAGGGCCCGCTGAAGGGTGCGGGCATCGCGCTCCACCTGTTGGCGCATTTGTTCAGTGGTTTCCAGGGTGCCTTGACGGTACCATTCCTCTCGGGGTTTTTCTCTGAGGGTCTCCAACTGTTTTTCCAGCGATTCGAGGGCCTCGGGCTGGACCAGTTCCCCGCGTTTGAGTGCTTCCACGAAGGCGGCGGTTTCGGTCCATGCGACGGGTTCCTCGCGTTCAATGCGCAGCTCCTCCCGTGCCGCCGGCAGGGGCAGGGCGGCGGCAAAGAGCAGCAGGCATGCGGCCAGCGCCGCCGGGGGAAGGGTTGCGGGCAAATTCCAGCGCAGCGGCGGGATGACCCGCACGGGGACCTCCGGCCAGGCCGCAACCCCGTCGTATGCGGACACCAGCCGATGATGAAAGCCCAGGGACACGTCCAGACGGGACAGGGCCTGCGGCTCGGAAAGGCGCTGCGCGGAGGACTTCCGGATGGCCACCCAGGCCCAGATCGTGAGGAAGAGGCCATAGAGCAGCCAGATGTTGTATGCGCTTCCGTCCAGAATGCGGACGGTCAGCAAGGCCAATCCACACAGGGCAGACCCGGGCAGCAGACCTTTTACAAACCAGGCCCACCACCACCCGGCCCGCACGAGACGGGACAAAACGGCGGCATGGCGTATCCAGGCTTCTCTAAAAACAGGGGACTCCGACATAGGAGGCCACCTTGTATATTTTCCCGAAAAAGCCAATCCTGAAATGTTATTAATGAAACGGCCCGGGCTGAGATCCCGGGAGGTGTCTCTGTCTATTGCCCGGAACCTGTCGAAGGACGGGTATCCTCCGCAGGACCACCCTGCTGGTGGAGCTGATCGATCATGCGCAGATCGAAAGGTTTGCTTTTCTCGCCGAAATAGAGGGTGGAGTGCGGGAAGGGGATTTCGATGTTGTTTTGATCGAAGGCGTATTTGATGCGGCGGAGGTATTCACGTCCGACCTGCCACTGGCGGATGGGCAGGGTGCGGATGCGGCCCTTGATGACCACCGAGGAGTTGGCTAACTGGTCGACGCCGAAAATGTCCGGCTCTTCCAGCATGAGCGGTCCGAGGATTTCATCCTCCTTCAGTTCCTGACCGACTTTCTTCATGATGTCGATGACGTGATCGGTGTCCTCTTTGTACGCAACACCGATATCGAAAATGTAGGCGGACCATTCGTTGGTGAGATTGCTGAGGCTGTTGATGGTGCCGTTGGGGAAAATATGCACGACGCCGCCGAGGTCGCGGAGGACGGTGGTGCGGAAGCGGATTTGCTCCACCAGGCCTCCGGTGCCGTTGATGACGGCGACATCGTTGACCCGGATCTGGTTTTCGAGGATGATGAAAAAGCCGGCGATGACGTCTCTTACGAAATTCTGAGCCCCGAAGCCCAGAGCCACGCCCACCACACCGGCGCTGGCGAGGATCGGGCCGATCTCAAAGCCGATCTCTTTGAGGACGACCAGAATCACCAGCAGCCAGAGGGTAATGAGAATTCCCTGACGGACCAGCCGCATGATGGTTTCGATCCGTTTTTGGGTTTCGGATGGAGGCTCTCCCTCAGCAATCTCCTTTTTGATGAGCTTTTTCTCGGTGCGGCTCAATATTTTCAGGAGCGCTTTTGACGCGACTTTAAACACCATAAGCAGGATGAGTATCCGGACAAGGGACAGCAATATGGTGTCCCAACTCAGAGAGGTGACGACTTGTTGATAGAGTTCAGTAAGGGTTTCCATGCCTTGACTCTAAGGGAATGCCGGGGGAATTCAAAAAATGAGCGAATTTTATTTGTGACGCCCTGCAATGCCGTCCGCTGTTACCAATTGAAGGCAGTGAATCGCGAACGAACCGCTCGACGCCGGGCTCGGAGGCGATGGGGGCAAAGCCGGGTGGCTGGCGCGGCACCTGCGCGGCGCTCGGGGCGGGGCGGGGTTCATGGGGAGGAGCAGGAACCTGTGACAGGTTAGCGAGTAACGTGCGGCCTGGCTCGGGGCCTGCGGGTTTCGCGGGGAACAGAAGAAAATAGGCTGGATTCAAAGATTAAAACCGATGCAAGAGCCATGTTTTAAATGTTAATATGCACGGGCTGGCACATTTACACATTTACACGGTATTAACGGCGACGGCGACCTTTAATTATTTTTGGTCACATTTTTGGCATAATATGACTCATTAATTTGTTTAATTTTATCGAAAAGCTCATCTTTCTTTTCCTTTTTCATTGTACAGTTTCGTTAAAAAAATCAAAACGGTTTTTCTTCTAATAAAGAAAAGCGCTGTTATGAAAAAAATTATAGTAAAAACGAAACATAAATATAACATGATTATCCCTTATTAAGGTATAAAACGTTCATACGAAAAACTGGACCTACATGTTTCTTCACAAGGAATATCTTTCATTAATCTTACAATAAATCTTACAATATCGAAAAGCTTTGATCGTTTTAACCCCAAATAATCCCACGCATTGACCCCATCATTCCCCACGAACGAATATAGGTTCAACCCACCCAGTTCTTCAATCGGATCGCGGTTTGGCCAGACCAAGATCCGTTGAAATGAAAAAGAGATCATTTGTTGTGGTGTGAGATGGATGGTTTGAGGTGGTTTGGTGCTTTGAATCGGTTGGAGGGGTTGTGTGCGTTCGGTGTAAGCCGAGTCGGGATTGCTGTGGGCGTTTTGTGTGAGAAGGGTGTGTTTGCCAGGGGGGGGTAGATGTGGATGAAGGCGTTTATGCAGGATGCGAAAAGGGTGGGCGTGTCGAAAAACACTTTAAAATATGGGGTAAAATGATCTGTGAGCTTAGACCGGCATGCCTGGGCGGGGCATGTGGTTTGCGGCGTGGGTATTGCCGGGGTCTGTGACTGGGGTTGGGTGAAAGTCATTATAACGTCAGGATGAATTTTATGACCAGTATTTCAAGATGTTTTTGCGAAAAGGTGGTGAAATGCACAGGAGTGGCGAATCGCCGTATCCGCAGAGCGTGCGGCTGTCGCCGGCCGCTGAGCAAATGCGGAGATTTGCGCTCCTGTGGCGTGCGGCTGTCGCCGGCCGCTGTGCAAATACGGAGATTTGCGCTCCTGTGGACGCATTGGGGGGGGGGAGTTGTCATTGATCATGACTTGCTTTTGTGGGGATCAGAGCCAAGAGATAAGAATGACAGACGAAAAAAACTCTCCCGTGATCGAACTTCGCAATCTCCGCATCGAAGACTATTTGGATTTGAACATGACCATGCGTCAGGCGTACTCGAGTTGGGGGCATGTGTCGTGGCGGCGGGAAAGCCTGGAGCGTTTGATCGATTTGTTTCCGGAGGGTCAGTTTTGCGTGACCGTGAACGGCAAGGTGGCCGCCAGCGCGCTGGCGGTGATTGTGGATTACAAGAAATTCGGCGACAACCACACCTACGATCAGATTGTGGCGGGGGAGAGTTTTAAAAATCACGACCCGGAGGGGGATGTGTTGTACGGCATCGAGGTGTTTGTGCATCCGGATTACCGCGGGCTGCGTCTGGGCCGGCGTTTGTACGACGCCCGCAAGGATTTGTGCGAGCATTTGGAGCTGCGCGCGATCATGGCGGGCGGACGGATTCCGAATTACGGAAAATACGCGCACGAGATGAAGCCGCATGAATACATTGAGAAAGTTCGGCGGAAGGAAATTGTGGACCCGGTCCTGAGTTTTCAGTTGAGCAACGGCTTCCATGTCCGGAAGGTGCTGGAGAATTATCTGCCCGGCGACAAGGAGTCGCATCAGTTCGCGACTCTGCTGGAGTGGTCGAACATTTATTATCAGGAGAGCGAGCAGCCGCTGGTGGAGACCAAAAAGTCGGTGGTGCGCCTCGGGGTGGTGCAGTGGCAGATGCGTCCGTTTCCCGATATGAACAGTCTGCTGGAGCAGGCGGAGTACTTCATTGACGCAGTGTCTGATTATGAATCGGACTTCATCGTGTTTCCCGAATTTTTCAACGCGCCGCTGATGGCGCCGTTCAATCATCTGGGCGAGGCGGCGGCGATGCGGAAGCTGGCCGAGACCGCCGAGCCGCTGCGCCGCCGTTTTTTAGAGCTGGCGGTGTCCTACAACGTCAACATCATTTGCGGCAGCATGCCGGCGCTGGAGGGGGAGCAACTGCTCAACGCCGCGTATTTGTGCCGGCGCGACGGCACCTGGGAGGCTTTTCACAAAATTCATCCGACCCCCTCGGAGGTGACCGCCTGGGGAATGCACGGGGGCAGCGAAGTCAAAGCGTTCGACACCGACTGCGGAAAAATCGGGATTTTGATTTGCTATGATGTCGAATTTCCCGAGCTGGGCCGGATTCTGGCGGATCAGGGTGTGAATCTGCTGTTTGTGCCGTTTTTGACCGACACGCAGAACGGCTATCAGCGGGTGCGGCACTGTGCGCAGGCCCGGGCGATTGAGAATGAGTGTTATGTGGTCATCGCCGGGGCGGTGGGCAACCTGCCGAACGTGAACAACATGGATATTCAGTACGCGCAGAGCGCGATTTTGACGCCGTCGGATTTCGCGTTTCCGACCAATGTGGTCAAGGCCGAGGCCACCCCGAACACGGAAATGGTGTTGATCGCCGACGTGGACCTCGATCTGCTCAAAGAACTGCACGCCCACGGCAGTGTCCGCAACCTTCTGGACCGCCGGGACGACCTGTATTCAGTGGTGTTTAAAGGGAAGTAATCCCGGCGGTTAAAGCCGGGTCAGCAAAGGGCTCAGTTTTTCCGCGAGGTTGTGGCCCATTTGGATATGGCCGTACTGGCCGGGATGGAGGAGGTCGCAGGTGAGGCCCTGCGGATCTTTGAGGATTTCCCGGCCTTCGAAGAGGTGCAGGTTGGCATCTCCCCGGGCGGCGAGTTCGCGGAGGATGTCGTCGTAGGCCTCCTGTATGCGGCCGGCTTCGGTTTGGCCGCTTTGGCGGTGGGGGAAGTGGTCGCGGTTGAGGTAGTGGGTGATGAGGGCGACCGGCGCTTCCGGACGGGCCTCGCGCAGGCGGTCGACAAACCGGGTGGCCCGCTCGCGGAAGGTTTCCGCGGAGAAAACGCCGCGGACATTGACCCCGAGTTCAAGGGTTGCGAAATCCCAGGTCTCCGCGGTCACGAAATGCTCCGCGAGTTCCGCTTCAAACTGACAGGAGCCGGCGAGGCCTTTGTTGAGGACATCGACCCCCAGCTCCCGCGCGGCAATGTGGGGATAGCCTCTGCTCCAGGAATGGGTGATGGAGGAGCCGTAGGCGAGCCAGCGGAGCCGGGGCTTTTCGGTGGCGTCCGGCGGCCGGATGGAGAATCCGGGGGCGTCGATGCCGACATAGGACGCGCCTCCGCGGGAAAGGAGGATCCGCCAGAGGGCGGGCGCGAAGGGGCCGGTGTCCGCGTCCGACAGGTCAAAGGTGTTCATCTGCTCGGAGTTTCCGAGATCGAACATGCGGACGGCCCCCGGGGCGATGGATTTACTGGCGTATTCAAACCCGCCCCGGTAAATTTCAAGATTCACCTCCTTGTCGTGGGCGGCGAAGGCGATGCGGAAAAGAGGGGCGTCGGTCATGAACCGGAGTTCCACGCCGGTGGATTCCGCGCCGGTGTAGCGGGCGCCGGTGTTGAGGTGCTTCCGCACGGCGAGGGGCACGCGCGCCAAGGCCAGACCGGGCATTCCGGCACGGGTTTCAAGAGCGGCGACGTTGTGGAATTCGATGGAGTCGTGGGTGTGTATCATGGAGAGATGAGAAGATGAGGTTGGAGGTGAGGGATTAAACGCTTGAATTTAAGAGGGTGATATTCGATTTCGTAATCGTAATCGTAATCGGGATCGATTGGGATTAAGATTAAGATTAAGATTAAGATTAAGATTAAGATTAAGATTAAGACACAGCCATCCCATAGAGTGGGAAAGTTGATGTAAAAAAATGGTTGGTATTTGGGTGGCTTCCGACCAAAGAAGCCAGTGTGAAAAAACCAAAACCAACCAAGCATTCTCCTGTCGTATTCACTCAACTTTGCAAGCTTATCCCAGTTGGGATGGTTCGAAACCTTGCCAAAAAGCACGGTGTGGACAAGAAGAGCCGGAGTTTTACTCCTTGGAGCCATGTGGTTTCTCTGCTGTATGCTCAACTCACTCATGCCATTGGACATCAATGATGTATGTGACGGGCTGGGTCATCACATGGCCCGACTTGCGACACTCCGGGGTGCAACGCCACCAAGTCGGAACGGTCTGTCCAACGTAAAACTCTATCTGTGGGATGGCTGTGAAAAAAGAATATAAATTTCTTAAAGCTCTGAGATCCCGCGGCGCATGACTTCGACGAGGGTGCGGTAGTAGCCGTCGAGTTCGAGGAGCTGGGTGTGGGTGCCCTGTTCGACGAGTTTGCCGTGGCGCATGACGAGGATGGTGTCGGCGTGAATGACGGTGGAGAGGCGGTGGGCGATGGCGATGGAGGTGCGGTTGCGCATGAGCTTGGCGAGGGCGTCCTGGATGAGGGCCTCGGTTTCGGAGTCGACGCTGGCGGTGGCCTCGTCGAGGAGCAGGAGCACGTCGGGGTTCTGGAGGAGGACCCGGGCGAGGGCGATGAGCTGTTTCTGGCCGGTGGAGAGGCGGTGGCCGCCTTCGCCGAGGTCGGTTTCGTAGCCGTTGGGGAGGGTCTGAATGAAGTCGTGGGCGTTGACGTATGTCGCGGCCTGGATCATTTCGTCGCGGGAGACATTGGGCCGGCCGAGCGTGAGGTTGTCGGTGAGGGTGCCGGAGAAGAGCATGGGGTCCTGCTGGACGACGCCGAGCTTGCGGCGGAGTTCGCGCTGGGCGTAGTTGCGGATGTCGGCGTGGTCAATGCGGATGGCACCTTGGGTGACATCGTAGAAGCGGCAGAGGAGATTGAAGAGGGTGGATTTTCCGGCCCCGGTGGCACCGACGACCGCGACGGTTTGTCCGGGAGTGATCTGAAAGCTGACATCGTGCAGGATCGGGTGAACGCCGTCGTAGGAGAAACTGACGTGATCAAACTGGATGTCGCCCTGGAAGACGCCGAGGGAAAGGGGGGCGGGGGGATCGCGGAGGGGTTCGGGTTCGTCGAGGAGGTCGAACACCCGTTCGGCGGACGCGAGGCCGGACTGGAGCTGCTGGGACTGTTCGGCGAGTTCCTCGAGGGGGCGGAAAAAGAAGCGGATATAGTAGAGGAAGGCGACGAGGCTGCCGATTTGATGGGGGATCCAGATGCCGCAGGCGATGATGATCAGCACGTTGGCGAGGGCGCGGGTGCCCTCAAGAATGGGGAAGTGCCAGGTGCCCCAGTCGGCGACGCGGGCGCGGGCGTGGCGAAGGTTTTCGCTGAGGCCGGTAAGCCGTTCGAGAATGGTGGTCCGCTGGTTGAGCATGCGGAGAGTGAAAAGGCCGCTGAGGGTTTCCTGGGTGAGGCTGTTGAGCGCGGAGGTGGCGTCGCGGGCGGTGCGCTGGGCGCGGCGGCTGTTGATATTGACCCAGGTGAGGAGTCCGGCGAGGACGGGAAAGGCGGCGAAGGTGACGAGGGCGAGCCGCCATTCGAGGATCCACATGAAGACCATGGCCCCGACGAGCAGCAGCAGGTTGGCCAACATGCCGATGATGCCGTTGCGGACGAGTTCCTGGAGGGCGTCGAGATCGCTGGTGGCGCGGGTCATGAGGCGGCCGACGCGGACCTCGTCAAAGCGGCGCATGGGGAGGGACTGCACTTTTTCGAAGACGGCGACGCGGAGGTCGCGGAGGACGCACTGACCGATCCAGGTCATGAGGTAGGCGTGGGCGACGCGGAAGAGGAACATGCCGCCGACGAGGGCGGCGAGGAGGAGGCAGAGGTCTTTGAGGCCGACGACGCGTTCGGGGATGTCGAGGGTCTGCGCTTCGGGCGCGAGAAAGCGGTCGACCGCCTGCTTGATCAGCAGGGGCATGGCGTTGACGCTGATCACCTGGAGGAGCAGCAGGATCAGCCCCAGAATCAGCAGCAGGGTATAGGGTTTGGCGTAAAAGAGAATGCGGCGGAGGTAACCGCGGTCGCGCCGCAGCGCCGCACGGGAGGCGTTTCTAGACATTGAGCGCCTCCAGTTCCTCGCGCAGGCGCTGGCGTTCGGCCTGCTCGGCGAAATAGCCGGGGCGCGCCTCGAGATCGGCGGGGGCTCCGAACTGTTCGACGTGTCCGTTGCGCAGGACCAGCACCTGATCGCACTGTCGCAGGGTGGCGTGGCGGTGGCTGACGATGATGCCGGTGCGCTGGCGCATAAACGGGAGAATGCGGCGGAGAATGACGGCCTCGGTGGCGGTGTCGACCGCGGAGAGACTGTCGTCGAGGATCATGAGTTCGGGTGCGCCGAGGAGGGCGCGGGCGATGGCGCAGCGCTGGCGCTGGCCGCCGGAGAGGGTGACCCCGCGTTCGCCGATGCGGGTTTGGAGGCCGTCGGGCAGTTCGTGCAGATCGGATTCGAGGGCGGAGAGGCGGAGGACCTCGTCGAGTTCGGCGTCTGTGGCATCGGGTTTGGCGAGGCGGAGGTTTTCCTCGAGGGTCATGGAGAAGAGGACGGGCTCCTGAGGGGCGATTCGCAGAAACCGGTAGAGGGATTCGGCGGGGAGGGCGCGGACATCGCGGCCGCTGATGCGGACGGTGCCGCGGCCGGGATCGAAGCGGCGCAGGAGAAGATTGAGGAGCATGGTTTTGCCGGCGCCGGTGGGGCCGGTGATGCCGAGAAGCTGTCCGTGGGCGGTGGAGAAATTGATGTCGCGCAGGACGGGATGGCCGTCGAGGGTGAGGGAGACGTTATCGAAAGCGATGCCGCCGGAGGAGAGATCGGCGTCGGGGTCGGTGTGCTCGCCATCGGCGAGGGAGGGCTGTTCACGGGTGACGTCACGGAGGCGGGAGAGGCTGGCGCGGCCGCGGAGGATGAGGCTCATGGTCCAGGCGAGGGAGAGGGTGGGCCATTGCAGGACCATGAGGTATTGCTGGAATTCGACGAGCACGCCGAGGGAGAGTTCGCCGCGGATGACCTGCTGCCCGCCGATCCAGAGGAGGGCGGCGTTGCCGAGGATGAAGCCGGCGTGCATGAGCGGCCAGGCGGGAACCTCGATGCGGTTGAGGGCCATGTTTCGGTCGATAAAGTCCTTGTTGATGCCCCGGAAGGTGTCGGCGCGGAGGGATTCGATCCCCATGCCTTTGATGACGCGGATGCCCTGGAAGGATTCCTGGCAGTAGGTGGTCAGTTCGCCGAGTTTTTCCTGCACGCCGAGGTGGCGTTTGCGGATGGAGCGCAGGAGCAGAAAACCGATGAGGATCATGAGCGGGAGCAGCACCGCCATGATGCGGGCGAGGGAGGGGGAGCGGGCGAACATGACCCAGAAGGCGAACCCGAGGGTGAAGGCGGCGCGGAGGAGGGAGTGACCGCCGAGGGCGATCATATCGGCGACGGCGTTGACATCGGAGCCGAGGCGGGACATGAGGTCGCCGGTGCGGTGGCGGCGGACCTGATCATCATCGAGGCGGAGGAGGTGGGCGTAGAGATCGGTGCGGAGGCTGTGGGCGATGCGGGGATTCAGGCGCATGGGGACCTGTCGCATGGCTTTGCTGAACACCGCGCCGACGAGGGCGGCGCCGAGGTAAATTCCGCCCATGGTCAGAATCCGCAGGGGCGGGAGGCCGTTTTCGAGCAGTTCGTCGATGATGTGACCCAAATACCGGGGCAGGACGAGGGAGAACAGGGTGGCAATAAGGGTCAGGACCACCGAGACCAACAACAGCCAGACCCCGGTGGGGCCCAGACGGACTTTGAAGACGTTCGTGTTGTTGGATTTCGGCATGAAGGCGGACATCATGCCGCACAAATGCGGGCTTGTAAAGAAATGCGGCAGGAAGGAGGACATATTTGCATTGCAAATGTGGCTGGATTTGGTTCAAGAGCGCCATGCGACCTGATGAATCCCCTCCTCCCGCGTTGATCCCCCCCGGCCCGAAGCTGACCCTGAAGCCGCGCGGTCCCGATGTTGGCCCTCCGGTGGAGCGGCTGAAAGAAGAGGCGAGAGCCACGCACAAATTCCGGAAGAAAAAGAAGCAGGTCAAGGCCGGCAAGCCCAAATCGGCCCTCTTGCAGTCTGTGGGGGCTTTTCTTCTGATCGGCGGTTTGTTTGGAGGGCTGTTGTATCATCAGGTGACCGGCAAAGAATTGATTTCGCCGGAGCATGCCCACTACGGGCGGGTTTTCTTTGTGGTGGCGTTCTATTTGGTGTTGGTGATTGAGGCGTTCACCGAGGATATGCTGCACGGCCTGTTTTGCGTGTTTTTTCCGCCCTACGCGCTGGTCTACGGTTTGCTGTATTCGGATGCGGGTCCGTTGCGGGGATTGAGCCTGGCCGTCATCGTGTTTCTGGGGGCGGAGGTCTATTTTACCCCCGAGGACGCGCTGGTGATTCATGTGCGTGACGGGATTTCCGAGTTTGTGAGTGAAGGACAACGTTTAATCCAGGATGAGCCGCGCAATGTGCCGAGACATTAAGGCTTTGAAGGGTATGCGGGATACCCGCGGCGGAGGGGCGACGCTGCTGGTGCTGGTGGTCCTGTTGACGGGTGCCTCTCTGGTTTCGCTGGTGCAGCATGCCCAGACCCAGCGGACCTTTGCGCTGCGGATGGTGCGGGCGGAGGTCGAACTCGAGGCGTCGATGCTGCTGGGGCTGGAGACCGCCATGCGGCTTCTTTCCGAGCACACGCTGGCGTTTCCGGAGGATCCGTTTCCGCCGGTGACGGAAGCGGAGGGGTTTTTCGCCGACAACGGGGCCTCGATCCGCCTGACCTTCCGGGACGCGCAGGACCGTTTTGATGTGAACTGGCTGCGCAGTCAGGGGGTGCCGCAGGAGAGCTTCGGTCATTTGTTCCGGTCGGCGGGACTGCGGGGAAATCTGCGGGTGCTGGACGGCCTGACCGAGAATCCGCCCCTGCTGGAATCGGTTGACGCTTTGGCGATTCACGTTCCGGATGCGGAGGAATGGCTTGCGGGACCTTTGCGGGAGGACCTTGCCGCCCTGCCGGCGCCGGCCTCCGGCGTGTTGCCCTTGAATGTGAATGCGGTGGACGCGGACCGGCTGGTGCGGATGCTGGGAGAGAATCTTCGGGGGTGGACGGAAACGGTGTTGCAGATGCGGGAACGGGAGCCGTTGCCGGATATCGGCGGGGCTTTGGCCCTGCTGCCGGCACCGGTGGCCTCGGCGCTGCAACCCTATCTGGATGTGCGCTCGTCTTTTTTCGAGGTGTATATCGAAGCGGAATACGATTCATTTGCCGGGTCCGGGCAGGCCCTGCTCAGTCGTTCGGATGACGGCACCGTGGAGGTGATTCGATGCCGGTGGTAAGCGAAGACTGGCTGGATCCTTCCTCCTGGGCGGGGGTGGGTGTCGCCTGGGGTGCGGTGCGCGACGGAGCGGCGCTTCGCTTGGCCCGAATCGCGCGGGGCGGTGCGACCGAGGTGTTTCACGTCGAGGAAACCGAGTGGCGCGGGGGCTGCGCGGTGCGGACCCGGCTGCTGGAGGATGTGAAACGGGGCGCGCGTCTGGTGGCGGGCCTGCCGCCGTCGCGTGTGATGTTGCGGTCTTTGCATTCACCGATTCAGGACCCGCTGAAGTCCGCGGAGATTTGGCCGTCCCTGCTGGACGCGGCGCTGCCGTTTCCGTTGGAAAGCTGTCTGGTGGCTTTTGGAGAAAGCCGTCCTGCGGAGGGGAGCGGTTTGAGCTGTCTGGCGGCGGCGATTCGGATGGAGGACCTGCAGGCGGAATGCCGGGCCTGGGAGGGTTTGGGGCTGGATCCTGAATGCATGGTGCCGGAAGCGTTGGTCATCGCCGGCGCGCGCCCCGGTGTGCATGTCTGGGTCGGCGGCGGCCGCTCCGTGTTTGTGCAGTGGACCGATGCGGGGTTTGCCGCCTGCGGCGGCGCGAAAGATCCTTCGCGGGAAGGCAAAACTCTGCAGCGGTTCCTGGGCGCGCTTGCCGACGCGCCGGCTCCGGAGTGGGTGGGACCCGGGGGGGATGACCGTGAGGAAGTCCTCGAACGCGGACTGGCCCTTGCCGCTCTGGGGCAGGGCACGGGCATGATGAATCTCCGCGCGGATGCGGGGGCGCATCCCGGACTTTCACGGCGCGCAAGCCGTACGCGGCGGACATTTTTGACGCTCTGCGCGGTTCTCCTGGGCCTCTCTGCGGGCATGCCGTTGATTCTGCGGACCCTGGTGAACCGTCATGTTGAGGCGACCCGGGCGCGCATGGCCGTCCTGTACCGGGAGGTGACCGGAGAGCGAAGCCCGCCGGGTCAGGAGCGTCTGCTGCTGGAGCGCTGGATTGATCAGGAGTGGGGCGCGGTCCGGTCGGCCGCGGACCGGATTTTCACCCCGGGAATGGGTCCGGGGATGAGCGAGGTGCTGTCAGTCTGTTCCCGTTTGGGCATTACCGTCCGCACCTGGTCGCAGGAGGCGGATGTCCTGCGGCTCTCGTTCGCGGCGGACCGGGGACTTGCGGAACGGCTGGTGGAGGAACTGGGACAGTACGGTTGGCGGGGAGATCTTGCGGAGACGGATGCCGGCGGCTGGCGGTTTAACGGGGAGCGGGAATCATGAGCGCGTTTCGAACGGTTCGTCCCCGCGCCTGGGGCGCGTTGGCCCTGGCGGTGATTTTTCTTTTGCTGGGGTTCAGCGGTCACGGCCTGCGCCGGGACCGGGAGCGTTTGGCCCGGCTGATGGCACAGGAACGCGGGTTGCGCGCCATGGTGGAGGATGTGGAGACGGAGCGGGAGTGGCTGCTGCGTCAATTGCCCCGCGGGTTGGATGAGCCGCAGGTGCTGATCGACACCTATGCGTCCGGCACCCGGATCACGGTGCGGGATCCGGAGGCGGAGGTCTTGTCGGAGGCGTTCCAGCTGTGGCGGGTGACGCTTGAGCTTGACGGTGTGCCCTGGGAGTCGGTGCACGGGGTCATTGAGGCGTTCGAAACCCAATCGCCGCCCTGGCGTCTGCTGGCGTTTGACCTGCGGAGCGGCCTCACCGGCCTCGAGGGACAGCTGCGGTTCGAGGGGCTGGAGCGGTTGGAGTAATTCTTTAAAAAAAAGACATGAATTCTTTCGTTATTTATTTGTCAATTGACCCGAACCCGAATAGGGTACACGGGTCATTCATCCAAAAGGGACCGACTATATCATGATTAATCTTCAAAACATTAAAATCTCTTCTGTCACCAAGAAGTTGCTGACCGGGATCACCGGGCTTTCCTTGGTACTGTTTCTGGTCGCGCACTTGATCGGAAACCTCACGTTGTTCGCGGGACCGGAAGTGTTCAACGCCTACGCGCAGTTTCTGCATCACTTTATGCACGGGATGTTCATCCGGCTGGCCGAATTCGGTCTGTTCAGTTTTTTTGTGATACATATCTGGTCGGCGGTGAGTGTGTCGCTGAGCAAGCGGAAAGCGCGTCCGAGCCGCTACGCGGTGGAGGGCAATGCGGGCGGCAAAAGCAAAAAGTCCCTGCACTCGCTGAACATGATCATCAGCGGCAGCATCATTTTGCTGTTTGTGCTGGTTCACTTGAATCACTTTAAATTCGCCGATCATGAGGCGGTCGGCACCATGACGCTGGCGAACGGCGTCGAGGTTCAGAACGTGTACCGCCTGGTGGTGGGCTCGTTTCAGGGGAACTTCGGCTATGTGCTCTTTTACATGCTGGCGATGGGCGTGCTGTGCTCGCACCTGATGCACGGCGTTTGGAGCGCGGTGCAGAGTCTGGGCCTGGCCCGTCCCTCCACACTTCCTTACCTGCACATCGGCGGGATGGCGGTTGCCATCGCCCTGGCGGTGGGTTTCTTCCTGCTGCCGCTTCTGATTTTCATGATGCGCGGGACTTTTGATCCCAACGCGATGCCCGATCCGGTGCACCATGCCTCCCTTCTTCTCAACCGGCTGATCCCGGGCTAATTCCTTTAGGAAACACACTATGAGCGCAAAAAAAACTCTCGACGCAAAGATTCCGCCCGGTCCGGTTACAGAAAAATGGACCCAACATAAATTCAACATGAAGCTGGTGAACCCGGCCAACAAGCGGAAACACACGGTGATCGTGGTGGGGACCGGTCTTGCCGGGGCCTCCGCCGCCGCGTCCCTGGGGGAACTCGGGTACAACGTGCTGAATTTCTGCATTCAGGATTCCCCCCGCCGCGCACACTCGGTGGCGGCACAGGGCGGCATCAACGCCGCGAAAAATTATCAGAACGACGGCGACAGCGTGTACCGTCTGTTCTACGACACGGTCAAGGGCGGCGATTTCCGCGCCCGCGAGGCCAATGTGCACCGCTTGGCCGAAGTGAGCGTGAGCATTATCGACCAGTGCGTGGCCCAGGGGGTTCCGTTCGCGCGTGAATACGGCGGGATGCTTTCGAACCGCTCCTTTGGCGGCGCCCAGGTGTCGCGGACGTTTTATGCGCGCGGACAGACCGGCCAGCAGTTGTTGCTGGGTGCGTACGGCGCGCTGATGCGGCAGGTCGAGGAGGGCAAAGTGAAGCTCTTCCCGCGGCGTGAAATGCTGGACCTGGTGAAGGTCAACGATGTGGCCCGGGGGATTATTTGCCGCAATCTGGTGACCGGCGAGCTGGAGCGCTATGCGGCCGACGCGGTGCTGCTGTGCACCGGCGGATATTCCACGGTGTTTTATTTGAGCACCAACGCGGTGAATTGCAACGCGACCGCGGCCTGGCGCTGCTACAAACGCGGCGCGTATTTCGCGAACCCCTGTTTCACGCAGATCCACCCGACCTGCATTCCGCGCTTTGGCGAGACGCAGTCCAAGCTGACGCTGATGAGTGAATCGCTCCGGAACGACGGCCGGGTCTGGGTACCGAAGCGCAAAGGCGACGACCGCAAGCCCAGTGAGATTCCCGAAACCGAACGCGATTATTTCCTCGAGGCCAAATACCCCGCCTTCGGGAATCTCGTGCCCCGCGACATCGCCTCGCGCAACGCGCAGGAGGTTTGTCAGGAAGGGCGCGGCGTGGGACCGACCGGGTACGCGGTGTATCTCGATTTCGGTGAGGCCATTCAGCGGCTGGGCAAGGATGTGATCGCCCAGCGGTACGGCAACCTGTTCGCGATGTACCACGAGATCACCGGGGACGATCCCTACGAGACCCCGATGATGATTTATCCCGCGCCGCATTACACCATGGGCGGGCTCTGGGTGGATTACAACCTGATGACCACGGTGAACGGGCTGTTCGCGCTCGGAGAGGCCAACTTCTCCGACCACGGCGCCAACCGTCTCGGTGCCTCGGCGCTGATGCAGGGACTCGCGGACGGATATTTTGTGATTCCCTACACCCTGGGCAACTATCTGGCCACCACCAAACTCGATCCGGTGACCACCGAATCGCCCGAGTTCGACGCGGTCGCGGCCGAGGTGCAGGCCGGGGTGGACAAACTGATGTCTATCAAAGGCAAAACCACCGCCGACGAGATCCACCGCGAACTCGGCAACATCATGATCGATGAGGTCGGCATGTCGCGTCATGAAAAAGGCTTGAACCGCGCGCTGGAGGAAATCCCCAGGATCCGTGAAAAATTCTGGAACGATCTCTGCATTCCCGGAGACGCGAAAGATTACAACAAGGAGCTTGAAAAAGCGGGCCGTGTGGCCGACTTTTTGGAGCTGGGCGAGTTGATGGCCCGCGACGCGCTGGAGCGCAAAGAGTCCTGCGGCGGTCATTTCCGTCTGGAATCGCAGGACAGCGAAGGCGAAGCCAAACGCGATGACGAGAACTTCACCCACGTGGCCGCCTGGCGGTTCCGCGGGGAGGACAAGGTGCCGGAGCGCTGTGTCGAAGCGCTTGAGTACGAGAACGTGAAACCGTCCCAGCGCAGTTACAAATAATTTAACCTAAGGAAACACCCATGAACGTAAACCTTCGAATTTGGCGGCAGCCGGGCCCCAACGCTCCCGGCCGACTGGTGGATTACAGTCTCGACGAGATTGATCCCTCCCAGTCTTTTCTGGAAATGCTTGATAAACTCAACGAAAAGCTGATTCACGAGGGTCAGGAGCCGGTGGCGTTTGAAAGCGACTGCCGGGAAGGCATTTGCGGCAACTGCGGCCTGGTGATCAACGGCATCGCGCACGGGCCCAAAGGCGCCTGCACCACCTGCGAGGTGCGCATGCGCCAGTTCAACAGCGGCGACACCATCACGGTGGAGCCGTTCCGCGCCAAAGCGTTCCCGCTGATCAAGGATCTGGTGGTGAACCGCAGCGCGTTTGACCGGATCATGAGCAAGGGCGGATTTGTGGCGGTGAATACCGGCAGCGCCCAGGATGCGAACCTGATTCCGATTCACAAGGACGACGCCGAGCGGGCGATGGATGCCGCCGCGTGTATCGGATGCGGCGCCTGTGTGGCGGCGTGTCCGAACGCGAGCGCGAGTCTGTTTGTGGGCGCGAAAGTGTCGCAGTTCACCTGGCTGCCGCAGGGTCAGGTTGAACGCCACACCCGGGTGCTCAAAATGGTGAAACAGATGGACTCCGAAGGGTTCGGGGACTGTTCGAACCACGCCGAGTGCGAAGCGGCCTGTCCCAAGGAAATTTCGATTTCCAACATCGGCCGCATGCGGCGCGAATATACCAAGGCGGTGTTCGCGGCGGTTTAAGTTCCGCGAGGGCCTTTTTGAAACCGAACCCCGGCGGATTTTCGCCGGGGTTTTGTTTTGTGGAATCTGTACGGTCTCGACAAATGGTGCCGTGCGTGTAGGAAGAGATTCATGAGAGTGTATTTAGAGCTTTTGGAGCGTATTTTATCAGAGGGAACTGCGAAATCGGACCGCACGGGCACCGGAACGCTGAGTGTGTTCGGACATCAGATGCGGTTCGATTTGTCGGAGGGGTTTCCGTTGGTGACAACCAAAAAGCTTCATCTCAAGTCGATCATTTATGAGCTGCTGTGGTTTCTGCGCGGAGACACGAATGTGAAATGGCTGCAGGAGCGCGGGGTGCGGATTTGGAATGAGTGGGCGGACGAAAATGGGGATCTGGGGCCGGTGTACGGCAAACAATGGCGCTCCTGGGCCCGGGGAGACGGCACGACGGTGGATCAAATCCGGGAGGCGCTGCGGATGATTCGGGAGACCCCCGATTCCCGCCGGATGATTGTGAGCGCCTGGAATGTGGGGGAGCTGGATCAAATGGCGCTTATGCCCTGTCATGCGCTGTTTCAGTTTTACGTGGCCGGCGGGCGGCTGAGCTGTCAGTTGTACCAGCGCAGCGCGGACGTGTTTCTGGGGGTGCCGTTCAACATCGCGAGTTACGCCTTGCTGACGTGTATGATGGCTCAGGTGTGCGGGCTTCAGCCCGGTGATTTTGTGCACACGCTGGGCGACGCGCATCTCTACACGAATCATTTGGAACAGGCCCGGCTGCAATTGACCCGCGAGCCGTTTCCGTTGCCCCGGCTGCGGTTGAATCCGGACCGGACGGATCTGTTTGCGTTTGAGTTCGAGGATATCGCCATTGAAGGGTACGAGTCCCATCCGCATATTCCCGGGAAAGTTGCGGTTTGATTCGGGACCACGGATGCAGGGAAGTGACGAGTGGGGGAAGTGACGAGTGACGAATGACGAGTGGGGGAAGTGACGAGTGACGAATGACGAGTGACGAATGGGGGAAGAAGTGACGGGAGCGCCAATCGCCGTATTGGCGGGGCGAAGGGGGGCGGACAAAGAATGGAAGACCACAATTGTTGTGGGGTAATTTTTTGTTTGAACAGAAGGAAGCGAAGAGAGCGCAGGGCTGTGAGGCAGATGGGAAGGAGAACCACTGATTACACTGATTTCCACTGATCTTTGAGGCAAGGGACTGTGAGGCAGAGGGTGGGATGAGTGATGGAAGTGACGAATGACGAATAGGGGGAGACCACGGATGGAAGACCGCGGATAAAAACCGGGAAATCCCAACGGATAGCTTCGCCGGGCAACGGATGCAGGGAATGACGAGTGACGAATGACGAATGACGAATAGGGGGAGACCACGGATAGAAGACCACGGATATTTTTTCCTAAACTTAATCTTAATCTTAATCGTAATCTTAATCGTTCCCGATCCCGATCCCGATTCAGAGCGGAAGAATTATCGAAAGGTTAAGCGTTTTCGTGCAGTGGTCTTCGATCCGTGGTCTTTTCTTCCGTTGCCCCAAAGTATCCGTGGTCTTCGATCCGTGGTCTTTTCTTCCGTTGCCCCAAAGCATCCGTGGTCTTCGATCCGTGGTCTTTTCTTCCGTTGCCCCAAAGCATCCGTGGTCTTCGAACCGCCAAGCTTGACAGGGTTGCGACGTTGGCTATTCATATATTCATGATGTTTCCTGGAAAGTGGGTGTTTGATGTCAATTGACGAAAAAACGGAATCGCGGGCCCGCCCGCGCATCGCGCTGGTGGCGGCGATGGACCGGCATCGGGTGATCGGTCGCAAAAATCAGCTGCCCTGGCATTTGCCGGATGATTTGAAGCGTTTCAAGGATCTGACGACGGGGCATGCCATTCTTATGGGGCGAAAAACCTGGGAGAGCATCGGCCGTCCGCTGCCGAACCGCCGCAATATCGTGCTGAGCCGTCGGGAGGATTTGAAGCTGCCCGATGGAGTGAAACAGGTGAAAACCCCGGAGGAGGCCCTCCGGCTGGTAGCGGGGGAGCGGATGCTGTTCGTGATCGGCGGCGGCGAGGTGTATGCGCAGTTTCTGTCGCTGGCGGACGAGATGTTTCTGACCGAGGTGCACACGGATGTGGAGGGGGGCGACGCCTTTTTTCCGGAACTGCGTCCGGGAGAATTCTTTGAGGTCTGCCGCATGGCGCATCATAAAGACGATCGGCACGCGTTCGCCTACGATTTCGTGGAGTATGAAAAGATCCATTAGACTGGCGGAGGCCCCGCCCAGGCTGGGGGCGCGGATCGCGGAGCGGACGGCGTATGCGGGCGGATTGTACCGGATTCGCTTCACGCCGGAGGCTCCTTTCGCTTTCCGTCCCGGCGATTGCGTGGGGGTGTACGGGCCGAAGGGGAATGTTTCGCGGCCGTACAGTTTGTCGGGCGGGACGGATGACACGGAGCTGGAGCTGCTGATTCGAAGGATTCCGGGGGGGCGGATCAGCGATTGGCTTTATACGCTCCCGATCGGGACGCGGCTGGAGATCAGTCCGCCGTTCGGCTGGTTTCATCCGGGGGAGGCGGCGCATCCGCATCAGGTGTGGTTTGCGACCGGCAGCGGGGTGGCTCCGTTTTTGTCGGCGTTGCGGTCGGGCGGGCAGCATCCTTTACAGGCGCGCTGGGGCGTGCGGAGCGTGCTGGATTTGGAGGGAATTGACGGCCCGTTCGAGCGGTTTGTGAGCCGGGGGGAGCCGGGAGGACACCGTGCGGGGCGGGTGACGGATGATTTGGACACGGTTCGGGTCGGGCCGGAGGTTCACTATTATCTTTGCGGTCTGGATGCGATGATTGAGGAGGTGGCGTCGATGCTGGCGGAACGGGGGGTTGGGGAGGACCGGATTCACCGGGAGTGTTTTTTTCAGGCGCAGGCGAGTTGAACAGATACTTTGAGGCCGGGAGTGGGAATGATAAATGACGAGTGACGAATGACGAGTGACGAATGGGGGAGGAAGCGCCAATCGCCGTATTGGCGGGGCGAAGGGGGGCGGAGAAAGAATGGAAGACCACAATTGTTGTGGGGTAATTTTTTTTGAACAGAAGGAAGCAAAGAGAGCGAAGAGAGCGCAGGGCTGTGAGGAAGATGGGAAGGAGAACCACTGATTACACTGATTTTCACTGATCTTTGAGGCATGGGGCTGTGAGGCAGAGGGTGGGATGAGTGATGGGAGTGACGAATGACGAATAGGGGGAGACCCCGGATGGAAGACCGCGGATATCTTTTCCTAATCTTAATCCTAATCTTAATCGTAATCGTAATCGTAATCGTAATCGTAATCGTAATCGATCCCGAACCCGATCCTGGGCGGATGGATAACTGGAAGTTTAAATGTTTCCGTGCATGCTGAGCTTGCTCGTTGCGCGGAATCCTCTCATACCGCTGGATAAGATGGGTAGCGATCCACGAGCAAGCTCGAAGATCGCTTTTTTTGGGGGGTGGCTGGTCGTGGAATGAGATGTTTACGCCCTTGAACGAGCAAGCTCGTAGGGCGCGGGAGAAACCCCGCGAACAGCCTTGCCGTCCCGCGAATGGGAATGGGAGGCAAGGAAGGGACACGGATTTACAGGATCTGTGGGGCTGGGTGTGGTTTCGGTGGCGCAAGGTTACGGTGGAGAGGTGACGCGAAGCGTCCCTGGAGTGCGCGTAGCGAGTGCAACGAAGCTACCGCCTTTACGGCGCAGAGGCAGGGCAAGAAGTTAAACCACTGATAACACTGATGAACACTGATCTGTGAGGCAGGGTGCTTTGAGTGAACAGAAGGACGCGGAGGGAGCGGAGGGCTGTGAGGCAGGGGGCGGGGATGATTGACGAGTGTCGGGTTACGAATGGGGCGGGCGAGTGACGGGATGCTGTGAGGCAGGGGGTGGGGAGACCCCGGATGGAAGACCACGGATAATGCAAGGGATATGAATCGGAAGCTGATAAAGGAAGGGGCCCGGCTGACCTCAGCCCGGCCCGCAAGGGCCGGGAAAACGTTTTTTTACTACGAAGAGGGCCAACGGCCCGGCTGAATTCTCGCTGAGCGCTCCATTTCCATCGTTTGAGCCGCACTTTCAGTGTTTTTCGTTTTTCCCGGGAGACAACCCGGTCCTTGCGGACCGGGCTTTGCAGAGTTGGGCCGTTGGCCCTGCATTTGTGTTCCGGCGACAGACCTCCTTACGGACCGGGCTTTGCAGAGTCGGACCGTTGGCCCTGTGTTCGCATTCAATCCCAGGCGCGGTAGTAGTAGGGTTCTTTGAAGATGCGTTTTGCGGGTACGCCCCGGTCAGTGAGGATTTCCTCGGCCTCGTATATCATTTCGTTGGCGCCGCAGAGGTAGACGTCGGGATCTTCGGGGAGACCGCAGGTGCGCAGGGTGTCGGTAAGGCGGCGGGTGATGCCGTTGAGCGGTTCGCGGGAACAGAAGGGATGGTAGTTAATGTGTTGGAACTCGTCCCGGAAATACAGATCCTCGGGATAGCGCACGCCGTGAAAGAGGGTGAGGGAGAGTCCGGAACAGGAGCGCAGAAAGGCGCGGCAGGGGGCGATGCCGGTGCCGGTGGAGCAAAAGAGGATGTTTTTGGACGGGTCGCGCAGGGTGAAACGTCCGTACGGGCCCAGCACGTCGATCGTGTCGCCGGCCTTTTTTCCGCAGAGAAAGGGGGTGAGGATTCCGTGGGGAATGAGACGGTAGATCACATCCAGGGTTTCGTCATTTTCTCCGGAGGCGATGGTGTAATCGCGCTGATCATTGGGGTTTTTTCCGCTCAGGCTGACCAGTTGCCCGGCTTTCCAGGTCCAGTCGGGGCGCTGAAGTTTGAGGAGGAATGCGTCGCGGCCGAGGGGGCGGTGTTCGAGAAGGGGCAGGGGCTGCGGTGTGGTCATAGTGTGGTCTGCACGGGAGCGCGGAGAACCGCCTGTTGCAGGCTGGTCAGGAACTCGCGGACGATCTCGCGGGTCCGGGCGGTGGTGGTGTGAATCCGTTCATCGGATTCGACGTCTTTTCCGGTGTAATTGGCGTTGCGGCGCACGGCTTCGGCGGAATCTTCGCGGGGGAGGGTTATTTTCGCCGTGAGCGCCTCTTCAGAGGCCAGCACCGGCAGGAGCGCGGCGGGGCCGGCGGCGGCCAGATGGCGTTTTTGTTCAATCGCCTCGCGGGTGATGCGGAGAGCCTCTTCGTTTTCCCAAAAGGCGCGCGCGCCCGGGCCGCCGGCGAAAAGTATGACCTCGGCGTCTTCGACGGTCACGTCCTCCAGGGACAGATCGGGGACGAGCGGGGTGTTGAGCAAATCGCGGTTGATGGGTTCTGCGTCCGGCGTGGCCAGGCGGACCTTGGCACCGGCGGCGAGCAGTTCGCGGCGGAGGAGGTCCACGTATTCATGCTCTTCATTCGGAGCGATCAGGATGACCCGTACTTCCCGCAACAGATAATCGGGGGCCAGGGCGGTGACAATGCGGAGGTGATTGCGGGCGATGCGCAGTTCGATGGCCGGATTGTGGGCCTGCAGCTCGCGTTCAAACACGCTCAGGAAGGTGTCGAAATCGGGCGTGGGTTTGCCGGCGACATGGGTGATGACGTCCTCGGCCTGGATATCGGCCTGACTGGCGGTGGAATTGTCTTCCCGGAATTTGACAAACACGCCCTCGACCGGCTGGAGTTCGTGAATGATTTGATGAAGATCGACCAGGGATTTGACCCCGAGGCCTAGGGCGGCATAGCGGTATTCGGGAATTTCGCCGAGGTGGCGGCCGAATTGCGGCAGCGGCGGCAGCGGTTCCAGCACGGCGGTGAATTCGTGCGGCTCCCAGTTGCCGCGTCCGCCGCGCAGGACGGTGGCGTTAAAGGGCTCGCCGGGAGGACGGACCGAATGCTCCCACTCAAAGTTGAGCAGATCGGCGCGGGTGCGGGCCTGAACGGGTTCGCCGTTGACATGGGTCAGCACATCCCCGGGCCGGAATCCGGCCTCCCAGGCGGCGCTGTCGGGCATGACGTAACTGATGAGGATGCCGCGCTCGACCTCCAGGGCCCGCGCGAGTTCGGAATACAGTTCGCCGGTGAAAAACAGCGGCACCAGGCTGCGGATAAAACGTCCGTGCTCCTTGAAATCGTCCACCATGTCGAGGGCCACATGGATGGGAATGGTGAATCCGAGGTTGTTGGCGCCGCGGCTGGCGTAGGTGTTGATGCCCAGCACCCGTCCCTGCTGATCGAAGAGCGGGCCGCCGCTGTTGCCGGGGTTGATGGCGGCGTCGGTTTGAAACACCACCACTTCGGTGCCGAGGTCGGTGCGGTCGATGTTGCTGAGAATGCCGCTGGTGAAGGTGCGGCGGAGACCGACGGGGGTGCCGACGGCGAAGCAGCGCTGTCCGACGGAGACGTTTCGGCTGTTTGCGAAGGTCACGGGCCGGAGGGGTTCGTCGTGATGGACGCGGAGAAGGGCGACATCGGGGTCCATGGAGAATCCGATGACGGTGGCGGGCAGTTGCTGTTCATTGTGGAGGACCACGATAATGCTCTGCGCGGGGCGGGTGGGGTCCTCGTTGTCAAATCCGCGCACCACATGGCCGTTGGTGAGGATATAGCCGTCTTCAGAGATGATAAAGCCGGTGCCGCCGGCCTGCTCGTGCTGAATGGAGACCACGGAGGGGTCGACACGGGCGATGACCTCGATGGGAATGTCCATGGCGTCGGCCAGGGGCAGCTGCGCGTCGAGGTCGAACCGGAGCGGCTGGGCCGGAAGACTCAGGGCGACGGATGCAATGAAGAGGACGAAGAATCGGTTCATGGGGCGGTCTCCTCGCGTTCTCCGATGCGGAGATTGAGGGCTTCAAATCCGTTCACCGGACCGCGCATGAACTCCACGAGCACCACGCCGGGGCGTTCGCGGCGGATGAGGTCCAGCGCCTCGTTGAACGCGGAGAGGGTGGGGGTGGGGTGGTGGTGCAGGGCGGTGATGACGTCGCGGGGCATCAGCAGGTTGCGTCCGAACTGCCGTCCGGTGGCGGCGGGACTGCCGCGTTCGACTTCGGTGACCATGACCCCTTCGATTTCAAAGAGATTGTGCCGCAGTTTCAGAGGCTCGTTGATTTCGGTGACGTGGATGCCCAGATCCTCGGCGCGCAGGGTCTGCGGTTCGGGGCGGCGTTCGAGCACGCCTTTTCCGGTGATGGTTTTGCCGTCGCGGAGAACTTTGACCTCGAACGGGGCCCCGATTCTCGGGCGCAGGGCCTGGAGGAAGTACTGGTAGGCCCGGTTGCCGCTGAGGCGGAGCGGTTCGCCGTTGAGTTCGATGACCAGATCGCCGGAGCGGAATCCGGCGCGGTGGGCGGGGGAGTCCTCGAAGACATGCACCAGCCAGAGGGAACTGCGGGACAGCTTGTTGGCGCGGGCGAAATCGACGTTGATGGGGCTGAGGGTGGCCCCGAACCAGGCGTTTTCATCGCGGGACGGGGTTTCGGCGCGGCCGGTGACCTCCCCGATGAACTGGTTGAGATCCTCGGCGAGGTCGGTGAGGGCCAAGGCGTTGTTTTGGGACATGAGGCCGACCAGTTCGCCCCGGGAGGAGAAAACCGGCGCGCCGCGGGTTTGATTGGGCAGCGGGGAGAGGCTGAACTGGCGGTACCGTCCGTCGATCACCCCCTGCATGAAGGCGGAGAGGGTGAAAACGGCGAATTCGTTGTCGGCGTCGGAGGAAATGACCACGAAGGCGTGTTCACCGGTGCGGAGATCGACGGCATTGTCGAAGCGGAGGGGAATGAGGGGTTCACGGGGCTGAACCCGCAGGATGCTCATGCCGAGTTGTTCGTCGGATTTGAGGGGGCGGGCGAGGTATTGCTGATCGCCGATCCAGGCCTCGATGCGGTCGGGGGTGTCGTTGCGGATGTTGAAGGGGGCGAGGAGATGGCCTTCCTCGGTGAGAACGATGCCGGAAAAGATGATGGTGCTGGGACGGCGGTCGCTGCGGCTGGAGGCGGCGGCCTGCTGCACGCGGAAATGCACGAGATGGGGGCGGGCCTGATCCTCGGCGCGCCGGGCGGCGGTTTCAAAGGCGCGGAAGGTGCGGTCGGTGCTTTGAAACTGCGCGCATCCCGAGGAAATCAGGAGCAGGGCGGAGCCTGAAATCCGCCAAATCCGAGAAAAGTGCGTTTTGGTGGAAAGAAACCAAGATTTATCGGGATTGGCGGAATCCGTCAGGTGTCTGAAAACGTTCAGGCGGCACCTCCTTTGGGGTCGGCGCCGGGGTCGGATCCCAGCAGCACCGCCAGCCACATGGTGTCGGCTTTGCTTTCCATCGCGATTTTCACAACCATGGTGAGCGGAACCGAGAGGAGCATGCCCACCGGACCGAAGACCCAGCCCCAGAACACCAGGGACATCCAGACGACGAGGGTGCTCAGGCCGAGTCCTTTGCCCATGACCCGGGGTTCGATGAGGTTGCCGTAGACAACATTGATCACCACGTAGCCGAGCAGGCAGGTAACGGCCCGGGCGGTGCCGTATTGGACGAGGGACAGCATGACCGGCGGCACCGCGGCCATAATGGAGCCGATATTCGGCACGTAGTTGAACATGAACGCGAGGATGCCCCAAAGCAGGGCGAAATCGATGCCGAGAATGCGGACGAGGGTATAAGCGGTGACGCCGGTGAGCAGACTGACGACGCTTTTGATGGCCAGATAGCGGTTGAGGGATTCGGTGAACCGCTCCCAGCCGGGGACGCTGGGGTGATCCTCGCCGAAGGCCAGCCGGAGCTTGTTGGGCAGTCCGGCGAGTTCGAAGAGCAGGAAAACACTGGTCAGTAAAATCAGAAAGGTGTTGGTGAGGATGCCGGTGATGAAGGTGGTGAGGGTGTTGACGACCACGCGCATGGTGTTGGCGGGGTTGAAAAAAGAGTTCAGGGTCTCGGAATCGGTGTCGATGCCTTTGGAGCGCAGCCAGATGGCCCATTCGCGGGTGATGCCGCGCAGGCGGATCTGATAATCCTCGGAGGCCCGGGTGAACTCGTTGATGGAGGCTCCGGCGACTTGCAGGATCATCCAGAGTATGCCGAGGACCATGAGCAGGATGAGCACGATGGAGATGCCCGATCCGACGCCCCATTTTTTAAACTGAATCATCAGCGGGGAGGTGATGACCGCGAGAAACGTGGCCAGCAGGAAGGGAACGATGAGCGAACTTGCGGCGCGGAGGCCGGCAATGAAGATGACAAACGCGGCCAGGGCCACGAGACCGCGGGTAAGAGGGGAGGTGTTCATGAGGGGTAGAGTCGGGTTGTCACATATTCCCGTTTGGAGTCGGGTTCAATCCAGGCTCCAAACGTATCGGCATCGTGCGAAAAGAAAAGGGGAATTTTATCCCGGGCGCAGATCGGGAGCTGTTTTTGTTTCCAGGCGCGGGTTTCGAGGGGCAGGGTGTCGTACGCGGTTTGAAACACCATGCGGAGGTGGTGCCGGGTGGGGCAGTTGTCTCCGGTGAAGAGCAGGGCGGGCGGCGCGGGGTCGGAAAGCCCGGGCAGGACCGGGCGTTCCACGCGGATGCAGGCCTGTCCGGCGGTGTGCCCGGCGGCGGATTCGAGGCGGATGCCCGGAAGGATTTCGGTTCCGGGCTCTTTGACAGGGCGAAGGCGGTCCTGTATACGGCGGAGGCCGCCGGCGATAGACTTCGGATAGGATTTGTAGAGAAGCGGGTCGCCGCCGGTCGCCAGGTCGCGTTCGGTTTGAAACAGGTGGATTTCCGCGTTGGGAAACGCGGCGGAGCCGTCGGGGAGGAAGAGGCCGCCGGCATGGTCCCAATGGGCATGGGTCAGGGCGATCCAGCGGATGTCCCCGAAGCCGAGTCCTTTGTCGCGGAGGGCCGACTGGAGAAGCCAGGTGTCGTCGAGCCCGTGCAGGGCCCGCTCTTTTTCGCTGAACGCTTCGGGGGTGCCGCATCCGGTGTCCAGCAATCCCCAGCCCGCGGCGGGGTGCTGAATCAGAAGAACATTGGTCCGCTGGGCGATGAGATTGTTGTCGTCGGCCGGACAGATCCGGCTCCACAAGGCTTTGGGCACCAGACCGAACATGGCGCCGCCGTCACTTCGAAAATGATTCGCAACCAGGGGGAAAACGTTCATGCTGTTTTCCTTACGGAGCAGACCCCGCATGTCAATCATGCGGGCGGGTTCATTTCCGGAGGAGTCCATTGCATCCATTTTAAAAAAACGCTATGGGAACCGCGAGATGTCATCCCGAACGCTTTTTCAGAACGCCACCCCGCGTGAGACCGCTGTCCGGCTTTTGCCGGTGTTGTCGGCTTTTTTGCTGGCTTTGCTTTGCTCGGCGCTGTTTTCGCGGGGGGAAGTGTTGTTTGAGGAGGAGACGGCCTATGTTTTTCAGGCCAACACCCTGAAGACCGGCGTTTTTCGACAGACCTATCCGGTTTTAGGCCCCTGGCTGTCGGAATCGGGTCTGGTTCTGCACCGGGACGGGGGATGGTTCGCTCCGGTGCCGCCGGGGCATGCGCTTTGGCTGATTCCAGGGGTGTGGGCGGGGTTCCCGGGTCTCATGAGCGCTCTGGCGGCGGGGGGAACGGTGTTTTTAATGACGCTGATCGGCATCCGGCTCCGCTTTTCGCCCCTTTTATTGCCGGTGTTGATGCTGGTGAGTCCGTTTTTTCTGTTTCTTCACGGCACCCTGTTGCCGCAGACGACGGGGATGTTCCTCTCCACCCTGTTTTTATGGGCGTATATCCGCATGATTCAGTCGCCGGGTATCCGGGGGAGTCTTGGCTGCGGGCTGGCCTGGGGACTCCTGTTTTTCACGCATCCCTGGAACGCGCTGTTGCTGGCAATCCCTTTCGCCCTGCACTGGCTCGCGCAGTGGCCCCGGACTTGGAAGACTGCGGTGCCCTGGGGACGCACGCTTCTGTTCGGGATCGGCATTCTTCCGGGGGTGTTGCTTTTGCTGTGGTATTTCCGGGAACTGACCCTCGACACGACGCTTCTGGCTGGTGAGGCGCTGCAACACCGGGTCAACGGATGGCTGCCGTTTCAGGCGGGCGGCACCGGGGGGGGAGGGGATCCGCAGTCCATGCGGCGGGGACTGAGTCTGCTCTGGCGGCATGTCCGCCTGATGGATCAGTGGCTTTTCGGCACGCCCCGGTTCACGCTGCTGCTGTGGCTGGGTCTGGCCGGACACGGCTGGAACCGGCGCTGGAGTCCGCTGTTGCTGGGGGTGACGCTGGTGATGTTCTTCGGATACGTCGCCTGGCCGCAATTGGACACCACCCTGGGCGGCCCCCGCTATCAGGCCCCGATGCTGCCGTTTTTCATCCTGTTCGGGGCCATGGGGATTCATCAGATCTGGCGTCAGCTTGAGGGCGTTCACAGTGTGCGCATGTTTTTGTTTTTGTTTTTGGGACTGTGGGGCGGCCTTTCTTCAATTGAGTTTTTGCGTGAGAAATATCAGGATGTTCATGAGCAGCTGGGGACCTATTTTCAGGTGCAGGAGGCGCTTGCGGCCCCGGACCGGCCGCTGTTGCTGTTTTACCGGGATCCGTTTCCCGACTCCCGGTACGCGCGCGCGCTGATCGGGGCAAACACGGACGGGATGAACACCCCGGTGCTTCGGGTGCGCGCGCCTCTGGGGCAGCGGGCCGGCATTCGCGACGCTTTTCCCGGCCGCGTGGCGGTGACGCTGGAGGACGAGACGCTGGAACTGATCCCCTTCGCCGAGAGTTTTCAGGATATCGAGCGCGCGGGACACGACGCGCACCTCGCGCCCGGCTCGGGCGAAAACACCGCCGACGGACGGTCCGCGAACAGCGCCGCACACCAGCCGGGCTATCTCTTTTTTGGCTGGTATCCCTTCCTCCCGCCCGGACGCTACGAAATCCGCTTTGATCTTCGCTGGGAGCAAATCCGGCCCGAACTGCCCACCCGGCTGGAGGTGATGACCGACCTGGGCCTCAAAACACTGGCGGTGACCGAGATCACCGGCGGTTTGACCTCCACCACGCTTGATTTTTCCCTTTCCGAGGGACGGCAAATCGAACCCCGGGTTGTCTTCGGCGGCTCCGGAACGATTCATCTCCGCCGCGTGATTGTGCGCCGACTCGGACCCCTTGAACCTGAACCCGAACGGATTCCATGACCCAGATCTCTCCTGAACTGTTTAACGCCTTTCCCGACCGCGCCGGCACCGGCAGCCTCAAGTGGAAGCGCTTTGAAGACACCGACATTCTTCCCATGTGGGTAGCCGATATGGATTTTCTGTCGCCTCCGGCCGTCCGGGAGGCTCTGGCCGACCGCGTGGCGCACGGGGTGTTCGGCTACACGATCCCGCCCGCGGACGCGGAGGCGGAAGTCATCCGCTATTTGCGGGAACAGCACGGGGTGAGCGCGGAGGCCGATCACCTGGTCTGGCTGCCGGGACTGGTGCAGGGGCTCAATCTCGTGTGCCGCGCCGCCGGGCAGGCCGGGGACGGCGTGATGGTCAATACGCCGGTGTACCCCCCGTTTCTCTCGGCGCCGGTTTTTTCGGACCGGGAACGGATTCCGGTGTCGTTAAAAGAGGGTGAAGGCGGGGTCTGGACCTTCGACCGGGAGGCGATGGAGGCGGCGGTCACCCCCCGCACCCGGCTTTTTTTGCTGTGCAACCCGCACAATCCCGTTGGCCGGGTGTTCAGCCGCGAAGAGCTGGAATGGCTGCTTGATTTTTGCGAACGCCATGATCTCTGGATTTGCGCCGATGAAATTCACTGTGATCTAATCCTTGACGATGTGAAGCATATCCCGTTTCTGACGCTGGGGGAACGGGCCCGCGCCCGCACCATCGCCTTTTATTCGCCCAGCAAGACCTACAATCAGCCCGGACTCGCCTGCGCCTACGCGGTGATTCCCGATCCGGGACTTCGCGCCGCCTTCAAAAACGTCTGCCGCGGGGTGATCACCGAGGTGAACTGCTTCGGCTATGCCGGCTGTACCGCCGCCTACCGTCACGGGGAGCCCTGGCGCCGGGAACTGATCAAGGTCCTGCGGAAAAACCGGGACACGATTGTGTCGTATCTGGCCGAACACCATCCGGAGATCCGGATTCCAAAGATCGAAGCCACCTATCTCGCCTGGCTGGATTTGCGCGGATGGGATTTCCCGCATCCCGCCGCGCACATGGAGGCGCACGGGCTCAGTCTGTCCAACGGCATCGATTTTGGAGGCGAGCGCGGTTTTTTACGTCTCAATTTCGGGTGTCCGCCCGACACCCTGCGGGAAGGCCTGAGGCGGTTGAGCGCAGCACTTGCGTGACCTGCGGCGGATGGGGTTGACAGGGCCAACGGCCCGGCTCAATTCCAGCCTCCGCCTCCAACCGATTGAGCCGCACCTTCAGTGCTCTGCCTTGATTTGTGGTTGAAAACCCGGTCCTCACGGACCGGGCTGTGTAGAGTCGGGCCGTTGGCCCTGCATAAAAAACCCGGTCCTTGCGGACCGGGCTGTGTAAAGTCGTGCCGTTAGCCCTGCAAGAAGGATTTTTCTTCCAATTTTCCGGGAGCGGTTTAAGTCGACTCCATGCCGGCACCGGAATGGCGCAAAGCCGTACATTTGATTCAAGAACTGTCGATTCCCAAAGCGCGCCGCCGTTCGGGGCGGTTCACGTTGGAGGGATACCGCAGCCTCGAACGGGCGTTCCGCAACGGGGCTCCGCTGGAATGTGTGGTGATTTCAGAGACGGTGATGAACCGGAGCAACGAGCGGAACGCGCGGGTGGTGGATGAAACCCTCGCGCGGGATTTGCCGCTGCATGTGGTGCCGGACGGGACCATGGCTGAACTCACGCGCGGCCGGGGGCTGGGGGATGTGTTCGCGGTGTTGCGGCGTCCTCTGGAACCGGCGCTGGCGGATCTGATCCGGCCGGAGGGGCGCACACTGGTGGTGGTGGGTTGGAATCTGGGCGATCCCGGCAATACCGGCGCGGTGATACGAAGCGCTCTGGCCGCCGGAGCGGCGGGATTTCTGGCGGTGGGGACGACGGATCCCTGGCATCCAAAGGCGGTGCGCACCAGTATGGGCAGTCTGTTCGCACTGCCAATTCTGGAGGGCCCGGCGGCGGAGGACGCGTGGCTTCGGAACTTGGATGACGCGAAGTTTGAAACCCTGGCGACGGTGTGCCGGAACGCGGAGCCGCTCAACCGCATGGGGCCGTTGTCGGACCGGATTGCCCTGGTCATGGGCAGCGAGGCCTTTGGCCTGCCGGATGCGTTGGCGGACCGCATGAGCCGCCGGGTGACCATCCCCATGCCGCCGGGCGTGGATTCGTACTCCATCAACGCCGCCACCGCCGTGCTGGCCTACACATTGATGCAGGCCGCCCGGGATGATGTTTCATTGACTTAATTCCGTCCTGTTCTATACAGGCCCCCACTTTTTCAGGAGAACTTTTATGATCATTCATGATGCCATTCAGAAAGCCGCGGTCCTCATCGAAGCGATGCCCTTTATTCAGGCGTTTCGCGGAGAGACGGTGGTGGTTAAATTCGGCGGCAGTATTATTGACACCGAAGAATCCTATGCGGACATCCTTCGGGACGTGGCGTTTATGGAAATCATCGGCATGCGTCCGGTGGTGGTGCACGGCGGGGGCAAAGCGATCACCCGCAACATGAACGCGGCCGGAATTCCCGCCAATTTTCTGCGCGGCCTGCGGGTCACCGACCGGGAGACGGTCGAGATCGTGGAGCGCACCCTCAACGAAGAAGTCAATCCCCAGGTTTGCAGGGTGCTGGAACGCTTCAACGCCCCCACAGCGGGCGTGCGGGGGCAGGACATTTTCCGGGTGACCAAACATACGGAGACGCTTCCCGGCACCGGCGAAACGCTGGACTGGGGGTTTGTGGGCACTGTGGACTCCGTGAAGGTGGACGGAATTCTCGCGGCGCTGGACGCGGGCAAGGTGCCGGTGGTGACCCCGCTGGGGCGGGACGAGGCCGGAAACATTTACAACATCAACGCCGACGAGGCCGCCGGGGCGATGGCCCGCGAACTGCGCGCCCGCAAGCTGGTGTTTTTATCCGATGTGCCCGGCCTGTTGCGCGATCCCTCCGATCCCAAAAGCATCATCAGCACGCTGACCCTTAACCAAATGGAGGCCCTGATCGCCGACGGCACCATCGCCGGGGGGATGCTCCCCAAGGTGTCCGGCGCGGTCAAAGCCCTCAAAGCCGGCATCCGCAAAACCCACATTATCGACGCCGGAATGCCGCATTCTCTGCTGCTGGAATTATTCACCGAAGAGGGGGTTGGCACAGAAATTGTGGGCGCGGCGGAAGCGGTGCTTGCCGAGACCGGTTCCAAGCGCGGATAGACTGAATTATTTCAGGACGGGCCCGCCGTGGATGGCGGGCTGCTGGGGGAAGCCTTTGAGGGGGCCCATTTCGCGGCGGTCGCGCTTGAAGGTGGGCGGACTGGCGATGTAGGCGGCCATGAGCTGGTGGAGGGCTTCGACGCTTTTGATGTGGCTGCGCTCGTAGCCGTGGCTGGCGTCGACGGCGAAACACAGCAGGCCGGTGCGCAGGTCGTTCCCGGCCTCGACGGCGGAGGCGACATCGCAGCGGTAGTGGCGGAACACGTCGCGGCTGTGCTCGATGTTGAAGTTTTTGGCGAGATCGACGAGCTTGTGGGTGAGGTGATAATCGAAGGGCCCGGTCATATCCCCCATGGCGATGGTGACCCCGTATTCGCTGGAGGCGGCTTCGGGGGAGTTGGTGGCGTTGTCGATCGCGACCATTTCCGAGACATCCCCCTGGAGTACGGAGGAGGCGCCGCTGCCGACCTCCTCGAAAATCGTGAAGAGGAAGTAGGTGTTCTCCGCCGGGACGATGTTGAACTGCTTGATGTCCCGGGCGAGCGCGAGCAGGGCGGCCACTCCGATTTTGTCGTCGAGATGACGGGCGTTGATAAAGCCGTCGGTGAATTCGGGCACGCTGTCAAAGGTCACAAAATCACCGGGTTCAATCCCGAGACCTTGAAGGTCTTCAAGCGAATGCACAGGCTGATCCACCCGGACCTCGACCTGATCCCAGTTCACGGGCTGGGTGTCGACCTCCTCGTTGTAGATGTGCCCGGAGGCTTTGAGCGGCAGCACGGTGCCCCGGTAAATCCGCTCATCGGAGATGATGCAGACCCGGGCGCCTTCTGCAAAGCGGCTGGACCAGTGGCCGACGGGAGAAACGCGCAGGCGTCCGTTGGGTTTGAGTTTGGTGACCATGGCCCCGAGCGTGTCGAGGTGGGCAACGATGGCGCGTTCGGGCTTGGTCTCGGCCCCGTCGATTTTGGCGCGGATTGCGCCCCGCCGGGTGAGTTCGAAGGGAATCCCCAGCCGCTGCAGCTCCTCCCCGACGCGGTGGACAATGCGGTCGGTGTAGCCGCTCGGGCTGGGGATGGCGAGCAGTTCGGTGAGGAGTTCGGTGAAGTATTGGCTGTCGAAAGGGGGGAGGCTCATGTTTCGGTTTCCGGAGTGGCGGTGCGGGGAAAGAGGAGGTCGATGAAGCGTTCGGCGGTGGGTTGGGGCTCGTGGTTGGCGAGGCCGGGGCGTTCGTTCACTTCGATGATCCAGTGGGTGTCCCGCTCAAGCTCCGGCACCATCAGGTCCACCCCGGCGACGGGAATGCTGAGCACGCGGGTGGTTTCCTCGGCGGCGGTGATCAGGGCGGGATGCACGGATTCGGTGACATCGTGAATGGTGCCGCCGGTGTGGAGATTCGCGGTTTTACGGACGCGGATGTGAAGGCCTTCCGGGGGAATATCCTCCAGGCCGTACCCGGCGGCCTCGACGCAGCGGAGGGTTTCTGTGTCGAGCGGAATCCGGCTTTCCCCGCCGGTGGCGGCGGCGCGGCGGCGGCTCTGCTTTTCGATGAGTTGGCGAACGGTTTTCCGTCCGTCGCCAATCACCATCGCCGGCTCCCGCACGGCGGCGGCAACCGCTTTGTGCCCGATGACCACCACCCGCAGATCCCGTCCCTCCACGAATTCCTCCAATAAAATCGGGCCGCCCTCCTCATGGGCCCGGGCGACCGCGTCGCGGAGTTCGCCCGGCTCGCGCACATCCACGGAGATGCCCCGGCCCTGTTCGCCTTTGGCGGGTTTGACCACCAAACGGCCCACTTCCTCCAGGAACGCCAGATTCTCGTCCTCGGTGGTGGCGGCGATCTGACGCGGCACCCGCAAACCGGCGGCGGAGAGCATGCGGGAGGTCACCCGCTTGTCCTCACAGCGGCTCATGGCCACGGCGGTGGTCAGTTCGCTGAGCGATTCGCGGGTGACAATGTTGCGGCCGCCGTGGGTGAGGTTCAGGTAGCCCTCCCCGGCGTCGAGCACATCCACCTGAATCCCGCGGCGCATGGCTTCCTTGGCAATGATGGCGGCATAGGGGTTGAGCTGATCGAAGGCCTGATCCGGCGCAAAGAGGGGTTCATTGATCGAGTTTTTCTTTTTCACACAGAAGACCGGCACGCGTTCAAACCCGAGCTTCTCGTACAGCCCGATGGCTTCGGGGTTGTCGTGCATGACGGACAGGTCGACAAATTCGCGTCCGCGGTCCTTCATGATTTGCAGGAGGTGTTCCACCAGATTTCCGCCCACGCCCGGGTGCGGAGCCAGAGGGTGCACCGCGAGGCACCAGAGGCTGGAGCCGTTCTCGGGGTCCTTAAACACGCCGCTGTGATCCACGCCGGTGACGGTGCCGAGGACTTCGCCGTCGGTGTCGTCCACGGCGATCAGATGAAGCAGGTTCGGGTCCTCCGCGTGATCGGGCATAAAATCGGTGGGCAGACGCACCATGCCGCGGGCCGCGTAAATCGCGTTGACCGCTTTGGCCTCTTCCCGGGATTCGACGGTTTTGATGTGAAAGGCACCGGTCCGGAACGAGGGACCTTCCCAATCCTCCAGATTGCGTCTGAAGGTGTGGGAGGGGTCGAGGAACAGGTGCTGCGGGGCGAGGGAGAGCACCACATGCGGATCGCGCAGATAGAGGGCGATGTCGCGGCGGCCCCGGGTTTCGGCCAGGAGGGTGTCGGAGACATCGGAGAGGTTCGCGAAGGTGTGCGCGAACATGAGGCGGCCCCATCCCATCTCCTGAACCGCGCCGGGGGCGCATTCGAAATCTTTGGGCTTCTGCCAGTGGCGGAGCGAGGGATGAGGGTCTTTGGCATCCATAGGGTTCATGACCGTGTTTCCGGTTGCGGGGTTAGAGTCCGTGGAGTTGCAGCCAGGTTTCGAGCAGGGAAACCTGCCAGAGTTTGGATCCGCGCAGGGGGGTGATGTGGGCGGTCGGATCGGCGAGCAGGGTTTCGATCCTTTCGGGGCGGAACAGCCCGCGGGCGCGGGCGGTGTCGTTGAGCAGACTGTCGCGGACGCGCTCGAGATAGGGGCCGTCCAGATATTTAAGGGCCGGGACCGGAAAGTAGCCCTTGGGCCGGTCGATGACCGCGGCGGGGATCACCTTGCGGGCTGCCTCCTTGAGAACGTGTTTGCCGTCGCCTTTCAGTTTGAGTTCGGCGGGAATGCGGGCCCCGAGTTCGGCGACCTCGTGGTCCAGGAACGGCACGCGGGCCTCCAGGCCCCAGGACATGGTGGTGTTGTCCACGCGTTTCACCGGATCGTCCACGAGCATGATCGTGGTGTCGAGGCGGAGGGCTTTGTCCACGCCGCGGTCCGCGCCGGGTCGTCCGAAATGCTTTTCCACAAAGGCGCGGCTGTAATCCTCTTTGACCCAGGGCGGGAACACGGTTTCGGTGAAGCCGGCGTGATCGCGGTCGAAAAAGACCCGGGCGTAATCGCTCACCGGATCAGTGCTGGTGAGCAGGGGCGGGTACCAGTGGTAGCCGCCGAAAATCTCGTCGGCTCCCTGACCGGACTGCACGACTTTGATGTGTTTGGACACTTCGCGGGAGAGCAGGTAAAAGCCGATGACGTCGTGACTGACCATGGGTTCGGACATGGCCCGGATGCAGCCGTCGAGATTCGGCAGGACTTCATCGGCACCGACGGAAAGCTGATGATGGGTCGTCTGGTAATGTTCGGCAATGAGGTCGGAATAGCGGAACTCATTGCCCTCCTCGCCGCCGGCGGATTCGAAGCCGATGCTGAAGGTGTTGAGTCCGGTCTGGCCCTCTTCGGCGAGCAGTCCGGTGATGAGGCTCGAATCCACCCCGCCGGAGAGGAGGACCCCCACGGGCACGTCGGCGACCAGGCGGCGGCGCACGGCGGTGCGTAGGGTTTCGAGGGTGAGATCCGTCCAGTCGGCTTCGCTCAGGGATTCGTCGCCGGGCTTTTGACCGAAGCGGAGCGACCAGTATTCGTGCTCCTCCCGCTGACCGTTCTTTTGAATCCGCATCCAGTGACCCGGCGGCAGTTTGCGGACGCCGTTGAGGATGGTGTGCGGAGCCGGGACCACGGCGTGAAAGCTCATGTAGTGATGAAGCGCCACCGGGTCGAGGGAGGTGTCGATGCCTCCGGCCGCGAGCAGGGCGGGCAGGGTGGAGGCGAAACGGAGTCCGCCGGGTGTTTCCGCGAGATAGAGCGGTTTGATGCCCAGCCGGTCGCGGGCCAGAACGGTTTCGCCGCTGCGGGGATCATGGAGCGCGAAGGCAAACATGCCGTTGAGCTGCTGCAGGGCGTCCTCGCCCCATTCAAGCCAGGCCTTGAGAATAACCTCGGTGTCGCTGTGGGAGCGGAAGCTGTGTCCTTTGGCGATGAGTTCGTCTCGGAGTTCGGGATAGTTGTAGATACAGCCGTTGAAGACCAGAACCCGGCCGCTGTCGGGATCGACCATGGGCTGCGCGCCGCGTTCGGACAAATCAATGATTTTCAGGCGTCGATGGCCGAAGGCGGCGGGGCCCTGTGACCAGGTTCCCTGCGCGTCGGGACCGCGCCGTTCCAGACAGGGGAGCATAGCCTCAACGGCCTTGGTTGAAGCGGACGAATTGTCAAAGCGGAGATCACCGCAAATACCACACATTATACTGATTCCTTTTGTGTATTTTCCGGCTCGTTCAGATAAAACGGGAACGGGCCTGTGTCGGGGGCGGGTTTGTCAAAAAGGGTTGTGACCCTGGAAAGGGCCTCAAGAATGTGAATCTGTTCAGGTTCGGAGAGTCCGCCGAATCCTTTGGTGAGCGGGTCCTGAAATTTTTCCGCGGATTCGGTCAGTTTTGCAAGACCGTCGGGCAGGATGCGGACCTCCATGCGGCGTTTGTCCTCGGCGCTGCGGATGCGTTCGATCCAGGCGCGGGCTTCGAGACGGTCGAGCACGCCGGTGAGCGTGGCTCCGGTGAGGCTGAGAGACCGGGCGAGATCTCCGGCGGACTGCGGTGTGCCGTCGGACAGGGCGCGCAACACGCCCGCCTGGGTCGAGGAGAGTCCCAGTTCCCGCAATAAGCGACGCGAACGCATATCCGCGCCGTGCATAATTTCACGCAACAGGCGCAAAAACTCCAATGTTTTTTCCGTTTGCACAGCTCTTTAGTTAGTACACAAAATAAATTTAATCAAGGCGAACCTGGATTTTTTTTGTTTGAAATTATCAATCAGGATTCAATGAAATCCGCAAAATGTCTTTGGCGGTCTTGTCAGGGGCCGTGCGCAACGCCTGTGCTTGTCTCATTAAAATATAATAAATGTAAATTCCGGGTGTTTGGTGCTTATGCGTAATGTAAATTATTATTCATAAATAGATTACACGCAAAAAACCCCTTAATTTAAAATGTGTTTTTTCGAAAAGATAGGGGAGTTGCCCCGATACCCAAGACGGGCGACCTATGGTATGATGTTCGGGTGATTCTTGAAACCTTTGCGTCGATTCGTTTCTCGCCATGACAGCCCCCATTCCAGCCGAAACCCCATTTGCCTTCGCCTCAGTGAAGAGGCGCATATCCGCCCCAACGGGGCGGTGTATAGCAGCCCCAAAGGGGCGACGCAAATCCGACACAACGGGGCGACGCATACCAGCCCAGGGTGCAACCCTGGGAAAGGGCATAATGGATCAGGTGCGGTCTGAAGGACCGCCGCATACCCGGAGCCCAAGCCACCGCAAATATGCGGCGGTCCTTCAGACCGCACCGATGTTTTCCACACCGGTCCCGGGGCGTTGCCCCGGGCTGGGATGCGATGCTCCGTCGGGGCGGTCAACCGCATCAATCCCAAACGTACCGTTCGTCGAATTCGATGCCGTATTTTCGCAAAAACGCGCGGTATTCGTCTTGGAAGGTTTGGGTGCGGTGATGTTCCTCCTGGCGGTCAATGTAACGGAGAAGAGTTTCCTTTTGACTCATACCCAGCGAAAAGGCGCCGTATCCGTTTTGCCAGGCGAAATCGGGAGATCCCTCCGCCTGCGTTTTGATCCATTTGCTGGAGGCGGTTTTGATTTCCTGAATCAGATCGGAAATCGGCAGGGTGCGGGAATGTCGGACCGCCAAATGTATATGATCCGTCACCCCGCCGACGCGGTAGGCCTCACAGTCGCATTTGCGAACCACCCCCGCGAGAAACGCATGGGTTTGCGGGCGGATGTTGTCATGAAGCCAGGGATGGCGATCCTTGGTGCTGAAAATGATGTGCAGCAAAACACAGGCATGGGATTGGGGCATATGGAGAAGGTAATGGGGTTGGATTGGGTTGAAAATCAAAAAACGCGAAAAACAGCCCCAACGACGAGGCGTGTGCCAGCCCCAACGGGGCGGCGCATTCCGGCCTGGATTTCAACAGATCCCCACATCCATCCCGCAAATCCTGCCCCGACGGGGCGTCACATACATGCCCCAACGGGGCGACGCATACCAACCCGGATAACAACCGTTCGCAAATTCCGTCGCGAATCTTCAGCCCCAACGGGGCGACACACACCGGTAAAGACAACAACCGCTCACAAAACCCATCGCCTATCTTCAGCCCCAACGGGGCGTCGCATACCAGCCCAGGGTGCAACCCTGGGAAATGGCATAATGGATCAGGTGCGGTCTGAAGGACCGCCGCATACCCGGGGCCCGAGCCGTACCCCAAGCCTCCGCAAATATGCGGCGGTCCTACAGACCGCACCGATGTTTTCCACACCGGTCCCGGGGCGTTGCCCCGGGCTGGGTTGCGTTGCCCCCTTGGGGCGGGATTGCATACCGGGAACCCACTTGGTCCGGGATACGTTGCCCGGTTGGGACACGAAAACCTCAATCTCTCGCCCACCCGTAAATCAATCTCAACAACCTCTCCACCGCACGGGAACCACGGCGGGGGCTGCCATTTAGGTCATCCAATCATCCCTCAAATCAACAAACAACAAAGGAAAAAAGATGAAAAATAGTATTGTATGTTTTGGAATACTAATAATTGGTAGTGTTTTTCCCACATTGCATGCGCAGGATACTGTGATTACCACTGATACCATCCAAAATGGAGGAGTGCTTCAAGTCAATGACGACAGTATCCTCTACATATCCCATAGCAGCAACAATCCCACATTGACTTTGACAAATGGCGCAAATGTGAGTTTTCAAGGCGCAACAGTTGTTGGGGGGCGAAATTACAATGAATCCGGAATCCTTCAAATTCAAAACGGAAGTGTATTTAGTAACAATGGGTCTGGATTCAACGAATTAGAGACTAATAATCCCATTTATTCAGGAGAAGCGTATATAGGTCTGTATAGTGGGTCTGTTGGTTCTGTATTGGTGTCAGGAAATGGCTCAAAATGGACAAATTCTCAAACACTCATTGTGGGAAATGAAGGACAAGGTACTCTCACAATAACAGATGGGGGTACTGTTGAAAGTCAAACAGGTAGAATAAATTATGGCGGTGGTTCTGGTAATTCACAAGGCGTGGTTATAGTTAGCGGACAAAATTCGACTTGGACAAACATGGGTTTTTTAGAAATCGGTCAATATGGTTCAGGATATATGACCGTTTCTGATGGTGGCCGTGTGACTAGCTTAACTTCGATAATAGGGACTACAGGGATGTCTTCCTCTGTAACTGTTAGTGGCTCAGGTTCGAGGTGGGATAACAGCTCGATCCTAAATATTGGATGGGTTGGGGTTGGAGAATTGATAATAGAAAATGGCGGGCGAGTCACATCATTAGACGGTTTTATAGGAAGAGTTAATTTAACAGAAAGTACGGTAACTGTATCAGGTTCGGATTCAACATGGGATGTTAACCGCAACCTCATTCTTGGTGGGTCCAGCCTTGAAGCGGAAACGAACGGTACAGGGGCACTGGAAATTGGATTGGGTGGAAGTGTAAATGTGACGGGTGCTACTCGAATCCATGGTGGCGGCGTGATCCATTTGGAGGAGGGCGGGACGTTGAATACCGGACATTTTGATCCGACAAATGGCGTTTTTAATTTTAATGGGGGAACTTTAAGTGTAAACGGCACGTACACTGGAGACTTGTTTGTACCCGTATCGGGGGAATTTTCGGGGAGTTCCATGGTTTCGGGGAATTTGACCAATGCGGGCTTGCTTTCACCCGGAAATTCACCCGGGATCACAAATGTGACAGGCGACTACCTTCATGAAAACACCGCCACACTGCTTATGGAAATCGGTGGACTAAATCCGGGGACCGGGCATGACCAGCTATCTATTGATGGAACCCTGGAAATTGAGGGGGGGACTCTGCAAATTGCTCAATGGGATAGTTTTATGCCCGTTTTCGGGAATACCTTTGCTTTATTCACCTTTTCAAACTTGATTGGCAGCTTCGACGATATCGATGCCTTTGAGTTGTCAGGCGGCAGAGAATGGGATTTTTCCAATCTCTATACTGATGGTACGATTACCGTGATCCCCGAACCGTCGACCATGGTGATGCTGTTTGTCTTTCTGGGCGCGTCGGTGCTGGTGCTGCGGGGGAGGAAAGGCTGATGGAACCGTTTCTCAGCATCACCTGGTTCGGCAATGTGAACCTGTGGATCACCGACGGGGAGGATTCGCTGTTGAATGAAGGGTGGGTGAGCCGGTTTTTCGTATGGAATCTCCTGAGAGGCATCCGTCCCAAATGGGGGGCTTGGGAATATTCCGACCCAACGGGATCCTGCACGAAAAACCGTATTGCATTCATAGAACATCAGGCCAACCGGTTCGATTTCATTCACGCCCCAACGGGGCGGCGCATACCAGCCCGGGGTGCAACCCTGGGAAAAGGCGATAGGAATACCGTGCGGTCTGAAGGACCGCCGCATACCCGGTGCCCGAGCCGTACCCCACGCCACCGCAACTATGCGGCGGTCCTTCAGACCGCACCCGTTTATGTACCCCAAAACCCGGGGCCGTTCCCCGGGCTGGTATGCGTTGCCCCTTTGGGGCTTGGATACGGTATCCCCATGGAGGTGAATGCATGAATTCCTCCTCCATTTTCGCATTGCCCGGTTTTGTCCGCGCAGCCTCCCTCGCCCCCTTCCACCGGGACAACTTCTCCAAAGACTCCGTCGATATAAGCACCCCGTAAAAAAAGCAACAAAACCCCTGGAAAGCCCCCATGCCAACCCAACTCCTCCCCGCGCTTCTCTCTTCCTTCCCCGCCGAACCCGCGCCCTCGTGGTTGCTGGATGCCTTGGAAGACGTTGACCTTGCCGACCCCATCGCGCTGAAATCCCCGCCCGCCAAGTGGAAACCCTTGAACCTCGACAACGCGTCCCTCGGATTCACGGGCGAGGCGGAACTTCTTTTCTCCGTGGTCAACCGCGCCCAAGACCTGGCCTTGCCGATCAATGCGGTGATTTCCGACGGAGAGACGGTGGAAGGCATTCCTCCCCCTTTACTGGTATACGAGGATCACCGCGCCTGTCTGCGTTTCGGTCTTCAAGCCAAGGGCGCTGGAAACGGCAGCGGATCGTTTGAATCCTTCGGGCTGGAATTGAAAGCCGATGCCGATGTGGATCTGGCCCTGTTTCTTCCCGGGGACAAAACCGAGACCATTCCCGAGGTGCTGAAGCGGCTTTCCCAAGAAGGGCTCCTGGCCGGTCAGGGGCTGTCACCCCAAAACGCTCTGCCTGTCGATGGATGCATGGAAATCAGTTTCCAGGGCAAGCTCAAATTCGCCGCCGAACTTGATCTCGCGCCGCTGGTGACCTCCGGCCTGGGCATCCTAGCGAACGCGTCCAAAAATGTTCTGCTCTTGGACCCGCTTTCCGTGAAAGGCGAGGCGAAATTCACTTTGGAAATCCAGGACCGCTTTCATTTCTGTGTCTCCCGCCTGCCGAATGATGGAGGCGCCGCCCGTTATCGCTTCCATCTGGGACGAAGCTCCCACAAGCGCAAGGGCGCGGCTCTCAGCGTGAAAGTGGTCACCACCTTGGCTTCAAAGGACTTGGAGGATCTGAAAAAGAAGATCAACAAAGAGATTGCCAAAGCACTGGACATTGACCCGTCCCGGCTCTTGGAGGACAAAGAGGATCCCACTGGACTGCTGGACGCGCTTCAGGAAAAAATCGGGGGTGTTCGCGATGAGTTGAAAAAACGACTGGATGAATACCGCAAGGAACTCGACGGCCTTTTCAAAGCCAGATTGGAGGCGGGCATCCAACTGGAATACGAACGGGTCGATGCCAGCAGCGGCCTTTGCCAGTGGGTCTCCACCTTCAACCAGGGCGACACCTGGGACCCGGAACTGGCGGACGCGGTTCGTTCCCGCGACGTTTCCGCCATTTGCACCCGAGTTCAAGCCATGGGCAAAACCAGAGCGGAACTGGAATGGGGCTTGCTCACCAAAACCTCCCGCCGCTCCTGGTCCAGCGGATCGTCCATCTCCCTGTTCCAACTCAGGATCGCCTCGCGCACTCGCCGCAGCTTCGAAACCACCGACCGCGAGGATTACCTCGCCAATACCCGGGGCTTCTCCTTCGCCAGCGGCATCGAGGCCTCGCGGGAAGTCGCCCGGAACCAGCGAATCTGGTCCCTGCGCCTCGAAGCGCGGCCGGGACCCAAAGTGGAGCGTACCCACAACTTCACCGATCTGGAGTACCGCCTCGTTCTCACCTGGTCCAGCGGGGTGGCCGAGGATTCCAAGGATTCTCTCGAAGAATCCGACCTTCTGTACCTTGCCGACCAAATCGCCCTCCTAAGGCCGAACATGTTTTCCGGCACAGCTCAGCGGGACTTTGTTGAGAATCTCCAGGTGCAAGTGAAACAGCACAATGGACTCAAAAAGCCAGGTCTCGCCGAAATTGTCGCGATCACCCCATGGATGGACGCATTTACCTTTGCTTCCGCCACCACCAACCTTCCGAACGTGGGTTTTCTGGGGCCCGGCCCCTTCGTCAATGCCTTCTCCCGCGCCTACCTTCCCCGAAACAGGCTCTTCCAGGTGGATTCCAACCTGCGCGAACAGCGATTCGCCCCCTTGTTTCTTATGAGTGATCGGCGTGATGAGAAAGCGATGGAAAAAGAATACCTCCGCTATCTTGACGAATTGCGGGCAAATGGGGAACAAGAACTCGCACGAGCCCTCCGAGACGATTGGGGACACCGCTGGTTCCGACGTTTCTACAACCGAACCGACGCCGCTGTCGGTGGTTTTCGCAATGACGCGCTCAGTGAGGAGAGCGAAATCATCGAGGTAACCGAAACCGCATTAAGCAATTTACGGAATTTGGGAAATCTCTTCGTATCCGGCCAACCTATCTCCACCAAAGACATCCGGAATTATTTTCGACCTGTGCAAAACATGATCGTCCATGGCAACCACGGCTTTTTCTGCTTCCGCCTCTTCTGCGCCCTCAGCGCGGAAGGATTCGAATGGAGCACCCTCAACGCTCAAATCCTCAACCACAAGAAAAACACCACGCTTCCGGTTTTTGTGCCGGTGTCTGGAGATAAGGAGACCAAGTCATGATCTACTTTGTCACCAACCGAAATTTGATCACAACCCCGAACAACTACACTACCTTTGGGCATGAATTCAGCGATAAGGGAGATGATGAGGTTCGTTTGGGCTGGATTATAAATGAACCAAAAACAGATATTAACGATGTCAATCTCGTGGAGGACGAAGATTCCGATGACTATGTCGATGGACGGGATTTCCATTTGGTTAAAGAGCCGGAGAACACCCGTTCGCTTGAAAACAATCCGCCAAGCCGCCGCCTTTTCAATTTGTATCGGGCGAACCGTGCTCAACACGGGGGTAAACCCCGCAATGTGGTCTTTTTCGTTCACGGGTATAATTCCAACTTTCAGGCAACCGTGCAGGCCGCCTTTAATTTGGAGAGACAGTATAATGTGGATGTGCTTCTCTTTTCATGGCCATCACGAGGAAAGGGCCCAACCGAAGAACCTTACCCCCTAGACCATGTGTACGGTCCTGCGGGGTATAAACGGGACAAACGACGAGCGGAACGAAGCGCCAAGGCTCTGAAAAAAGTGATTGCCAGGCTTGCTTCCTATTTCGATGAAATTCGAGACGAGCGATGCGATCAGAAAATATCCCTGATTTGCTTCAGTATGGGCACGTATGTCTTGAAAAAAATGATACTGCCAAGCAATTTCGATGAGGAAACCTCCATGTTTGATAATGTCATCCTCACCGCTCCCGATGTAAATCAGGATAAGCACGGTGAATGGGTGTCTAAACTCTCCCAGCGGGGCCATGTGTACGTCACAATAAACCGCAATGATTTTCCCCTCGGATGGTCACAGCGGAAACTTGGCCCCAAACAGAGACGAAGGCTCGGGAACAACCTACCGAAACCACCTGTGGAAGGCGTGACCTACCTGGATTTCACGCATTATCCAAATATCGGCAAAAAACACGGCCATGTAACTGACCTGAGCTGGATAGTTAAGGATGAAAAAAATGTAATAGTTAAACCAACGCCAGCACAAATCATCGAAAATTCAGATGCGAAAAAAATACTTCATGCGATCATAAACGGCTTGTCGCCAAATGATGTTCTGCGTGAAGCCGCAGAAAATCCCGAACGTCAAATCTTCACCATAAAACCGGGGAGTTTCCTGTGAAAGAGCCCATCAGCCATACTCAATACCGCCGCTACCTTCGCGATCCACTTCGTTTTCGCGACTCACTAGAGATAGAGCATATTCCCGTAAATGCCGAATCGGACGGAATTGATGTTCCGTTGACATCGGAAAACAATTGGTCGGATTTGTTTAATCATTTAAATGGTTTTGAAAAGAAACCGTATCGCAAGGTCGGAGGATTTGTACGCGAAAAGATGTCTTTCATGGATGAAAGTGATCTGGTCAATACATTCAAATTACCACCTTTTCCCGGACCTGGAAATACCGTGCGCTTGAATTGGAACCACCTGACAGCCGCGCATGTCGGGGGCACCGCCTGGATCGGAAATTTTGCGGGACCCGGCGCGTCTGTCGCATTCTTCGCACGCCCCGCGTGTTTGTTTGACCTTATTGCTAAAATCCATGATTTTGCCTACGAGATCAACGGACTTACTTTCGATGGAAGGTCACGTCCTGAAGCAGTATGGTCAAGACTGGCAAAGGCGGACTGGATTTTCCAAAAGATGCTGGATTCCACTGGCAGCACCGGGCTGCACATGTGGTTGGCCGACCGTTTCTCAGAGTGTCTGTTCAGGGCTGATCCCGCCCTTTTCCGTTCCGGGGACGGATTCATCAATCCGATCAAAGCCATGCCCAAACATTGGCTGATGATTGCACCGCAATACCTTGCTGAAGAACCTTCGATCCGTGTACGGATCACCAGAAATAGAGGAGGGCGCCGAAGGCGGGTGGTCAGAAAATGCCTCGACCCCTATCTGGTAACGGACCACGACAAGGCGGATTTTTGGAAGTATTCCGTTCAGAATGACATCCCCACCGAGACGATCCAAACACTTGAAAGGCTTGGATCCGATTATCCTGATCAAAACACGTCCGATGGTCAGAAATTATTAACCATCATGCCTGAAGTCACGCAATGGCATCCCCTTTCTCGAGATGGATGGACGAAGGAAATCAGTATTGGAAATATGCCTGTAAATCCGTTCGAATGAATTATTGCTAATCAAAACCAAATAAAAGGAAATAACATGAAAACGAACAAAATTAAACTCAGCGTTGTTTTTATTACCATGCTGACCTATCAAGTATCTTTTTCAGACACCATGATTGTAGTTCCTGGTGATTTTGAAACAAATTCAGGTACTGGTGGTTTTAATACATTGATAAGGGATGAAGCCCGCACATATCAAGTGCAGATTTCCGAGTCACGGCTCATGGATTTAATCGGGCTAAGCCTAACAGGTTTTTCCACCAGGTTGAGTGCTGCCAATACTTCTAATTGGCCTTCAGCACCACGGACATGGGCTAATTACGATATTGTGCTGAGTCCTGCAGCAAATCATATCAATGATTTCAGCTCAAATTTTGCAAACAATATGTCAGATCCTCTACAGGTTCGTAGCGGAAGCTTGACCATTGATGGGAACTCTTTTCCTCGAACGCTGGCAAATCCTAATCCATGGGGGCCTCTAATACAATTTGATTCTCCATACCTGTACTCAGGAGGGGATTTGGTTATGGAGGTACGACACACAGGAAACGGCATAGACACACTGCTTTTAGACGCGATAGAGTCAAGCGCGGTAAATGGATATATCGCAAGATCGGCCAGTTCCTATACCGCATCCTTTAGTGGTTCAGCAGATTTCACAATCTTACAGTTTCATGCCATTCCCGAACCCTCCACCATCCTCATGGTCGTCCTGACCGGGATGGTGTTTGGCATTGCGCCCCTCTACCGCCGCCTTCGCGGGCGGAAGGGGCGGCGCTGAATCCACCATAATATTGAAGGAACCGGAGGAACCCCATGATGAATTCCGTAATGATCGAAGTGTTATCTGATTATGATGATGCGATATCCATTGCCGCAAAGGGGCGGTGCATACCAGCCCTAGGCATCACCCTGGGAAAAGGTGACAGGTATATCACGCGCGGTCTGAAGGACCGCCGCATATCCGGTGCCCGAGGCGCGTCCCAGGCCTCCGCAACTATGCGGCGTTCCTTCAGACCGCGCATCTGTCTCGAACCCAAAACCCGGGACGTTACCCCGGGCTGGTATGCGATGCCCCGTTGGGGCTTGATAATCGTATGAACTAACCGCAAGGAAATAAATTTAATCGAAACTTTCATATAAAAAGTCCAAAGCTTTAAAATTTTTAATTTCTATAATACAAAAGGTGTATGCATGACGACAACAAATGTTAAATACAACAAAGAATATTTCCAAAGTTTTTTCTCTGGGAGAAATCTAGTAATCATTGGTGGAGCATGTTTTATGATATCCATTATATTATTGGTTAATTTCGTATTTACCTTTCGGGGTGATACCTTGCTAAATGATCAACTCAGATCCGTATATATAATAACGTTTTCTTTTCTCTTTTCTGTATTCTTTTCGGTTTTTTATATCAATAAAATTGATTTAAAATTGAGAATTTTGACGGAATTTGTATATCTAAGTGGCCCAATTGCAACATTTATTATTCTGTTTTGTTTTTTTGATAAATATATTCCATTTCAAGAATTTCATTTGCCAAACGCGCGTTATTATCAACTAGATACTAGAAATTTGCCTAGTGGTTTTGAAATAACCAAAGTGGAATCTCCAAATGATATCCGTATACATCAGGTAAAAGATAATGGAAAGACCGTGGGTTTGTATGTAATTTTCGGAGATACATATCAAAAAAGCCAAGGATCTGTTGCATATATATTTGATCACATTGGCAAGATTGCTGAATTTGTACCGCAAAAATCTTTCCAATCCGGAAAAATAAACATCCAGTAACAAAGGACTTAAAATGAAAACCTTTATGAAAATAATTGTAGTAAGTGCATTGCTCGGACTTTCTATGGCTGATACTGTTACTTCATTGCACTATCTCCATGGAACTTCACTCAATCAGTTGAAAACATTTATTGACAGAAATCCTCCATTTTTTAACCGAACTCTGCGAAATCTCATTACAAATCCAAACTGTGTTTTGTTTGTTTTTCCCAAAGTGGTAGAGAATGATTTAAATGAGAACGCTGGCAAGAAATACGCTGTTGGTTTTTTTATGGATAAGGAATCCACAGATCCTGCAACAATTCGCGTCAAGAGTGAATATATAGTTATTTTGCAAAATATTACAAATAACTTAGATGAACTTCTTAAGCATATAAACAATTGTCGTGCGGCCAACCCTGCGGAAAAACTGAAATGTTGGGATAATAGTGCGGCGGCAATATCGGATTTTCTGTCGAAAATCGAACCAACATTTCGTGTTGGTTATGAAGCAATTCTTGCCGAGATTGCTTATAACAACGATATAAACCACGAATATTTTAATATGTTTGCCAATCGTTATAAGGAGGCTATATTCAAACAGGCATTGGCCGCCAATCCTGATGTGTTGTCTGAATATGCAGAGGTTGCCGTGTCTGTTTCAGACAATTTTAGTTCTAGAGTTGCTGAGGCTCTGCCAACAAGTGTGAGTCGTGAAGAACTGGAAAAAACACGAATTGCTTCAGAATCAGCACTTACGCGATCATTCCCAGTCGATACTCTTGATACAGATTCGAGTGGAGGTCAACTTATACGAGTGGAGCGAAAAATGTATTATAATGAAAGGACCAGAGAGGTTTTTCCGTTGTTATTTATCCAAAAAGAAACAGACGGCGAATCTGTAGCTGAAAGACCTCAAGAAATTCAGATTCTCCAGCAGGACAGGCCACTGCATCCTGGTCCTTTCTAATTATTAGACCGTAGAGATCTAATATGAGAAAAAATATCGCAATCTTTTCCGACGGCACCTGGCAGAAGCTCAACCCGGAAACACAGACCAACGTGGTGAAACTTGCCCGCATGGTGGAACTGGATGCTGAGGCGTCTGTCCGGCAGGTGGTTTTTTATGACCAGGGAGTGGGATCCTCTCCCTGGACCCGTCTGCGGGGCGGGGCTTTTGGGGTTGGCATCAACTCCAATATTTTGCGGGCGTATCTCTTTCTGTGCATGAATTACAATGAGGGGGACGAGGTTTATTTGTTCGGTTTCAGCCGGGGCGCGTACACGGTGCGCAGTCTGGCGGGACTGATCTATTGCTGTGGTTTGTTGCGCCGTCATCAGGTGCGTTCCGTGTACCGGGCGATGGAGATTTACCGGGACCCGCGCATCAAACCCGGTCATGAAACCGCCGTTCGTTTCCGGGCCGCCATTGGCGTACGGGATTTCCCGGATGAACCGGGGCGCATTCCCATCAAATTCCTCGGGTGTTGGGACACGGTGGGTTCCTTGGGCATTCCCGACCTTTGTCCACTCATTCCCCTGGATCGCTTGGTGAATCGCAAACACGACTTTCACGACACTGTCCTCAACCGGAAAACCGAATACGCGGCCCACGCGGTGGCGGTCGATGAGATCCGCAAGCCGTTTGATGTGGCCCCGATGCACTTGGGCGACGCAAAACAGAAGACCCAACTGCAGCAACGCTGGTTTCCCGGTGACCACGGTTCGGTGGGCGGCGGTTCCGATGAACTCGCGCCGCTTTCCGATGGTCCGCTTTTGTGGATGAAAGGGTGCGCATCGGGGGAAGGTTTTTCCGGAGACGATAAACCCTCCCTGAGATTCAATATGAATGTCCTGCCATCGGAACAACAACCCGATCCGAATCCCCTGACTCCGTTTGACAACCGGCCCAAGGGATTCTTCCGGTTTTCGGGCCGGGTGAGCCGCACGTTCGGGGAGGTGTCGGACATCAATCAGGTGGACGACAGTGTGATTGAGCGACTTGTGAAAAACCACGAATATGTCCCGGAGACCCTGGAGACGATTCGGGAGCATCTTCAATCCCGAATGGACGGATATGAAAAAGAACTAAAAGCTGAAGCGGAGAAAAAGAAATGACCACCCTCGCCGAACGTTACTATCTGAAGCGGTATCAAACCTTCCGCAATATGGTGAATCAGAATCAGGTGGCCCTGCTGGCCACCATGGGGGTTCTCTTGGCGATCATGGCCTGGCGGGACTGGTCTTTTTCTCTGATCTTTGTGATTGTCTTCGTTTTTCTCATCGGGTGCCTGGGAGCGTCCCTCAGTTTGCTCCGGGAATTTCGCAGCGCCAGTTCGGTCACGATCGATCCTTACAAAATTTCCCAAGTCGGCACCGACAACCACACCGCCACCGGGGGCGTGCTGGCCCTGGTGCTGTTCCTGATCCTCAGCACCGGGTTTATTGGTGGTCAAAGCGATGCAAATACGACAGATGACGAAAACACTTTGAGTTCAACCTCCGCCTTTATTCAACTCCCAGGAGTACCCAACTTCTCTTGTGTCGTGTCCAAATTACAGACCGATGGTTGCACACTCTCACCGCGCTTGATGTTTACCGCAGGTGTACTTGGCTACCGCGACCTCAGCATCCTGCTGCTGTGGTCTCTGCTCGCGGGGTATTCCGAAGGGGCGGTGTTTGGATTGTTGAAACGTTTCTTGGGAAAAGAGGGAACCACCTGAAGCCCATGAAAACCATCAAACTCTCCACCCCCGGACCGGAAGACCTCGCGTATGTTGAGGTCGCAGATAAACCGTCTTTGTTTACGGCGGCGGTGCTGCGGCGGGTTTGGCGGCGGAAGTGGATGATGAAGAAAGATGGGAAGATGTTCGCGATTGATTTGGAAGAGATCGAAAAGGGGGAAGAACCGGATCCGGTGGAATGGAAACGGGTGGATGCGGAGGGGAATGAATTGTCTGTGGCCGATCATCCGTTTCATCCTTTGGGGCTGTGTGCCTTGAAACGAGGGGATAAGTGGTTTTTGTTTGTGGTCAATCTGACCCCGCCGGGCAAAGGGGTGGGCGTGGCGGTGGAGGAGTATGAAGTCGGCAATGGCGTGCTGATCTTGCGGCGGCGTCTGGAGAATCCGGGCGGGTCTGAAGGCAAAGGCATGAGGATTAAACATGGAAACAACGTGGCGGTCACCTCCTCGGGCCGGGTGTATGTGAGCAATTTCAAAAACATCGGGGATCGGAAGGATCTGCCGCCGGATCTGAAGCTACGGAAAGATGCCGGGGATCGGGCGGATGTCTATATGACGCGGTTCACGGACGATGATGAGTCCGCCGAGTGGGTGCAGGTGGCCCGAAACATCAGCGGGGCGAACGGGTTGTGTCTTTCTCCGGATGAAAAACAGCTTTACGTGGCGGAATATCACCGGGGACGGGTGTTGCGGTTTGATGTGAACGCGGACGACGGATCGCTCGCCAATCCCGAATTTCTCCCTTTGTCCGGCGAGAAGAAACGATATCCCGACAACATCACCTGCGATGCCGAAGGAAACTTCGCCCTGATCGCCCAGCACGGTAAATTCGAGACCCTTGCCCAGGGGATCTCCCAAACCCTGTTCAAAAAAGCGGAGTCCAGCATCCATGTGCTGGACGGGAAGACGGGTGTTTTTGCGGAAGAGGTGGAAATCACCCACGATCCCCACAACTATCCCGCCGCCTCCACCGCCTATCGGCACAAAGCGCATTGGATCGTCTCTCAGATTTTCGGGAACCGGATTTTGGTTCTCCATCGAAATGCAACTAAACCCAAGGACCGCGTGATTGGCGCGGTTCATGAAAAGGAAAATGAAACGTGAAAGTGAATATAAAACAACAAATCAGTTTTTCAGACAAAATTTCCTGTATCTCTTTAGTGATGCTCCTGATTCTAATTCCCGTAAATCTATTTGGGCAAAATATTGGTAAATTTATACCTATTGAATCGGAAGACTGGTTTACATGGAATGATGTTTTGCCTGAAGGTGAAATACAGTTTCTTTTAGATGTAATGAATAATAATCCGCATTTAAACTGGGATTTTGAATGCGCTGTATCTCAACCGCTTGATAAAGTTGGAGCTTTACCAACAAATTCAACTTCATTTCAGTTTGTTAGTGACGAGTTTCAAACTGGATGGATATTGGTCGGTGGATATGCCATATTTTCTGTAAATCTCTATGATTCATCTCTTACAGGTTCAATTCCTGAAACACTTGGCAATTTAACATATATGGATTTTCTTCGTCTTGATTCAAATCAGCTGACAGGCAGCATACCTCAATCAATTGGGAACCTTACGAATTTAGCTGTTTTGAATCTGTCTTCAAATCAACTGACTGGTGGGATTCCTCAAGCCATCGGAAATCTTGCAAATTTAACAGTTTTAGATCTGTCCTCAAATCAACTGACTGGAGAGATTCCTCAAACAATCGGAAATATTTCAAGTTTAGAATTCCTGTTTTTGAGATCAAATTATTTAGCTGGTGAAATCCCTCAAACCCTCGGAAATATTTCAAATTTAGTGCAGCTTGATCTTGCTGTAAATGAATTAACCGGAGAACTGCCTGAAACGATAGGAAATCTAAGTAAGTTGGAATGGTTAAATTTGAGTTTTAATCAATTATCAGGTGAGGTTCCTTTGACAATTAATGGATTGTCTGATTTAGAATTACTTTGGCTTAGCCATAATCAACTTACAGGCGAATTACCTGGAAATATAGGTGAATTGACGGGACTTCAATGGCTATATGTCGATAATAATGAATTAACAGGTGATATCCCTTCGTCCATCGGAAATTTATCCAAATTAACCACACTATCTCTCTGGGGCAACCAATTATCCGGTTCGATCCCCCAATCCATCGGCGACCTGTTGCTCTTACAAAACCTGTGGTTGTCCGACAATCAACTGACCGGGGAAATTCCTTCGTCCATCGGAAATCTGACCCAGCTTGAAAGTTTGCAGCTCTATTGGAACCAACTTTCCGGGGAGTTGCCGGGTGAACTTGGAAATCTGGCCAATGTCACGGAGATGTATTTGCAGGGGAACTCTCTGACGGGTTCCATCCCGGCGGGGGTGTGGAATCTGTTGAATCTCGTCAGTTTGAATCTTTCAGGAAACCAGTTTACAGATATGGTTTTCTACAATTTGAGCGGGAATTCCACGCTCCAGGTGCTGGATCTGTCCTGGAATCAGATTGAAGGAGAATTAGAACCCGGCGTCGGAGGATTGACAGGTCTTACCCATCTGAATGTGGCCGGAAATCGACTACACGGTCCGCTGCCGACTTCCCTTTTGAATCTTGGAAACTTGTCCGTTCTCGACATCAGTTACAACGACTTCAAAGCGCAGGTAAACAAACCCGCCTGGATCACCACAGTCGGAGCACTGTCTGAAAACGGAGTTTTTGTGTGGGAGGAACCGCAGTTTTGGAGGAGAATTGGAACGATTTCGCAAGTTCATGGTTCCGTGATCATTCGAGAGGAAAGAGGCGACGGCACCATAGGAGAATGGGAGGCGGAAGTGAATGATTTTTTGTTCGAAAACGATATGGTCATCTCGGGTCTTGATTCCGCATGTACACTACTGCTCCTTGATCATTCTGCCATTACTGTCGGGTCTAATTCTGAAATGAGGATTCAGCTGTTTTCGGATAAAGAGCCGAGTATCTATGAGGTGATCAAAGGGAGAATTCGAAGATTTCTAACGGATGACTATGTGGGGTCTCCTGACCACAGCAAAACGAATTTGTATATCAAAAGTCCCTTTGCTAGCCTTGGTGTTCGCGGGACAGACGTTGAAATCACCTATTCCGAAGAGGGTATGGATGCGGAAGTACAGGTGACCTTGTACAGCGGCATCATTGACTTTGTAGATTTGCTCACCGGCGAAATGATTACGCTGGAAGATACTGGCACGATCACCCGGACGCACACGCTTACACCCGCAATCTCTGAGTTGTTGGACCATTTGTCCGGCTTACAACCGGACCCCGCCGCCGTATCGTTGTTTTCCGCGGGACAGAGCGACCGCCTGACCAATCTGGCGAAAATCGCGTTCAATCTTGATTTGCATTCATCGGATCGTTCTTCTTTTGCTGTTGGCGGTGGACAGGCCAGAGGTTTGCCCGTTTCTGATCGGTTGGAGCTTTATCCGGAGTTCTCTGTTTTAACCATGACCTATCCCCGGCGGAAAGATTTGGAGCTGACTTACACTCCCCTTTACAGCACGAATTTACTGGAAGGATGGATGGCATTTCCAGACCCGGTCAGTGTCACCCCGATCAATGATGATTGGGATGAGGTGGTGGTGGAGGTTGAGATCCCCAAGGAAATGAACATTCATTTCACCATGATGAACATCGGATTGCCTGTCGAAATTGATGAGTAAACACTGCGGTAGTGGGTAATCATTCCCGGCCAATGCATCCACCTGGATTTCCTCCAGTTTCGATGCCAACAGCGGGTTCACCACCGTCACTGTCATCCCCGAGTCCGGCGATGTGGTGATGATGATTGCGATGGCTAGTGCATTAAGGATTTCGTGGGTTTGGAGGAGGAAGAAGAAATGAATCCCTGACCTGCCCGCAGTGCTGTGCTCAGCGCTCCAGGCGGGTGAACACTGATGGATACTGATTTTTCGGGAGCACTTTCAGGAGAAGTTAGAGAGGTGTGCGGCTGGAAAGCCGCCCCTCCATATGCTGGGTATACGGGTTTCGCATATTTTTATGATTTTCGGATTGTTTTTTCCTTTTGATCATTTTAGCACTGTTCATGTAACAACTTAACAGGAGGAAAGAAATGAACTGTAAGTCTATTTTGGTGTTTAGTTTTTTGGTAATCTCGGGGCTTTCGCTGCGGGCTCAGACGACATTCGGGATTCACGGGTCGTATGTGGACGTGCGGGATTCGGGGGACGCATTGGGGTTTGGGGCGGTGTTGACGTTGCCGCTGGGTGAGGTGTTTTTTGTGGAGGCGCGGGGCGGGGTCTACGACACGGTGAAGACCACCCGTGAATCGGGCCCGGTTCTCCTGGACGTGGAGAGTGATTTGACGCCGCTGGAGCTGGGACTGGGGATGCGCGCGGCGATTGGACCGGGCGCGGATCTGTATGTGAGCGGCGGTGTCTATTTCATGCGGCTGGATTCGGATTTTTCGCTGAACGGTCAGCCGGTGCCGATTCAGACCGAAAACAACGAGGGGTGGTATGCGCTGGCGGGAATCAGCACCGGCACGGATCTTCAGTTGTATGTGGAGGTTCAATACCGGACGAGCACGGTGAAATTCCGCGGCGGGGAGAGTTTGCCGGTGCCGCTGATGCTTGAAGATTCGGATGTGCACAAGGTTTCGGCCAACGTGGGCATCCGTTTCCGCTGGTAAGTCCGGAGCTGCGGAGGCGATCAAAGGATGGCCCGGGAAATTTCCAACTTTATGCTGCGGTGCAGTCTGGAGGCGGGGGAATTGTTTGGTGAGCCGAGAGAGGCGATGTTGTCGCGCCTTCGGGATCCGAAGGTGGTGGACCGGAGAGCGAGCTGGGTGGATTGGGAGGAGTATACGGGGGTGATGCGTCCGGTGTTCGAACGGATCGGGAGCGGTCCGGCGCTGGTGCCGATGGGGCAGCGGTATCTGAATGAACGCTACCGGACCCGCTCCGCCCATTTGTACGCGCAGTACACGAATTGGGAACGGATTCTTTGGGTGGCAAAAACCCTGATGGCGGGCCGGATGATGCGGGGCTATCGGATCGATTATACGGATCAAGGTGCGGACCGCTTCGAAGTGACCATGTCGATCCCGGACCATTTGGAGCCGTTCCCGGACTTCTTCTATTTTCTGACCGGGGTGTGGACGGGGAGCAGTCCGCAGGCGAAACTTCAGCACACCATTCATTCGCTGGAGGTGTTTTCCCATCACGCGGTGGCGGACATTACCTTTGATAAACGTTCTTTGCATTCGCGGGTCGCGTTTAATCCGGTCTACTCCCGAATGAAGACGTTTTGGGAGCTGTGGTGCTGTCGGCGGGAGGTGCGGCGGGTGTCGACCTCGCTGACCCGGGAGACGGAAAATCTGGACAAGGCCTTTGACGCAGTGTCGGACGCGGTGTTTTTAATGCGGGAGGGGGAGGTGATTCAGGCGAACCGCGAAGGACGGAAATTGCTGGAGGACTCCGGGTTTTCCATGGACAGCTTTGCGGGGGTTTTGCGGCAGGGCGGTCCCGAAGTGTCGATTTGGGAGGGGATGGGCCGCGTATACCGTGTCCGGTGTTCGTCCTGTGAGGACGCGCGGGGGGGGCGCGAACATTTGCTGACCCTGCAGGATCAGACCCGCATGCTGGCGTTGGAGCAGCGCGCCGAAACGGGCGCGCTTGCGGTTCGGCGGCTGGCGGAAAAACGGCTGGAGGAGGATTTGGGGAGCTTGTTGGCGGAATTGGATCTGCAACTCACTGAAGCGGCACAAGACGAGGAGGATCCGGAAACAAAGGCGTTGCTGTCCTCCTTGCGGTCGCTGACCTGTCATTGCCTGGAACAGGGTCTTGCACTGGTGGAGGACGCGGGGGAGGGCTTTGGCTCCGACGCCGAGCTGTTGGAGGCCCTCTATGCGTTGGCCCGTGAATACCGGGAGGTGTTTGGTTTCGAGGTGAAACTGGAGGGTGCGTCTTTTCCGCGGTTCGCGGCGTCAAAAGCGCGGGGCGAGTTGTTTTTTATGCTTCGGGAGGCGGTGCGCAATGCCTGGCGGCATTCAGGGGTTGACGAGGTGCGGGTGTGTTTGTCGCAGCAGGAGGTCCGGGTGATTGACGCCGGGAGGGGCTTCGCGGCCTGCGGGAAGAACGGGACCGGTCTGGGATTGGACAGTATCCGGGAGCGGGCGAAGAAAATTGGTTTAGATGCTGTCCCCGTGGAGTCCGGTGGCACGGGCTGGGTCTTCAAACCCGGCATACGGGGAGAACCGGCGGCATGAGCGGGCCGCATGTTCCCGGGCCGGACGAGGTGGTGCTGCATTTGCAGACGGGGCACCGTCAAACCCGGTTGAATCAGGAAGATCTGGAGGAGGCGAGGGACCGTATGCGACGCTTGTTCGACGAGGTGTCGGACGTGGTGTTTGTTTTCCAGAAAGGAGAGGTGATCTTGGAAAACGAACGAGCCCGGACGCTTTTGGCCTCTGTCGGAGATTCCCCGGATGCCTTGGTGAAAGAGATTTATGTGAAAGCGGGACAAGTTTTGAGGGGGTTGCCGGTGACCCTGGAATGGTCCACGCCCCGTTCGAACATTTTTCTGGTGATTCACGCGGCCTCGGCCTTGAGGCTGGAAGAGGGGAACGGAATGTTGGTGACTTTGGTGGATTTGTCGGAGGCCATGGCGAGAACGCGGCAATTGGAGGCTGCGGACAGGGAGGAACGACGACGCATTTCCCGGGATTTGCATGACGGGTTGTCGCAGCTGCTGGCGAGTCTTCACTTTCAGACCCGGGCATTGGCGCTTCGGAAGCAGGGTCATGCGCGGGAGACTTTGTATGGCAACATCGCGGACCTGGCCACCCTTTGCGCTCATAATGGCCGGCAAATTCATCATGAATTTTTCAAAAAATAGGGGGGGTGCCCCGATAGGCGGACCTGTGGAATTATGGTATAAAAGGCAGTATGAAAACGATACTTCTTGTTGATGATCACCCGATGGTCCGCAAAGGCATTCGTGCAATGGTGGAAAGTCTGCCACAGAAGCATCTTGTGCTTGAGGCCGGAAACCGAATGGAGGCCCAGTCGCTGCTGGAGGCGCATGAGGTGGACTTTGCGGTGGTGGATTTAGTGCTGGGAGCGGAGGATGGTCTGGATTTTGTAAAAGAGATCACCAGCAGATTTGAAAACTTAAAGGTGCTGGTGATCTCGATGCAGCCGGAGGCGCTGTATGCGGAGAGGGTATTGAAAGCCGGAGCATTGGGAATGGTCTCCAAAAGTGACGAACCGGTGCACGTCCTGGACGCGGTGCAAACGGTGATGCGGGGGGAGTTTTTTCTGACGCGGGCCACGCAGGCGATGGTGATGAAAAAACTGCTGAAGCGGCCCATGCCGAAGGGGGACAGTCCGGTAAGCCGGTTAAGCGACCGGGAGCTGCACGTGTTTCAGATGCTGGGAAGCGGTTATGCCACTGCGGAGGTGGCCGGACATTTGGGGCTCAGCATCAAAACGGTGGAGGCGCATCGGGAAAAAATCAAAAACAAACTAAAAATAAAAGATGCGAAGAGTCTGGTCGCGGCCGCGCGGATTTGGGTGAAGGGGGATGCGCCCGGGGATTTTCAGATCTAGATCCTCATTCTAATCCTCACCGTTATCATTTGCATGTGGTGCGGGGATGAATTACATGTGGGATATGCGTCTTATTTCGGTTTTGTTGATGTGGTGTTGCCTGGTACCGGTTCGGGTTCCGGGAGCGGAGGCGCGGTTCAGGAGCGGTGAGCGGGTTCGGGGGGAGGTGGTGGCCTTGGGCGCGGAGGGGTTGCGGATTCGGCCCCGCTGGAGCCTGGAGCCCGTGACAACGGAGTTGGCAGAGATTGAACAGGTTCTCCTGCCGCCGGCCGCCGGGTTTCCGCTCCGGGCCGGCGGTTCGGATGTGCGCTTCCGTACCGGGGACCGGGTTGAAGGGGACTGGCTGGAGATGTCGGATGATGTGCTGATCTTAAAAACCTCATGGGGGCAACGTGTGCGCGTGCGCCGGGAGGCGGTGCGTGAGATTCGTTTTTCGAACGATTCAGATCGGGTCCTGATGCGGGGGCCCTCACACGGGTCCGAATGGCATTTCCGGGATCCCATGGGCACCGGGGGGGCGGGGGCGGAAACCGGAAATCCGTTTATTTTCCACGCGGTGAGCGGAATGTCCGCCCGAACCGCTTTGCCGAAACTGCCGATACGCTTTGTGTTTGAGGTGGATGTGCGTCCCAGTGAACCCAATTTTCTGTATCGGCTGAATTTGTTCGGACTGGGGGACAATACCCGGGGGCCGGGCAATGTGAACCTGGAGGTGAATCATCGGATGCTGGCGGTCTCGGGTGAGGGAAGGGATCTCGCTGAAACCGTGACTTGGCGCGACCGGCTGCCGGAAGTGGCGGCGGCCGAACAGCGGTTTGTGTTTTGGGTGGACTTGGAAAGCGAAACGGTTGAAGTGGATCTGAATGATGAGCGGATGCTGACCCTCAAGCTGCCGGAGGCTTCAACCTTGATCGGGGCGGAGGACCGGATGTTTTCTTTTCAGGCGCAGGGCGGAGATGGCCAAATTGAATTGCTGGGGCTTCGGCTTCGGGAGCACCGGTCCACGCTTGCTCCCCGCCGGAGTGGTTTTACGCGCTCCGATCTGGACCGGATCTATCTGTGGGACGGACGCCGGGTTGAGGGCCGGTTGCTTTCGTTCGGTTCCGAAACGCTTCGGGTGTTGGAGGGCCGGGATGTTTTGGTGCTTTCCCGGGACCGGGTGGCGGCGGTGGTTTTTGCGGATTCTCCGGCTGATGTTAAGCCCGGCTCTGATCTGTCTGTTCGCGTGCGGACTCTGGATTATCGGGGGCGGCTGACGTTGCGTCCGGTGAACGGGGACGGGGACTCGGTCCGGGGCGGAGTTTCGGGATGGCTGGACGAGGCGGTAATCCCGTTTTCAAATCTGGTGCGGATGGAGACGGTTTCTTCCGGGAAACCGGAACGTTTCCGGGGGCGGGACGAGATGCATTTGTTGAACGGCGATCTGATTTTCGGGGAGGTCTCCGGGCTGGACGGAACCACACTTCAGTTTCTTCGGGGGGAACGCAGCGATCCGCTCCGCATTCCGGCGGCGTATGTCGGACACATCCGCCGGAGCGGCGGCGCGGAAGCGGTTGAACGGGATGCGGACACGCGTCTGGACTATGTGAACGGTGACCGGCTGTCGGGTCGTTTTGTGTGGATGGACGAAGCGGAGGTGGTGCTGAAAACCGCCTGGGGCCAGACGGTGCGTTCCCGCCGGGAATTCATTCGGCGGATGGTGTCGGTCCCTTCGGGCCGGGCTTTGTTATGGCGGGGCCCCGGGCGGTTGGAGGACTGGCATGTGCAGGTGTCCGGCCCGGTGGTCACGGAGGAGTCACAAGTGGGAAGCTCTGTGGTGATTCCGGGGATTCGTGGGATTGTGCGGAGCATGCCGCCCATGCCGGACCGGTTTGAAATTCGGATTCACATGCGGGCCGAGGGTGGCCCGGGTGATTTTACGGTGGAACTTTTCGCAATGGGATCGGTGGATGTGCCCCTGGGCGGTCTGCACTTTTTTTCGCAGGGGCCAAGACTGCACGGGGCGGGGACATTTGCGGGTTTTCAAAATACGGTATACTTCCGAAAGAATCTCGGGACGGCGCTTGATTCCGGCCGCAGAGACTTGAGGGTGCTGGCGGATCTGCGCCGAGAGGAAATGATGCTGGTGTTCAACGGCGAGGTGATCGGGCCGTGGCGGATTCAACATCCGTCGGAGATGCGGATGCAGCCGGAGCGGCTGATGCGGATTACGTCCCGTTCACCGTTTCAGAGGCTCTGGGTGGAGGATATTGTGTTTGCGGCCCATCCTCACGCATTTTCAGGGGAGGGCGTGCTGGAAATCGAGGGCGGAGCGGGGGACCGTGTTTTATTTTCCAATGGCGATGTGTTGGTAACCAGCGTGTCGGACGGCGAGGGTGAGGCCTTGAACCTGCAAATTGAGGGCGAAACGTTGCGTGTGCCCCGGTCACGCATTCAGTCGATTGATTTTCATCAGGATTCCGTGCGTTTTCCCCGTCGGACCGCCAGGGACACGCGGGTTTGGCATGCCGGAACGCGGGACCGGCTGACTGTTTCCCTTTCCGAGTATGACGGGGCTGTATTCCGGGGGCGCGGAGATCCGTGGCTGGAGGACTTGCATCTTCCGCAATCGTCTTTTAGAGTTGCGGAGTTCAATGTCCACACCAGCATCCGGTTTGATGAACGGATCGAAGGGAACTCAAAGTGAAGCCAGTCCGCTTATTTTTGATGATGATTTGTGTGTCCGCCTCCCTGTTCGCGGACGCGGGGGATTTGCTGATCCTGCGATCCGGTGCCGAGTTGCAGGGGCGGTTCGTCTCTCTGAGGGGATCCCGGGTGCGTTTCCAACCCCGGTGGAGCGAAAACGCCTCGGTGTTGCCGATCGGGGAAATCGACGCGGTCTATTTCGGGGAGCCCGGGCGGACGGAGGCGGAAACGCCCACCCACCGTGTAACATTTTTAGACGGCGACCGGCTTACGGGCCGGCTGATTGACCGGGATGAGGAAATCCTGACGTTCCGGGTGGACGGCGACGTGACCCTGCGGATGTTTCCGTCCAGTCTTCAGTCTCTGGAAACTCTGCCGTCCGGAGAGGATCTTTTGCTGGATAATCCGATGGAAATTGATCTGTGGCAGACTCAGGCCATGCCGGGAATGCGGATGCAGGGGGGCAACGTTCAGGCGTTTCGCGGCGCGCAGGTTGTCCGCATAAATAACTTACCTCAACAACTCAATGCAATGCCGCACATAGATCCGGCCTCCGCACATCCGACAAAGTTGGGGGGCAGCTGGTTCTTTGCCCCGGGGCAGGGGGGCTCTCTTATCCGGGAGCTTTCCGAATTGCCGGAGCGGTTTCGGCTGGCGTATTCCATTCGGAGTCCGGGCGGGACGTTTCTGTTGAATGTGGGCACGTTTACGCGGCAGCCGTTCCAGCGGGGAACCGGAGGGATGTTTTTTGTGCACCAAACCTCACATGTGCAGGGGCAAATTTTCCCGGAAAAAGACGATCCTGACACGGGTCGCCCGCCGATGATGAACTGGCGGGAGCAGATTTCTTCACCGGACAGTCAATGGCAGCATGTCGAACTTTTTATCGACCGCCCCCGGAATCTCGCCCGCATGACTGTGAATGGTGAACAGGTTCAAGAATGGGCAATGACCTTCGATCCTGAGGAAATGAGCGGCCGCTGGCTGAGTTTACAGATTCAGCATAATGTGGCGGGTCTTCAAATCGCCGATATTGAACTGGCCCGCTGGGATGGATCGTTTCCCGGCCGCGATATGGAAATCTTCAGTGCGTCCGGTGCTTCCCGGGTTGTGAGAAGCCGCCGGAGTCAGGAGGCTGAAATCCGCTTCCGATCCCGTCCGGATATGCTCACACTTCGGATTCGGGAAATCACGGAAGACAAGGTGGTGGCCGATGGCGACGGGTTCGCGGGACCGGTGACGCTGCCGAGGACCCTCCTGGCGGGTCTGCGTTTCCCCTGGATGCGGACTGGAACCGGAGCGCTTCCGGATCTGTCCATCGATTTGGACACCCCGATTTTGCAACTGCAAACTCTTCCGGCCGGAGGGAGGCCATGAAACGGTTTTTCTTGATTCTGTCGGGGTTGGCTCTTTGCACAGGCCTGTTTGCTGATGGACTCCCCGTAGAGGTGCGCATGCTGAACGGCGATGTGTTTCCCGGTCATTTCCGGACGTTTGATGCGGGCTATTTTCAGGTGATGCCGGAGTGGGGAGGTGATCCGCTACGGTTTCATGCGGCCTACACGGGCCGGCTTCGCTTTATGAGTGGACAACCGATCGAAAGGAGGACTCCGGACACGCGGGTCCGGTTTGTGAACGGAGACCGGATCTCGGGGCGTCTGGTCGAGCTGACGGACCGCGAGTTGATTCTGGACGCGTGGTGGGGAAGCCGTTTGCGGGCGAACCGGGAATTCGTCTCCTATTTGGATGTTCTTCCGGGGGAGGGCGATCTGATTTTCCGCGGGCTTTCGCCGCTTTCTGAATGGTCGGTGCGGATGCCGTCCGGCTCAGACGGAGTGATTGAGGAGAACGCGGTGGAGTGGCTTTTGCCTGAAAACGCCCGCATTGCCCGTCCGCTGCCGTTGCCGGATGCCGGGGGCGTGCTGTTTGAGATGGAGATTTCCTTTCCAGACGGCGTCACCCACGCAAATCTGGAGCTCTTTCATGCTTCAGCTCGAAACCGCCCCACGGAGGGGCTGAGTCTGTCTCTCAACCCGAATTGGCTGCATGTGCGGACCCTGGACGGGAACGGACGCCAGACGTGGGTCCTGCGGGAGCCGTTACCGCCTGAGGCGGCCTGGCAGCGCATGCTGATTTCCGTTCACCTGAATGTGGAGACCGCAGAGGCGACTCTGCGGATTAACGAGTATGAATCTCCGTCGTTTACCCTGCACACCGAGCGTCCCCTGGCGGGGCGGGAGGATTTGGAGGTTGCGGTGCAGGCCGGCAGGGATACTGCGGGTTTGCTGCTTCACGCGGTCGAATTCTCGAAGCGTTCAGGTGTGTATCAACCGGAGGTGGAGATAGACGGTGCCTCCCGGGATGTGGTGGTCTTTGGCAACGGGGATCAGATGGAGGCCCTGCTGTTGTCCATGGATTCGGAGGGGGCGACTCTCCAGCTGGAGGGCGGTCAGGAGGTGCGGGTGCCGCGGGGGCGGATTCAGACCGCGCGTCTGGCCACACGTCCCTCCATACATCCCCGCCGCCGTGACCGGGATGTCCAACTGCACCTTGCGGAGCGCGGGGACCGGCTGACGCTGGCGATGGCCTCGTTTAATTATGAGGGGATTTCCGGGAGCAGTGATCTCTGGAGGCACATCCCGAACATTCCGTCCGGCGCGGTTCGAGAACTTCGGCTGAATATTTATCAGGGGGTGCGGCATGATGACAGCTACGCGCAACCCCCGCTGTTTCTGTTTGAGCGCTGACGGAACGTCAAAGCATGATTTCAGGCATGGGGGTGTCCGGCTCACTCTGAATCAAGAGGAACAGATTATCGTCATTGCTCCATTCGAGAGCCTCGTGGTTTTCGATCCGAAGCGCCTCGACCGGCCGGGGGTGAACGCGCAAGGCTTTTGAGCAGGCGATGAAAAGTTTAAGTTTTTGGCCGTTTAGATCCACGCAAATCATGGAAATGTCGCCATGCGGGCTCTCAAGAATCGCGCAGCCCATTCCCGGCGCCCGGGTAATGGAGTCGGGGAGGGGCGACGCGAAACCGTCGTGTTCCTTGAGCCAACTGACGAGTTGCACCGTATCCCGCGCCTGGTGTTGAAAACGGGGCGGCGTATCCAGGGAATTTTTCACAAAACGATGAAATTCGGGCAGGGCGTCCGCGTTTCCGGCAAGCCGGGGCGGTTCCGCGCGGTGCGGTTGTGCATAGGGACTTTGCTGCTCGATGATTCTGGAGGAGAGGACCGAAAGCCCGGCGAGAAACAAAGCGAGCACCGCCGCCCAGGCGAACTGCTGACGGTAAGACCAGGGAGAGGGAGCCGGGAGGGATTCGACCGGGGCCGTCCCGGGCGGTGCGGACTCTTCCAGCGCCGTTGAAATGCGCCGCCGGACATCAGGGGGCATGGTGCCGAAAGAAAAAAGAGACGGGTGCTTCAGGTTGAAGGCCAAAGCCTCCTCAAACCGCGCATGCAGTTCGGGAGAAGCGTCCAGTTGGGATTTGGCGGCATCATATTCCGCCTCGTTTTTGAGATGAGGATGATCTTCAGCGGCCAGCAGCCATGCGAGAGTTTCGTCAGTGTGATTCATAACAGTTTAGGCGTAAGCCCTCGGTTTATCTTACAGCCGGGAGAATGATTTCAAGATTCGGCGTTTTCGAGTTGAGCGATGCGGGCCTCCAGCGCGGCCACTTTTTGCTGCAGTTTCGGCAAACGGGACACGTGCGCCAGGCTTTTGCTGTATTGCTCAAAGGGTTGAGCGGGTGTCCCCCAGACATAGGTTTTTGGCGGAACATCCTTGGTTACCCCTCCTTGCGCCCCCACAACCGCATGTTCGCCGATGGTGAGGTGACCGGCCACCCCGACCTGGCCGGCCAAAATGGCGTGCCGGCCGACCACTGAGCTTCCGCTAATCCCGGTTTGAGAGACAATCACCGCGTGGTCCTGAACGACGACGTTGTGGGCGATCTGCACCAGGTTGTCGATTTTGACTCCGTTGCCGATACGGGTTTCCCCGAAGCGGGCGCGGTCCACACAGACGCAGGCCCCGATTTCGACGTCGTCGCCGATGCGCACAATTCCGACCTGCGGCACTTTGGTGCGCACCCCGGCGGCGTCCACGGAATACCCGAATCCATCACTGCCAATGACGGCGTTGTTGTGAATAATCACCCGGTCGCCCAGAATCACATGTTCACGCAGGACCGCGCCGGCATGAAGAACGACATCGGAGCCGAGGGCCGCTTTTTCACCGATCACGACCCCGGGATGGATTTCGCAACGGTCCCCGATATGAACCCCGTCAGCGATAACGACATTTTCGCCGATATGCGCGTCTTTGCCGATCACCACGTCCCGGCCGATCACTGCGGAGGCGGCGGTGCCGGGCAGCCGGCGGACGGGCGCGGGCCTGAACAGTTCGGTGGCTTTGGCAAACGCGGCGTCGGGATTCTCCACCCGGATCAGGGCGGAGCGGTGTTCACCTTCCCAGGATGCGGCGACCAGCACCGCGCCGGCGCGGGTTTCTTTGAGCAGTTTGGCGTATTTGGTGTTATTCAGAAATGACAGATCAGAGGGACCCGCCTCCCGCAGGCCGGCCACCGACGTGATCGGCGCGTCATGTTCGCCATCCAGCTCGCCCCCCAAAATGGCGGCGAGTTCCCGCGGGGTTTTCGATGCCGTACTCATCGACCGCGTGCTTGATTGATGGATTGAATCACTTCGGCGGTGACATCCCGGGGATTGGCGGCATGGAGGATATTGGGAATGCCGTTGGGGGAGGCTCCGGAGGCGTCAAGCACCAGATCCCAGTTGCGTCCGGGGCTTATTTCCCGAATATGGTCGATAATGGCGTCAACCAACTGCTGGCGCATGCGGCGGCCCTGTTCCTCGATTTGTTGCTGACGCTGTTGCTCCAGGCTGCGGATCTCCTCCTCCATCGCGCGGATCCGGTTGAGAATTTCGGAGGCCTCGTTCGCCTTGGCGCGGCGGTCTTCATCGGAGAGGGCGATATCCCCGGCGGTTTCGCGGATGGCGGAAAACGCCTGTTGAAGGGCCTGGTAGTTCTGCTGGGTTTCCTGCTGCTCCATGCGGAACTGCTGAATGAGTTCCTGCACCTGCTGTTCCGCCTCTCGGGTACGGTGGAATTCGTTGAAAACGCGGTCCATGTTCACCACAACAATGTTCTGAGCGGACAGAGCGGTTTGTATTCCCGTGAGAAGGGTGAGCAACAAGAAGATTCCCGGAAGTTTTTTCATGGGGATTTCGTACCGAGTCGCCCGCCATGGGTCAATCTTTTTTCTGTGCGGATAAGGCGGGAGATTGCGCCGGAGCGCGTTTCCCGGTATGGAGAGTTCATGATGTTGCAACATTTACGCCATGTGGAAATTTCGCGGACCCTGGAGCGCCAGGGCGGCGTGAAGGTGTCGGAATTGTCGGGACGCCTCGGAGTGACCGAGGAAACGATCCGCCGCGATCTGGTGCAGATGGAGGCGGAGAAGCTGTTGGTGCGCACCCACGGGGGCGCGGTTCCGGTCGAGACGCCTCAGAACGCCATGCCATACCATATCCGCGAGGTGGAGAATGTGGAGGCCAAGCGCAGCATTGCACGGGCGGTGGTTTCGGAGATCAGGGAGGATGACGCCATGTTTCTGGACGGCAGCACCACCGCCTATCAGCTTGCAAGGGTCTTCCCGGACATTCGCTGCACAGTGATCACGCATTCCGAACCCATATTTCAGGAGCTGTGCCGGCGGACGAATGTGGAACTGATTTCAACCGGCGGGGTGTATGACCGGCGATCGGCCTCGTTTGTGGGACCGCTGGCGGAGCAGATGATATCCACCTGTCACATCACCAAAGCGTTCCTGGGCTGTAAAGGGCTGGATGTGAAACGGGGTTTCAGTGACGCCTCGGTTCGTCACATGAACCTGAAGCGGTCGGTAATGCAATGGGCCGGCGAAGTGTATATCCTCGCGGATTTCTCGAAGTGGGAGGTCTGTTCCCGCTATTTTTTCGCTGGAATTCAGGATGCGGGCTGTGTGGTCACGGACCGGAAAACGACAAAGGACTCCCGGCGGGAACTGGAAAAGGCGGGCGTGCGAGTATTGGTTGAAACCTGAGCATGATAAATTGGGTTTGGAATAGCCCTCCATTATCGCGCGATAATCCGTTAAAAAAATAACGATCAAAAAAGGGCTTGCGTTCAATTCATCATTTAGGATAACACTTATCCACAATGAACAGATTCACGTCACACGCGGGGAAAATCATGGGAGAGGGAGCCTTCGGCAGCGGCCGGGGCGGGGCGGAAATGACGGCACGTTTTGAACAGTACCGCTTCGGACAAGGCTTCCGAAGTTAACCCCAGAGAAGATCAAGGTTAGATCATGAGCAAAGAGTCCCAAGACATCAAGTATCCCGGAATTCCCGAAGCCATGGACGGCAACACCGCGGTGATTATGTGTGAGCGTGAATCGAGCGACGCGGCGGGGGCGTATCCGATCACGCCGTCGACGCAGATGGGCGAGTACTGGGCGGAAATGGCAGGGGCGGGGCACATCAATGTGTCGGGGCGTCCGTTGATCTTTGTGGAGCCGGAGGGTGAACACGCGGCGGCGGGGGTGACGGCGGGGATGTCGATGTCGGGGCTGCGGGCCTCGAATTTTTCCTCGGGTCAGGGCATCGCCTACATGCACGAGTCGCTCTACGCGGCGGTGGGCAAGCGGTTGCCGTATATTCTCAACGTGGGCTGCCGCGCAATTACGAAATCGACGCTCAATGTTCATGCGGGTCATGATGATTATCATTTGATGGATGACACCGGATTTTTCCAGGTCATGGCCAAGAGCGCGCAGGAGGCGGCGGACCTGAATCTGATTTCCCGCAAAATCGCGGAGTTGTCGCTGACCCCGGGCGCGGTGGGGCAGGACGGCTTTTTGACCACCCATTTGATTGAAACCCTGCGGGTGCCGGAGCGCGAACTGATCGAGGAATATCTGGGGCATCCGGAGGATATTATTGACTGTCCGACGCCGGCGCAGCGGATGATGTACGGTCCGCAGCGTCGGCGGGTGCCAATTCTGTGGGACGTGGACAATCCGGTGGTGGCGGGCTGCGTGCAGAACCAGGATGTGTATATGCAGTCGGTCGCGGCCCAGCGCCCGTATTTCTTTGAGCATATTCGGGATCTGACCGACGAGTGCATGGCGGAATATGCCAAACTGACCGGGCGCGCCTACAAGCGGGTGACGGGATACCGCACTGAAGATGCAGATTATTTGATTCTGGGGATGGGGTCGCTGATGGGCACCTCCGAGGCGGTGGTGGATTATCTGCGCAGCACCCGCGGCATCAAGGTTGGGGTGGTGAACATGACCATGTACCGTCCGTTCCCGAGCGATCTGGTGGGCGAAATGATTAAGGGCCGCAAAGGGGTGGTGGTGCTGGAGCGCACCGACCAGCCGCTGGCGGAGGATCTGCCGCTGATCCGCGAGATCCGCGCCACGGTGAGCAAATGTCTGGAGAACGGCATGTCACACGGCAAGGGTGACAAGCCGTATCCGCATCACACGGTCTACACCAAACTGACAGACGCGCCGGTGCTGTATTCCGGCTGCTTCGGGATGGGCAGCCGCGACCTGCAGCCGGGCGATGTGATCGGCGCGGTGGAAAACATGCTGCCGGACGGCGATCACCGGAAATTCTTCTATCTGTCGATTGATTTTGTGCGGGATTCCGCAGCGACGCCGAAGCAGGAAATCCACATGAACCAGATCAGGGAGGGGTATCCGAAAATCAAGGAGATGGCGGTGAAGGGATCCGAAAATCCTGATCTGCTTCCCAAGGGTGCGATCACGGTGCGCATGCATTCGGTCGGCGGCTGGGGCGCGATTACCACCGGAAAAAATCTGGCGGTGACGCTGAACGAGCTGCTGGGATACGACATCAAGGCCAATCCCAAATACGGTTCGGAGAAAAAGGGTCAGCCGACCACGTATTATCTGTCGGCCGCGCCGGAGCCGATCAAGATCAACTGCGAGTATCATCATGTGGATGTGGTTTTAAGTCCTGACCCCAACGTGTTCGGTCACTCCAATCCGCTTTTCGGGTTGAAGCCGGGCGGGGTGTTTATCTGGCAGGCGGATGCGGAACTCACCACGCCGGAAGAGGTCTGGGCCCGGATTCCAGTGCAGTATCAGCGCTTCATTCTGGAGAAGAAAATCAAGGTCTGCTACCTCGACGCCTTCAAAATCGCCCGTGAAGAGGCGGCTGATCCCGAATTGCAGCTGCGCATGCAGGGCAATGCCTTCCAGGGCGCCTTCTTCAAGGCCTCTTCGGTGATGGACACCGCGAAGCTGACAGAGGAAACCCTTTTCGAGGCGATCCGGCATCAGTTGCAGGCCAAATTCGGCGGCAAGGGCGCCCGGGTGGTGGAAAACAACATGAAAGTGGTGCGCCGCGGGTTTGACGAACTGATGGTGATGCCGGAGCTTCCGGTGAGCGCCGCCGGGGAACAGTTGAAGAAAGCGGTGTCGATGCCGGTGACCCTGAAAAAGATGAACGCCAGCACCGACGCGATGACCGACATTCACCGCTTCTGGGAGCAGACGGGCAGTTTCTACGCCGGCGGCAAGCCCAACGACAACCTTGCGGATCCGTTCAACGCCATGAGTCTGATTCCGGCGGCGACCGGGGTGTTCCGCGACATGACCAGCATCCGCTTCTCGCATCCGGTCTGGGATCCCGAGAAATGCACCGCCTGCAGCGACTGTTTCACGGTGTGTCCGGATTCGGCGATTCCCGGAATCGCCTGTACAATCAGCGACGCCTTCGGCACCGCGCTGAAGACCCTTGAAAAGCGCGGCGAGCCGGTGGAGTTGCTACCCCGCGCGGTGCGCGAGGTTGAAAAGCGGATGCGCAATGCGACCGAGGGCGCGAACGGCTCCTCGGTGGATGCGACCGCGCTGATGCACACCGCGATTGATGAGCTTTTGGCCGACACGCCGACGGCGGAGCGCGAGCCGCTGAAGAAAGAATTCGACGGATTCCGCGGGGCCATGGGCGGGTTTAAATTCTCGCTGACCCAACCCTATTGGAACCAGAAAGAAAGCAAGCAGGCGGGGACCGGCGGTCTGTTCGCGATCACCGTGAATCCGTACACCTGCAAAGGCTGCATGCTCTGTGTGGAGGTGTGCGACGACAACGCGCTGATTGTGGCGCCGCAGACGGACGAGTCGATTGACACGCTGCGCAAAGACTGGGCCTTCTGGGAGGCGCTTCCGAACACGCCCAAGGATTTCATCCGCGTGGACGACATGGATGAAAAGATCGGGGCAATGGAAACGATGCTGCTGGACAAGAGCATTTACAGCTCGATGGTCTGTGGCGACGGTGCCTGCACCGGCTGCGGTGAGAAAACGGTTCTCCATTTGTTCACCAGCACGATTACGGCACTGATGCAGCCGCGGGTGAAGAAACAGGTCGAGGAAATCGAAATTCTGATCGCCAAGCTGGAGCAGAAGATCCGCGACCGCCTGGCGGCGACGGTGGATGTGAGCGATCTGGACGCGCTGAACCGGATTACGCAGGCGAGTTCCGGCGGCGATCTGAAACTCTCCGCGCTGGCGGCGGAGCTGGACAAGGGCAAAGCCGGTTCGCCGATTGATCAGGACTGGCTGAAGTCGGTCACGCGACTGATCGCGCGGCTGAAGGATCTGAAATGGCGCTACACGGACGGACCGGCCAAGAACGGCCGTTCGAATTTGGGCTTTATCAACTCGACCGGATGCTCTTCGGTGTACGGGTCCTCCTGGCCCTACAATCCGTATCCGTTCCCCTGGGCGAACCATTTGTTCCAGGATTCTCCCTCGGTGGCGATGGGGATTTTCGAGGGGCACATGGTCAAGATGGCCGACGGCTTCAAGGCGCTGCGCATGGCCCGGGCCGAAGCCGCGGGCGATGTGGATCACACGCAGTTGGCGAAGGAGTTGCAGTACTTCGACTGGAACAAGTTCACCGACGAGGAATACCTGCTGTGTCCGCCGGTCTGCGCGGTGGGCGGGGATGGGGCGATGTATGACATCGGCTTCCAGAACCTCAGCCGCATGATGATGTCGGGCCGGCCGATCAAAGTGATGGTGCTGGACACGCAGGTGTATTCGAACACCGGCGGACAGGCCTGCACCTCGGGCTTCATCGGTCAGGTGTCGGACATGGCACCCTATGGCAAATCCTGGAAGGGCAAGAGCGAGATCCGCAAGGAGATGAGCCTCATCGGCGCGGCGCACCGCAGCGCCTACATCTTCCAGGGCAACACCTCCAACTACACGCACTTGATCGAAGGGTTCATCGACGGACTCAACAGCCGCCGTCCGGCGCTGTTCAACGTGTACGCAGTGTGTCAGCCGGAGCACGGCGTGCCGGACGACAGTTCGGTGTACCGCAGCCGCATGGCGCTGGAATCCCGCGCCTATCCGCTGTTCCGTTTCGATCCCGATGCCGGGCACGACTGGTCGGAATGCATTTCGCTGGAGGGCAATCCCTCGATCGATGAGGACTGGCCCACCTACACGCTGCACTATCAGGAGGAGGACGGCACCAGGCAGAAGCTGGAGCTGCCGATGACCTTCGCCGATTTCGCGGTGGCCGAGGCCCGCTTCCGGAAGCATTTCCGGGTGGCACCCCAGGACACCTGGAACGACAACATGATTCTGCTGGCCGAGTTCATCGAACTCTCCGAAGAGGACCGCGAAGGCAAGTTCCCGTTCATTTGGACGCTGGACAAGAAGAACCGCCTCAGCCGGGTGCTGGTCGCGGAGCCGATTGTGAAATCGACCGAGGAGCGGATCAACTACTGGCGCACGCTCAAAGGTCTGGCCGGATTGACGAAGAAAGTGGACCCGGAGGCGATTGCCAATGCGGTCCGCGCCGAAACCGCGCAGAAACTCGCGCAGGGACTGATGTCCATGCTCGGGGGCGGCGATGTGTCGGCGTTGCTGGCCGCACCGGCTCCCTCGGCTGGAAATTCGTCACCCGTCACTCCAAACTCGTCATTCGAAGCCGCCTGGATCGAAAAATCCCAGTGCACCTCCTGCGACGAGTGCGTGACGATCAATTCGAAGATCTTTGAATACGACAGCGACAAAAAAGCGTTCGTGAAAGATCCGCGCGGCGGTCCCTTCAAGGACATCGTCCGCGCCGCCGAGAAATGCACCGGTCAGTGCATCCATCCCGGAACCCCCGCCGATCCCAATGAGAAAGACGTGGAGAAACTCGTGAAGCGGGCGGAGAAGTTTCAGTGAGAAGATCGGTCGGATCCGCCGGATCAGACCGATCAGTCGGATCGGACGGATCTGCAATAAACCATGAGCCTTTCAATGTTTAACCTAACCCATCTGCTCCGCGGCAGTTTCTCCCACGGGATACACCCGCCGGAGAACAAGCACTTCACGGAGGCAAAGCCGATTGAGCGGCTGCCGTTTCCGGCGCAGTTGGTGCTGCCCCTGTCGATGCACGCGGGCAAGCCTTCGGTGCCGCTGGTGCGGAAGGGTCAGGAGGTGGTGCGGGGCGAACCGATCGCGCGGGCGGACGGGTTTGTGTCGGTGCCGCTGCACGCGCCGGCGACAGGGGTGATTTCGGATATCCGGCTGATGCCTTCGGCGCGCGGACCTCGGGTGATGTCGATGATTCTGGATGTGTATCCGGGCGATCCGCAGGAGATCCTCTACGGCGCACCGGTGGATGTCGAGGCGATGTCGCCCAAAGAGATTGTGCAGGCGGTGCAGGACACCGGGCTGGTGGGGCTGGGCGGGGCGGCGTTTCCCACGCACGTCAAGCTGACCGTTCCCGGGGGCTGTTCGATTGACACGGTGCTGATCAACGGCTGCGAATGCGAGCCGTTTCTGACCACGGACCATCGGTTGATGGTGGAGCAGGCGGCGGATTTGGTGAAGGGCACCCGGATTTTGATGAAGGTTCTGGGTGCCTCGCGGGCGATTATCGGCACCGAAACCAACAAAATGGACGCGGTGGCGGCGATTCAGAAGGTGCTGCAGCCGAATGACACGGTTTCGGTGAAGGCGGTGCCGACGAAGTATCCGCAGGGCGCGGAAAAAATGCTGGCCATGGCACTGACGGGCCGGGAAATTCCGTCGGGCAGTTTTCCGTCGTCGGTGGGACTGGGCGTGTTCAACGTGGCCACCACCGCGCAGATGGGGCAGTTGATGCCGATGCGGCGGGGGGTGATTGAGCGGGTGGTGACGGTGACGGGGCCGGGCGTGCAGCGTCCGGGGAATTACATCGTGCCGATCGGCACCCCGATCCGCTGGCTGCTGAAGCGCTGCGGATTTGAGGGCCCAGCGGGGCATTTGATCATGGGCGGACCGATGATGGGCGGCACGGTCTCCTCGCTGGACACGCCGATCACCAAAGGCTGCGGCGGTCTGCTGGTTCTCAGCGAGCATCAGTTGACGAGCGAAGAGCAGATGAAACGCTATCCCTGCATTAGTTGCGGGGCCTGCGTGGATGCCTGTCCGATGCATTTGAATCCCTGCGAGCTGGGGCGGCTGGCCTACAAGGGGCAATATGAACCCATGGCGGAGACCTATCATTTGAACGACTGTTTTGAGTGCGGCTCGTGCAGTTATGTGTGTCCGGCGGCGATTCCGCTGGTGCAGTATTTCCGCATCGCGAAATCCAGCAATCGGGAAAGGGTGGCCAAAGCGTCATGAGTGATCCGGTGCATTTAAAAACGTCCCCCCATTTGCGCGGCGCGCATTCGGTGGATAAAATCATGCGGCATGTGGTGTATGCGCTGATGCCGATCTGTCTGTTCTCGGTGGTGCAGTTCGGGCTGAGCGCTCTGGTGCTGATTCTGACCTGCACGGCGGTGTGTGTGGGCACGGAACATGTGGCGTGCCGCATGGGTAGTCGGCCCACGACGGTCGGCGACTGGAGCGCGGTGATTACGGGGGTGCTGCTGGGGCTGATTCTGCCGCCGAGTTTTCCCTTGTGGATGGCGGCGGTCGCCTCGGTGGTGTCGATCGGAATCGGCAAACTGTTTTTTGGCGGCCTCGGGTTTAATGTTTTTAATCCGGCTCTGGTGGGACGGGCGTTTGCGCAGGCGGCGTTCACGGTGCCCATCACCACCTGGACACCGGCGATGGCGCACGCGCGGTTCAAGGAATTTATTCCCTCGACCTTCACCTTTCCGTTCGCGACGCCTCCGGATTTGCGGCCGTGGATGGAGCAGTTGCACATCGACGGCTTTACCGGGGCGACGCCGCTGGCGCTGATGAAGTTTGACTATGTGGACACGGAATCCGCCAAACTGTTTGTGGGCACGGTGGCGGGATCGGCGGGGGAAACCTCCTCGATGCTGATTCTGATTTGCGGACTGTATTTGGCCTACCGCAGGATGCTGAACTGGAAGATTGTGGCATCAGTGCTGGCCTCGGCGGCGATCTTCTCCTGGATTTTCTGGATGAAGGATCCCACTATTTATCCGACCCCGCTGTTCACGCTGACCTCGGGCGGACTGATGATCGGGGCGGTGTTCATGGCCACGGATATGGTATCGTCGCCGGTGACCCCGGTCGGGGTGCTGGTGTACGGGTCGATCATCGGGCTGGTCACGGTGATGATCCGTCTGTTCGGCGGACTGAATGAGGGGGTCATGTACGCGATTCTGCTGGCCAATGCGGCCACGCCGCTGATCAATAATCTGACCCAGCCGCGGATTTACGGAGCGGTGCGGAAGAAGAAGGAGGCCAAGGCATGAGTGACGCTGTAAATGCGGGCATTGAATTTCCGCCGCAGCCGAGTCCGTTCCGGCTGGTGGCGACGCTTGGCGGCATTGCAATTTTGTCGGGACTGCTGGTGGTGATGACGTATCAGTGGACGAAACCGGAGATTGAACGGAATCAGCGGGAGGCTCTGGAGCGCGCGGTGTTCAGCGTGCTCCCCGGCGCGGTCCGCAGCGAACCGGTGGAAGTTGCGGGGCAGACTGTGTTTGCCGGATTTGACGCGGACGACACCCGAATCGGATTCGCATTGCCCGGAGAGGCCAGGGGATATCAGGGGATCGTCGGGATTCTGTACGGCTTTGATCCGATGCAAAACCGCATCATTGGCATGACCGTTCTTCAAAGCACGGAAACGCCGGGGCTGGGTGACAAGATCATTCGCGATCCGGCCTTTCATGCGAATTTTGAGGCCCTGGATGTTTCGCGGGAGGTGGAGGTGGTGAAGAGCGGAGCCAAAACCGAGCCTTGGCAGATCGACGGCATTTCCGGAGCGACCGTGAGTTCGCAGGCGGTGGGGCAGGCGATCCGAAGGGGTTCGGAGATGCGGGAGGCGGTTTTGGCGCTGGAGCCGACCGATCCGACGGATCAGTCTGATCCGACCGATCTGTCCGATCCGTCAGAGGGAGGCCTGCAATGAGCGAGCCCGCTAAAATGACCATGCAGACCTTCACGCAGGGGCTCTGGAAAGAGAATCCGGTGTTTGTGATGATGCTGGGGCTTTGTCCGGTACTGGCGGTGACGAATACGGCGATGAACGCGCTGGCAATGGGACTGGCGACGACGTTTGTGCTGATTTGCTCGGGGTTCCTGGTGTCGCTACTGCGCAAGGTGATTCCCAAACAGGTGCGGATCGCGTCGTATATCATCATTATCGCCACCTTTGTGACCATGGCGGATTATCTGATTCAGGCGATCAGTCTGGAGGTCTATCAGGCCCTGGGCGCGTTTATTCAGTTGATTGTGGTGAACTGCATTATTCTGGGCCGCGCGGAGGCCTACGCCTCGAAGAACGGACCTCTGAAAGCAGTGGTGAACGGCACGGGTATGGGACTGGGGTTCACCTTCGCGCTGTTGTGTCTGGGCGTGGTGCGGGAGGTGTTGGGCGGCGGCACGCTGTTCGGAATGCAGGTGATGCCTGACCGCTTTCAGCCCTGGTCGATTTTTGTGCTGCCCCCGGGCGGATTCTTCGTGCTGGCGTTTTGGCTCATGCTGTTCGCCGCTTTGGAAGAGCGCAAACGCAAGCGCCGCCGCCAACGCGATTCGGAATTCGGAGGGGCTGGATCCGGCGGCGGGGGGGATGGGGTGATGGGGAATGCGGTTTTGGGAATGCCATTAAAACAACAAAACACCACCCCGTCACACCGGGTTTTCTCTAAAAAAGGAGTGACGGAATGAACCCCGGATCCTTCCCCGCGATATTTCTGGACGCGTTCCTGATCAATAATTTTGTTCTGGCGCTGTTTCTGGGGATTTGTCCCTTCCTCGGGGTGTCCGGCAAAGTGAAAACCGCCGGGAATATGGGCATGGCGGTGACGTTTGTGATGCTGGTGAGTTCGCTTTGCGCCTTTGGTCTGAACCATCTGCTGGTGAAATTCGAGCTGGAGTTTCTTCGGTTGATCTGTTTCATCGCGGTGATCGCCTCGGCGGTGCAGCTGGTGGAAATGGCGATCAAGCGCTTCAGTCCGACCCTGTTCCGGGCATTGGGCATATTTCTGCCGCTGATCACCACGAACTGCGCGATTTTAGGGCTGGCTCTGTTCCAAACCGCGCGGGAATACTCGTTTGTGCAGTGCCTGGCGTTCAGTTTGGGCGCGGGCGCGGGATTCAGTCTGGCCCTGTTATTGATGGCGGGATTGCGGGAGAAACTGGAGCTGGCGGATTTGCCGGGTCTCGCGCGCGGGGCGGCCCTGAGCCTGATTCTGGCGGGGATGCTGTCGCTGGCCTTCATGGGATTCGCGGGGTTGGGCGGATGAGTGCGCAACTGTTCATCTCGATCGGCATCATTTTCGCCGCCTTCGCGTTCTGGGTGGTGATTCAGGAAAGCGCGCGGCGCTTCGCGCGCCGGCATCCCGAGTTCGGTCCGGCGCGGGAAGAGGGCGGGGAGTGCGGAATTTCGTGCGGATGCCCGAATTGGAAAACGTGCAGGGACCGTTCTTGTGCCGCCGATACAGCCGACCGATCAGACGGATCTGACCGATAACCCTTTTACATGACCTTTTAACCCGGAGAGAATTATGAACCTGACCGAATATGACATCAGCCATCCTTATCAAGCCGTCGTCTCCAGCACGGAGCGGATCACGCCGGAGAGCACCGCCGAGGTGCGCCATATCACCCTGAACATAGCCTCGGCGACGTTCAACTACCTCGAAGGCCAAAGCATCGGGGTGCTGGTGCCGGGTCCGCATGAATTCGGCAACGAATACCACATGCGGCTTTACTCCATCGCCAGCTCGCGGCAGGGCGAGGGTCAGAACATGTCCGAGATTTCCCTGTGCGTGCGCCGCTGTTTTTACATCGACGAGGTCAGCGGCGAAAAACATCCGGGGGTGGCCTCGAATTATCTCTGTGACCTCAAGCCGGGAGACAAGATCGATATTGTCGGACCGTATGGCCGTCAGTTCCTGGCCCCGAAAGATCCGGAGAGTCACTTGCTGATGATCGGGGTGGGCACGGGGATCGCGCCGTTCCGGGCGTTCCTGAAGCACATCTACAGCGAGCGGGGCGACTGGAAAGGCAAAGTCCGTCTGTTCTACGGAGCGCGGACCGGCCTGGACAAGCTGTATTTCAACGACAAGAACAACGACCTCGTCAACTATTACGATGAAGAGACCTTCAAGGCGATCGAGGCCTTCAGCCTGCGTCCGCATTTCGACGATCCGGCGGATCTGGCCACCGCGGTCAAAGTGCACGCCGCCGAGGTGTGGGAAATGCTGCTGGCGGACAAATCGTATGTCTACATCGCCGGACTGAGCAGTCTGGAGGCGCAGATTGACGAAGCCATGGCCGACATGGCCGGCTCGCCGGAGGCCTGGCAGGACAAGAAGCAGGACCTCATCGACGAACACCGCTGGTCGACGCTGTTTTATGCGTAAATACGGCCGGAGTCCCGCGTTCAGGGCGTGTCGATTTATTCGACCATTCATAGGTGATTCATATACATAATTATACT
>JAFIGD010000096.1 GCA_020831625.1 Verrucomicrobiota bacterium | reverse complement strand
GAATACCCCAATAAAATCTGCATGCAAGACCTAAAACACCCCCCTGTTTTATGCAAATCTGATGTTTGGCAAATTCAATCGTTAGTTTAAGCGTCGTGATCTTACGGACCTTATGCTGGATTGTGCATATTTTTCCTGGGGGGCATATGGTAAAATACAAAGGATGAAGCAAATGAATTTATACGCGCTTTCCGCCCGCACCCTGCCGATGGATGACACCTGGGACGTGATCGTGGTGGGCGGAGGACCTTCCGGCTGCACCGCCGCGGCCGCCGCCGCCCGTGAAGGGGCCCGCACCCTGCTGATTGAAGGAACCGGGGCGCTTGGCGGGATGGGAACCAACGCCCTGGTCCCGGCCTGGTGTCCCTTCTCCGACAAAAAGCGAATCATTTACTGTGGACTTGCTGAGCGCATTCTCCATGCCTCCAAACGGTCCACCCCGCATGTTGCCGAAGATAGGGTGGACTGGGTGCCGATCAGTCCCGAGGATTTGAAACAAATTTATGAAGACATGGTCATGGAAAACGGAGCCGAAATCCTGTTTCACACCACGCTGGCCGCGGTGGAAACCGGCGAAGCGGGTGAAGTGGACGCGATCCTCGTGGTCAACAAGGGCGGTCTGTCCGCCCTGCGGGCCCGGATCTATATCGACTGCACCGGTGACGCGGATCTCTGTTTCATGGCCGGGGCCGAAACCGTGAAAGGGGATGGTGGCAACGAGCCGTTGATGGCCGCCACGCATTGCTTTGTCCTGACCAACGTGGACGAAACCGCCTACCTCAACGGTCCGAATTTACACCCGAGCAACCCGGCAAGTCCGGTTTTTGGCATCATTAAGTCCGGGCGCTACCCGCAGATTCCCGACACCCATCTGTGCTCCAACCTCATTGGACCCCGCACGGTCGGGTTTAACGCGGGCCATGTCTATGATTTTGACAACACTGAGCCTCAAAGTATCTCAAAAGGTCTTCCCGTGGGCCGAAAACTGGCCAAGGCATACCGGGACGCGCTGGCGGAATTCTTTCCGGCGGCCTTCGGCAACGCCTACCTCGTGCTCACCGGGTCCCTCATGGGCGTCCGGGAAACCCGCAGGGCCATGGGAGACTATGTCCTCACGCTCGATGACTACATGCAACGCCGCAGTTTTCCCGACGAGATAAGCCGCAACTGCTACTATATCGATATCCATCAACTCTCGAAACCGGATCAACCCGCTTCGGCGGAGGAGGCGGAAAAAGACCGGAACAAGTTCACGGCGAGATACGGGCCGGGAGAGTCGCACGGCATCCCGTACCGCTGTCTGACCCCGAAAGGCCTGGCGAATGTCCTGGTGGCGGGACGCTGCGTTTCGACCGAGCGCCTGGTGCAGGGGAGTGTCCGCGTGATGCCGAGTTGTCTGGCCATGGGGGAGGCTGCCGGACTCGCCGCCGCCCTGGCCGCAGCCATGCACCACCCGGATGTTCATGCGGTCGATACGCTTCACCTGCGTTCCCTCCTGAAAAACCACGGGGCCTATTTGCCCGATCCAAGCAGGGACTGCGAATCCCGTTGATGGGATTGAAATCCCGCGGGCCCTCAATCGCCGCTGTGCGACACAAAGGTTTTTCACAAATTTTATCCGGGGATGTTTGTCGCAATTTTACGGATATTCTGCGGGATTGTGCATATTTATTGGGAGAGGCTTGTGATAAGATGAGAACAATCCTGCAACCCCTTAATCCTAGGAGAAGAGAATGAATATCAAGAAGAGAATGAACCAGACCCTGATGATGGTCGCCCTGTTTGGCGTTGCCCATCTCGGTGCCGCGCCGTTGGTTGGTATTGCCTTGGAAGGCGGCGCGGGAACTGTCAATGACTCTGCTTCAACAAACGGGATCTATTGGAATCGTACCGCTAATAATGACGGTTCTCCATCGATTGCCGATCTTGTTCACGCTGAAACCGGTTTATCTACTGGTATTTCATTTTCCTCCATCAATCCATCTGCTTTCGGCAGAGCCCAGGATAATTTACCAACAGGTCCTATCCTTTATGACGGGATCAGCTTTCCTAACAGTGTGCTCGAAAGAGGGCGTGCGGATAACTTTGGCACCGGAAGAGACGGCCTCATGAGTTTTCGTTTCGTTATACCGGAAAGCCTGGTTTCCCAGAACGAGTTCAAGATCAATTCGGTGTTGGGCTCCAACTCTTCTCCCAATACATTTGAGATGAACATCGGGGGGGCCTGGGGCGGGACTTCTGATCGCACGTTCACGGGAGGCAACACCATTAGCGGCGGTGGCTCCACCACCGAATACAGTTTTGTCACGCTTTCCAATGTCGGAGCTGTATACGATCCAGTGGCTGAGACCTACACTCTGGATCTGCAATATGGTTTCACGGGTAGTGGCTCCTCAGGTGCCATGACGGTACGGGCCATCACCGTAACCGTCATCCCTGAGCCCGGCACGCTCGCGCTGGTCGGCATCGCCCTGGGATCTCTGCTGCTTTTCCGCCGCCGATAAGTGCGGCGAACGCGGCGAAGCCGCTTTGGAGTGCGTGTAGCGAGCCTCGCGAAGCTACCGCTTTCA
>JAFIGD010000095.1 GCA_020831625.1 Verrucomicrobiota bacterium | reverse complement strand
CCCACGCGGGAAAAGTCCGGAATGTGATTGCCGCGGAAATCGGGAATGTAGATCAGTTGCCCGTCCGGGCCGGGGAACACAATTTCACTGAAATTGCCGGTCCCGGGGAGATGCGCGCGCAACTGCTCCAAACCCACCGTAAAATAAAAAGCCTCGTAAAGAACCCTGTCGCCCAGGATATACTTCAGCTGGAGACGGTACGTTCCCGGTTCCGAAGCCTGCGTGTTCTCCAGCAGCGTCACACTCTCGCCGTGCTGAAGGGTCCCGGAGAAACGGTCAACCACGTGTCCATCGCTCTCGCGGATGACTTCCAGCTCATAGGCTCCTTCCGCCTCATAATCGGAGGTGATTTCAAGGGTGGGGTAAGCAGCCCCTGTCGGGATCAGGGCCGGAAACCCGATGCGCATTTTCATGTCATTGTGCGATAACTTCGCTTCCATTGATTCCGCCTGCAAGGTCCCGCAGACGAGCATGGAAGCTGCGAGCGCAGTGCTGATGTTTCTGGCTGATTTCATGTTTCTTATCTCCTTTGTCTTATCGTGATTATTTTGCAAAACGCAGTCGCAGGAAGAGCAATCCCGGATCAGGCTCATGCAGGATATCTTCCATTCGGATGCTGGTTTCGTAGCGGGTGCGCTGGTCATCGAGAGGCGATGCCTGCCACAGGTCCCAGGGCAGCGGTGTCCAGGTTTTCAGGTCGGAGGATTGCTCGATGAAGAAATAGGCGTGCGGCACGCTGTTTCTCCAAGGCAGATTGATGTGCCATGTGCTGTTCTCGAGATGGTTGTTGGGGGGGGCAGGGTTTTCGGCGGACACGCCGGTGAGGTAGGCCTCCAGATTGCTGACGCCGTTGCCGAATCGGTCGAGTTCGGGCGCCTGCTCCTCTTCGGGGATGCCCTCATCCTGCAGCCAGTCGGCGTATGTATAGACCTTTGCACCCTGGATCAAAAGCTGGGCGCGGTTGGCTTCATGGGGGCCGTCCTTGGAGGCGAGATTGAGAACGGGGGCATTTTCGGATTGCCAGTCGACGGAGAGGCGGAAGCTCACGGTTCCAGCGTTCGAAAGCAACTCGAGAGCACTGGAGTCGAGATCGATTTCCAACCAGCCAATGGTACCGTCATGAGCCCAGGTGGCGGCCGTGATGCCTGCTGTGGGGCGGTTGTCCCAGGTGAGCGTCCCCTCCGACCAGTTGTTGCTGTCGAGCAGGACCACCGTGCCCTCGTGCTCAGTGAAGGAATTGACTGAAAACAGACGCAATCTGGCCGAGTTGATTTCGAAGGTCTCCAAGTCGGGCAGGGTGAATTTCAGATAGCTTTCCCGCCCATATTGGTTGGTGCTCAGGTGCTTCATTCGGAGAATGTCTTCGGAGCCGAAATTCGTGTTTGGCTCTCCGTTCTGGGCAAAGGTGTCGTCTGTCAGGGTTGCGGTCCGGGTGAGGTTGGACTCGGCTGTGGGCAGGAGTTCGACGGAGAAGAAGGCTTCTTCCAGCGGTTCGGTTTGGCCGGCTTGATAGACGCGGACGCGCAAGGTGTAGGTGCCGGGGGCGGACATGATGATGGAGGGGGTCAGTGTGCCGATCCCCTGCAGATGATACGTACCCGGGGCACTCACAACTTCCCAGTGGTGGGAGAGGTCAGACGCCTCCAGTTGCAATCCTTCGCCGATCGCCAAAGCGGTCTCAAACGGGTAATGATTGCGCGGGAGGTGAAGGGGCTCCCCGGCGTTGGTGTGGCGTATGATGAGACTGTAATGGAGATCCCGCTGATATTCATATAAGCTTTTGGGCTGAACGGAATTCGCACCACCTGTCCGGTGCAATTCCCAGTGGCCGTGGCCGCCCCCGTCATAGCTCCCGTCGTCTCCTGCGGGAACCCAGTTCAGGTTGGACCCGTTGCTCTTCACGCCGACATGGCCGATCGCCCAGTTCTGGGCGGTTGGCGGACGCTGGCTTGCCAGCGTGCCGCGTGTATTCCAGGCCACAAAATTCACCCCGGACCAGCCATGCCCGGTGCCCGAAGACAAGCGGTTGTGAAAGGCGATTAAATCGTCCACGTTGTCATAAAGTCCGCCCGTGGACCATCGGTGGTGCGGTTCACTCCAGGTTCTGCTTTGTGCGCCAACGGAGTCGTGGAAAACATTCGGTCCAGGCACCCGGGCATCGAGGACGTACGCGTGGCGGTTGTTTCGTGTGAAACAGCCCGTGACCAGCACATGACTGGTCAATCCCCTGGTGAGATTGAACCCATAGTGCGGCACATAGCCACTAAAATAGCGGGCGGGCGCCATCAGGACGGCACTGTCCCGAATGGTAATGTATTTTGAGTCGCGAACGTCGAAAACCCGGTCGTAAAAATGCTCTGCCACGACATCGTCAGCCCATCCGTGCCGAACACGGTTAAAGCGCACGACCGTGCCGCGCACATGCGAAAGCTCTCCATTCCGCATTTGGTTGTAAAGCATCACCCGCATCCCCTCGATACCGACTTGTGTGAGGCGCGCGGAATCATCGTATTTGAAGATATACCCGCCGCCCCATCTCTCTTCCATCGCCATGACCACGGGGGAATCGATGGTGATTTGATTGCCGTCGACCGACACGATGTTGCGTT
>JAFIGD010000059.1 GCA_020831625.1 Verrucomicrobiota bacterium | reverse complement strand
CTGACCCCGGGCTATCCGCTCAAACCCCTCCGGGGTTACAAAAACCCTTGCGTTCTCCCATAGCAACAAGCCTTCGTTTCCTTCCTTTCCTTCTGTAAAAAACTCTGCGGATTGGAAAGGGAGGAATGAAAGAGGGGTTTAAACAGGAGGTGGCGGAGAAAACAGAGCAAATTCAACACATTTACCCTCTGCTCTCTCCGCTCTCTCCTGTTTAAAAAAATGTGTATACTCGCCAGGGCGTTGCCCCTGGCTGTAGAGTATCACCCCGTTGGGATGAGACCTCTCAACCGGAGAAATTCAGGCGAGTAAAAAAGTCCCACACGTTTACCAATTGCGGGATGCGCCAAAAGGGATCAAGGGGAAGGACCTTCCGGTGCGGTTCTAAATTTGATTTGGGGCTTGGGTTGACAGACCGCGTGAATTGCTCCAAGGGAGTCGCATGAATTGGACCCGAATGTTGATTGTTTTGGTGGCGGCGGCGCTGATTTGGCTGGCGGGATGGTGGTGGCTGTGAGTCCGCATCCGCGCAGGTCCCGCAAGCGGCGGGCTCCGCCGTTCGAGAGGCCCGCGTTGTCCATGTGCCGCGAGCTGGTGGTGGTGGATTCCGAGTCGATCCGCCGCAAGGCCCTGGGCGACTGTTCGCGGGCCCGCACGACCTTTCACAAGGCCGAGGCGGAGCTGGCGGCGTATGAGGCGGAGGATCTGCCGGCGTTTTCACGCTGGTACCGCGTGACCTTCGGCCCCGAGCTTGAGGCGATCCGCGAGAAAAAGGAAGCGGCGGAATCGCTGTCCCAATCCATTTGGCGGATTCAGGCCTACAGTCAGATGGCCGCGTGTTCTTTTGCGGACGCGGCCCGTTTGCTTGAGGAGAATCCCAATAAATTTGCGAAAGCGGAGGCGCGGATTCAGGAGGAGCGGCGGCGGGAGGAGGAGGAGCGGGAACGGCATCAGGAGCGGGTGAACCGAAAATTTGTCGGGGAAATTCTGCCCCGGCTGAGGCGGCTCCTGAAATCCGCCCGGCACGATATCAAGCGCCTGCGCGGAGAAGGCTGGTCGGGTCCGGAAATTGTCGATGCACTTTTGAGTGATTTCGCGTTTGATGAAGGGTTGTATGCCCGGGAACTGATTGTGATGATTCAGGACCCCCGGGTGCAGGCGTTGCTGCGGGACTATCAGTTGATGCCGGATCAGGAGCCGCTGGAGGAGGAGGCCCGGGAGGAGCGGGCGGACGAAAGCGAACAGGGCGCCGGACGGCGGCGGAAGGTGAAGGCGGCGGGGAAGGAGCAGCCGGAGGACGCGCGGATCAAGGCGTTGAAGCGGGAATTGGCGTTTGCGCTGCATCCGGACCAGGACGGCGGCGATGATCCGCAGAAGCTGGCGCTTTGGCATCAGGTGCAGGAGGCGGTGGCGGCCCGGGACGTGGACCGGCTGGAGGTGATCCAGGCGCATCTGCATATGCTGACCGGTGAGGTGTCGCCCAAAACCCCGGTTTCCCGTTTGCAGGCCCTCACGAACATGTACCGCGAGTCCCGCAACGCGCTGCGGCGGCGGATTCGGAAACTGCGGCAGTCGCCGGAGTGGGGCTTTCGGGAACTTGGCGAAAAGGAGCGTGTCGCGCTGCGGAATCGGTTGCGGCAGGAGGTGCTGGCGGAGCGCCGCCGCGCTGAAAGCGGGTTGCGGAATGTGCAGGCGGAGTATCGGGAGTTGAAAGCCCGCAGCTCCAGGGACCCTTATGGAGAACAGCCTTCACTGCTGGATCTGTTTGATGAATTGGACGGATTCGCGTTCGATTGGGATTAGGATTGGGATTACGGTTGGGATTGGGATTACGGTTGGGATTAAGATTAAGATTAAGATTAAGATTACGATTAAGATTACGATTAAGATTACGATTAAGATTAGGAATTGGAATAGGATGAGGGAGGGACGTGAGGCGGACGGGGGACAGGATGCCACTCGTGGTTTGAATCTCTCAGGAATCGGAGTATAGAGAAGCTATGGCAGCTTGTGTTTACGAAACTCATTCCCACACGCCACTGTGCAAACACGCGCAGGGGATGCCGTCGGACTTGGCCGCGGTTGCGGAGGCAAGGGGTCTGAAAGGCCTGATCATCACCTGTCACTGTCCGTTGCCGGACGGGATGTCGCACGCGGTCCGCATGGATCCGTCTCAGTGGGATGAATATCAGGACATGGTACGGGCCGCGCGGGAGGAGTATGCGGGCCGGGTGGATGTGCGGCTGGGGGTGGAGAGCGACTGGCTGCCGGGGCTGGAGGGATGGCTGGAGGCTCTTCATGCCGGCGCGCCGCTGAACTACGTGCTGGGATCGGTGCATCCGCAAATCCAGGAGTATAAAGATCTGTATCTGAGCGACGACTGGCCGGCGTATCACATCCAGTATTTCAGCAGTCTGGCCGAAGCGGCGGAGACGGGATTGTTTGACTGTCTGTCCCATCCCGATCTGGTGAAAAATTACGGGACGGAAACTTGGGATGTGGAGGCGCGAATGCCGCACATCCTGAAGTGCCTGGACCGGATCGCGGTCACCGGAATCGCGATGGAGCTGAACACCTCCGGCCGCAACAAAACCCTGCCGCAAATGAATCCCGGACCGGAAATCCTCCGGGCCATGCGCGAGCGGGACATACCGGTGGTGGTCGGATCCGACGCGCACGAGCCGGGGCGGGTGGCGGATAACTTCCTGGAGGCCTACGATCTGCTGGAGGCCTGCGGATATGACCGGGTCCGTTACTTCATTGAACGCAAGCCGGTGGATTTGAAGATCGCGGATGCGCGGGCAAGTTTGAAGGGTTTGGGGTGAACGACTCCGCTCAGCGATTCTTCGCTGCAGCGGTTTGTTCGGATTTCAGCCGTTCTGAAAGCCAGACCTTGACGATAGACTGTCGAGTAACCCCGATTCGTTTCGCTTCCATATCCAAGGAGCCGATCATCCAAACGGGTAAATCGACATTCACCCGGCGCTGTTCCAGACCGGGGCGTTTGGCGTTGTCCCAGTCCAGATAGTCGGAAACATCCTCACCTTCATCAAAGCGGCGGTCGAATTCCTCAGTGGTTATGGTATTTTTCTTTTTCGCCATCTCGTGATCTCCTGACAGAAATGATCCGAATACGCTCGGATCGTTTGGTGAAAATACACGTCCAAATCTTCACCATGCATTGCCCAATCAGAGCGTTGCGTGGTTCATTATCCGTCCGTGCGGGCACAATCAGCGCCTTCTCATCCATCCAAAGATTGCGGGCCTGATCGAAATCAATCCCGTGTTTCTCCCGGTTGGATTTTGATTTTGCAGGATCGTACTCGAATTGCATGCTGAGTAATTATTATACCATTTTCGACGTTGAGTCAAGGAGCGCCCGGTGCAGTTTCGTCAAACTGAGGTCTGAAGCTCAGTTGACCCGTGGAAAGCTGGGACTGATCCTTACGCATGAATAGTTGCTGGTGTCAGGGTGCCATGCATCTTGCGCAGGAATGGGAGCGATATGACGTCCCTTCGTTGAACCGCCCCGCTGTGTGTCGCCGTAGCAGACGAAGCGCGAAGGCGCATGCGGACCCGCACGCGGGGTGGAGTGGGAGAAAAAGGGCCAACAGTCCGGAACAATGCATGGGCGGGCCTTATGATTCTTGAGCCGCACCTTCAGTGCTCTGCTTTTATGTTCGGCCCAAAACCCGGTCCTGTCGGACCGGGCTGTGTAGAGTCGGGCCCTTGGCCCTGCAATTGTTTCATCACAATCCTAATGCGCCAGGGCGCACAAGTCCTCATCGTAATCTTAACGCGGATTTCATCCATAACCGAAACCACCACCCGCTCGCAAGTTCGCGATTCGGTGCGGCTGTTGGCGAATTTTTATTCACCACGAATGGACACGAATGCACACGAATAGGGTCTACCAACTGTCTCTCTTAATATTAGTGAACGGCCAATACGTTTCATGTCAGGAATCTCCGAATTTTCAATGCCGGTTATCCATTTATCAATGAAGCGCACAGGTGAGTAGAATAAAGCCAATGCCTGATCTCTCCGAGAGTTTTGAATAAGAAAAACTTTATCATCATTGTTGTATGGTACAAACCAATCCGGCACGGCATGGGTTGACTGGAACTCATTGATTGTGTCACGCTCAAGATCCATGTGCTGAAAAAAAATTGCAACATGTCGAGGTTGGATTCTTTTGACCCGAAGTCGCAAGTAAGATATCGTGTAGGCCGCGATGCCACCGATGATGAGCAAGACCAGGAGTATTCGAGTTTTAATTTTTATCATGTGAACGTCCACCCGATCCGACTAGTTCGGAGGCGAGAGTTGTTGATCTTTACAGCGGAAGGTCGTTCAAACCTTCAGGTCTTTTAGCTGGATATTTTCGATAAACTGGCTTTTCGATGGAACTATAGATTTCCGCCAAAACCTTCCCAATTCCTAAAGCAACCTCCTTGTTTCCTTCTACTTTCAACTCGGCAAGCATTTTCATCAATGACTCCGAGCAAGATTTAGTAGCGTTTAAAACCGAATCAGCGTCTTCATCGCTGAGTTTATCGATTTTGACTTCAAAGTCTGAACGCTTAACCTCAGTAGGCGCATCGGCTGGGCATTTCGGCATGATCTCGATGGTTAAGACGTCTCCCTCCTTCAAGCATGCACCTTTCCAAGTTTTGAATTCGGTGAATGATGAATCATCAGTGCTGTATCCGTGTAGGCTCAGCTTTTGAACTGATTCCTCGTTGCTGGTTCTGTGTGTAAGGTTCACATGTGCACCTAAGTGGCCGTTTCCGGTCACCTCACCAGTTGATATGTGTTTGCCATTCTTTGAAATTCGAATTTTCATTTGATCAACTTATATTAAGCAACACGTTGTTTTTTCTGCATCATGCTCTGATTCAGGAACAACCGCAAGAAAAAATAAAGAACACGAGGGGTTTGTGTATACATCTGTTGTATGATATTCTGTGTTCAAGATGGATCTTATCCCCATCTCCCCCTTGGTTTTTTAATGGACGCGGGGCAATCCGCCATGAAACCCAAGGAATCCCATCCCTTCAGGATGGGATGGTTTGGTGGTCAGCTCTTCGGGGGCGTTGCCCCCGGTTGTCGAATGTTATCCCTTTGGGATAAAAAACAACAAACTCCGGGTTATCTCTTTTGGGTAAATGTTCAAAACTTTGTGTTGAGACCCGCCCCAAATCACCTCGAAGTTGTAATAGATCCCGGTCCCGATCCTGATTTCGATTAGAATCCCGACTTGTGTGACGGCGGAGCGTTATGATTATGAGGCCCCCGCCGCAGGATGCGGCACCTCCGGATCTCACTCACGGGGTCCGCGTGGCAAGCCCTCACCTTTTCAGCAGGAGCGGATGATGGCGAGGATTTCGTCGCGGTGTTTTTCCATTTCGGCGGCGGTGGGGGCCTCGAGGTTTAGGCGGCAGAGGGGTTCGGTGTTCGACATGCGGACGTTGAACCACCAGGTGTCGAGTTCGACGCTGAGGCCGTCGAGTTCTAAGGTGCGGGCATCGGGATAGGCCGCGAGGATTTTCGCGAAGACGGCTTTGGGGTCGTTGACCTTGGAGTTGATCTCGCCGCTGGCCGCGTATTTGCGGATGGGGGCGACGAGTTCGCTGAGGGGTTTGTCGCTCGCGCTGACCAGATTCGCAATGAAAAGCACGGCGAGCCCGGAGCTTTCGGTGAAGAAGTTCTCGCGGAAATAGTAGTGTCCGGACAGCTCGCCGGCAAAAACGGCGTTGGCCTCACGGATTTGCTGTTTGATGAAGGCGTGTCCGACGCGGGACATCCGGGCCTCGCCGCCGTTGGCTTCGATGAGTTCTTTGACCGCTTTGCTGGAGCGGAGGTCGTAAAACACAATGCCCTTCTCCCTGGCGAGCAGGGCCCGGGCGATCAGGGCGGTGATCATGTCCATGGAGATGATTTGACCTTTTTCGTCGACGAATCCGACGCGGTCGGCGTCGCCGTCGAAGGCGATGCCGAAATCAAACTGTCCGTTCTGAACGTGTTCGGTGAGGCTTTCGAAGGTTTCCTCGTCGAGCGGATTGGCCTCATGGTTGGGGAAGCTGCCGTCGTAGGTGTCGAAGAGCGGGTCCATGTCGAAAAGGCCGTCGAGCACGGCGGCCTCGGCGATGCCCATGGCGTTGGCGAAATCGACGGCCACGCGAAGCGGGCGTTTGATGTCGGCGAACTGCCGGATGTGCTTCACATATTCCGGAACGATGTCATGTTCGGTCACGCGGCCGGGGGTGGCCGGGCGGGGACGGAAGGCTTCGGAGAGGACGATCTGTTCGAGGTCTTTGATGCCGTTGTCGCCGCTGATGGGCACGGCGTTTGCCCGGCAGAGTTTGAAGCCGTTGTATTCGCCGGGGTTGTGGCTGGCGGTGATCATGATGGACGCGTCCGCCTTGAGCGTTCCGTTGGCGAAGTAGCACATGGGGGTGCTGGTCATCCCGATGTCGATGACATCCACGCCCTGCGCGGTCAGCCCCTCGGTCAGCGCTTTGGCCAGACCGGGGGAGTGGGGGCGCATATCGCGGGCGATGACGACGGTGCGGGGTTCAACGAGGGTGGCGAAGCCCTCGCCGATTTTGCGGGCGAGGGTTTCGTCGAGTTCGGTTCCGACAATGCCGCGGATGTCGTAGGCTTTAAAGATGCTCATCGAGGGCTCCGGTTCGGTTCAGGCGATGCGTCGAATATCGTTGCTGATTTCCATGCTGGCCAGCCTGGAGGCGACCATGGTTTTGGTGATGCGGTATTCTTTCTGGGTCTCGGCCTGGCCGGGGATCTCGTACATGATGTCGAGCATCACCCGTTCCAGAATGGCGCGAAGTCCGCGGGCGCCGGTGCCGCGGGCGTGGGCCACTTTGGCGATTTCGCGGATGGCGGAATCGGTGAAGCTCAATTCGACCCCGTCCATGGAGAGCAGTTTCGCGAACTGCTTGACCATGGCGTTTTTGGGTTCGGTGAGAATCTTGACGAGATCGTCCTCGGTGAGTTCCTCGAGGACCGCGACCACGGGGAGGCGGCCGACGAATTCGGGGATGAGGCCGAATTTGACCAGATCATGGGGTTCCACCATGGTTTCGCCGGTGAGCAGACGGGTGAGGCTGCCGGGAACATTGCTGCCGTAACCGACCACGCCTTTGCCTTTGCGGCGTTTGACGACTTCGTCCATGCCGACGAACGCGCCGCCGCAGATGAAGAGGATTTTTTCGGTGTTGAGCTTGAGGTATTCCTGCTGGGGATGCTTGCGGCCGCCCTGCGGGGGGACATTGGCAATGGTGCCCTCCATGATTTTCAGCAGGGCCTGCTGCACGCCTTCGCCGGACACGTCGCGGGTGATGGAGACGTTTTCGGTGCGGCGGCCGATTTTATCGATTTCGTCGATGTAAATGATGCCCCGCTCGGCGCGGTCCACATTGAAGTCGGCGGACTGGAGAAGGCGGAGGAGAATGTTCTCCACGTCTTCGCCCACGTAGCCGGCCTCGGTCAGGGTGGTGGCGTCGGCAATGCTGAAGGGCACATCCAGGAACTGCGCCAGGGTTTTGGCGAGAAAGGTTTTGCCGCTGCCAGTGGGACCGATCATGAGAATGTTGCTTTTCTCGATTTCCACTTCGTGGAAGGGATCGTCTTTCAGGCCGCGTCCGCGTCGGTCGGAATCCTTGAGGCGTTTGTAGTGATTGTGCACCGCGACCGCCAGGACTTTTTTGGCGTGGGTCTGGCCGATCACATGGCCGTCGAGCATTTCCACGATTTCGTGGGGTTTCGGCACCTTGAGCGCCCCCATCGGGGTTTTCTCGTTGACCGATTCGCGCTCAATCAGGGAGGTGCAGAGTTCGACGCACTGGTCGCAGATTTGCACGCCGGGACCGGCGATGAGGCGGTTGACCTCGCTTTGGTGTTTGCCGCAGAAGGAGCAGCGGGCTTCGTCTTTTTTGTCAGCCATAATGAAATCAGCTCGGGTTGGGTTTGGTGACAACGTGGTCGACCAGGCCGTAGGCTTTGGCCTGTTCGGCGGAAAGGAAGTTGTCACGCTCGGTGTCGCGGGTCACGTCATCAACGTCACGGCCGCAGTGGTCGGCCATGAGTTCGTTGAGGCGTTTTTTCAGGCGGAGAATTTCCTGGGCGTGGATATCGATATCGGTGGCCTGACCCTGAAAGCCGCCCCAGGGCTGATGGATCATGATGCGGGCGTTGGGGAGGGCGTAGCGCTTGCCTTTGGTTCCCGCGGAGAGCAGAAACGCGCCCATGCTGGCGGCCTGACCGACGCAGTAGGTGGCGATCTCGCACTTGAGGAATTTCATGGTGTCGTAGATGCCCAGACCGGCGGTGACAGAGCCGCCTGGGGAGTTGATGTAAAGGCTGATGTCCTTGTCGGGGTCCTCGCTTTGCAGGAAGAGCATCTGCGCGATGATCAGGTTGGCCACCACATCATTCACCTCGGTGCCGAGGAAAACGATCCGGTCTTTCAACAGGCGCGAGTAGATGTCGTAGGACCGCTCGCCGCGCCCGGTCTGTTCGATCACATAGGGGACAGGAATATAATTTTGTTCGTTCATAAGGGGTAAATCTCCGGGTGTCAGCTTATTCGCTGATGTTGGCCGCGTCAAAAAGATGTTGCATGGTCTTGCGCATGAGCACATCCCCGCGGAACTCTTCGCGGGCGGATTCCTCGCTGAGTTCTTTCTCAAGATCCTGCGGTTTCATGCCGTAGGCGTAGGCCATCATCGCCATTTCGCGCTTCAGCTCATTTTCGCTGACGGAGAGGCTCTCCTGTTCGGCGATTTTGAGCAGCACGTAGCGGAGTTTGACCGAGGTTTGGGCGGATTGACGGGCGGCTTCGACGATTTCGTCTTTCTGCTCCATCATTTTGTCGTCGGCGATCCCCTGGCGGCCCATGTCGTTGATGATGCGGCGCACCTGACGGTTTGCGGCTTCATCGACATCGCTTTCGGGCAGGTCAAAGCTGGTGTTTTCCAACAGGAATTTTTCAATTTCCCGGCGGAGAGCGCCTTCCTGCTCCTGCTGCTTTTCGGCCTGCAGGCTGTCTTTGATTTTCTGACGGAACTGGGTGACATCGGCCACCTGGAAGGGTTTCAGGAACTCTTCGTCCAGTTCGGGCAGCACGCGGCCGCGGACGGCCTTGATTTTTACGTGGAAGACCACTTCTTTATTGCGGAGGGGTTCGGAGGCGAATTTGTCATCAAAGGTGATGTTGACATCGCGCTCTTCGCCGATGGCGAGGCCGGCGAGGCCTTCGCCGAGTTCGGGAATGAAGGCGTTTTCATCGGCCTGCAGCCAGAAATCCTCGGCCTTGTCCAGACCCACCGCGTCGGGGGCGGCTTCGGCCAGCGGAGCGCCGTCGAGGGTGGTGTTGAAGTCGATCTGGACCATGTCGCCCCTGGCGACCGGGCGGTCGGTCACATCATCATAGCCGGCGCGCTGTTCGCGGAGGTCCTCAATGCGGCTGTCCACATCGTCGCTGCTGATGTCGACCGCTTCGCGTTTGAGGGCGATGCCTTTGTATTCGGGCAGGGTGATTTCCGGTTTCACATCCACAGTAATGGAGTAGGCGAAGGGCTCGTCGAGCTTGACCTTGATGTCCTCGTCCATGTCGATGATGCGGACGACCTCGATTTTGCTTTCCTCGAGCGCCTCGCGGTAGCTTTTGGGCAGCAGATGGTCGCGCAGACGTTCCACAATGTCTTTGTGATGTTTGGCTTTGACCAGATGAACGGGCGCTTTGCCGGGACGGAATCCGGGAATATTGGCGTGTTTTTTCCAGGCGTCCAGGGCCTCGTTGTACTCTTTCGCGACCTCTTCGGCGGGGATTTCGATGTTGAGTTTGCGGCGGGTTGAGGAAAGTTCTTCGGTTTGAATATTCATAATCATAGGGGTTTGAAGGATAAAAAAGGGTCGTTTCCTCTATGAAATCGAGCTCCGAACGTCAACTGGATAACACAGGTTTCGCCTGAAAGACAAAACGGCGGTTAGGATTTGTCAAAAGGAGAGAATCGCTTTAAGATCCCGGGTTATGTCAAATTATGCTCAGGACACAACACCGTTTCGTGTATTCGGCCTGGCTCCCCGGGTTGGCCGGTGGGGCTTTATTCTTTTGGGCCTGCTGGCGATGTTGTCGATGGGCACGGTGTATTCCTGGAGCATTTTCCGGCGGCCGCTGCAGGAGCTGTACGGATTTCAATCGCGCGAAAGTCTGCTGCCGTTCACGGTGCTGCTGGTGACGTACGCGGTGTTTATGCCGGTGGCCGGGTCCCGGATCAAGCGGTACGGCCCGGTGCGCACCATGGCGTTCGGCGGATTGCTGATGGCGGCGGGGTACATGCTGTCGTCGCGGGCGACGAGCCTGCTGCCGTTGACGCTGAGTTACGGTCTGCTGGGCGGTGCCGGGGTGGGGATCGCGTACGGGGTGCCGATGGCGGTGGCCGCCGCCTGGTTCCCGGACAAGAAGGGGCTGGCGATCGGCCTGACCGTGGTCGGGTTCGGCCTGTCGCCTCTGGTGACCGCGCCGCTGGCGGCTTCAGCGATCCGTCATTTAGGGGTTCCGAACACCTTTCTGGTGCTCGGAGCGGGATTCGGTTTGATCCTTCTGGCGGTGGCGTTTTGTATGCGGATGCCGCCGGCGGGGTGGTGGCCGGGAATTTCCAAAGGGGCGCCGCCGCCCGCACCCCAGCCCGCCCCGTCTGTCGGGGTTTTGTTCCGCAAACCTCTTTTCCATGTTTTGTGCGCCTGTTATTCGATCGGGACATTTGCGGGGCTGTCGGCCATCGGAATTTCGGGCTCGGTCGCGCAGGAAATGATCCGGCTCACCCCGGAGACCACCGCGCTGCTGGTTTCGATTTTCGCGGTGTTCAACGGACTCGGCCGCCCGCTGTTCGGATGGATCGCGGACCGGTATCAGCCCTATCGCGCGGCCACGCTTGCGTTTGCGCTGGTGTTCCTGGCCTCGGGGCTCATGCGGTTCGCGGGGGAGGGATCGGTTGTCATTTATGCGGTCTCCTTCGCGCTGCTCTGGCTTTGTCTGGGCGGCTGGCTGGCCCTCGCGCCGACGGCCACGCTCAAGCTTTTCGATCCCGCGCACTATGCCGGGAACTATGGATGGGTTTTCACGTCTTACGGGGTCGGCGCGTTTGCCGGAACGATGGCCGCCGGATCGTTTCGCGATCTTTTCGGCAGTTACGCCGCGCTGTTTCCGCTGAATTCCGTGCTGTCGCTGATCGGAATGGTTCTGGCCTTTTTCTTCCTCCGTGTCAGGAATCCGGCTTAAATGACGGTTTTTCACAGGACTTACATTTTTCCTTGCACCCGGGCGTGATTTGGGTAGCCATTGGTGGCATTGAAACCAGGAGGAATTATGTTTGGAGTTGGATTCTTTATCGGCCTGTTGCTGTACGGGCTTTACCGGGCGCTTTTGTCCGGCTTTTACACTGTGAAACCGAATGAGCGGGCGGTGATTACGAGTTTCGGCCGGGCCCGGCGGCTTCCCGGTGAGCCTAAGGTGTCGGATGCCGTTTCCACGGAGGAGGATGCCAACCGGTATTCGTATCCGGCCCTGCAAGTGATTGTTCCGGGCGGTCCTTATTTTAAATGGCCCTGGCAGAAAGTGCACAAGGTGGACATTGCCACCCAGGCGGTAGATCTCACCTGGGACCCCACCAAGGCGCAAAGCACGATTGAGGCGGTGACCAAAGATAACCTGACTACGGGTGTGAACGGTCAGATCCGGTATCAGGTGAGTGAATCCAACCTGTATCCATTTTTATTCGGGGTCAGCAGCCCGCTGGAGAATGTGATGGGGTATTTTATCTCCGTGTTACGGGAGCGGATCGCGAACTTTGTGGATCCCCGTGGCAGTGATATTCTGACTGCGGCCGCGGTTGAGGGGGCGGAGGCGGATCCCGGCGGCACCGCGGTTGAATTGTCCGAAGGGGTGTCGATCAATGATTTGCGTAAAAATTTGCCGTTGATCAACAGTTACATGGAGACCCAGTGCGAAACCACGGTGCAGCGGTACGGCATTCAACTGGACGCGGCGCTGATCACCGAAATTGATCCGCCCCCGGAAGTGGACCGGGCGCTTTCCGCGATCAACAGCACGCGCAACCTGGTGGCGGCGGACATCAGCACCGCCCGTGCGGACGCGGAGCAGCAAATCACCATGAGCAAACGGGCGGTGGATATTGCCAGCAACAATGCCGAATCCGAAGTGGCACCGCTCCGGGAGCTGGCCGCCACGTTGCTGAAGATCAAGCAAAGCGGCGGATCGCCCGCTCTGCGCGCCTACATTCGGAACATGCGGGTGCCGTTGTTAAAACGGACCCGCCGCATTGTGCAATCGCTTGAAACGCCCGCAATCCAGACGGAGGCCGCACGATGAACATCATGACAGGATTCATTGTCGGACTCGTCGCGATTCCGGTTTTTCTTAAAATTGCGAACATTTTCGGGTTTTTCGCCATTGTCCGCGAGTGCGAGGCGCAGGTGTTCACGCTGTTTGGAAAAGTGGTGGGCACGCTGGACGAACCCGGCCTGCACATCCCGATGATGAAATTCGGTCCGAAAGCGCTTTTGTTTCCGTTCTTCGGGAAAAACTACAAAGTGGACACCGCCCTGCGTCAACGTTACCTGCGGAAACTGATGGTCAACTCCGAGGAGGGCACCCCGATGGGCGTGGGCATCTGGTATGAGAAGCAGGTGAGTGATCCGGTCGCGTATCTGTTCAACAACAGCAATCCGGAAGCCTCTCTGGACGCGAATGTGACCAGCGCCACCATTTCTGTGCTCAGCAATCTGGAAATGGAGAAAATGCTGGAGGACCGTCACAGCCTCAGCCGCACGGTGCGCAAGACGGTGTCGCCGCTCTCTGAAAAGTGGGGGTACCGGCTGGGCTCCGTTTATATTCGCAAAGTGGCGTTTACCGATGAGCTGATGGTTGAAAATATCACCGAAAAAGTGGTGAAACGCCTGGTGCAGGTGACCAGCGCCATGAAACAGGACGGAGAGAACCGGGTTGGGCTGATTCGGAGCGAGACCGCCAAAAAAGTTTCCAACAAAATGGCGGAGGCCGCCGCCGCCCGTCCGAGGATTGTGGGGGAGACGTTGAATGTCATTGCCGCCGAGGATCCGGAGATTCTGGAGGCGGTCATGGATGTGATGGAGACCGAACAACTGCTCGCCAGCAACGCCCCGCTGGAGCTGATTCCGGCCAGCGGGGCCAATGTGCTGGTGCAACTCGGCGCGGAGGGCTCGTTTGCCTCAGGCGGCTCTGCGGTCAGCGCGCCCCCTCCAACTCCCGCGTGATGGCTCTGAATTTCTCTTCAAAGAGCTGATTCTCAAACGGAAGCAGTTCGGGAAGATGCATATCCTGAAGGGTGTTCAAATCCCGGATGAGCTGTTCAATTTGGGAGGCCAGCGCGGAGGACACCCGCAGGGTGGCATAGGAATTCGCGGCGATTTCGTGACAGCGGTTAAGCTGGCTCAGCCTCTCCGCCACCCGGGTGCGGACCTGATCGAGATGTTGACGGTAGGCGGTCAGCGTTCGGGCGGTGAGATCCTGTAACTGCCGGTTTCGAAGGAGAACGTCCCGCTCACGGCTTGTGGAACCCGACAACAGTTCTTCCGTCCTTTGAATCAGAGCCTCGTTTTCCTGTTCCAAATCCGACAAGGCCCCGATATATTTCTGATCGATTCTCTCCACCATCTTTGCGTGCGCATGTTGCATGGTTTCCAATAAGACGACGTGGACACCGTAATAGCGGCGGGCGGAATCGATATCCTCCGGATTCGCGCGGATGAGCGCCTCGAGTTGCCGGTTAATGTCCCGGGTATGATGAAACAGCGCACTCATGCCCATAATCTCATCGCCGGACACACTGGACAGATAGAATTGGATCTGATCGACGTTCAGGTCGATGCCCATCCTTGCATACTCCTCCCGCATCTCGTTCACGCGGGCCTCCCGCTCCCGGTCCAGGGCGCGGATCGCTTCCACCGCTTTTTCAATATCCCGCGCATAGTCCTGTTTGGTTTTGGTAAACACCTGATGCGGGCTCCGTTCCTCCGGCGCACTGAGTTGGAGTTCGCGCAATTCCCGAAGCCGCGCCCGCCATGCCTCCTGTTCCGCAACCGCCGCATGGTGGGCATCACGGTGTTTGGTCAGTTCGGACCGCTCCAGGACCTGCAGGAGCCGGTTTTTGATCCGGTCCATGTCACGGTTGACGCGCCGCTGATCTCTTCCCAGCCATCTGGATTCCGGCAAGGTCTCCCGTTCATCCCGAAGCTCCACCAAGTCCGAAAGCGGGCGGCGTGCGGCACGCCAGATTTCCTCCGCGGTAAGTGTGGCGGAAAAAAACGGCCACAGACACAAGGTGACTGCAAATTTTTTGAGAAAATTTTTCATAATCATGACGACAGTATATCGTTTCACTCACGAATGGAAAACCATCAATGATATGTTTTAACTTGCCATTTCGGCTTAATTCTCCAGGGGAAGCCGCATGATTGGAGCACGCGCATGGGTTTACAACCGGATCTAGGGATTTTATTGATCCTCGGGATTGGTGTCTTTGGGGGCATCCTTGGGGCCTGGCTGTTTCAGCGGATGCGGATTCCGCAGGTGATCGGCTACATTGTCATCGGCCTGCTGATCGGGGAATCGGGACTTGGAATTCTTCAGCAGCAGAACCTGCCCAGTCTGCGTCCGTTTAGTTTCCTCGCCCTGGCGGTTATCGGGTTTCTTGTGGGCGGGGAACTGGAAAGCAAAATCTTCAAGGAGCACGGGAAGCGGTTTATCGGGATCATGCTCGGAGAAGGGATCGGGGCCTTCGTGCTGGTGGGGCTGGCCTCCGGGGGGCTTTTGTTTTTGATGACCGCCAATCTTCCGGTCTCTATTGCCGGCGGGGTGGTGTTCGGGGCGATCAGTTCCGCCACCGATCCCGCCTCCACGCTGGATGTGCTCTGGGAATACCGCGCCAAGGGCCCGCTCACAACCGGTCTGATCTCGGTGGTGGCACTCGATGACGCGCTGGCCATGATTCTGTACACCCTCGGCACTGCGGTCGCGGCCATCCTCGTCGGCAGCGACGCCTCGCTCGTTCAAATGTTCTTCGGGGTGGTGCTCGATTTGGGCGGGAGCACGGTTCTCGGCCTGGGGGCCGGATTCATGCTCGACGCGGTTCTCCATCGAAGCAAAAGTCCGGAGCGCTCTTTGACCGTTTTGGTTGGCAGCCTTTTGCTGATGGCCGGCATCTGCATGGCGCTGCACCTCGATGTGATTCTTTGCGCAATGTCGGCCGGGATTGTTCTGGTCAACAAAAGCCCCCAGCGCAGCAAATCGTTGTTCAAGACGCTCCGCGAATTTGCCGCGCCCATACAGGTAATGTTTTTCGTGCTGGTTGGCGCGCGTCTGCAGCTCGCGGGCATGTCGGGATGGATCTGGGCGCTTGTCGGGGTGTATGTCATCGGCCGCACCGCCGGAAAATACGCGGGCAGCCGGATCGGGGCGCGGCTGACCGGCGCGCCTGACGTTTTGCGGAATTATGTCGGCATGGGCCTGTTCGCGCAGGGCGGGGTCGCGGTGGGTCTCTCCATGATGGCCAGTCAGCATTTGATGGATGTGCAGGTGTGGGGGCAATTGGATTTGGGCTCGCTTGTGGTTTCCACGGTGACCGCGACCACCCTAATTGTGCAGGTGCTGGGTCCGCCCTGCGTGAAATACGCCATCCATAAAGCGGACGAGGCCGGACGGAACATCACCGAAGAGGATTTGATCGGAGAACTCACTGTCGGGGATATGCTGCAACGGGACATCACCCGGCTCAACGAAAACGATTTGTTGTCCGCCGTGTTTGAGACAGTGAGTCAGAGCCGGCAACTGTCGTTTCCGGTGATCAACCGCGAGGGGGTGTGCACCGGGGTGATTTCGCTCAACTCACTGAAAAGTCTTTTTCTGGAGCGGGATATCTGGGCCTGGATGATTGCGGAGGACGTGATGATACCGGTGCGGGACGATGTCTCGCCGGAGATGCCGCTCGCGGAGGCGCTGCTCGAAATGCGGCAGCTTCAGGCGGAACAGTCGATTGTCCGCGACCCCGTCACCCGTCATCCTCTGGGTCTTTTCGACCTCCGCGCGGTGCAGCGCGATCTGACCCGCCGTCTGATGACCCGGCAAGGGCTGGCTTGAAGCGTGCGGCGGATCAGCGCTCGCGGGTGATTTGTTCGAAGAGTTTTTTGCCGACGGCCTCCATGCGGGCGTGGCGGGGGAAGCGGGCTTCAAGGGCTTTGAACTCGGCGTGGTGAATTTTGCGGGGGCCGTCTGGATTGCGGATGGGGGGGCGGGCGGCGTGGCAGAGTTCGTGGTGGACGAGGTAGCGGAGAAATTCGCGGGGCACGCGCGGGTCATCGAGGGAGGGGTGTATGCGGACAAGGTCGAGGCTTTCGTCCCAGGAGCCGAACTGAAGGCTGCGGCTGTTGCGGCGGCCGCGCCGGGAGGGCTTTTTTTGTCCCCAGGTGATGCGGGTCGGCAGGGCGCTGTCGAAAAATTCCCGGTTGATCTCTTCGAGAATTTCCTGGAGATCGAACACCTGTCCCCGGGTGATGCAGCGTCCGGGGGCGTCCGCATGAAGGGGCGGTCCGCTCACCGGCAGGGTCTTGGCATACGCGCAGACGCGGGTCCAGGCGGCACCGCGCTGTCCGGCGAGGAGAAGGGTGAGGTCTTCGAGAATTGCGGCGGGCGCGGATTCAAAGCCTTTCTGGATGCGGAGTACCGTGACCCGGCCGGGTTTGCGCTGCAGGCTGACCATGGAGCGGCGGTTGTTGGTGAAATGGATGTGAACCCGGGGGCCGAAGCGCTGCTTCATGTCGCAGCGCCAGGTTTCGAGCCGGGGGGTCTCGCAGTCGTCGGTTTGAAACCGGTCAGAGGTGCTCATCGAGGATGTCCCGGAGAGAGTCTTCCAGGGGGCGTTCGGGAGCCCATCCGCACTGGGTCCGGATTTTTTCGGTGCTGAGGAGGGGCGTGGAGTCGGTGGGGCGGAAGAGGGCGGGGTCGATGCGGGTTTCGGGGGTGATGCCGGTGCAGGCGGCGAAGCCTTCGAGCAGGGCGCGAATCGGCAGCAGGGTGCTGGAGGAGAGGTTGTAGGCGTTGCCGGGGGTGCCTTTTTCGAGGATGAGTCGGTAGCCGCGGACGATGTCGCGCACATCGGTGAAGTCGCGCTGGCTGTCGAGATTGCCCACGTTCATGGCCGGGGGGGCACCGTTTTTAAAGGCGGCGAACTGGCGGGCGAAGGCGGAGGCGACGAAGCGGGGATGTTGTCCGGGACCGATGTGGTTCCAGGGGCGGGCGGTCATGACCGGGAGGCCGAGCTGTTTGGCGAAGGCGAGGGCGGCTTCGTCGGCGGCCTGCTTGGTGATGCCGTAGAGGGTGGTGGGGGTGAGCGGATGTTCTTCGGTGACCCGCGCGCCGGCGGGGACGTGGCCGTAGACTTCTGCGCTGGTGACCACGAGGATACGGGCCTGATTCCGGTGACGGCGGAAGGCTTCGAGCAGGCGGACGGTGCCGGTGACGTTGATGTCGCTGGCGGTGACCGGATCCTCCTGGCAGAAAGGAATGTGGGCCTGGCCGGCGAGGTGAAGGCAGGCGTCGGGTTTGATCTGATGCACCAGAAACCGGATGATTTCGTAGTGGAGCAGGTTGAAGGGAACCTGGTGATCATGTTGCGGGGTGCCGGACGGACCGAGGCCTTCGAAAACCTCCCAGCCGTGGTCGGTGAATTCGCGGACGGCGTGTTTGCCGACAAATCCGTTGGCACCGGTGATGAGGATTCGTTTTTTCATAGCGGGCGGGATACGGATTAGAGGTCGAGTTCCTGAGGGGGGAGCGGGAATTCTTCGGTATCGGGGGGCGGATCGGGCTCGGGGCCGTTGTCCCACCAGTGTTTGACCCAGGCGAGGCCCTGCGCAACCTGTGCGGGGGTGGCGCGGGAGGAGGGTTCGAGCACGAGGGGAATGTCGGGCGTGGCGAAGGGCTTGAAGCGTTCGAGTCCGAGGTCGCCGTCGGGGGGCATGGTGTGGTCATTGATCCCGCGGGCGACATCATGGATGTGCATGCCGCCAAGGGCGGGGGTAAAGCGTTCGAGCCATTGAAGGTGGTTGATGAGCCCGAGGTTTTCACGGATTTGGCCGTGACCGAGGTCGTGCCAGTATTTGAGTTTGGGGCTGGGGAAGCGGCGGAGGAGCATGTCCATTTCGCCTTCGTGGGGGACGGCTTCGTAGGTGGGGAGATTTTCGAGGCCGAGGTTCACGTCCAGCTCCTCGGCGGCGGGGAGGAGCACCTCCATGGCGCGGCAGAGCTGGTCGAAATACTTGGGGGCCCGCTTTTCGCGCTCTTTGATGAGTCTGGTCCAGAACCGCTCGTAGCGGGGGGTGTTTTTCTGGTTGATCTGAATCAGTTCGAGGAGGTCGCGGGTATTGACGCGGCGGAGCTGGGCGTATCCGCAATGCATGACCACAATTTTGGCCCCGATTTCGGCGGCGTAGCGCAGGGTGCGCAGGGTGTGCTGGACGGCGAGTTCGTGATTGCGGCGGTTCAGATCGCAGAAGGTCCAGATTTCCGGGTGGCCGCGCCCCACGCCGAGGGGGACCGGGCAGTAGTTGTGAACGCTGTTGATGACGACCTCGCCGGCCTCCTGTTTGGCTTCGATGCCGGGGAGCAGATCGATGCGGGTGTCGTAGCCCAGTTCCAGATGGCGGATGCCCAGAGCCAGAATTTCATCGATCATTTCCTCGCCGGAGCGGTGGCGGGAGGCGTTCCATCGGGTGGTGAGTGCAAAATCCATGTCTTTTTCTAGCGGACGGTTTAAAAAGGGCAAATAAAAAACGCCCGGCGGGTGCCGGGCGTTTTGGGAATCGAAGCCGGGTGTGACTTAGATTTTGTCGAGGAAGAGGGCGGAGGCGCCGTAAACGGCGTTTTTGCCCAGGGTGTCCTCGATGCGGAGCAGCTGGTTGTACTTCGCGATGCGGTCGGAGCGGCTCATGGAGCCGGTTTTGATCTGACCGGCGTTGGTGGCCACCGCGATGTCGGCGATGGTGGTGTCCTCGGTCTCGCCGGAACGGTGGGAGATGACGGAGGTGTAGCCGTTGCGCTTGGCCATCTCAATGGCGTCCAGGGTTTCGGTGAGGGTGCCGATCTGGTTGACCTTGATGAGGATGGAGTTGGCGGTGCCGGTCTCGATGCCGCGTTTGAGGTACTTGAGGTTGGTGACGAAGAGGTCGTCGCCGACGAGCTGGACTTTGTCGCCGAGGCGGTCGGTCAGTTTTTTCCAGCTGTCCCAGTCGCCTTCGTCGCAGCCGTCCTCGATGGAGATGATCGGGTATTTGGAAACGAGGTCGGCCCAGAAATCGACCATCTCGTCGCCGGAGCGCTCGGATTTGTCGGATTTATGGAAGACGTATTTTTTGGTTTCCTTGTTGTAGAACTCGGAGGCGGCGGCGTCCATGGCGATGAAGATGTCCTCACCGGCTTTGTAGCCCGCTTTGTCGATGGCCTCCATGATCACGTCGAGGGCGTGGGTGTTGCTGCTGAGGTTGGGGGCGAATCCGCCCTCGTCGCCCACGGCGGTGGAGAGGCCGAGTTTCTTGAGCACGCCTTTGAGGGTGTGGAAGACTTCGGCGCCCATGCGGAGGGCTTCGCTGAAGGATTCGGCGCCTTTGGGCATGATCATGAATTCCTGAATGTCCACGGGGGCGTCGGAGTGGGCGCCGCCGTTGAGGATGTTCATCATCGGCACGGGCAGGACTTTGGCGTTCACGCCGCCGAGGTATTTGTACAGGCTGAGTTCCAGTTCGTCGGCGGCGGCGTAGGCGGTGGCCATGGACACGCCGAGCATGGCGTTGGCGCCGAGATTGGCTTTGGTTTCGGTTCCGTCGAGATCAAGAAGGATGCGGTCCACGGCGACCTGGTCGAGGGCGTCCACGCCGAGGAGGGCGTCGTTGATGGGGCCGTTGACGTTGTCGACGGCTTTGCTTACGCCTTTGCCGAGCCAGCGGCTCTTGTCGCCGTCGCGCAGTTCGAGGGCTTCGTTTTCGCCGGTGGAGGCGCCGGAGGGAACGGCGGCGCGGCCGACGGCGCCGGTATCGAGGGTGACTTCGACTTCAACCGTGGGATTCCCGCGGGAATCGACGATCTGACGACCATAGACATCAATAATTTCAGGCATGTAGTCTCTCCAAAAGAGGATTAGGGGTTAACGAACGGGCTTCTTTTAGGGGAGGAGCGGGGGTCTTGCAAGACATCCCGTGAAGAAAAACAAGCTTTTCTTGCATATTTGATGGGCAAGGCTATGGGTTAAGCATGAAACAAAAGGCGGAGCAATTGGGTGTGTTCGGGGGAACGTTTAATCCGGTGCATCACGGGCATTTGATTCTGGCCCGCGAGGCGATGGAGCGGCTGGGGCTGGACCGGGTGATCCTGGTGCCGAATTTCTGTTCGCCCCTCCGCGAGGGTGAGGTGCTGGCACCGGCGGAGGACCGTCTGGAGATGCTGCGGCTGGCGCTGGGGGACGAACCGGGAATGGAGGTCAGTGATCTGGAGGTGCGCCGGGGCGGATCCTCCTATACGGTGGAGACGCTGGAGGATTTAAAACAGGCGCATCCGGACGCCTCACTCACGTTTCTTTGTGGCGCGGACAGTTTGACCACGCTCGACCGCTGGGTGCGGATTGAGCGGATTCTGGAGCTGGCCCGGGTGTGTGTGCTCGCGCGGCCCGGAACCGAGGCGGAGGCGGCGCACGCGGATCTGATCCGCCGCGCGCCCGGCGTGGGGGCGAAGGTTGAGCGGCTGGCGATGACGCGGATGATCGACTTGTCCGCCACCGAGATACGCGAACGGGTGGCCGCGGGCCGCTCGATCCGTTGGATGGTGCCGGAGGCGGTCGAGGCGCATATCCGGAGCGAAAGCCTTTATCTCCAGTCTTTAAATGCTAATCCTTGAATCCCCCGGAAATTTCCGGCATAGGGGGGCGATGAGTACACAACCCCGCGTTCGTTTCGCCCCTTCCCCCACCGGTCAGGTTCACATCGGCAATATCCGCGCCGCCATTTTCAACTATTTGTTTGCCCGCTCGCAGAAAGGTTCATTTCTTTTGCGGGTGGAGGACACCGATCTGGAGCGGAGCACGCCGGAGGCGATTGACGGGCTGATGGAGGTGCTGGAGTGGCTGTGTCTGATGCCGGACGAGGAACCGCTGTTTCAGTCCTCGCAACGTGGGGCGCATCTGACGGCGGCGGAGCGGTTGATTGCGGACGGGCACGCGTACCGCCACGCCCGCACGGCGGACGAGCAGCCGGCGGTGTTTTTCCGGATTCCCTGCGATGCGGCTCTGTATGGCGACCGACTGCGGGTGACGGAAACGGTGGAGATGCCGTTGTTCGCGGGGGAGACCCTGCGCATGGATGCCACCGGCATTTCCTATGTCGGCGTGAGCCGGAAAGGGAAGCCGGATCCGGGCGCGTCCTGTCTGGCCGGGATGGCGGACGGGGTGGTGTACGGCGCCGGGGATGCGGTGCTGTTTTCGTTAAAGGACTCGCTGGCGGCGGTGCTGGCAGGGGAAACCGTGTTCGAAAGCGCGGAGGCGGTCCGCATCGTGTTCACGCGCCGGGAAATCGGCTTTGAGGATTTGGTGAAAGGCCCGCTGGCCAAGCCGCTGGATTCGATGAAGGATTTGGTGATTGTGCGCGGAGACGGTTCGCCGGTGTTTCATTTGGCCAATGTCTGTGATGATATGACCCAGGGCATCACGCACATCATCCGCGGAGACGATCATGTGGAGAACACCTACCGTCATATTCCGTTGTTTCTGGCGCTGGGAGGAACGGTGCCGGTCTACGCGCATTTGCCGATGATCGTGAATGCGCAGGGCAAACCGTATTCGAAGCGGGATGGGGATGCGTTTGTGGGGGATTTCCGGGCCAAAGGCTATCTGCCGGAGGCGTTGTTCAATTATCTGACGCTGCTGGGCTGGTCGCCGGGCGATGACCGGGAGAAGATGAACCGGGATGAGCTGATCGCGGCGTTCAGTCTGGAGCGGGTGCAGCGGTCGGCGGCGCAGATGGACTTGCAGAAGTGCGCGAATCTGAACGGGAAGTATTTGCAGGATCTGCCGGACGGGGTGTTGTTCGCGGATGTGCGGGATGTGCTGTCGCGCACGGAGTGGGGCGCGGCACTGGATGAGGAGCGCACGGCGGCGATCGCGACCCTCATGCGTCCGCGCATGCAGACCTACGCGGATGTGCTGGACTGGCGGTATTTTGTGGACGGCGACTTTGAGCGTCAGGACACGGCGCTGAAGCGGGGGCTGGGCAAGGCCTGGCAGCGGGAGGCGATGGCGAAGATCGCGGACGCGCTGGAGGCGGGCGCATCAATGGACGCGGCGCGGTCGGCGGCCTGCGCGGCGCTGGAGCTGGACGACGGCAAGCTGAATCAGCCCTTGCGGGTGTGTCTGACCGGTCAGGCGGGCGGACCTGATTTGCACGAGGTGCTGGCTCTGCTGGATCCCGCCACCCTCGCGGCGCGGATTCGGGGAACGCTGGATTTACTGAACGCTGAATAAACGAAGGAATAAACGATGTCTGATTTGAAACGCCCGGTTGAGGTGGCCTCTGATTCACAATTGCATTACGGCGCGAGCTGGTATCCGGAGATGTGGCCGGCGTCGGAGTGGCCCGGGGATGTGGCGAAAATGAAGGAGGTGGGTTTCACCCTGGTGCGGGTGTTTGAATTCGCCTGGAAGCGCTTTGAGCCGTCCGAAAACGAGTGGTCGTTCGAATGGGCGCGGGAGGTGCTGGATTTGCTGCACGAGGCGGGCATTCAGGCGATGATCGGCACGCCGACGGCGGCCCCGCCGGCCTGGCTGACATCGGCCTATCCCGAGGTGCTCGGAACCAAGCCTTCCGGACAGCGGCAGACGCACGGGCAGCGCAAGCATTACAATCCGCACAGCGAGGTGTACCGGCGCTTTTCCCGGCGGGTAGTCGCCAAAATGGTGGAGGAACTCGGGGAGCATCCGGCGGTGCACAGTTGGCAGATCGACAACGAAATGTCGGGCTTTGATTACGGAGAGGAAACCCGGCGGCGCTTTACCGCCTGGCTTCAGGAGAAATACGGGGACATTCAGACCCTGAACACAACCTGGGGGCTGGATTTCTGGTCGCAGGCCTACGATTCGTTTGAGCAGATTCCGATGGTGACCGCCAATCTCGGCACCCGGGATCAGCCGGAGCGTCATCACCCCTCGCTGTTGATGGCGATCGCGCATTTTCAGAACGACGGATGGACGGCCTTTATTTCGGATCAGGTGACGGAAATCCGCAAGGGCTCGTCCGCGCCGGTGACCACCAACCTGACCGGATACATCGGTCCGATGGACTGGTGGCGGCATTTCCGGGTTATGGACCGGGCCGGGGTGAGCATGTACGCGGATTTGGCCTACTACTACTACAACTACATCCGGTTTGACCGGTTGCGGGGCGAGAAAGACGCGCCGTTTTGGCTGCTGGAGACGGCGCCGAACTGGTCCGGTGGCGGACCGGTATGGAATATTCATCACGACGAGCGGGGGATTCGGGCGTTCACGTGGCTGAGCATGCTGATGGGCGGGAGCATGGTGCTGTATTGGCAGTGGCGCAGTCACTGGGCCGGTCAGGAAATGCAGCACGGCACCTGCGTGTCGCAGACGGGGGCCTGGATGCCGGGCAAATCGGCGTGGCAGCGGATGGCCGGCGAGTTTAAGAGCCTGGGGTCGTATCTGATTGCCCATCCGGCGCAAAAGGGGCCGGTGGCGATCGTGGCGAGCTGCGAAAATGCCTGGTTGTTCAGCATTGATCCGATCGACCCGAAAAATCAGTATTCCGACCGATTGCGGGACACGGTCGAGATGCCGCTGGTGCGCCGCCATATTCAGCGGGATCTGATCCATCCCGATGCCGATTTCGACGCGTACCGCATCCTGATTGTCCCGCAGGCCGGGATTTTGCCGGAAGGCGCGCGGGAGCGGCTGACCGCCTGGGTGGAGGCGGGCGGGCGGCTGATTCTCGGACCGCTGACGGGGAACCGCACCGATGAAATGACGCTTTGGCGGGATTCCAACTACGGCGGGCTCGAGGCGCTGATGGGTGCCGACCAGAGTCTGCGCTTTAGTCCGCACTGGGTGGAGGACACGATTGATGTGGTGTTCGAAGACGGCGGAACCTGTCATCCAGAAATCTGGTGCGACGCGTTTGCGCCGCATGAGGGAACCGAAGTGCTTGCGCGGTACCGGGGCGGCTACGGGGACGGCGGGGTGGCGGCGGTGTCGAAAACGCACGGCAAAGGACGGGTGATCACCCTCGGCTGTCCATTGGACGAGACCTGTTTCATGGCCGTGTTCGATTCGCTGGCGGCCGAGGCGGGGGTCCAACCCTGCGCAAGCGGCGGCGAAGGAGTGCTCTGCTGTCCGCGGGTGGATCCGGCCACGGGAAACCTCGCGGCGCTGGGACTTGTCAACAGCCGGAAAGAACCCGCCACCCTTCATCTGCCCTTCGGCGGGGAGGATCTGCTCAACGGCGGACGCTGTGAGGGCGAAGTCACCCTCGAGCCTCTGCAAGTTCGGTTGATTCGGGTTTGCTCACAGTCGGTGTACGACGGCGGTGGTGTTTTGTAGTCGCCTCTGTCTCAGAGGCAGAGGATGTCACGCCTGGGGACAGGCGCTGTTACGGCGGGTCGCGCCTGGGGACCAGACCTCAATTTAGAGGGTGTTTTTACAAAATCTTGTCGCAGATTCAAAGGGCCTAACAGAGGCGCGTTCCTGAATGAAAAGAGGTGCTTTACGGGCTTGCCCCGTGGAGCGCAAACATCTCATCGAACGAACAG
>JAFIGD010000058.1 GCA_020831625.1 Verrucomicrobiota bacterium | reverse complement strand
TGCGGCTCAATCGGTACGAGGCGGAGGCCTGAATTGAGCCGGGCCGTTGGCCCTGATTTCGATTACGATTAGATTCTTCCGGGGAAGATGAGGTAAACATGCGTTTATGTTCTACGTATAATATTTATGCCTTAGGGAATCAGCGTTCACCAATTGCGGGATACGCCCAGAAATGATGATCCTCCAATACCCTCCGGATCCGTCAGGCCTTCTCGGTAAAAAACTCGATGATTTCGCCGCCGGGTGCTTTCACGAACGAGAGGCGGATCGATAACGGCTGCGGACGGGAGGGGATGGTCACATCTTTGGGCGCCACCGTCTCCACCGCTCCGGCCTTCAGCGCCAGCGCATGCGCCGCATCGCAATCGGCCGCCCGCAATGCGAAATGAATGATCCGGCCTTCGGAGGGCGTATCGGGCGCGCCGCCCTCGAAAATTTCAATGACGGTGCCGTCGCCGCCGTCCAGCATCGCCGCCCGCCTGGGAGACTCGCCCCACGTCCGCACCGGCTCAAAGCCCAGCGCGCGGTAAAACGCTTCAGACGCCTCGAAATCCACCACACGAACAGCGACATGATGAAATCCGCCCCCGCCTAAAAGAGTATTTGTGCCTGTCATACCAAACCTCTATTCGCTTCCCCGCAAATGGCAACCGTGGATTTCAGATTCCTTATTACTCCGGCTCTTTTAAGCGAACCAGTTCCCCGTGCATCCACTCCCGAAGCGTCAGCGATCCGCCATCCGCCTCCGTCACCCTGTATTCCACGCCGAGCATACTGCGGGTGGCGACGACATCGATAAACTCCTCTGCGGACGTGAGCGTGTTGCGCATGCTGAGATAGCGGGTTTGAATCCGCCCCCACAGGATTTCCACCGGCAGGAGCCCCCTGCGGCTCTCGTATCGAAGATCCGAGGCCGCCAGACGGCGCAGCAGGGCTTCGATATGCTCCTGTTCCTCCGCGGGAAGTGAACCGTCACTCCGGCCAAGTCCGTCCCGAATCCGTTGCGCATCCGCTATGGTTCCCTGCAACTGCTCCCGCGGCACGACGTCATCCACTTTCTCCCGGATCTCCTCCACTTGCGTCCGGAGCGTTTCCACATCCCTCGAGATTGTCCCCGCCACAGTTGACACATCTTTCAGATCCTCCGAAATGGCCACCAGGGTTCCGTGAAGTTCCCCAACCAATTGACCCGACCGCCACAGAAGCGAAATCCCCGCTAACAGCAAGCCCGCCAAAAGAATCAGGTTCAAATGGACGAGGCATCGAGTGGTTGAGGAGGCGTTGCTCAGGGTTTTCAGGATTTAACTCCCAGTGTGGATGTTATAGTAAAATATACTCGTCACTCGTCACTCGTCACTCGTCACTCTTTTTCCTTCATCGTGTTAATCTCAATATCCACATCCGCGCGGTTGGCGATTTTCTGGACTTTTCCGTCACGCATCCAAACGATCCGGTCGGAGATGTCCAGCATTTTATGGTCGTGCGTGGAACAGATCACCGTCACGCCCCGCTCCTGATTCATCTCTTTCATGAGTTCAATAATCTCTTCACCGGTATGGATGTCCAGGTTGGCGGTCGGTTCATCCGCGAGAATGATCGCCGGCCGGTTCGCGAAGGCCCGGGCAATCGCCACGCGCTGCTGCTGACCGCCGGACAGCTCTTTGGGCGTGTGCAGAATCCGGTCGCCGAGTCCGACCCGCGTGAGAATCTCCACCGCCCGGTCCTGCGCCTCGTCCGGCGGCACACCGCCGAACAGCATCGGCAGCGTCACATTCTCCAGTGCCGTCATCACCTTGACGATGTTGTAGCTCTGGAAAATATATCCGATCTTCCGGCAGCGCAACCAGGCCAGCTCATTGGCGTCCAACTGCGCCACATCGATCTCGTCAATGAACACATTCCCGGAGGTGGGTTTCATTAATCCGCCGATGGCGTTGAACAGCGTGGTTTTGCCGGAGCCCGAGGGCCCCATGATCGAGATATATTCCCCGGTGCGGATGGTCACATCCACACCGTCCAGCGCCCGCACCTCGGTGTCCCCCATGCGGTACACCTTCACCACATCACGGGTCATCACCGTGTATTCGACAGTATCATCGGCGGAATGACGAGTGTCGAGTGACGAGTGTCGAATCGTTGAATCGGGTTCAGAAAAATCGGTCATGAATTATTTCCCTTTTCTAGCGGTAAAAATTGATTTCACGGTCATGCTGAGGATTTCGTTCGCCTCTTCATATAGAGCGTTCAGTTGATCTGGACGCAGAAAATTCTCCTCGAGAATGAGTTCCATCCAATACATCGTTTCATCCGCCTCCTCCTCAACAATCTTCATTTTATGAATAAAATCCGCGGCGGATTTCGCCCTGCAGGCAGCCCGATAGTTTGCACCCACGCTTGTCCCGGCCCGAATGATTTGCTTTTGGATCACGCCGGCAGCCGGGTCATTGGGTAATGCTCTGGCCATCTTGATAATTCTCAATGCGAATTTCTGAGTTCTTCTTTTTAAATCCTGATAATTCTCCCGTCCCTCCATCGCCAACAAGATCTCATTCTCAGGCAAAGGATATCCTAAAAAACCCTGGCCTGGTTGATTATCTTGTTTAGGTATGTTTTTTTCTTCCATAGGAAATTCTTCACTTTTCATTCGTCATTCTTCACTGATCATTCGTCACTCTTCATTCGTCATTCGTCACTCGTCACTCTTCATTCGTCACTCGTCACTCGTCACTCGTCATTCGTCATTCGTCACTCGTCATTCGTCACTCGTCACTCGTCACTCGTCATTCGTCATTCGTCATTCGTCACTCGTCATTCGTCACTCGTCATTCGTCACTTTTCCCCTCTCATCGCGTCCATCGGCGGCATTTTGGAGGCGATAAACGCCGGGAAGAGTGCTCCCAGCGTGGTCAGCGCCATGCCCACCAGAAAGACGAACAGCAGTTTACCGGGCAGATTGGCAATTTCCATGGCGCGGAACACCTCGCCGCCGTGATCCGCCAGCGCCAGAAGAATGGAGATGATCAGTCCCGCGATCGCGCCCGCAAACGCGCCCACCAGCCCCAGAATCGCCGCCTCCAGCAGCACACTGTACAGAATAAAACTGTCCAGCGCCCCCAGACATTTCATGGTGCCGATTTCACGGTACCGCTGCGTCACCGACATCAGCATGGTGTTCAACACCCCGGCTCCGCTCACCACCAGCGACAGAATCATCATCAGCCGCCAGCTCTGAATATCCACCGGATCGGTGGAGCGCGGCATGGTGAGCAGATACATCATAAAAGCGGTGGCGGTGCAGATCGTCAGCAGCGTCAGCACCGCGCGGCCAATCCGCTGGCGCAGACTGTTCACCGCCATCGAGCAGACCACTTCCAGCGAGAGACTCAGGCTCCCGATTTCCCAGTCCGCGGAAGGTTGCGTTGCAGGTTTCATCAGTAGTTCACTCCTATGGAGGCCCAGAGGAAATTAATGGCGATCGCCAGCATGCCGACCAGGCCCATGCCCGCGCCGAAACCCACCGCGAGAATCGGCGCGAAATTCTGCCACCGCTCCCGTCCGAATTTTTTGGCGAACACATACCGGCCCAGACAGGCGCCGAAGAAAATCATCACCGCGTTGTGCGGATAGCCGTTCGCCGCCGCCAGCGCGCCGTAGATATACTGCGCGCTGATTCCCAGCGCCGAAAAACCCGCGAACGCGATGCAGCCCACCGTGAAGGCCCCAATGATCACCCCCGGCTTCAGCGCGTCCAGCAGCAGCGACTGACCCTCCTGCATCGCCGAAGCCCACAAGGCCCGCATCTGCGCGTGCATCGGCCAGAACTTCTGCACATACGGGAAGTTGTCCGACGGAATCGGGCCCAGTCCGGTGATATACGACCAGAACACAAACGAGGCCACCAGCAGCAGCGGAAAGATGAACAGCTCCGCTTTGAAGATCGAAGTGAATTTGGTCCGGGTCAGTTCGCACACCCGGAACATGTCGGCAATATGCCCGTAATTGTTCAGCGGCAGCGGCGCGAACCAAATGTTCACCCGCCGATACCCGGAGGCGAAAATCGCGGACTCGAAAATGAAGGGCACGCCCACGTTCTGACCGGCGATACCGCTCATCCGCGCGTTGATGTAGGTGTTGATCGGGGTCCACAGGAACGCGAACGCGAACAGCCAGCCCATCGGGAAGGCCCGCTCGCCCTCCACCAGATCCCCGTTGATCAAGTGATTGGACAGCAACACGAAACACAGCGCCGAGAACATCCAGATCCCCACCATCAGACCCGTCGGCGGATCGCCGCGGTCCACATTGCGCTCCCAGAACTTCGACAAATCAATGCCGCCCTCGTGGATGTCGTCCCCCTGCTGTTCCGTTTTCTTGCGCTTGTATTTCACCACCGCCGCGATCATCCCCACAACCCCCACCGCGAAAATCGCGAAACTGGTGCCGATCCCGAACGACAGATAGAAATCCAGGGTGTCGGCGACCTGCGTCTGAATCGCGTCTTTGCCCGGGGCCCAGTTCGGCAGCAGTCCGTTCCGCTGCAGCGTCGTGTTCAGAATAATCTTAAAGAAGATGGTGGAGAAGAACATCCCCACCGCGATGCGCCACGGCAGCACAAAGCCCGTGAACAACAGGCCCATATTCAGAGTGATCCCGATCAGCGCCCCCGGCAGAATATGCTCCATCGCCACCGTCAAATCCAGAAACGGAATCGGAATCAAATGCAGCGGCTGACCAAAAAAGGCCCCGGTCAAAATCGGAACCGCCGCGTAAAAGAAACCGAAGACCGCGCCGATCATCGCGCCGATCGAGAAGCAATACTGGCGGAAACTCTTTTTATCTTTATCCTGACTGCTCTCCGCCAGCGCGATCGCGCCCTCCGCCTGAATCGGGGCCAGCGGGAACGGGAGTTTCTCCACATCCACCGTCACTTTGTAAGCGAGAAACCCGAGCGAAAGCTGCGTGAGCTTGTTCAGAAGCATCGTCAGAATCGTCACCGTCAGCACCGGCCACCAGACCCGCGACAGGAAACCGCCCTGAAACGCCGCGTCGCCGAACGGCGCGAACCAGTTCGGCACCTCGTGGGCGATCCCGAAGTTGGCGAATTCCGGCGAGTTCCGCAGATAGCGGTTAAACACCATCCACGCGAAAATACCGCCGCCGAGCGCCACGCTGCCCGATATACTGCTCAAACTGCTCACCGTGTATTTGAGAATATACAGTTCCTGTTTCTTCAGCGTCATGAACGAGCGCCGGGCAATCTCCACAAACAGAATAATCACCACCCAGTCCGCCGCCGTGCCCATATCCTCCCCGATCATCAGCCCCATGAAAATAATCCCGGGCAGCATCACAAACGCGATGAACAGCGCGCCGATCACCGTGCGCCAGGTGAACCCGTTCAGACAGGGCTCGTCCTGCATCGCCTCGATGCTGAAATTCGCGTCGTAAAACGCGTCGTTTTTCTTTACCTTCTTGGAAGGTTTGGATTTGCTCATACCGGAACCTCTGCTTCAAGTGCTGTCATACCTTCCTGAATGAAGCGCTTGCGCAGCTTCGGATCCAGGTTTCGCCATAAAAGGAACTGCTTGCGCACCAGGTCCAGAAATCCGTAATTGGTGCGCATCCAGGCGTCTTCCGAACCGGAACGGCGGTTCAGAACAATCGTGACCCCGAAGACCCCCTCGTTTTCGGTCGGATCAATGTGCAGGCTCAAATCCTGGGCCACGTCCAGGTCGTACGGCGCCAGCCACATATGGGCGTTCACGCGCAGACCGTTCGCGCCTTCCCCGGACTCCCGGACCATCATCGCTCCTTTGGAAATGAAATCCGTGGAGGAACTGTCGACATGATTGAGCAGGAACCTGCGGAAAAACGCGGCCATGCCGATGGCGTTGCCGCGGGTCAGCGTGAACGGCAGTTTGAAGCGGATCACCCCCTCGCCTTCCGGCGCGGGCAACTGCCACTTGTCCATCCCGCTCGGCGCGGCCAGCGCCGCCGCCCGCCGCGCCGGAATCAGCGTGGCCAGCAACACAATCCCGCCGGTGCCCATCGCCAGGAAGGTCGAGGCCAGGGACGTGAAGTTAAAACTCAACTGACCCAGCGTGTCCTCAAAACGGGCCAACCCGGTGATTGACGAAAACAGCAGCCCCGAAAAGGTTCCGAAAATGATGCCGATGCAGGAGAATACTGTCGATTCCGCCAGCAGCAGGAAGCTGATTTGCGAGGGTGATAATCCGATCGCGCCGAGCATTTGCACTTCACTCACCCGCTCATCCACGGTTCCCATCATGGTGTTGGAGACAATCAGCACGCAAAGAATCACCGGAACCAACACTTTCGCCAAGCCGCCCACACTTTGCTGGACCCGGGCGGACAGCAAACTCAGGTCACCGTCCACATGCGCATACATCGCCCGCTCCATGCGCCGGGCCAACTCGTCACGGAAGGCCTCAAAATCAAATTCCTCGGGGAAACGCACCACCAGCGAATTCCAGCCCGCGCGGACATCGGTCCGCGCCGCAAGCGGCACCAGCGCCAGATCATCGAAACTCATATGCACATGCTCGTCTTCGGTTTCCAGCGCCCCCGAACCCATCTGCGGGGTGATCGCGCTGCGCAGGAAGTCCACCAGCGCCGGCGATTTGCCATGCACATCCCGCACCCGGTCCGCGATCTCCGGATCCAGAATGCCGATGACCCGCCAATCGTTGTTCATCATCCGCACCGTCGGAAGCTCCGCGTCCGTCAGGCGTTCCCCCGCGCTGTCGACCAAATCCTCGGCACCGATCCCCAGCACCTCCGCCACCCGCGCGGGCAGAATAAGATGGAAACGGTCCTCGGGAAGATCGCCGGAGGCTTTCCGGAACCAATGCCCGTGACTCACCGCCCGGTCCAGGGCGCTGAACCGCGTCTCCACCGGCTCAAACGCCATCAGCGCGGTCACAATTTCGCTGTCATCCCCCCGGCGGATTTCAATCTGGTTGCGCCCCTCCAGCGCCGCGTTGTTCCCGCCCGCCACTTCAATGTAGTGCGCGCGCCGCGCCAGTTCGAAGCGTGATCCGAATTCTGTCCGGATCGCGTTCATGAACGAACTGCTCAACGCCCCCCAGTTCGCCTCGCGGAACAGCGCCCCGTTGTACAACGGCGGCAGCAGATCCTCTTCCGGAATTTCAACGCCCTGAATGTCCCGGTCCAGCTCCACCGGCCTCATGAACAGCGTGTCCCGTCCGCGCACCGACACAAACGACACAATCGAGAAGGTCAGCACCGTCACCGTGAACGAAGTCAACACCGTGCGGGTCGGGCGTTTTTTCAGATTGGAAACCCCCAGCGAAAACGCGGTGTTCAGCGTGCTCGCCAGACTGATTTCCTCGCTTTCCGCCTCGCCGCCCTCGATCCGGGCGCGGCGGACCAGCACCTCAAATCGCTGATAACAAATACTCAGCACAATCGAAGCCATCAGAATCATCGTGAACGCAATCACCACAATAAAGGGCGACATCGCGATCTGGAAGGCCGGATGGAAAAAATTCAGAAACAGGGTTCCCAAAATGAAAATCGCCACCGTGCCGCCCAGCCGGGAAATAATGTGCTTGCCGCCCAGAACCAGCTTCTCCAGAAACACCGCCGTCGGCGCCAGCAGCGCCATCACAATCACCACCGACAGCACCGCCTCGCGCCCGAGCCGCAAAATCGCCGGATAGTTCTTAATCAGCATGCCCCAGGCCTCCCGCGAGGCTCCCGCCGCCTGCTGCCAGCGGCCCGCGTCCATATACGCCTCCACCGCGTCCAGCCGCTCCCGGCTGATCGCCAGGGTGGTGCGCAGTTCCTGATCGCGAATCCCGAAGCGTTCATAAATATCCATCCGCCGCGTGCTCGCCGCCTGCAGGTCCCGCGCGATCCGGTAGCCGGTGTTGCGGAAAAACAAATTGCGGCCGTACACATTCGGACCAATCCCGATGCCCCGTCCCTGAACGCTGGTGAGGTCATCCGGATCCAGCTCGCCGATCAGCAGTCCGCGCATCTGACCGCGCCGCGAATCGATCATCGTCATCCGGCGCGACGGCACCATATAAACAATCGTCCCCTCCATTTCCGTTTCACCGAAATGAATCCGGGGATGCTCGATGTTAAAATGACGGGGCAGTCCCCGCAACACCGAGTCCTGAATCTGCGGCAGCGAACCCGCATCCGTCGGCTCGGCGTATTGCAGCGGCTCAACCCCCGGGCTCAGCACCAGCGGATAAAGCTGCTGCATAATCAGATTTTTAAAGCTGTCCCGTCCTTCAATCAGACCGAAGGAATGCGATTGCCGTCCGGTGCCGACCTGGCCGCCCTCCATCACCATGTCGAACAGACCGGTTTGCGGGTCGGCTTTGTAGGCATGAACCGACAGCAGACCGCGAAAGGACTGCGCCTCGACGGGAAGCGCGTAACGGCCATTCATCAGCGAAAACTGCTTCACCGCGATCCGGTTGCCCAAAAACGTCGAGGTGTTGTGCGCCCCCCACTCAGGCTGTAAATTCCGGGGCTGACGAATCGCCGGATACACCACCAGCGTCTGAGGCACCGGATCCCGGGCGTCGATACCGCTGCGAATATTAAACCGGGTGGTGGTCCCCACCAGACGGCTGAACGGCGGCGGACGCAGCGTGCCGGGAACCGAACCGTCCCGCCCGCTTTCAAGCCCCAGACGGAACATCAAAAGACTGCCGCGCGCCAGGGTCGACAACGCTTCAAAATCGAGGTGATCCGGGGTGTCCAGATGCGTGTCCACCAGATTGCGGCTGTCGTTCGCCGCCCGCAGCGGCAACAGGCTCACGCCCATCGCGGCCCACATTTCCGTGTACGAGGGCGGCGCGGGCAGATTCAATAACGGAAAAACCGCCTGCACATCGTTTCCGATGAACGGCCAGGCCTCCCGCCAGCCCGCCTGAAGACCCGTAAACGCCTGCACCCGGTCAAAACGCTCCACCATCGTGCGCCGGGTGGCCACGGTCGGGCCCGCCAGCTCCCGGTAGTTCGCCGCCGGTCCAATCTCCAAATGCGGGCTGCCGCTGGACAAATCCAGCCACCAGCCCTGTCGGGGCGTTTCCAGCGGAATCGGCCCGCCCGCCGGACGCAGCCGGTCGAGCACCGCATGCATGGTCTCCTGATTCTGTTCAAGCAAACCGCGGATCTGCCGCTCTTCCTGAACCTCGGCGCGGAACCGGGCCACCAGTTCCTCCCGGCTCAGGCGCGGATCATTGTCCCCGCCCTCTTCAAAGGGGGCCAACGCATCCAGAAAATTCGCCGCCCGCTGAATGCCAGTCAGATTCCGGTTCTCCAGCGTGGCCTGCCGCACCTCCACCACCTTGGCGATTTTATCCTGCATCCGGTGACGAATGCTCAGGAATTCCTCCGCATCCTCCGGCTGATTGATTCCCCGGCGGATCGCCTCCACGCGCCGTTCCGCCAACTGAACCCGGTACTGGTTCAGCGCCGGTCCCAGCCACTCATCCGCAAACCAGTTCGCCGCCGCCGGGGACGGCTCATCCGCCGCATCGGCCAGCCAGGCCTCAATTTCCACATACTGAGCGAACAGAACCCCTTCATCCGCCGTCTGGGTCGCGGCGACCGCCGCCGGCTGCAACAGCCCGTTTTCAAGCAAATAGGTCTCCAACAGCCGCCGGCTCGCCCGTCCGCCGTGCGCCTCCCCCTCCAAAAAGCCCACAAGCACGCCGCGCCGCCGCGCGCCCTCCGGCATGTCCCCCGCCATTTCCAGGAACCGGGTGGCCACTGCGATATTCATCGCCGCGTGGGCGCCGTGCGGAAGACCCGGCAGCGCGCTCACCGCCTCCAGCCGCACCAAAATCACCATCGGATTGCCCATCGGAGGAACCCGCAGCACCGTGCCCGGCGGCAGCGCCGGATCAAACGCGCCGGTCGCCCCGGTCAGTTCCGCCTCGCTCACCTGCCACTCGCGCAGCAACCGGTCGAGCAAATCCCGGGCGCCCACGGTGTAGGATTCCAGCCGTCCGGGAATCAATAACTCCTGTCCAGCCTGTAAGACCGGCGAGGCTAAATCGTTTTCACGCAGAATGTCGCCGCTCTCCAGGCCGAACTGCGCCGCGATGCGGTCCAGCAAATCCGAATCACGCACCGTCACTTCTTTATGCCCGTGGGGCGGCAGCCAGGCGAACAAACTGCGGGCGGTCCGGTTTTCAATCCAGTTTCCGCCGTGGATTTCCGCGACCTCACCCGGAACCGTTTCCCGGCCCGCTTGCGTGTCCACTTTGCGCTCCGCCCGCGCGATCAGCGCCCGACCGGTTTCCGCATCCACAAAATACCGGGGAAACGGAAGCGGCGTGCTGGAAAAAAAGCGTTCCGCCAAAGGCCGGCTCACAAACCCGTCCTCCACCACAATCACCGCCTGTGCGCCCAAATCCGTCAGCAAATTCCAGTTGCGCCCGCCTTTGAAATTCATGATCACCAGCGCGTCGCGCGGATCCAGCCCCTCCAGGTCCGACCATTCGCCGTCCCCGACATACACCAGCCGACCGCTCAGGCCCGCTTCCGGGGCCAGCGTCGGCAAGGCGCCCGCCGGCCAGAACGCCTCCACATCATAACGCTCCCCGCCCACGCGGATTTCCGTGGCCGTCTGTTCACGCCGTCCCAAATTCCCGGCCTGATCCAGCCGCACCGGCACCGGCACCGGCTCTTTCAGCTCTCCCAGCCATTCCAGATCCGGCACCGAATCCAACCGCTCAGCCAGCCAGTCATGAACCGAAGGCCCTTCCGGATCCCGCAGGCCCAGCGACAACGGCGCAAACGCGAAAATTTCGCGCACATCCGCCTCCAGAGCCTCCGGACGCACCGTTTCCCGAAGCGCCCGCAGCGCGTCGCCCGCCATCAACGGGAGCGACAGTAGTTCACGCCGCTCCTCCCGGCTCAAACGCGCCGCGACATCCCCCTGCTGACCCGCCAGCGCCACCCCCGCAGCAAAGCCCCCGGAAAGAATCCAGACAGAAACAAAAAAATTCCGAATAATGATCTTCATACCTTTAATACACTCCCATTAATAGACCCGGGGTGTGAAAGCGGGGTTATCCATAAACATTTTCTGCGTGTCCGAAGGCTCAAACGACGGATTGGTGGCGCGGATCGAAACCGACAAGTCCGTCAAGTTGATCAGAAACACCGCCACCAGCGCCCCGACAATCAGCCCGATAAATCCGGGCTTGGCGCCGCGGTAGGTGTTCATGCCCCCGTATTTGATGATCAGACTCTTCAGGCCCCAGGCCACAAACGCGCTGCCCCACAGCCAGGAGGCTCCGCCCAGTTCCGCGCTGGCGATGCCTTTGTGATACGGACTGATCCACACGTGATACACACTGAACAAAAACAGCAGATATCCCAGCGGATGAAAGGGAAATTTCAGCACCCGGCTCCGCAGAAGTGTCAGCACCCCGAACACCGCCGCGCCGACACCCACAAAAAGCAGCCGCATCCCGTGCGGGCGCGTGAACGTGTCCAGTCCCTCTTCCCCCAGAAAATGCGAGACCCACAGCGGATACGACATCACCCCGGCCATGTCCGGCCCCTGATTCGGCGCGCCGATCCCCAGCACGTCGCCGCCCATCCAGTGCGAAAGAATCAGCAGGCTGAACATCCCCGTGCCGATCGCGGTCACAAACGCCACCAGCGAGGCCACCGCGATCAGGGTGCCTTTCACCTGATGCCGGCGCGCCAGCTCCAGATTCTCCAACTGCTGCGGCAACAGACGGAACAGCAGCGTCACCGGCAAAAACGCCAGCGCGAAATAATTCAGAAACGATTTCACCCCCATCGCGCCCGACATCCCCAACACCATCGGCAGGCGGGTGAAATCGTAGGCCACATGCTGCATCGGCAGACCGGTCTCCGCGCGCATCCGCGCGGAACTGATCACCAGCAACAGCACCACCACCCCGAAAATCAGCGCCATGCCGGTGTGCTTCATCCCCAGATCCCGAATCAGCAGCCAGGCCAGAATCGGCGTCAGAATCAGCCCGATCCGCGTCAGCCGTCCCGGAAGATACGGATTCCCTTTCGGAGCCGCGCCCGCGGGGGCCTTTTTCCTGCCGCCGCGCCGTTCAACCGATTTGTAGAGCAAAATCAGCCCGAAACAGATTCCCGCGCCCAGCAACTGCTCCAGCTCGAACGGAAACGTCCGCGAAGCCCAGCCGACATGATTCGGATCCCGGATCGCCCCCTGGGCGTTCAATCCGATCACCAGGAACGACACCCGATAAATCAGGTACAGCGCCCAGACCGAAAAACTGATTTCCAGACTCACCAGAAAGAATAGCCCCACCAGAATCGGCGACAGCACAAAAATCAGATTGTTCAGTTCCCGCAGCACCCCGGTGGCGAACAGATTGTTGGTCACATCCAGCGCCATAACCTTGGGGCTTCCCGGGCCGTAATACCCCATGCCCTCAACCACCAGAATCAGCATTCCGAGGGCGAAACCGGCCCAGAACACCGGAGAAAACATTCCCTTCCGGCGTTCAGGATGCAGCAAATCCTCCGCCGTTTCCAGACGGAAGTCATGCCGGATCAGCGAATCCGCCACCTCCACCAGCGGAAACGCCAGATTTTCCCGCTCCACCCACTTGCGGCGGAGCCAGTCGGCCAGACACATCATAAACACGAACAGCACCAGAAACAGCCCGCCCCAGCGCAGAAGCGGCGCCAGCCAGATTCCCCATGAAACCCGGTTCCGGATAAATCCGACCCGCCCGCCGAACGAAAGTCCGAGGAAATCCTCTTTTTCCTGGCTGGTGCGGAACACCGAATCCTCCAGCGGCGACAAATCATGTCCCGGCACATCCCCGGAGGCCCGCTGCCCGAACAACATCCGGCGCTCCTGCGTGCGGGACCGGAAAATAAATTCCGTGCGCAGCGCCGCGATATCCGCTTCGCTCAGATCGGCGAACGCCTCCTGATACGCGTCCCGCCGCAAGCGCAGCAGGGCCGAGCGGTCCCGGTCCCCCAGCCGCATCACCTGACGGCGCAATTCCGCCAGGCCTTCATCAATTTGGCGGCCCTCATCCCGCAGAGCTGAACGCGCATCCGGATCCATCTGTTCCTCCAGACGGACCAGACGCCCCTGCACCCCGCGGTCAAACGTCGCCCGCAAACCGGGCACAAAATAAAGGGTGCGTTCGTCCAGTGACAAAATTTGCGGCTCCAGCAGCGCCAGCGCCTCCACACTGCCCGCCTGAAGCGTCGCCAGACGGGCGCGCAACGGCTCATCCAGATCCAATTGAACCGCCATCGCCTGCAGGGATTCATCCCGGTCAAGCGACTGCCGGACCCGCTCCACCTCCACCAAACCCAGCTTCTCCAATTCCGTGCGAAGCATTCCCGCGGTCTCCTCCCGGAGATCCTCCCCCCGCTCGGCCCGCCGGACCTCAATCTGAATCTCCAGCAGCCAGCGGTTCATCGCCGCCTGACGCCGCCGCGCCTCGCCCTCGTCATTCAGCAGCCGCAAAAGGCGGTCGGCCTTGTGATGCGCCAAACCCTCGGTCGTGGGCACCACCGGAAACCAGTCCGGGGACTGCTCCTGATACGCCCGGCGATAGGTGTCCACCCCGAAATTCACATAATGCACCTGCACGGCCCGAAGCATCAGGATCAAAGGCCGGATCAGCCCCAGATTCATCACCGGCACCGCGATCGTCAGCATCGCGAACACCACCACCACCTGACCCCGGTTCAGCCAGGGCTTTCGGGTGATCAGCCGCAGCGCCGCCGCCGCCAGCACAAACGCGAACAACAAACCGAAGGCCCACCCGGACGCCGCCGAAGTCTCCAGATCGTGATTGGTCATGTTCAGCGTGCTGAACTGCGCCAGCGGAGTGATCACCGCGATCAGCAGCGCGCCGAATAAAATTGTCAGGGTGTGTTTGATGCCGTTTTTCATTCAATATGTCCCACCTGGATGTCCAAATCTTCCCGGTTCACCACCCGCTCCACCTCACCGCCGCGCAGATAGACCACCCGGTCGCTCACCGCCAGCATGTTGTGGTCATGCGTGGCCGAAACCACGGTCACGCCGCGGTCTTTGCTCAACTGACTCAACAGTTCCACAATCTGAAGACCGGTTTTGCTGTCCAGGTTGGCCGTCGGCTCGTCCGCCAGCAGCAGACTCGGATCGTTCGCCAGCGCCCGGGCGATGGCCACCCGCTGCTGCTGACCGCCGGACAGTTCTCCGGGCAGGTGATGCATGCGCTGCCCCAGCCCAACCTGCTCCAGCAACACCGCCGCTTTTTCCTGCGCCTCGGCCTCCGTCAACCCCCGGAAGCGCATCGGCAGCGTCACATTCCGCATCGCGCTCACCACTTCGATCAAATTGTAGTTCTGGAAAATATAGCCGATGTTCACGCAGCGCAGATACGCCAACTGCGGCGGCTTCAGTTTGCGTAAGTCCCTGCCCCCGATGGAAATCGTCCCGCCGGTGGGAATGTCCAGCGCCCCCACCATGTTGAAAAACGTGCTTTTCCCCGAACCCGAGGGCCCCATCAGCGAAAGGTATTCACCCGGGTAAATGTTCAGAGTCACATCCTTGATGGCATACACCACCTCTTCCCCGGAGGCATAGGCCCGCTCAAGGTTCTTCGCCTCAATCAACGGTTTTCGGGATGGGAGGGGTTCACTCATAGTCATTCAATTCCGGAAAAAAACACATAACGCGGATTCTACAAAATAAAGTATGTAAATCGAATAAATAAAAACGCAGGCTTTGACAAGCCTGCGGATCAGAAAAAAGACAAAAGATGTCCGATTAAACTGTTTCGGGCATCAGTACTCGATTTTAACCCGTTTCGTGTACACCCGGCCGTGCTCCCGGATAATGCGGTCAAGATTTTGCGGTAATGTACCTGCCCGTGCAAAGGTCTGCACCATCCGCATCCCTTCGTCTGTCAAAATCGTGAGCGAAATGTCTGCCGCATCAATACGGGCACCCGGATCCTCCTCGGTCGGAGTACCTGTTCCATATCGAAAGCTGTTATTTAATCGTATTGCATCAAATTCACTGGGGAGATCAATGACCACTCCGGCATTTCTAACCTTCCAATTAACAGTGAAATCAACCACATTTGGGATGAGAAGACTGCGGGGATCCAGCGAATTCACAGTGCCGGGTGAGAAAGGGTTTGCATCCAATGTAGGATTCCCTTCCCAAAAAGCCTGCCGGGTATCTTCAAGGCCCAAAGCAAGTTGAAATGTGTTTCTGGTATCAAACATGTGTTTGTATAACCCGAAAATACGAAATTCTGGTTCATCTGTTCCGGCAAGCGCGTCTTGATATCCGACCCGGTAACTGATGGCGACAATGTCCCCCTGTTGACCGGGTTGCCGGTCCAATGACGGTGCAAAGAACGTGAGCCAAGTCGATTCCAACCCAGCAGGTGCATTTGGCGTCTGAACGGTATTGGCATAGATCCACTCCTGCCCGAGCGTGCCCAGAGTGGTCTGCCGGACCACCATGCTTTGCAAATCCTGAGCGATACTGTCCAACGCCATCCGCGCATCCGCGTTGCCCTGCAGGCGGTTGGTGCCAGTTTGCCAAGCGTTCATCGCCCCGATCAGCACCGTGAACAACATCGTGAGAATCACCACGGTGAGCGCTGAACTCACCAAAACCTCCATCAGGGTGAAGCCCTGACGGCGGGAAAGATTGATGGCGGATTGTATATTTTTTTTCATCGTCTCACCGCAAAGTTATAAGAGTATACCACACGCGCTGATCCGGGAATGGAAGTAGTGGCTGGACTGCCCAACGGAATAAACTCGGCAAACAAAACCAGCGCTGCGGAGGGGTATGAATCCACATTTGCAACCAGGTCCGTTGGATTTGTGGGGGACAGTCGTAGTCTCACGCGGAAATACCGGCCGTCTCTGGCCGCGAATTCCGGGTCCACTCCTTCATTGGCCCTTCTTGCGAGCGGAACAACAAGAACATTGTCAACCGTCCGGTCCGGCTGGGGGGTCCGATTATTATCATTGTTCGCCCGGTAATGAAACGCATGCATTTCGATCACATTATCCGGGTAAATATCGTTGTAAATTTGATTGAAGGGCATCTGTGTAAGCTCCCGCTCAACCGCGCTGCTCAGGCGCATCGCCTCATCCTTCAAGACGATTTCATCCACGGTTTCAATGGAACGGGCCAAAAGCGCCAGAATCGTGGTGATCGCAATCGCGAACACCAGCATCGCGAGAAGAATTTCCGCGAGGGTGAATCCGGCGCGCGAATCAGATTTCGATGAAATTTTTAGCATTAGTTAATCGCTCCCCATAAATGTTCGGGACTTTGAAAATGGACAACTTTCCCGCTGCGGAACAGAACGAAGCCAGCCCGCATATATTGATTCGGGATCACGTTTAATGGACTGTTCGGCTCAGCCTGCAAGGCACGTCCCAAAACCAAACGGGACATGGGATGCCGCGCGGTCCCGTTGGCATGAAATTCGTAAACAATCCACTGATTGTTGTTGGGTGTGGTGTTCGTGGGCAGTTCAGGCAGGGAGGAGGCGGACGGCTCGGGTATTTCCGCATAATCATTGATGATCGACTGGGAGTTCACAGGAGAGGTCCATACCCTGTACCGCCCATCATTGGTGGTCATACGTGACACGTCAACAAAAATACCCTGAGGAAGATATTCCCCTTCGGCAAACGGTTTCCATCGAGGGCCGGCCGCATCATCGCGATCCAGGTAATAAACAATCATGTATCGCAGAAACTCACCGTTGCGTCCGCCGCGGGAGGGATCATAATTCACCATCACCCGCACCGGCGTTTTCCGGCTGATCGCCGCCGAGCGGGCCAGCGAAAACACACTGTCCGCGCGGCTGATCGCCGAGTTCAGCTCATTGGTTCCGTCATTCCCGCCGACAGCAGTGATCACAAAACCGGAGATGATGATGATCACCGACATGGTAATCAACAGCTCAACAAGGGTGAAGCCCCTTCGTCTGGAGGCGCTTGCGACGGGATTCCGAACATTTCGATCATGAGAATGTGTCATAATCATAAACGTACCCAGATTTTAGAAGAAAGTTCAAATCAAAATCACGAAAATTACGGTTTTACTTTTTCCCGCAGCATTGGCTATACTTCCGCCCGCTGTCGCAGGGACAGGGCGCGTTGCGCTTTGGAGGCTGCGTCGGGGCCAGTCCGGGCTTTTGCGCCACAAGATCCATCACCTCCGCCGCCGGCCGCCCCGCCCGCAACAACTGCGTCATGATTTCCATGGTCGGCTGCATGTGCTTGAACACCCGCTTATACCCCGCGCACAGGTAGTTTAAGCCCGGATCCCCCTGCGGTGTCTTCAAAAACCGATGCTTCGGACATTCCCCGTGACAGGCGAAGCGCACCGAGCAGTCCCGACAGAATTTTGGCAGTTTTGTCAGCTTGTCCTGCCCGAATTTACGCTGTTCTTTGCTCTCCACCATCTCCCGGATGCTCGAATTCATGATGTTTCCGAGCTTGTATTTCGGATACACGAAGTGATCACAGGAAAACAAATCCCCGTTGTGCTCCAGCGCCATGGCGGTGCCGCAGGTGGGACTGAACACGCACAGCGCCCCGCTCATGCCCATCCAGTTGCCCAGTGCCACATCAAAAAACTGCACAAAGGTCTTCCCCACATCCTGCCGGACCCAGGTGTTGTAAATCTTGACCAGAAATTCGCCGTAATCCTCCGGCAACACACTCCATTCCGTCACCATCCGGTTGCGTTCCACCCGCTGCAGATCCGGCGGCAGACTCAGGTCCAGCCCGAGATTCTTCGCCACCGCGTCCGCGTCCCGCTCCACCAACGGAATAAACTGGATATAGCCCGATCCGATGTCTTTCAGATATTGATAGACTTTTTCAGGTTCCTGACTGTTTTTCCGGTTCACCACCGTCAGGGTGTTGAATTCCACCTTGTGTTTTTTCAGAATCTCCAATCCCCGCAGCACCTTCTCGCTGGAGGGACGGTCCCGTTTGTCCACCCGGTAGGCGTCGTGAAACTCCGGCGGCCCGTCAATACTCAGTCCCACCAAAAACTCTTTCTCCGCCAGAAATTCTCCCCAGGCGTCGTTTAACAGAGTCCCGTTGGTCTGAATTGCGTTGGTAATCTTCTTTCCGTTCGCGTATTTCCACTGCAGGGTGGCGATTTTTTTGAAATAATCCACCCCCAACAGGGTCGGCTCCCCGCCCTGCCAGGCAAACGAAATCTCCGGAACATCCTGTTGCTCAATGTACTGGCGGATATACGTTTCCAACACCTCGTCCGACATCCTGAACTGCTCCGTCTCCCCAAAAAGCTTCTCTTTCTCCAAATAAAAACAATAGGTGCAGTTCAGATTGCAAATCGGTCCCACCGGCTTGGTCATCACGTGAAAGGCCGGGATCGGGTTTATCATTTGTTTCGTTGTCATCTTCAGGTTACGACTAGAGTTTCTGCTTCAATGTTCAATGAAAATCGGGCTTCGATTTCCCGCCCCCCTCAACCCTAATCTTAATCTTAATCTTAATCGTAATCTTAATCTTAATCTTAATCCTAATCCTAATCTTGATGCCAACGGCATCACATTCGTCAGCAAGGGGCAACGTCCTGACGACTATACACAAGTAGGTAGTGTCGTTCCACTGTTTTCGGGCCAACGGTCCGAGCCGATACCAGCCCAGTCCGCAGACGGACTGAAGGTCCGTTTGCGGGCTGGGAATCGGGTTGATCCGATGAAACGCGGGCTGAAAGTCCGCGCAAATCACCGCCGCACACAGGCACCGGGAATCTGTGCGGACCGACGGCCCGCGCACCTCTCTTCACTCCCCGAAATTCGATTCGATCAACTCCGCGAGGGCGGTCATAGCCGCCTCCGCGTCTGCTCCGGAAATCCGAAGTTCAATCACCGACCCCTGGTGCCCCTCAATCGTCAACAGCCCCATAATGCTTTTGCCGGAAACCTCCATTCCGTCTTTCACCACCGCAACCTCCGCCGAAAACTGGTTCGCGCAGCGCACGAACAGGGCTGCCGGCCTTGCGTGCAGGCCGTATTCGTTGCCAATGACAAATTCCTGGATGAGTGCGGGTTCGGACATTCGGTCTATATATGTGCGGTCTATAAATGTGGTTATCGGGCTCCGCCCCCTTTTCGGGTTTTCAGCCGTTGAAGAGTGCGGATCACCTGTTGGTCGAATTCTTTGGCCGCCTCATGTCCTAAATGCGCAAGCTTTTGGTTCATGGCGGCGACCTCAATCACCCCGGCCATATCACGACCGGGAGCGACAGGTAATTCCACTAAAGGGACGGTTACGTCAAGAATTTTCCGGCTCTTTTTCGACAGACCCGAGCGATCTCCCTCCAGTAACGGGTCCGAGGGATACAGCGAAACCACCATGTCCAGGCGGTGTTCCAGGGTGACCGATGCCATGCCGAACAGGCTGGGCACATGAATGATTCCCAACCCGCGAATCTCCATATGGTACCGGGTCATTTCCGTGGAGGTGCACATCAGTTGAGCCCGGGCGTCCCGCCGCACCAGCGTCACATCGTCCGCCACCAGACTGAACCCCCGTTCGATCAGCCCCAGCGCCGCCTCACTCTTTCCGATGCCGGCCGCGCCTTCGATCAGCACCCCGATCCCCATCACATCCAGCGTTGTCCCCGACATCCGCAGGGCCGGCGTCGCCAAATGCTCCATCGCCAGTGTCGCCAGATTCACAAACCGGCTGGTGATCAAAGGCGTGCGCAGAATCGGCACCCGGAATTTCCGGGCCATCCGTTCCAGCTCCGGCGGCGGCGTGCGGTTCCGGGTCAGCACCACACAGGGAATCTCCTCCTGAAACAGACGCTCCAGCCGCCGCTCCCGCTCCAAAGGCGTGGGGATCGATTTTAAATACGTCATCTCCGCCAACCCGAACACTTGAATCCGTTTGTTGGCAAAATACTGGTAGAACTCCGCCAGTGCCAGACCGGGGCGGTTAATCGCCTCCTCCGGAATCACATTGCCGAGTTCCTCCTCCCCCTGACAAAGCGTCAGAGGCATCAGCGTCTGGGCGTGGGATAAAAAATCCCCCACGGTCACCAACATGGGCTGCACATCACTCATAGGAACAAGATATGGAGGGGGGCTTGGTAAGCCGCCCCTCCATCGTTTGCACCTCAGATGGTTTCAGCCTCGAGTTCGCCCAGGCCCGCGGTGTGCTTGTGGTCCTGGATCTTGTCGCGTTTCTTGCGCAACTGACGGTGAACCTTGTCCACCGCCGCGTCAATACTGGCGTACATGTCCGTGGTTTCTTCCTTGCTCTCCGCATGCACATGGTTCTTGGCATGGACAATCACTTCCGCGACATGATGAATCTTGCGCTGCACATCAAGAATGACATGCACGTCCTCCACGCGGGGGAATTCGGAAAGCGACTCGGTCACACGCGCGGTGGCATGCTCTTTGAGCGCCTCGGTGGTATCCATATGTCTGCAGGTTACGGTTATGTTCATGTGCTTTTACCTCCTTGGGTTTGGTTTACATGGAGAACCGGTCTCCGAGGTAGAGTTCCCGGCTCACCTTGTCGGTGATGAGAAAGTCCCGGGTGCCTTCCCGCAACACTTTCCCTTCAAAAATAATGTAGGCGCGGTCCGTGACCGTCAGAGTCTCCCGAACATTATGATCAGTAATCAGAATGCCCAGGCCGCGGTCCTTCAGCTCCAGAATGATCTCCTGTACATCATTGACAGCCTTGGGGTCCACTCCGCTGAACGGTTCGTCCAATAAAAGCACCGCCGGCTCGCTCACCAGCGCCCGGGCGATCTCCAGCCGCCGCCGCTCGCCGCCGCTGAGCGTGAACGCTTTCTGGTTCGCCAAATGACTGATTTTCAGATCATTCAGCAGCTTCTTCAAGCGCTCGGACCGGGCCCCGCTGCTCAGCGGCAGCGTTTCCAGAACCGCTTTGATATTATCCTCAACCGTCAAACGCCGGAAAATCGACGGCTCCTGGGCCAGATACCCCATTCCCAGCCGCGCGCGCTCAAACATGGGCATCGCGGTGATCTCCTCCTGATCGAAAAATACCTTGCCCTCATTCGGCGTGATCAGCCCGGTGATCATGTAAAACGTGGTCGTCTTTCCGGCGCCGTTCGCACCCAGCAGGCCCACAATCTCATTGCGCTCGACGCGGATATCCACCTCGTTCACCACCCGCTTGCCGCCGTAAATCTTCACCAGACCCTCCGTGCGGATGATCGGAGGCTGGGTGGTCACCCCACCGGCGGCGGCCTGCGTTTCTGCGGAATTAGAGCTTAAGGTCACGGTCACCTTCCTGATACATCAGAATCCGGGGACGGGGCTCGGCAATCATCCGCTCCTCGGCCCGGAAATATATAATCCGGTCGGCGGTCAGAATCGAGCTTTCCCGAAACACCTGCGGATCCTGCTCCAAAACGATTCGCTGATCCGCCAGCGTATACACGGCGGAACCCGAACGGCTGTGCAGGCCCTCGGAACGGATAATCACATTCCCCTTCGCTTCAATCCGGTTCACCGTGTCATCCTGATTCAGGAAAATCGTCATCTCGTCCGAATCAATCTGCATGTCCGGATCACTCACCACCACATTGCCGGTGAACACCGCGCGTTTGTTGGCGTAATCAAAATGCAGGCGTTCACTGGTCACCTCCGTCAGACGGTCCTCCGCCGGTGCCTCGGCCAGAACCGTGACGGACGGCGTCATCAGAGCCGAGGTCAACAAAAGACAGGAAAAGAAGGTCATTTTTTTCATGATGGATCTTATGGCGTTAAGGTTAAATCCGCTTCGTCGTCGGAGGCGTCCTCCGGCGAATCATTCGATGTCGAAGGGGTCAAATCCCCCAGATTCACGTTTTTCAACTCGACTTTGACATCTTCAAAAATCTCCATGGTCTGTTCCGAGGCCATATACTCGTAGCGGGTCCCCGTGATCACAAATCCGCTTCCTTCAATCCGGATCGGCTTATCGGAAAACGCCTTCCCCTTGATGGAGTCGTAATAGCAGCCCGGCGAAACCGCGTTCATTCGGACGGTGACCCCGTCCGGTTCAAAAAAGAAAATCTCCAGCCCTGTGATTTCCATCGGTTTCCGGGGACGGAACCGCACTTCGCGTCCGGTCAATAAAGACGTCATAATCCCCTGATCATTAATTTCCGGGACCCGGACCCCGCCGGCAACCTCGCCCGGTTCCGCATCCTGGGCCCGCCCCGGAATTCCACTCAGACAAAGCATCCAAACCGTCAGGCCGATCCTGAAAAGATCCCGCCTCACCGCCCTGCCGCGCATGGGTCCAATCGCATTATCCGCCAACCAGAGTACTGTCATACAATCAATCTACCACGGGTTTGAAAAAGGTCCAAGCGGAAAGCATCAGGACTGAAGGATTTCTGTGATCGCCTGCAACTGCCCCCACAGCCGGGGCAGCATCGAAAGCGGGATCAAATTCAGCCGGTCCGATTTCGCCTCCTCCGGCCGCACGTGCGTCTCCACGAAAAAACCATCCACCCCCACCCCGGCTGCGGCCCGGGCCAGATACGGAGCCAGCGCGCCGTCCCCCGACGTGAATCCCCCCCCGCCTCCCGGACGCTGCACACTGTGCGTCGCGTCAAAAATCACCGGATACCCGCAATCCCGCATTTCCACCAGTCCCCGCATATCCACCACCAGATTGTTGTACCCGAACGAACTCCCCCGCTCCGTCAGGAAAATCCGCCGACAGCCGCTCTCCTCGATTTTCTCCACCACCGGAGCCATGTCCCCCGGCGCCAGAAACTGACCCTTCTTCACATTCACCACCGCCCCCGTCGCCGCCGCCGCCAGCAATAAATCCGTCTGACGGCACAGAAACGCCGGGATCTGCAGGATATCCGCCACCTCCGACACCGGTGCCGCCTGTTCCGGCAAATGAATATCCGTGAGAATCGGGAAACCGAATTCCGACTTCACCTCCTGCAACATCCGCAGCCCCTCCTCCAGACCCGGCCCCCGAAACCCGCCCAGCGAGGTCCGGTTCGCCTTGTCATAACTCGCCTTGAACACCAGCGGCACCGCCTCTTTCCGCGACCACTCCGCCAGCGCCTCCGCGATCTCCATCAGCACATCCCGGCTCTCAATCACACAAGGCCCGGAAATCAAAAACAATCCATGCCCTCCGCCCGCGGCAAAGGGACCCAAATCAATCATCCGCGTGGTTTTTACATTCATAGACACATTTCATATCCGCGATTCGCTCGGACTGCAAGACTTCGTGCCAAGGAACGGGAAACAACTCACAACCGTTTCCCCGGCTTGCCGGGGAAGCGGAACCATCTCATTACACGAACGGGTAAAAAAATCACACGCAAGGAACGGGCTTGCCCCGTTCCGCGCAGCCATCTCATTACCCCAATCCCGCCAACCCCTCAACCAAATCGCTCGCGGTCAAACCCGCCTGCCCCCTCACCCGCGCCACGCGGTCCCCAATCCGCCCGTGCTCATAACAGGCCAGCGCCGCGCACTCCGTCGGCGACAAACGCCCGCCCGCCAGATGCGCACTCAACATCCCCGCAAGCACATCTCCGCTCCCCGCCGTCGCCAGGCCCGGATTTCCATTCAAATTCAGCCAAACCGCCCCCTCCGGCCCCGCAATCCAACTGTGACATCCTTTCAACACCACCGCCGACCCGCTCAATGCGACCGCCCGCAGCAATGCCCCCCGCCGATCCGCCTGCACCGCGGCCGTCTCCACCCCCAACAACCCCGCCATCTCGCCGGGATGCGGCGTCAACACCCGCGGTGCCCGCGAATCCTGCAAAAAGCCCAACCGCCCCGACAACGCCCGCAGCGCGTCCGCATCCAGCACCGCCGGAACCGGACACCGCATGCAAACCCGGTCCACCAACTCCCGCGTCTCCCCCGTCACCCGCATCCCCGGACCAATCACCACCGCGTCATAGGCCGAAAATTCGATTTCCTGATCAATCAGGCAGCCCTCCTCATCCTCCCAGCCCGCATACACCATTAATTCCGGGCTCATCGACGCCGCGATCGGCGCGCAGGACCGCGGAACCAGTACGGAAACCATCCCTGCCCCCCGCCGCAACGCCGCCAGCCCCGACAACACCGGAGCCCCCACCATCCCCGGACTTCCGCCGATCACCAGCACATGACCGAACATCCCCTTGTGCGACTGCGCCGGCCGCCGCCATGGCGCTGTTTTCCGCGCCTTCACCGGATCCATCACCCGCACCGGCTCCACCGAGACCGCCTCCAGCTCCGCGGACGGAAACTCCAGGTCCACCACCGTCACCGACCCCGTCCACTCCGCGGAGGCATCCTCTAAAAAACCCGCCTTGGCCGCGCCAAGCGTCAACGTGATGTCCGCCCGCACACAAACCGACTCATCATAAGGAACCCCCGTGTCCGCATTCAGCCCCGACGGCAAATCGACCGCCAGCACCCTCGCCTCCTCCGACAGACGCCGGACAATGTCCACCGCCCCCGCCAGCGCGTCCCTCGGAGCGCCCTTGCTTCCCGTGCCCAGCAGACAGTCCACCGCCCAGTCCACCATCGGCAGTTCCGCCGAATCCAGATCCCAATCCGCCGCCTCCCCCAAAAACGAGACCGAAACCCGGGTATCCACCAACTGACGCAAATAATGCCTGGCGTCCCCCCGCACCCGCTCCTCCGCCGCCGCGACCCACACCTCCACCTCCGACGAATGAAAACTCAGCAAATACGCCAGCGCGAACCCGTCCCCCCCGTTGTTTCCCGACCCGCAAAGAATCAGCACCCGGCCCGGATCGCCCCCGCACAGATCCAGAAACTCCACCGCCACTCCCCGCGCCGCACGTCCCATCAGGGCCAAACCGGAGGTCCCGCCCTCAATCGTCCGGGCATCCAACGCTCTCATCGCATCTGCTGTTAAAAATGACATGTTCAAATCCTACACCGTTTTAAAAAAACATGCAACAGAACTTCTCGTGCGCGACCCGGCGCTTTGTTCTCAGCCCTCCAGCCTCCGACCTCTTGTGAGACCTGCCAGATAACCACTCTTAATCTTAATCTTAATCGTAATCTTAATCGTAATCTTAATCTTAATCTTAATCGTAATCGTAATCGTAATCTTAATCGTAATCGATCCCGATCACGCGTACCCAATCGAAGTCTCATATCCGTAAATTCCCGCGTCGACTTACCCAACGACCTCTGACCGCCTCACTCATTCGTAACTCAACATTCATCATTCGTCACTCCACACTCATCATTCGTCATTCCCCACTCCCCACTCGTCACTCCCCACTCGTCACTCGTCACTCGTCATTCCCCCCATTCGTCACTCTCAAGGCTTCCATCCCCAACCAGGCCCTCCCCGGCAACTTCCGCCCCGCCGCCTTGCGGTCTTTCCCGAAACTCCCCCGATGCTCCGTCATCAACCGACTCAAAAATGCATCACCCCCAATCGCCACCCCGCGTGAAAACGTCTTCACCCGCTGACGCAGCATCCGCGCCATCGGCACCTCCCCCATCC
>JAFIGD010000013.1 GCA_020831625.1 Verrucomicrobiota bacterium | reverse complement strand
CGCAAGCCATGCTCCTTCGCCTCCGGCTTCGGCGCACACGTCCGTTTTGGACTCCCCCATTTTCATCCGTGGTCCGGCAGGGCTATCCGTGGTTCATTCCCCTTCTTCCATTCGCGGAACGGCAAAGCTATTCGCGGTTCATTCCCCGTCTTCTTCATCCGCGGTCTTCTATCCGTGGTCCCTCCCGCGCCCTACGAGCTTGCTCGGGAAAGGGCGCAACATCTCATTCCACGACCAGCCCCCCCAAAAAAAAGAGCGATCTTCGCGCTTGCTCGTGGAGCGCAACCCATCTTATCCAAACATATGAGATGATTCCGCGCAACGAGCAAGCTCGGTGCGCGGTGTTTGTTGGCCACACGGCCTTGATATGAGATGCGTGCGGACGGCCGAGCAAGCTCAGCCTGCACGAAACCCGCCCAAACAACCGCCGCAACAGGAACGGTACGGACGGCTTTCGATTACGATTACGATTACGATTATGATTACGATTACGATTATGATTATGATTATGAGTAAGAACACATCCGTTGTCCGGCAAGGCAATCCGTGGTCCCCCGCGTCTTCATCCGTTGTCCGGCGCAAGCCATCCGTTGGTTCCCCTCCCGCTTCCGCGTTAAAGACCCGAACCATTTTCCTTGCAGTTGTTTCTGAATCCCGTTATCCCATAAAAAAATGAGTCACAGACCTTAGTGGCGTCTACGAGGGAGTCATCAGATGCATATCCAGATTGAACGGAATATTCAAATTAAGGACGGGATATCTTCTTTAGCCAATCGGCTGAAAAACTGGTCTCACAAATACAGATTCACGTGTCACCAAAATTCAAACGGGCAATGGATTTACAAAAGAGGCACCCCGCTTCAAGCGTTCTACACCTTTGATATCCGGAAGGTTCCAACGACAGTCACGATGAATGCGCTTGGAGAGAATCCGACAATTGTCCAGTGCCGGATACTTGTCAAAAGCGGGCTCCAACTGGCAACACCGGATGATCCAATGCGTGTTGAAGAGCAACTGGACCTGCTTGAAGCTTATCTTGAGGGTGTGTTTGAGAGCGAAACACAATAACCCGGGAGCCCGCCACCCCCAGTTTCCTCCTGACGTACATCTGCAACCCGTTCATACCCGGGGCCATAGGACATCCGGCATAAGGCATCCGGCATTTGAATCCGCTTGTTTTTTAATCCGGCCTGTTTATCAGAGAAACCATGTCCGAGGGTGAATTCTTTTTAACGATCATCTTCCTGGTTCTGTTTTTCTGGAGCTGGGGCAAAATCTATCGGTTGTTGATCGACCTGTCCCCGCTCCTCACCGGTGCGCGAAAACGTCTGGCGACGGCCCTGCTGCTCCCGGCCTATCTGGCGGGGCTTTTCTATTTTCTGCGGGTTCATGCCGATGAATTTGTGCGCGATGACACGTTCTATCTGGCGTTTTATCTCCTCTTCGGCGCGGCGTGGACCGGCTGGAGCATCCCTCTGCTTTCATTCTTCGGATTGAGTTTGCGGGATGAGGTGCTGGAGCGTCGGGGCGGAGCCGCAACCGGCCCGGTGTTCGCGGCTATCCTGGGCTCCGGTCTCTGTTACGCCGGAGCCAACATCGGCGACGGCCCCGGATGGTGGGTCGTCTTGATCTGCGCCGCAATGTCTCTGGGTGCGTTCCTCCTCTTGTGGATCCTGCTCGCCGCGCTGTGCCCGGTCCGCAGGCGCGTGCTGGTGGACCGGGACAGGGCCGCCTCCCGCCGCTTGACGGCATTCCTGCTCGCATCGGGACTCATCTTAGGCCGGGCCTCTGCGGGGGACTGGACCTCCATGGAGGCGACCTGGGGCGAATTCGCCGATGCCGCCTGGCCCGTTCTCCCGCTTTGGGCGGCAGCACTGCTCATCGAACACATCCTTGAGGCCGCGCGCGAAGACGCGGACCCGAACGGAGCGGTTGGAACCGGAACCCCGGTCGCGATGCTGTATCTGGGCTTTGCCTACACCGTCCTGAAAGGCCTCGGACCGTGGTGAATCCGTCATACCGCGTGCTGGGACCTCTCGCGGATGACGAATTTCAGAAAATGCGTCATCAGATGATGTTTGAATCCATGAAGTGGGACACTCAGGTCGGGGACCAATCCACCCTGGCACCGTTTGCCCTGGCGCTCCGCCCCGAAGCCTGGGAGGACCTTTCCCGCGCGGCGGAAACGCTCGCGTCCGAAGTGATCGAAGTGGAGGCCGCACTGCTCCGCCGCCCCGGTTTACATCGAAAACTGGGCCTGCCCGCTCCCGTGCGCCGCGCCCTGGCCCAACACAAAGCGTCCCCGTCGGCCGCGTCTCCCCGCGTCATCCGCTTTGATTTTCACGACACGCCCGAAGGCTGGCGGCTTTCCGAAGCCAACACCGATGTCCCCGGCGGATACAATGAGGCCGAAGGCCTTCCCGCTTACTTTTCGGAACGGTATGCGAAGGTCCGCCCCTGCGGATTCCCGGGAAAACGGCTGGCGGAGGCGTTGCTGGCGGCGGCGACAGGAGACGGGGTAATCGCTTTTGTGCATGCGACCGCCTACACCGACGACCTCCAGGTCATGCTCTATCTCGCCAAAGCGGTGGAGGACCTCGGCGGCCGGGCGGTCGCGGTCGCCCCGGATCACCTCGAGAACCACCCGAATGAAGGCTGGCGGGCCGTCTGGCAGGGTGAACACGTGCCGGTGTCCGCCCTGGCCCGTTTTTTCCCCGCCGAATGGCTGCCGAATCTCGGGCGGAAGGTTCAATGGCGGCATTGGTTTCTGGAATCAACCCTGCCGCAGGCCAACCCCGCCACCGCCCTGCTCACCCAAAGCAAACGCCATCCGCTCCTCTGGAAGGACCTCGGCGTTCCCGTGCCCGCCTGGGAAACCTTCCTGCCGGAATCGGTCTGCCCCGCAAAGGTGCGCCGTGACCAAAAGGGCTGGGTCCTCAAACCTGCCCTCGGGCGGGTCGGAGAAGGCGTCGTCCTCGAAGGTGTCACGCCCCCCGCACGCCGGAACCAATACTGGTCCAATGCCCGTTGGCATCCGGCCGACTGGGTGGCCCAGCGTCAGTTTGACACCCGGCCCGTTCAGGTGAACGGGGAGTTCTGGTATCCCTGCTTCGGTGTGTATACCGTGAACGGCAAAGCCGCCGGGGTCTATGGCCGCGCGGCACGTTCCCCCCTGATTTCCGAAACCGCCTGCGATGTGGCGGTGCTGGTCGATGTCCCGCATACCCCTGGAGAAAACACATGAGTCCGGATGAGAGTTTGTACCGTATCTGGGCCCCGGCGGCATCCGTATGGAGCGCCTGGGCCAAACCCATCGCCTTTATCGGGGCATCGCGAATGACCAGCCGGGACATGGTCGGACCGCTGGATCAACCCTCCATCCTGCCGGAGTTTCCCGGACGGGACACCGCTGTGGTCATCGACCTCCCGGGCGCGGAGAGCGTGCAGACGGGCCTCATGTATTCCGAGCAGGGGTGCCGTCCGGTGCCCCTGTTCAACGCCCGCGCGGTGTCCCCCGCCCCGGTGGACATGTCCTCTGTGCGCTATGCGCTGAAACTGGGCGCCCCCCGTTTGCAAAGCCTGAGCCTTCCGGATGACGCCCCGCCGGTCTTCCTGCTGGACGCCCGGCGCAAAGGAAAAGGAGCGCCCCTGCCCGGAGAGTACGACAACCGTTCGGTGCATATCCCTCAGGATTTTCCCTCCGCAGCGCGCCTGCGGTCCGCCGGAATCCGGCGCGTCATCGTGCGGCAGCGCGCCAACACCTATGCGCCCGACCTTTCCCATGTGCTCTACGCCTGGCAAAAAGGAGGCCTGGACATCCTCCATGAAAGTCCGGACACACGCCTCGGCCCCGTAATGCAAAACCCTGTGCGTCCCCCTTTCTTCAATTCCCTTTTTCAGGACGCCCTGGTCCGGATCGGACTGCGGAGAAGCAGTGCCGGAGGCTTCGGAGGCCTGATTCCCCTTCCCTCCGAATCCAGCGGATATTCCGGAACCGGCTTTGGATATTCCGGCTCCCGCATGGGATGATGCAATCTCGCCCATATTGTTTTGCAGGAGGCCCATGACCTTCAACCTCTGTTTTTTAATTGTATCGAAGCCCCCCATTCTAGCATCATAATAGAAATATTGCTCTTAAAACCAGGGTTCTGTACACGATGAATGAATGATTTCTCTTGAACCTTGATCAATCCGCCGCAAACGTTTAGCTTTTGACTCTCCTGCAGAAACGTAACCGCTGCGAATCCAAGCCCAGACCCGCCTCTAACCATGTCCCGCCCCGAACCCGACGAAATTCTCAACCCGGTTGATCTGAACGCCCGGCCCCGCCGCCCGGGGATACCACCCGGATGGTCCATCGGATTCAGCCTGCTCGCTCTTTTCGTCTGGGCCCTTTTCGTGCACCACATCTTCACCCGTGAGCCCGCCCACGGCCCCGCTTCTGAATCCGCTGCGCCCGAAGAACCAACGGTTTCGGTCCAGCCCGTGGCGACACCTGAGCCCCCTCCCACCCCAACGCCGGTTCCCACACCGCCCCCCACTCCGCCCCCCGTGCCGACGCCCACGCCGACACCCGTACCAACACCAACACCAACGCCAACGCCAACGCCAACGCCAACGCCCAGGCCCACACCGGTGCCGACCCTGATCCCCATTCCAACCCTCCGCCCCACCCCGGTGCCGCCGCCCACTCCCACTCCCCGCGCGCCCGGCCCCGAAATGATCCGTCCGGACGCGCCGCTCGACGGTCCCATCGGCAGCGACCGGGGAGAACGCGGCCGCTTTCGAAATGAAATTCCGCAGCAAATTCAGTTTAAACGCCCCTTTGTTCTTGCGGAAACCCATGTGTCCAACGCCGAATTCCGCCGTTTCCGTCCTGAACACCGCAGCGGCACCTTTCAGGGCGTCAATCTCGACCACGACCCGCTCCCGGTCGTCAATATCACCTGGGAGGATGCCGTGCAGTACTGTAACTGGCTCAGTGTCCAGAAGGGCCTGCAGCCCGCTTACTTCTTCAACGACGACAGCCGCATGGAACTGATTTATCCGCCCACCAACGGCTATCGCCTGCCCACCGAGGCCGAATGGGAACGCATCGCCCGCGCCGGAAACGAAAACCGGCTGTACCCCTGGGGCAACGGATTCCCGCCCCCCGACAGCGCCGGCAATCTCGCCGGACAGGAATCCCGCCAACTCCTCCCCCGGGTCATTGAAGACTACTCCGATCCCCACGCGGGCCCCGGGCCCGTCAACACAGAGCCACCGCTCGCTTTCGGCATCCGCGGACTCTCCGGCAACGTTTCCGAATGGGTCAACGACGGCTACGCCGTGCCCGCCGCCTCACGCGAACCCGTCACCGACCCCGTCGGCCCCGCCAACCGACCCTTTTACGTCATCAAAGGCGGAAGCTGGCGCGACTTCGCGCCCGCAGACCTCCGAAACGCCCGCCGCCGCTTCGGCAACACCCCCCAGCCCGACATCGGCTTCCGCGTCGCCCGGTATCTGGAATAAACGCGCGGTCCCGCATGAACCCCTTGCATTTTGAAGGCGGTTTTATAGAGGAGCTTTCCCCGCGCAATAGAACCCAAGGAATGTATGAACCTCCCGCAAAACCCCTTTCTCCAGCTCACCCCTCCCCGGGTCGTTAAAGCCCTCAATCATCTTCGCAGCCTCATCTGGGAACATCCGGAACCGGTAAACGTCTCCTTTTCCGCGTCCCGGGATGAAGACATTCCTTTCGCCAAAGCGAAAATGCTGAGCTACACCCCTGTCACCCTGCCCTTCGCCTGGGGAAAACTCTTTCAAACCGGCTGGTTCCACCTCGAACTTCCCCCGCCCGCCTCCGGCAGTCCCCGCTATCTTCACTGGCGCGATCAGGGCGAAGGCACGCTTTTCTTTGAGGAAACACCCTATTACGGCTTTGATGTCGCCCACCGTTGTGTCCGGATTCCCGATAACGTCACCGAAGCCTGGATGGAAAGTCTCTGCCTCCAAAGCGCTATCTGGCATCCCGAAGCCACCGGAACCACCCCCGAGGGCAGTCAGCTCACCCAAGCCGAGATCGTCCACCGCAACGATGCCGCGTGGAAAGCCTTTCATGCGCTCGACACCCTTCTCAATCTGGCCAAACACGAAGCCAAACCCTCTCCCGAATTCGCCGGGCTCCGCACCGACGGCGTCGGCTACCGCACCCCGCCCGAACTCATCTCCGTGCTCCTCCGCAGCCTTCTGCGCATTATGGACGACGCGGTCAACGCCCTGGACAGGGACGGGCCCGAAGCCCTGCTCTCCGTTCTCGAAGACGCCAAACCCTGGCTGGAACAATCCCCGCAGCCCGTCAACGCCGTTCTCACTGGGCACGCCCACATCGACCTCGTCTGGCACTGGCCCGAACGCTGCGGCGAATACAAAGCCCGTCACACCTTCGCCAGCATGAACCGCCTCATGGAGGACTACCCGGAATTCCGCTTCGCGTACTCCCAGTCCGCCTCCTATGAGGCCGTCAACAAAACCTGCCCCGCCCTGATCGACACCGTCCGCCAACGCATCCGCCAAGGCAAATGGGAGGCCGTCGGCGCCACCTACGTCGAAATGGACAATCTCATGGCCTGCGGCGAGGCTCTCGCCCGCGCCTTTCTGGTCGGCCAGGAAGAATTCCGCACCCTCTTCGGCGAAAGCTCCGGCACCCTCTGGCTCCCCGATGTCTTCGGCTACGCCGGATGCCTCCCGCAAATCATGCGGCAGTGCAACGTCGAAAACTTCTTCACCACCAAACTCACCTGGTCCAACATCAACCGGTTCCCCTACAGCAGCTTTATCTGGCGCGGAACCGACGGCTCCGAGGTCCTCACCCACGTCACCCAGGAACTCGGCTACAACCAGAACGCCACCCCCGAAGAAGGCCGCACCGCCGCCAAAGCCTATCTCCAGTCCGATGTCCACGACACCTTTCTCCAGCCCACCGGGTTCGGCGACGGCGGCGGAGGCGTCACCCCCGAAATGTGCGAACGGGCCCGCCACCTGCAATCCCTCCAGGGCGTTCCCCGCACCCGGTGGGGGCGCATCGATGACTTCTTCGCAGACCTCAACACCCGCCGTGAAAAACTCCCCCACTACCAGGGCGAACTCTACCTCGAATATCACCGCGGCACTTTCACCACCCACGGCGACCTCAAAGCCGCTTTCCGCAGACTCGAACGCGCCCTGCTCGTTCAGGAGGCCGTCCACACGCTCCACAAAACCGGACCCGTCGAGGTCCATCCCTGGAAACGCCTGATTTTCAGTCAGTTTCACGACTACATCCCCGGCAGCAGCGTCTGGGAGGTCTACAAAGAAGGCGTGCCGGAACTTCAATCCCTCGCCGAAACCGCGCTGGAAGCCGCCCGCGGCCAAAGCGGCACCGGGCCCTGCGTCTTCAACGCCCTCCCGCTGCCCCGCCCGCACCTCGTGGAAGCCGGCGGACACCTCCAGCGGGTCACGCTTCCGCCGCTGGCGGCCTGGGATCCCGCCGCCCTCCCCGCGGAAACCGTCTCCCCCGCCACCGCGTCTCAAAACGAACTGAAAACCGACCGTGTTCAGGCCCGGTTCAACGACCGGGGCGACATCACCGCCCTCAGCATCGACAACGAACCCGTCGCGCAAAACGCCCCCCTCAATCAGCTCTGGATCTACCCCGATCATCCCCACAAATTTCCCGCCTGGGACATTGACCGCCAGACCCTCACCCTGGGCTCACCCCTCGACACCCCCGCCGAAACCGTGCCCTGCCCCTGCGAACCGGGGGCCGCCGGACTCGCCTTCCGTCGAAGCATCGGCGAAAACAGTCACGTCACCGTCTACTACCGCCTCTCCCCCGCGCATCCCGTGCTCGACATCGAGGTCAACGTCGACTGGCGCGAGGAGCACGCCCTGCTCAAAGCCCATTTCCCGACCCTGTACACCGGACGCCACGCCCGCTTCGGATCGCCCTTCAACAGCGTGCTCCGCGGACAGCAACCCGGAAATCCGCGGGAAGAGGCCATGTTCGAAGCCTGCGCAAGCCGCTGGGCCACCGTCATGGATGACAGCCAGACGCAGGGACTCAACCTCATGACCGAAGCCAAATACGGCATGGGCTGTCTCGACGGAAACCTGCACCTCACCCTGCTCCGCTCACCCGTCACCAACGGGGAAGACTACGACTGCCGCCGCATGTATCCCGAAAACAACCGACAGCTGAAGTCCCGGGACAAATGCACCGACCAGGGTGTTCACACCATCCGTTACGCCCTTGGCGCGCACCAGCCCCGACAGCCCCGCGCCGAATCCCCCGCCGCGCTCGCGGAACTCCTCTACACCCCCCTGCTCCCCGCCGCCGCGCCCGCGGACGCCGGATTCCTCGGCCTTGACGGCGGTGAATCGCTCATCCCCTGCTGGAGCAAACCGCTGCCGAACGGCGCCTGGATCCTGCGCCTGCACGAAACCCTCGGACGTGCCGGAACCGCCACCCTGCGCTCCGCCAAAGGCTGGAATATCACCCGCACCCGACTCGCCGAAGATCAGCAAACCCCGTGCAACGGCACCGTGCCCTTCCGCCCTTACGAAATCGTCAGCCTTCGCTTCAGCCCGGCGTAATCAGGTCCGGCGGCGGCTCATCGCCGAACAGGGTCTCGTGCAGCATCCGTTTCACGGCATCCACACCCTCACCCAGCTCCGCGATCACCGGCAGAGCCTCCAGCCCCGTCTCCTCGAGGAAACGGGCGAGATTTCCATCCGCCGCCGGTTCATCCATTTTGTTGGCCACAATCCGGAACGGCCGCTTGCCAAGCTCGGGATTGTACAGCCGCAGCTCATCCCGCAGTGACTCGAAATCCTCCAGCGGATCCCGGCCCTCCGTGCCCCCCATGTCCAGCACAAACAACAGCAGGCGCGTCCGCTCAATGTGCCGCAAAAATTCATGCCCCAGGCCGATCCCCTCATGCGCCCCGTCGATCAGTCCCGGAATATCCGCAATCCGCGCCCGGCGATAATCCTCGAATTCCAGCGTCCCCATAATCGGGTTACAGGTGGTGAACGGATAGTTCGCGATTTTGGGATGCGCCTGGGTCAGCTGCGTCAGCAGGGTCGATTTCCCCGCGTTCGGATAGCCCACCAGCCCCACATCCGCAATCAGCTTCAATTCCAGCCACAAAATTTTCTTCTCCCCTTCGGTGCCCGGGGTGAACTCCTTCGGAGCCTGATGCGACGAGGTTTTAAAATGAATATTGCCCAGTCCGCCCTTGCCGCCCTGGGCCACATTCAGTTCCTGACCGTCCTCAAGGACCTCTCCGATAATCGGACCGTCCTTGCGGTCCAGCCGCACCACCGTCCCCCGGGGAACTTTCACAACCAAATCCTGTCCCCGCCGGCCTGTACACTGATTCGTCCCGCCATGCTCCCCGATCTCCGCCTTCTGGTGCGGATGATCATACAAATCCAGCAGCGAATCCGTCTGGACATCGCCTCGCAAAATCACACTGCCGCCATCCCCGCCGTCCCCGCCGCTCGGCCCGCCGAACGGCACAAACTTCTCGCGGCGGAAATACACCCCGCCGTCACCGCCGTCCCCGGCGGTCACGTACAGCTTCACTTGATCTCTGAATAATATCGGTTTCATATGTCCCTACAAAAAACGCGGGTCTTGAAGACCCGCGTCCTTACACGTTATCCCGGTGCGGGATTAGTTTACGCCCGCTTCAACCAGTTCCGCGGCTTCGCGGATATTGATGCGGCGGCCGTCACGGTCGAAATACACTTCGCCGTCTTTCAGCGCGAACAGTGTGAAATCCCGGCCCTGGCCGACATTGCGGCCCGCGTGCCATTTCGTGCCCAACTGACGAATCAGAATGTTGCCGGCAATGACTTTCTCACCGCCGAAACGTTTCACACCCCGGCGCTGCGCGTTACTGTCGCGGCCGTTCTTACTGGTGCCTTGTCCTTTTTTATGTGCCATGGATCAATTCTCCTTGAAAAAACACAAAGCCTTAAGCCAGTGCCTTGATTTTAATTTTGGTCAATTCCTGACGGTGCCCCATCCGGCGCTTGTAGCCCTTGCGGCGTTTCTTTTTGAACGCGATCAGCTTCGGACCGCGGAAATGCTCCATCACTTCGGCTTTCACCACCGCCGCCGCCAGATCCCCGCCCAAAGCGAGACCCGCGTCGCCGGAAAGCGCCAAAACTTTGTCAATCGTCAGCTCGCCGCCGACTTCAGCTTCAAGACGCTCAACCGTCAGCACGTCGCCTTCAGAGACTTTGTACTGTTTTCCACCGGTTTCAATAACTGCATATGCGCTCATGATTCAATATTCCTGGGTAAATCGTTGTCGGGTCCGACCCGAAAGGGAGGCGTGTCTATACGCGAAATCCCACCACACTGTCAAGCACCCGCATGAAAATTATTTCCGATTGCAGGTATGGGCCGTATGCGGTATGCAATCCGCCATGTCCGAACGTCTCACACAACGCAATCTCGTCCAAGGCCCGCGCTGGGTTTCCTGGATTCCGTATCTTTTGCTTTTCGTTTTCGCGCTCGCTTTGAGCGTCCTCGCGCCGCGTTCCTGGATGCCGCCGCCGGAGCCGGGCCCGCTGTATCTTTCCCTTTGCGGCGCGATCCCTCCCGGAATCGCCCCCTATTGGCATGTGCTCCTGGCCCTGGCCCTCCTCCAGGGCGGCGGAATTCTGGTCCGAAACCTCCTGCCCCCGAAATCGCCCGCACCCACAAAAATCCTCGCGCAGTCGCTCGGAGGACTCACCCTTCTGGTCACCCTCACCCCCTGGTTCAGAGACTTGCTGCATCCCGTCTCCGTGCTCCCGGCCGTCACCGCTCTGGTCTGGGCCCAAATTATCCTCCTCCAAAGCCTGTCCGCCGGAAAACACACCCGCGCCGCCCTTGCCGGTCTGCTGGCCGGTCTCGCCGCAGGGCTTTCACTTTTTGTCGGACTCGGCATTCTCCCGCTCGGCATTTGGCTGATCACCGATCTGATCCGCAAAACCAATCAAGCCCCCCGCCGCACCGGCTTTTTTATCGCCGGCGCCGTTATTGCCCTTCTGCCGTTCGCCCGCGAACTTCCCGCCCGCATCCTAAACACCGCCTTCTCTCCCGAAAACGGACTCCAAACCCTCGCGCCGCTTTACACCCTCTTCGGAATCGGCGGACTCCTGCTGATCCTCCTCGGCCTCCTCGTCGGCGCCCTTCAGAAAAACCGGATCCTCCTCACCTTCATGCTTACAACCGGACTGCTCTTCAAGGCCGGCCATATCGCCCATACCGATCCCTCCCGGCTCTACACGGGCGTCATCCTCTTCTACCCCGCGCTCCTTTGCGCCTACGGAATCTTCCGCCTCCTTAAAGGCATCGAATCCGGCGTCTACGCCGTCAATCCCGCCAAAGCAAAACACATTACCCTGGTATTCCTCATCCTGCTCCTCATCGGGGCCAAACTCTGGACCGCCCGAATCCTCCAACAAATCTGACTTTTTTTCATTTAGCGGTTGCACCCCGGCATAAATCCTGACATAGACGCACGCACTATGGGACAACAACTTCGCAAACTCGTAAAACGCAAAGCGCGCAAGCGCCAACTCAAACGGAAAAAAGCCGAGGCCAAAGCCTCTGCCTAATCTCCGCCGCCACTCAGGACGGTTCTCCATGCGTGTCAAACCGCCCCTGATTTTTCTCGTCTGCACCCTGCTCCTCGCGAGTTCAGGGTGCTCGACTCCGTCTACGGCCCGCCCCGCGCCCGCCACCCGCACCCGGACCGCCGGGTCTGCCCCCCTCCGCACGGAATTCCTGATGCTGAACATCGCCGAAGCTTCCGGCTGGGTGGCCTTCACCGATTCCACCACCGACGCCGAGGACACCGAAGACTACCGCATTGTCATCCAGCGCGAATCCACCGGTGAAATCCTGTTTGAGAGCAGCATCCCCCTCGCGCGGGGCCTGCGCACGCACGGATTTGAAATGAGCCGCGAGGACGCCCGGCTCATCGATATCGCCTCCACTGTGGACGCCGGCATCCTCCCGCCCCTCAGCCAGCTACAGACTCCGCCCGTCACCGCTCCCGAGACACCCGCAGCCCCGTCGACCGAAGAAACCCTCTCCGTCCTCACCGGCGTTCAGGTCATCGACGCGACGCAAACAGGCTTGATTCTTCAAATGGAACATCCGGATGTCCTCAAACTGGGCGGACGGCTCTTTCTGCGCACGCCTCCCGAGACCATGCAAGACCCGGATACCGGTGACACCATCATCCTTTCACGCGGACGCATCGCCGGGCTGCTCGAAATCACCCAACTGAGCGAAAACCGGGCCACCGCCACCCTCAAAAGCGGTGAAATCCCTCCCGAGGGCTATCTCGAAAGAGTTGACCCCGAACTGTAAGACCGAGCGGACTCCACCGACGAACCGGGGATATGAAAAAATCCACCTTCTTCCTCATCCTCGGCATCGCCGCCCTCTTCACCCTTCAGAGCCTCCGCCGTCCGCGCGTGGATCTTGAAACCCTCAGCCCGCTCATTACCCACGGGTCAGACGACACCTTTGCCAACCACTCTGCCCGGTCCGAATGGGTGCTGGTCGATTTCTGGGCCCCCTGGTGCGGCCCCTGCGTCCGCATGAAACCCGAACTCAGCGCCCTCGCGCCCCTCTACGAACATAAAATCGACTTCCTCGCCATGAACGTCGACGACACCCGCGCCACCGCCAGCTTTTTCGGGATCAGCGGGGTGCCCGCCCTCGTCCTCCTCCGCAACGGCGTCGAAGTCGACCGGTGGACCGGATTCGCCCCCAAAAATGTTCTGCAACATTGGCTCGACGGGCACGTCCGGGAAAGTTAAGCCTCACGGCATGATTGAATTTCTCGAAGGCACTCTCGTCGAAAAACATCCCACCCACGTGATCCTCCAATGCGGCGGCATCGCCTTCCGGCTCCCGATTCCCCTGTGCGCCCACGACAGCCTGCCCGCGCCCGGCCACACCGCCCGCGTCCTCACCCATCTGGCCGTGCGCGAAGACGATCTCACCCTCTTCGGGTTCGCCACCGAGGAGGAGCGCCTCATGTTTGAGCGCCTTATCCTCGTCTCCGGCATCGGCCCCAAACTCGCCCTCACCGCCCTCAGCGGCATGAGCATCCGCGAACTCAAAACCGCCATCGTTGAGGGCGATATCAAACGCCTCAGCGGCATCTCCGGCATCGGCAAAAAAACCGCCGAGCGCATCGTCATCGACCTCCGCGACAAAATCGGCAAAGCCGAAATCATGGAACTCTCCTCCGGCGAAGGCCCGGTCAACACCCGGCTGCGGGACGCAATTCTCGCCCTCGTCGCCCTCGGATTCAAACAACAGGACGCCAAAGCCCTCATCGACAAAGTCCCCGGGCGCGACGACCCGGCGGTCAGCGTCGACGAACTCATCCGCCGCGCCCTCGCGGCCCGTTAGGTTTTCGATGAACGGGATCGACACCCTCCTCGCACGCCCCGCCCTTCCCCGCCCCGGCGCGAACGCCGGACTCCTCGCCCACGCCGCCTCCCGCACCCGGACCGGCGAGCACAGCGCCAACGCCCTCGCGCGCCGCCGCGACTGGCGCCTTACCCGCCTCTTCTCCCCCGAACACGGCTTTTTCGGCAACGGCGCCGCCGGCGAAATCATCGATTCCGCCCGGCATCCGGATCTCGACCTCCCCATCCACAGCCTGTACGGGGAACATCGTTCCCCGCCCCCGGAATGGCTCAAGGACCTCGACCTGCTTGTTATCGACCTTCAGGATCTCGGGGTCCGCTGCTACACCTACGCCTCCACCCTCCAAAACGTCCTCCTCGTCGCCGCCGACGTCGGATGCCCGGTTATGGTCCTCGACCGCCCCACCCCGCTCGAAGGTATCACCGACGGCCCCGGGCTCGACCCCGCCCTCCGCAGCTTTGTCGGCCAAATCGATCTCCCCCTCGTCTACGGACTCAGCCAGGGCCCCCTCGCGCTGCATCTGCACCGAACCGATCCCCGGCTCAAAGCCCTCGAACTCTGCGTCATCCCGGCGGAAAACTCTCCGAATCCGCCCTGGCATCCGCCCTCCCCGGGCATCCCCAACCGCACCGCCGCCCTCGTCTACCCCGTCACCGTCTGGTGCGAGGCCGTTCCGCAGGTCAGCGTTGACCGCGGCGGCCCGCGCTCCTTCCATCTCTGGGCCATGCCGGATCTGAACCCCGGCCCCGTCATCGACATCCTGTCGCTTGAAGGCCTTGACGCCACCGTCACGAAAAGTCAGGAAAATTGGCCGGGAATTCTCTTCACGCCCAACGGAGAGCCATACGCCCCGGTTCGAAACGCCGTTCGCCTGCTCACCGCCCTGCGGGATCAACTGGGAACCGACCGGCTCTTTCGCCACCCGGATGCCCGGCCTGATTTTTTCGACAAGCTCATGGGGACCGCCTCCGTGCGCGCCGCCCTGGAGAACGGTCAAACCCCTGAAGACATCATCGCGTTATTTTGACCAGCAGTCCTGCGGCAAGACCTTGCGGAGAACCTCCTCCATCGACTCCAGCGGGAATGGCTTATGCAGGAACCCGGCGATATCATTCGATTCAAATTTCGAAAGACTTTGCTCCTCGCTGTAGCCGCTCATCACAATCACCGGAATATTCGCATACGTGTTCCGGAGAGAAGCGTGCACTTCCTCCCCGCCGATCCCCGGCATCGTCAAATCCAGCAGGATACAGGAACAGTCCTCCGCTGTTGCCGGAAACAGATCGAGAAATTCCTCCCCGCTTCGGGCGGTATGGACATTAAATCCCCACCGGGTTAAAACCCTTTGCAGTGTTTGAGTGATCAGCAACTCGTCATCCACAATCCAGATCAGCCCGTGACCCGTGGGATTGGGCAGAGACGAGCTCCGCTTCGACGACCGCTCCTCGGCCAGTCGGGCCGGAAACAAAAAAGTGAACGTCGTGCCGAGGTTCAGGGCCGAGGTCACCTTCACCCCGCCCGAAAACGTCCGCACAATGCCCATCACTTCGGAAAGCCCCAGGCCGCGCCCCTGAAATTTTGTTGAATAGAACGGATCAAAAATCCGGTCCTTCACGTTCGCGGCAATACCCGTGCCGGTATCTTTCACCACGATTTCCACATATTCGCCCGGCGTCAACAGCGATCCGGACATAAAGTCCGCGATGTCCTCCTCCACACACGTCCGGTACCGGGTTGCGATTTCCACTGTGATCGCGTGCTCCCCGCGCGCCTCCACCGAATTCTTCAAGACATTCTCAAACAAATCCCGAAACAAACCCGCATCTCCCCCCATAATAATGTCAGGGGCCCGCAATGAAAACGTGAGCGGCAATTCCCCCGTGGTCTTTCGAAGCAGTCCCTCAATCGCATTCAGCTGCTTATCCACATAAATATCCTTCAACAGCACCGATTTCTTTCCCGCAAACGTCAACATCTGGTCACACAACTTCGCGGCCCGCGCGCCGCTCATTTGAATATCCCGCAGGTGCTCGTGTATCGGCGACCCTTCCCCGCCGCTTTGCAAATCCGCAATGTAGGCGCTCCCCATCATGGCCTGAAGAATGTTGTTGAATTCATGCGCGAATCCCCCCGCCAGCGAACCGATCGCCTCCATATTCTGATGCTTCAGCAACTGCTCCCGCTCCTGATGCGTCTCAAGCTCCCCCCGGTGACGCGCCTCCCAGTCCGCCTCCAGCCTCGACATCAGACTCCCTGCAACCAACCCGAAAATCACGATCAACACCACCACCACCGACCGGACATAAATACTCCGATCCGGAAAATCGCCGGTCAGCAGCTCCCAAAACGTCGCATCCGGAAACAAAACCGAACTCAGCCACGCGTCCAGCACCCAGGCCACCGCGCCAAACAGCAGCGCGATCACTAAAATCCTGGATGAAGTCTTGAAAATCATCCCGGAATCATGCCAACTTCTCCGGCCTTTACAATCCTAATTCCAGCAAAAACCCACCGAAAGACACATCCGAGGGCGGCGGCCGGATCATTCACAGGCTGAACGCCCAAAGACGGCACAACGTCCGGAGGATCCGGCGATCCGCTCAAAAACAACTCTCCGCTTGGCAAACAGGGAACCGCCAAAGCGCTGGGTGCGCCCCGTGAAACACCAGAGGCTTGTATTCACGCCGCTTTGCCGTAAGCATAAAAGGCGTTTGCGAAGGCAAGCAAAACCGGAATTGGCTCTGTTCGGACTGCCGGTTCAACAAATTTTAACTTTCATCCTGCTCATCCATGATCGAATCCAGAACCCAGCGCGAACAAACCGAGGATCAAACCCTCGCCCCCTGCGCCTGCCGCACCGCCCTTACCCGGGGCCGCACCCACCGCGAGTCGCGGCATTCGCGCCGCACCGATTTCCAGCGCGACCGCGACCGCATCGTCAACAGCAAGTGCTTCCGCCGCCTCGAATACAAAACCCAGGTCTTCGTCAACGGCACCCAGGACCACTACCGCACCCGCCTCACCCACACCATCGAAATGACCTCCGTGGCCCGCACCCTCGCCCGCGCCCTCCGCGTCAACGAGGACCTCACCGCCGCCATCTCCCTCGCCCACGACATCGGCCACAGCCCCTTCGGCCACAGCGGCGAACGCGCCCTCGATGAACGCATGGCCGAACACGGCGGCTTCGACCACAACCTCCAAAGCCTCCGCTGGGTCGAACTCCTCGAAGAGGACTACCCCGAATTCGACGGCCTCAACCTCACCTGGGAAGTCCGCGCCGGCCTCCGCAAACATGTCAGCCGCGACCCCGGCGCCGAACTCGACGGCTTCCCCGTCGGCCCCTGGCAATTCGTCGAGGCCCAGATCGCCGATGTCGCCGACGACATCGCCTACCAGGCCCACGATGTGCAGGACGGCCTCGAGGCCGGCCTCATCACCCTCGATCAACTCCGCGCCCTCGACCTCTGGAACCTCGCCGAGGACCGCGTCCGACGTCAGTACCCCGACTGTCCCGCCGACCGCCTCGCCTCCACCGCCATCCGCATGCTCTTCACCCTCCAGATCGAGGATGTCCTCCAGCGCGCCGACGAACAGCTCAGCGCCCTCAACCCCCAAACCCCCTGGGAGGTCATGACCGCGCCCGACCGGGCCATCCATTTCTCCGAACCCTTCCGCGTCCTGCTCAAACCCTACCGGAAATTTCTCTTCGAAGAAATGTACTTCCACCCCGACGTCACCGCCGCCGGGGACGAGGCCGTCCGCCTCATGACCCGCCTCTTCGACCACTACCTCCTCCACCCCGAACACATGGGTGCCAAAGCCCGCAAACGCCTCGACACCTTCGGCCTCCACCGCACCGTCTGCGACTACGTCGCCGGCTGCACCGACCGCTACGCCCTCGAAGAATGCGCCAAATACCGGCTGGTCTGAACACTCTTACTCAATTCAATTCCAGGTCTGAATGCCCGGGAAAGATCCAAATAATCACGGATATCGACCTCACCCTCATCAAAAATTTTATCCAAATCTTTAGCTTTGAAATTATTTCCGCTAACAATATCGCGTTTTAGTTCATTGCACATTCAGCACCTCCGCGATGATTTCCGCCATTGCATCGTGGCCTGCCTGCGAAAGATGCAGGCCGTCAAGGGTTCCCTGTTTCGTTCCCAATACCCGCGTAAAGGATCGTTTGGGAAGCATGGATCCTCCATGCTTCCGCACGACATCGCGTTGCGCCATGCCGTACGCGTTCCGAAAAGGAAACAAGGGCAGTTCGAGAAGAAGAAAATCATGTTGGCCTGACCGTAGAGCGGAGACAAGTTTATCCAGCGTGGAATGAAATGATGCCGCATCCGTTCCGCCAAGAAGATCGTTTCCTCCTATCGCCACAATGACAAGGGCGTTCGGTTCGGATATGGCCTTGGCTTGGTTAATTGCACCCTCAACAGTCGCCCCGGGTTGAGCCAGATTGACGACCCTGAAGGGCTTCATATCATCCAGCACCGCTGGCCAGCAGCGGTGCTCGGTTCCCATTCCCGCACTGATGGAATCACCCAGAACATAGACGGTTCTGTCGGCGGAGACTCGTAGTGCGGGGCGGCGATGAAATGGCGCTTCCATGAGGCACAGCACCGATGTTGATGCAAAAAGCAAAACCACACCGGTCAAGCGGAACCGCCGGGAAGGCGCGGACCGATTCAGCGCAACGATCCCGCAGACAGCCGGGACAGCCCAAAGGGCATATGCCCATATTGGAAGCGGGGTGGCCGAAATGATCACCAAAATGATACCGACAATGGCAGCCACAGTGCAGATCGGTCTGGTGAAACGGTTCCGAAACCGGAAGAGGATCCCCTCGGCCGCAAGCACAACGACCAAACCGACAAAAAACGTCGTGCCATCCGCAAAAATCAGTACGAACGGGTTCATTTTATCACAAGGGGGTATTTCATCTCTTTGCAGTGGCTAACAGGCGTCCGGGGAATTGGCAATTTGTTTTCATCTCAGAACGGCCCCCAATTTTTTGACGCGACACCAGGATCTTCCTGATTTTGTCCTGATTATCAAAAATGCATGGGATAAGGAGGGAGCCTTCATGACGAATTGTTTGTTGGCAGACCCGTCAAAAGGGGGCTTCGCCGAAAAAGGGTCCGGCACAATCTGAACGGTTTCGGGTGAAAAATCCGCCACCCCTCCGCTTGTCGGAGGGGAGCCGTGACTCTGGGCCCGATACGTCGCCAAAAACCCGAATCACCGCCCCCTGTGAATCCGTGGTTTAATTCCTCCTCTGCCTCGCGGCCTCCTGCCCCAAAGATCAGTGTTCATCAGTGTTCATCAGTGGTTGCCCCCCCCCACCCTGCCCCCTGCCCCACAGCATCCGTGTCCATCCGTGTGAATCCGTGGTTAAACCCCTCTGTTTCTTTCGTGGCCAACCATCTGCGCGTCTTGCCCCTATTCCGAACCTCGGAAAACGCCCGGCCTTCTTTTCCGACTCTCGGAAAAATTCAAAAACCGCAAAAGCTCTGTTGACAATCTCTACTAAATCAATAGGGATAGTGGACTATGATATCGAAAAAGTGTTTATACGCTCTCAAAGCCGTGCTGGCTCTCGCCCGTCATCAGGGTGCGGGCCCCATGACTATCCAGCAAATCGCGGACGCGCAAGAAATTCCCGCCCGCTTTCTGGAGGCCATCCTGCGCGATCTGAAACAGAACGGATTCACCGAATCCATTCGCGGCAAAGAAGGCGGTTATATTCTCGCCCGCCCCGCCCGCGACATTCGCATGGGCGATATCATCTCAAGCCTGGAGGGCCCCTGGTACGCCCCCGGCCCTGAAACCGACGTTTTCGCCTCCATTTGGGAAGAGGCCGACCGCGCGCTCACAGAGGTCGTCAATCAGGTCGACTTCCAATCCCTTTTGAAACGGGAAGACAAACTCCGGTTTTCCCACACCCCTGATTATTCTATTTAACCCCCTTCAAAGGCCGTCACCATGACCCACGATCCCGCCAAAGCCAATACCGAACTCGCCGACGCCACCCCGCAGGAGATCCTGCGCTGGGCGCAGACCGCCTCCTCCGGCAACATGATGATTTCCACCAATTTCCGTCCCTATGAGGCGGTCCTCCTCCATCTCGCAACGCAAATTCAGCCCGATATTCCCGTCCTTTGGGTCGATCACGGCTACAATACCCCCCAGACCTACCGCTGCGCCGAGGAGACCATCGCCAAGCTCAATCTCAATGTCCACCTCTACATCCCCCGCCGCACCGCCGCCCACCGCGACAGTCTTTACGGCGGAATTCCCTCCATCGACGACGAAGCCGCGCACAACGCCTTCACCGAGGAGGTCAAACTCGAACCCTTCCGGCGCGGTCTCGCCACCCTCAAACCCAAAGTCTGGCTCACCGCCCTGCGCCGCGTCCAGAACCCCCACCGCGAAACCATGGACATCGTCGCCCGCACCGGCGACGGCATCCTCAAAGTCTGCCCCATCCTCGACTGGACCGATGAGGACATGCAGGCCTACATCGAAAACCACAATCTCCCCAACGAATTCAACTATTTCGACCCCACCAAGGTCCTCGAAAAACGGGAATGCGGCTTGCACCTCGATTCCGCCAAGCTATAAGCAAACCCTTTCCATCTTATACGATCATGCACAAATATAAACTTTCCCATCTCGACTATCTCGAATCCGAAGGCATTCACGTCATGCGCGAGGTCGCGGCCCAGTTTGAGCGGCCCACCCTCATGTTCAGCGGCGGCAAAGACTCCATCGTCATGCTCCGCCTCGCCGAAAAAGCCTTCCGGCCCGCCCGCATTCCCTTTCCGTTCCTCAACGTGGACACCGGGCACAACTTCCCCGAACTCAACGAATTCCGCGACCGCCGCGCCGCCGAACTCGGGGCCAAACTCATCGTCCGCACCGTGGAGGATGCCCTCGCCAAAGGCATTGCCCATCAGGTCCCCGGCGAAATCAGCCGCAACCGGCTGCAAATCCCCACCCTGCTCGCCGCCATCGAGGAGTTTCAGTTCGATGCCGCCCTCGGCGGCGCCCGCCGCGACGAGGAAAAAGCCCGCGCCAAAGAGCGCTTCTTCTCCTTCCGCGACGAATTCGGCCAGTGGGATCCCAAACGCCAGCGCCCCGAACTCTGGAACCTCTACAACGGACGGCTCCTTCCCGGCCAAAACATGCGCGTCTTCCCCCTCTCCAACTGGACCGAAATGGATATCTGGGAATACATCCAGCGCGAAAACCTGGAACTCCCCTCCATTTATTTCGCCCACGAGCGTGAAGTCGTCCGCCGCGCCGGCCAGTGGCTGCCCGTCAACGACCTCCAGCCCCCCAAACCCAAAGAGGAGGTCAAAACCCTCCGCGTCCGCGTCCGCACCATCGGCGACATCATGACCACCGGCTGCATCGAGTCCGACGCCACCACCGTCGAACACATCATTCAGGAAGTCTCCACCGCCCGCGTCACCGAACGAGGCGGCCGCGCCGACGACAAAGTCTCCGAAAGCTCCATGGAAGACCGCAAACGCGAAGGCTATTTTTAAACCGTCATAATCTTAATCTTAATCTTAATCGTAATCGTAATCGTAATCGATCCCCCGTCTCTCTTTTCATCGTTAACCCTCTTTACCCTTCAGCCTCATGACCACCTCTCCGGAACCCTCCCAAGACCCCATCCCCGACAACACCGAACTGCTGCGGTTCACCACCGCCGGCAGCGTTGACGACGGAAAATCCACCCTCATCGGCCGCCTCCTGCACGACGCCAAATCCATCTTCGAGGACCAGTGGGACGCCCTCCAGAAATCCGCCGACCTCGCCGGCGGCAGCGATGTCAACCTCGCCAACCTCACCGACGGACTCCGCGCCGAGCGCGAACAGGGCATCACCATCGACGTGGCCTACCGCTACTTCGCCACCCCCCGCCGCAAATTCATCATCGCCGACACCCCCGGCCACGTGCAGTACACCCGCAACATGGTCACCGGCGCCTCCACCGCCAACATGGCCCTTGTGCTCATCGACGCCCGCAACGGGGTCGTCGAACAGTCCAAACGCCACGCCTACATCAGCTCGCTGCTCGGCATTCCCCACATGGTCGTCTGCATCAATAAAATGGACCTTGTCGACTACAGCGAGGCCCGTTTCCGCGAAATCCGCGAGCAGTTCTTCGAATTTGTTCCCCGCCTCGACATCCGCGACATCACCTTCATCCCCATCAGCGCCCTCAAAGGCGACAACGTCGTCGACGCCTCCACCAGCATGCCCTGGTACCACGGCCCCACCCTGCTTGGCCACCTCGAGGACGTCTACATCGCCAGCGACTGGAACCTCAAGGATTTCCGCATGCCCGTCCAGTACGTCATCCGGCCCCTCACCGACGAACACCACGATTTCCGCGGCTTCGCCGGACAGATCACCGGCGGGGTCGTCACCCAGGGCCAGGAGGTCGCAGTCCTCCCCTCCGGCAAGCGCAGCAAAGTCAAAGCCATTCACACCTACGAGGGCGAAATCGACGAGGCCTTCAGCCCGCAGTCGGTCACCATCCTCCTCGAGGACAACATCGACATCAGCCGCGGCGACACCCTCGCCTCCCTCGGCACCCTCCCCTACACCACCCAGGATCACGACGCCAACATCTGCTGGATGCACGAAACGCCCCTGCAGCTCGGCCGCAAATACCTGATCAAACACGGCCCAGCCGTCACCAAAGTCGTCTTCCGCGAAGTCATGCACAAGGTGCAGATCGAAACCCTCGAGGAGATCCACGGCACCGCAACCCTCGGGCTCAACGACATCGGCCGCGTCAAATTCAAATCCATGGCCCCCCTCGTATACGACGCCTACCGCAAGAACCGCAACATCGGCGGCTTTGTCATCATCGACGAGGCCAGCAACGACACCGTCGCCGCCGGCATGTTCCGATCCCCCGAGAAACCCGCCCCGGTTCCCGAACACAAAGACTACGTCATCTGATCCCCGCCGTGTCCCGAACCCTCCGCATCCTCTCCCGGAAAAGTCCCCTCGCCCGGATTCAGGTCGATGAGGCCCTCCCCGCCCTGCGCCGGGCCTTCCCCGGCGCGGAGTTCGCGGTCTCCGCCCTCGAATCCATCGGCGATCACGACCTCAAAACCCCGCTCACCGATCCCTCCGTCCCCACCGACTTCTTCACCCGCGAGCTGGACGCCGCCCAACGCAGCGGCGAAGTCGACCTCGTCATTCACAGCGCAAAGGATCTCCCCGACCCGCTGCCCGAAGGCCTCGCCGTCGGTGCCCTGCTCCCCGCCCGCGAAACCCGCGACGCCCTCTGTGTCCGTCCCGGTGTGAACCTAGAGGAGGGCGGCATCATCGGCACCAGCAGCCCCGTCCGCGAGGCCCATGTCCGCAAGGCCTACCCGAACATCCGCTGCAAATCCATCCGCGGGGACATCGGCCAACGCCTCGCGCAGATGGATCAGGGCGACTATGATGCCGTCATTATCGCCGCCTGCGCTCTGGAGAGACTGGGCTGGGAAGACCGCATCCACACCCTGCTCGACTACGAAACCACCCCCCAGCAGGGCCGTCTCGCCATCACCGTCCGCGCCGACCGCGGCGATCTCCTCGAAGCCCTCCGCGACATCGATGTCCGCCGCACCGCCGGTCTCGTCGCCCTCGTTGGCTGCCCCGCCGACGCCCGGCTGCTCGGCACCCACGCCCGCGACCTCCTCGCCGCCGCCGACATCATTCTTCACGACCGCCTCATCCCCGCCGAAGTGCTCCACACCCTCGGCGGCCGCGCTGAATATGTCGGCAAAAAAGGCCACAGCCACTCCACCACCCAGGCCCACATACACCGGCGGATTCTCCACGAGGCCGAAGCCGGCAGACTCGTCGTCCGCCTCCACGGCGGCGATCCCGGCGTGCTCGGCCACCTCGGCGAAACCCTCGACTACTGCCACGCCTGGAACCTCCGCACCGAAGTCGTCCCCGCCGTTTCCGCCGCCCAGCTCACCGCCGCCCGCGCCCAGTGCGGCCTCACCCACCGCGATGAAGGCCGCAGCATCACCTTCCTCAGCGGCCACAACGGCCTCGCCGACCACAGCCCCGCCGCCATCGCCCCCGACCAGGGCAACCTCGCGATTTACATGGGTGTGCGCGACATCGCCGACATCCGCGAACGCCTCCTCCGGGCCGGCTGGCCCCCCGCCACCCCCGTCACCGCCGGCATCGACCTCGGCAATCCCGCCGAGCGCGTCCTCCCCGCCACCCTCGAACACATCCACACCCAACCGCTCCAAGCCCCCGCCGTGCTCATGGTCGGCCCCCGCCCCCACCTCCCCCGCTACACCCTGTTCACCGGCACCGACCCGCAAAAGTTCCTCCGCCACGGGCCTCTGCTGCCCTTCCCCATGATTCGGCTCACCCCGCGCCCCCTCGCCGAACGCGCGGAGCGCCTCGCCGACGGACTCAAACACTGGGACGGCATCATTTTTCCCTCCGGCGCCGCCGTGCGCTGGGTCATTGAAGCCCTGCTCACCTTTGCCGATGCCCGGGCGCTCCACGGCAAAACCCTTCTCGCCGTCGGTCCCCACACCGCCCGCGCCCTCGCCGAATACGGCCTCCGCGCCGACGCGGTGCCCGAAGGCTTCGGCGGCGCCGCCGCCCTCGCCGAACTCCCCGGACTTGCAAAAGGCACCTACGGCTACCTCACCTCCGATCAATCCCCCGTTGAGGAGCGTCAGGCCGCCCTCGCCCCCGTCGGCATTCAGCTCGATCCTGTCGCCTTTTACGACAACACCCCCGCCGAACCCGCCGAACTCCCGCTGCAGCCCTTCCAGCGCGTTCTCTTCACCGCCGGCAGCGCCGTCCGCGCCTACTTCGACCGCTTTCCCGAAGAAAAAACCGCCGGCCGCGAATGGCTCGCCGTCGGCACCTCGACGCAGAAGGCTCTCGAAAGCCTCGGCCTGGACAGCCGCGTCCTCTGACCCGCCCGTCCAGCAGCCGTCGCGAATTTCGGTGCTCCAGGAATAATTCAGGAGGAAAGCCGGACGCGGGCCATCCTGGCCCGGCACCTTCCCCATTTTTATTTTCAAAACACTCCACGTCAGCGCCCCTCGCAGGGGTGGAACGAATGGTCAAAGAATACCGGTGCTCACCTCATATTCCCCTCCTCCCGCCCTCGAGGGCCGGGAGCTGACGATTATACACATTGGCCTCTTCCAGTCCCCTTTCCAATCCCTTGGTGTTTTTTTACAGAAGGCCGCGAAGGAAGCGAAGGAAGAGATGCAGTGGCGTTGCTCTGTTCTCTCTGTAAACTCCTGTTCAAACCCCTCCGGCATTACGGAATATAGATTCCTGATGAAGATTCCCATTGCGCTCCCGCCTGACCCGCTACACCCTCTTCACCGCTGCCGCCCCCAAAAGTTTCTCGCACGTACCGTTGCTCCCCTTCCCCATCATTCAGCTCACGTCCTGAGCGATACGGGATTTAACACAGGATCCAATCCAATGATATATTTTCGTACGAAAATATTGACGTACGTAATTTTTAACGTATGATCTGTTCTGGTAAACCTCAACAGAACCTTCAGGAGAGCACATGGCACGTCAAATAGATCCAAAGCGGGTGATTGGCCGCGACAAGTTGATCGGAAATATATGGAAACGACTGGAGAAGGGCAGTTCCCTGCGGTTTACTGCGGAGCGCCGGATCGGGAAAACATCGGTAATGCAGAAAATGCGGGCGGAACCGAAAGAGGGTTTCCGACTTGTATATCTGGACATTGAAGGAACGGAAACGCCCGAATATTTTGTGGAGAAGCTTTTACAGGGTCTCCGTGACAATTTGACGGGCCCCCAAAAAGCCAAACGCATGTTCAAGGGGCTCCACAAGTCTCTTGGAGGAACCGAAATCGCGGGAATGATCAAGCTCCCGACAGCGGAGAATGATGTGTGGCAGCCGGCATTGGAAAAAATTTTGGAGGAGGTGTGTGGGAATTTTCCGGATCAACGCATTGTGCTGATGTTGGATGAACTGCCCTACATGCTGCAAAAAATGGACGATCTCGCGCGAAAAACAGGGAAGCCTTCGCCTGCGCTGCACATATTGGATGTTTTGCGGGAACTTCGACATAAACACGCCAACCTGCACATGATCTATTGCGGATCGGTGGGCCTCCACCACGTCGTCACGCAGTTGCGGTCACCGGGGCTTTCGAGTGAACCCGTGAACGACATGCCCCTGATGGAGATTCATCCCCTCGAACCGAAGGATGCGCTTTTGTTGGCGGATCGGTTGTTCGAAGAAGAGGGCATTGAAACTACTGAGGAAAGGAAACCCGTGCTCGCGGCTCTGGTCAAGGAAACAGACGGCTTTCCATTCTACATGGAACGGGTTGCGGAGCGTTTGGCGGAAAGCGGCTTGACCATTGGGAAAGAGCAGGTGGGTGAAATGGTGAGATGCCAACTTGCAAGTGGCCATGACCCTTGGCAAATGGAGCATTTTCGGAGTCGCCTGTCCGATTATTATCCGGGGGAGATGAAAGATGTGCATAAGGGTGCAGTCTCCCGCAGGGACTTTGCGGTGAAAATCCTCGACGCACTCACACTTTCTGAACATCCAATGTCGATCGAAGAAATTCAATCGACTGTGAAAACCTCTTTCTCAATTGAGGACAGGGGCGTGATCGTGGAAATGTTAAGACTATTGGAGTTGGATCATTATCTGATCGCTGATGAGGAAAAACGATATACGTTCCGGTTTACTCTGGTAAAACGCTGGTGGAAGATCGCACAAGGATTGGAATCATGAAAGCCATCCAATCCATTTCCGCCTACACACCCAGCAACATGGCTCCTGAACTGCTGGAGAAATTGTTTGTTCAGCGGGAAAAACTTTTAACCACACTCGTGGACCGCCTGGCGAGAAGTGTGGAGAGTGGAGAGCGCCAGCATTTCCTCTTGATCGGTCCTCGTGGAAGCGGCAAAACCCACCTGATCAGCCTGGTGGAGAGCAGACTTTCTGCACGGGACGGGGTGAAAAAAAGGTTGCGTATCGCATGGCTGGGAGAAGACGATGTGTTTTCCAGTCTTGTTCATCTGGCGATCGGAATCCTGAAAGTGTTGAATCACCAATATCCCGGGGAATTCTCAGATGATATTCTTTCCACTGTACGGGGACGTTCCTCCCAAGACGCCGCGGATGCGATTCTCCGTGATATCGTGAATAAACTGGGCGACAGGTCTCTGTTGTTGATCACCGAAAATCTTGACCTGACTTTTCAATCGATGGGGGACACCGGTCAAAAGCAATGGCGCGCGTTCCTGCAGGAGACACGGAAAGTGTCCACCCTTGCCTCCAGCCAACAACTGTTCGCCGGCGTTTCGGAGCGAACCGAGGCGTTTTTTGGCTTTTTCGACCTCAGGCATCTCGAGCCGTTGAGCGTGGAGGATGCGCGCGAATTGATGATTCGCATCAGCGATCTACAGAACGACACGGAACTGCGCGACTATCTGGATTCACCCGAGGGGCTGTACCGGATGCGGGCTCTGCATTATCTGGCGGGCGGGAATCATCGTATGTATGTGCTGCTGGCCGAATTTCTCAATCGGGAATCTCTCCAGGAACTGGTTTCGGCTTTTGAGGAACTGGCGGACAGCATGACCCCGTATTTCCAAGAGCGCGTCCGCTCTCTTCCCGATCAGCAACGTCAACTGGTACAAGGCCTTTGCGATGCGCATGGAGCACGTACAGTAAAGGAACTCGCCGGAGACACGTTCATCGAGGAGCGCACATGCGCCAAACAGTTGGGCTTACTGAAGCAGAAAGGGTATGTGCGCTCGCATAAAAGAGGAAAAGAATCCTACTATGATATGGCGGAGCCGTTGATGCGCCTCTGCCTGGAGGCGAAAAATCAACGTGGACGCCCATTGGCTCTATTGGCGAGGTTCCTCAAGGCATGGTTCAGCTCGGATCTGTTGGAAGTTCAGGATCCCGACGCATCTCCGAGGGTCGAAGCCTATCGAAAAATGGCGCTCAAAACACCGGATACCTTCCGGGCTGCAATCGTAAGCGATCTGGTGAATGAAATAGCGTATTGCCAAAAAATCGGTTTAAAGGAGCAGGCCTCTAAATTAATTGCGGCTCTGAAATCCTCCGGTATCACAGATGCTGAGAGAAACTCATCGAATTCCAACCGCATCATTGAACTCACATCTTCTGTGGAAGAACTTATTGTGCAGAAGGACTGGGGGAAGGTCGTGGAAAAAGCCACAGGAGCGTTAACCTTTCCTGATTGTAAAGATGTCTGCTTGCTGGGAGCTCTCTTACGTACGCGGGGAAGGGCATATGTGCTTCTCGATGACTATCAGAAAGCAATAGAAGATTTCACGGCAGTTATCGAATTGGAAAATCTCCCGAATGAAGACTTTGCCTATGGTCTGCTTGATCGGGGAGAAACATATGAAAGGGTCGGCGAAAACGAGAAGGCGTTGAAAGACTATGCCCGGATAATCCCCCTTGACGGCGCGTCAGTGGATCAAGTTGCTGAGGCGTTTATCCATCGAGGTGTTATTTATTCGAAGATTGGTGAAATTGAAAAAGCATTAGCGGAATATGACGCTGTGATTGATTTAGCTGGCACTCCGGCCGATAAAGCGGCTCATGCTTTACTGAATCGCGGTCTGATCTATGGAACAATGGGTAAGTTTGATAAAGCCGCGGCTAATTTTAGTGCCGTTATCGAAATGGCCGGTGCTCCGGTCAATAAAGTGGCCGATGCATTGTTTACTCGAGCTGTGGCATCTATTGGTCTTGGCATGAATGACAAAGCGCTCGAGGATTATTCCGAATTAATTAATTTAGTTGGCGCTCCGCGGGATCGGGTTACGATGGCTCTGTTTGCACGGGTGGAAGCTCAGTTTAAACATGCTTCTCTCCCAAAAATTGAGGAGTCACTGGAAGAAGCCTTTGCTCGGGGAGATCCCGCCGAAGAAGCCTATGGAGGATGGCTGGGTATGCTGCAGATAATGCTTCTTACTTTACACGTCTCCCAATGGGAGGAGTACATAATGATGATCACAAGGCTGTATACAAAATACAAGTGTGCGGATAAATTAGGCTCTGGAATTCTGCAGAGCATCAGGGCGTTGGACCAAGGGGATTTCACCCCCGGGCAGTTGGACATCTGGAAGCGTGCCTGGAACTCCGCGGGTGCGGAGAACGACGCCTTGAAGCTTCCGCTGCAGTCATTGAACGCGGCGATAGAGGTGTTGCGTTCGGACCCGCCAAGCGACCGCCCCCTGTTTCAATTACCGGTGGAGTTACGGAACCTTGTCCGTCCTCTGTTATCAAACACCCTTGGGCCGGTGCCAGTGGGGGAATCAGCGGGATAATATCCGGATAATCCTGTTATCCCGTCAAAAAAATGAAGGAAGTCCTGTGAAGATTCCCATTGCGCTCCCGCGTTGAATCCGCTTAAGTACACCCCGCATTCAACCCACAAACCTTCGCCCCCTCCCGACCATGAAAAACCTGATCCTCGCCGTTTCGATTCTTCTTTTCCTCCCCCTCCACGCCGAAAAACCCACCCTTGAAGAGCGGGAAGCCCAGCTTCTCGCCCGCTTTGACACCGATGGTGACGGGGTTCTCAGCCCGGAGGAGCGCGCGGTGGCCGCTCAAACCCTCCGGCAGGAAAAACTGGAGACCCGTCAGGCCAGAATCGCCCAAATTCAGGCCAACAACCAGATTCTTGAGCGCAAGCGGGAAATCGCGCTGATCCAGCGCTTTGACACCAACGGAGACGGGGTCCTCAGTCCCGAGGAACGCGCCCGTGCCGAACAAATCCTCCGACAGGAACGCCAGGGCAACCGCCCCGCCCCCCGTCGCTGACCCATCTCCGAATCCCATGCGCGCCTTACGACCGATCCTCCTTCTGATCCTCATGGGGTGGGGTGCGCTCTTCGTCTCCTCCTGCGCGATCTTTCGATCCAAGGACTCTGAACCCGATGTCTTTATCCGCCCCTCCGGCACCGTGATCAAGGTGGATCCCCACCAGCACTTTGTGGTCTTTGAATCCGGCTTCCGCTTCCGACCGGAACAACAGGTGTTCGCTTTCCGTGACGGACGCGCCGTGGCCCGCCTCCTCGTACATTCCCAAAGCCGGCCTCCCTTCTACGTGGCTGATATCCTCGAGGGCCGCCCCGCCGTCGACGACCTTATCGAGTAATCCCGCCGGTGTAGCCCTTCATCGCCGCCAGCATTTCCGCCACCGCCGCCTTCATCCCGATCAGCACCGCCCGCGCCACCAGGCTGTGCCCGATATTCAAGGTGTGCAAATACGGAACCGGAAACAGATCCGGCAAATTCTCCACCGTCAGCCCGTGCCCCGCGTTCACCTGAATCCCCGCCGCATGCGCCTGAACCGCCGCCGCATGCAGCGCCTCCACACAGGCCCGCCGTTCAGCGCCCTCACATTCACAAAACGCCCCCGTGTGCAGCTCCACCATCGGCACCCCCAAACGGATCGACGCCTCAATCTGAACCGGATCCGGATCCACAAACAAGCTCACCGCGATCCCGGCCTCCCGGAAACGGACGCAGGACGCTTCCAGCGCCGCGTAATTCCCCGCCACATCCAGGCCGCCCTCGGTGGTCAGCTCCGCACGCTTCTCAGGCACCAGACACACCTCGTCCGGTTTCACCGCCAGCGCGACCGCCACCATCTCCTCCGTGTTCCCCATTTCCAAATTCAGCGGCAGCGGCTGCTCCCGGCGCATCGCCCACACATCCCGGTCCTGAATATGCCGCCGGTCCTCCCGCAAATGCACGGTGATCCCCGCCGCCCCCGCCTCCGCCGCCAGACGCGCCGCGTCCACCGGGTCCGGATACGGTGTTCCCCGCGCCTGCCGAATTGTGGCCACATGATCAACATTCACACCGAGATACATTTTTCGAGTTCCTTTCAGGATTAAAACGCTTCCGGATCCCGCTCCGGTTCACGGGGACGCGCCACCGGAGCCTTCACGTCGGGATCATACACCAACACCTGCCCCCGACCGCGGTCTTTTGCCAGTTCCAGCGCCTCCTGACAAGCCGCGAACAGCCGCTGCGGCCCCGCACCATGGTCGGGATACCCCGCCAGACCGGCGGAAAGCGTGTACCGATAGGTGCTTCCGTCCAGTGCCACCGACTCGTTCCGCGCCGACTCCAACAACCGGCCCGCCACCGCTTCAATCTCCGCCACCGACCCCGCAAGCACCAGCACAAACCCCGCGTCCGACACCCGCCCCACCAAATCCGTTTCCCGACAATTCCGCATCAACCCGTCCGCCGCCGCCTTCAGCACCCCGTTTTTCACCGAACCCGACGTGCCCGACTCCGAATACGTCTCCATGTCATCCACCTCGCACAGCAACAGACACACCGGCGTTTCCCGGCGGCGGTGCGCGGCTAGAATCTTCTGAACCGCCGTCGGCACCCGCTCCGAACTCAACACCCCTGTCACCCCGTCCAACAAAGATTTTTCATGCTCGGGAATCACCGGAGGGCCCGGATGCGGACACGCGGGCAAAGCCCGGCCCGATTCCGGCACCGTTCCCGTCCGCAGCTCATCCATGAGCCGGTCCACCACCTCAAGCAACCCCTTCAGCGGCGGCGGTTTCGGCGATACCGCCGCCGTCACCGCGACCGGACAGTCCTCCGGCAACAGACCGCCCAGCCGCACGCCCGCCCGCGCCGCGTTCAGTGCGTCATCCCCCGCGAACACCAACAACACCCCTTCATCCCGCCAAACCAACAGCTCATCCCCCCGCCGGACCGCCGACCGCAGCGCCGAATGCACCGCCTCCCGGTGATCCGCCGCACAGCGGAACAGCACCAGCGACTGCGGCGCGCTCCGAATCCGCTCCAGGATCCAAAGCCGCAAATCATCCAGACACATGCCCCGCCGCTTTTCAGCCTCCACCCGTTTGAGTTCATTCTGATACCGCAAATGACTCATCACCAGCGCCAACACCGCGAACGCAGCCAGCATCACCCCCAGAGTCTGCAAAACCGCCCATACCACAGGTATGGGCGGCGTCACATTCGTCTGAGCCAGGAAAAACAAATCAGCCATGGGCCGGGGCATTAAACGATTCGCACCCCGTCTTCACCGGGCACAAAGAAGCTCGCGCGCTCCATATCAAACACCATCGTTACTTCCTGATTCACATGCGCGCTCTCATGACCGTCCACGCGGGCGATGAAGTTATGCTGTCCCACCGAAAGGTAGAGAAACACTTCCGCGCCCATGGGTTCAACCACTTCCACTTTCGCTTTGATCAGACTGTCCGGCGACGGATTGACCGCGAAGACCGAATCCTGAATGTTTTCCGGGCGAATCCCCAGAACCACCTTCTCCTGCTTCGCATCCAGCAAGGTCTTCACCTGACGTTCATCCACTTTGACCGAGAACGTACCCTCGGTGAAGTACAGACCGTCCGCCTTCTGCGAAAGCGTTCCGTCAAAGAAGTTCATCGGCGGACTGCCGATAAAGCTGGCCACAAAGCGGTTTGCGGGCGCCTCATAAATCTTCAGCGGCGCATCCACCTGCTGGATCACCCCGTCTTTCATCACCACAATCCGGTCGCCCATTGTCATCGCCTCCACCTGATCGTGGGTCACGTAAATCATCGTCGACTGCAACTGATGATGCAGCTTGCTGATTTCCATGCGCATCTGCACCCGCATTTTCGCGTCCAGGTTTGACAACGGTTCGTCAAAAAGAAACGCCTTCGGCTGACGCACAATCGCGCGGCCCACCGCCACGCGCTGGCGCTGACCGCCGGACAGGGCCTTCGGCTTGCGCTCCAGATATTCGGTGATGTTCAGAATTTCAGCCGCCTGACGCACCCGCTGATCGATCTCCGCCTTCGGAAAGCCGCGCAGTTTCAGTCCGAACGCCATGTTTTTGTACACCGTCATGTGCGGATACAGCGCGTAGTTCTGGAACACCATGGCGATATCGCGGTCTTTCGGCGGCACATCGTTCACAATTTTGCCGTCAATATCAATGGTCCCGCTCGAAATCTCCTCCAGCCCCGCGATCATCCGCAGCGTGGTCGATTTTCCACAGCCCGAAGGCCCCACCAGCACCACAAATTCTTTATCGTGAATTTCCAAATTCACATCCCGCACCGCCGTCACATCCCCCGGGTACACTTTAAACACATTCTTGAGCGTCACTTCAGCCATAATGATTTCCTTGAAACAGATTAAACAAGCCCCGCCTGTTTACCACGGCAACACCACCGAAAACAAGCAAAACCTCCTGCAAAAACAAGAAACGCAAAAACATTTCAATCAACAACTTATGATTTCAACGACATTAAAACTGTCAAAAAATAAATTCAGCATCCCCGTAAAATTTCTTCCGATGTTTTCCAAAGTCCTGAAACCAATAAAAAAGCCTCCACATTCATTGGAGGCTTGGAAAAAATGGAGCGGGTGGCGGGAATCGAACCCGCGTGACCAGCTTGGAAGGCTGGAGCTTTACCACTAAGCAACACCCGCGATAGGTTGAACTTTATAGGGGATCGGGAGGGGTCTGGCAAGTGAAAATCACAGGTTTTTAACCCTTAGAGGATTGCCTTCAGGGCATCGGCCAGGCGGGGGTGTTTAAACGTGTACCCGGTCGCATCCAAACAGTTGGGCAACGCCTTGGCGCTGTTGAGCAGCAGCGTCTCGCCCATTTCACCGAAAATCGTTTGAATCGCGATTTCAGGGACCGGCAGCACCGTGGGCCGGCGCAACACGTGGCCGAGGGTTTTCGTGAAGGTGTAATTGGTCACCGGTTCGGGGGCGGTGATGTTGACAGGTCCGGACACATCGGAATGACTCAGCACATGACGGATCGCGCCAACAACATCCGGCAACGCCACCCAACTCATCCAGGCGCTGCCGTCCCCCAGCCGGCCGCCGCCGCCCAGCTTGAATACGGGAAGCATTTTCGCCAGCGCGCCGCCGTCCGGGGACAGAACAATGCCGAACCGCAGGTGCACCACCCGGATGCCCGCCTCCCGCGCCGGATCGGCCGCCGCCTCCCAGGCGCGGGTCACGTCCGCAAGAAACCCCTCTCCGGGAGCCGAATCCTCGGTCAGCGTCTCATTGCCCCGGCTGCCGTAAAATCCGATCGCGGAGGCGCACACAAACACCCCTGGCTTTTCCTCCGCATTCGCCAGCGTCTCCGCCAGCAGCCGGGTGCCGTTCACCCGCGAATCGCGAATGCGCTGTTTCTGCTCGGATGTCCACTTCCGGGCGGCAATCGGCTCGCCGGCCAGGTGAACCACCGCCCGGTGGCCGGAACATTTCTCCGCTTCAATAATGCCCGCGTCCACATCCCAGGAGACATTGTCGGTCTCCGCATGCACCGGATGACGCACCAACTGATGCACGGGGAGGTTGTCCCGCATCAGGGATGCACAAAGTTCCCGGCCGATCAGGCCGCTTGAACCGCTGAGAAGAATCGCGTTTTCCATTTGAAGCTTTCGGTTGAAGTCGTAAGTGTGAGCCATGCAACACCCTGTCTATACGCCCCCTTCCGGCCCTCCGCAAGTGAATGCCCCCTCTCTTTACGGGGTGACGGGTTCGGAGGCGCTGTTTCGGCTCTCGTGGGAGGTCTATCAACGCCTCGGCGACAGCGGCATCGCGCACATGTTTCCAAAGGGGGACGAACTCCGCGCCGCTTCGGAACGGCAGGCCGAATTTCTCATCGGCATTCTCGGCGGACCGCCGTTGTACCTCCAAAAACACGGCCCGCCCCGCATGAGGGCCCGTCACCTCCCCTTTCCCATCGATAAGGCCGCGCGCCGGGAATGGCTGCGCTGCTTCCGCGAGGCGCTGGGCGACGGCACCGCCCACAGCCTTTCTCCCGCGCAAGCCCTCGAACTCATGACCTGGCTGGAGGCCTTCAGCGCCTGGATGGTCAATAAAGAAGGATAATCCATGATCACCCTCGCCACCAACAACCTCCACAAACTTCAGGAATTTCAGGATCTTCTGGGCACGTCCCTCCGCAGCCTGCGGGATGTCCCCGGCGCTCCGGACGTGGTGGAGGACGGCGAAACCTTCGAGGCCAACGCGGTAAAAAAAGCGCAGGCCCTGGCCGATCTAACCGGGGACTGGACGCTGGCCGACGATTCCGGGCTGGAGGTGGACGCGCTCGGCGGCGCGCCCGGCGTGCATTCCGCCCGCTTTGCCGGCGAGCACGGGAATGATGCCGCCAATAACCGCCTGCTGCTCCAAAAACTCGAGCAAACCGCAAACCGCGCCGCCCGCTTCGTCTGCGTGCTCGCCCTGTGCCATCCGAAAGAGCGCCCGCTGATCTTCCGGGGCGAATGCGAAGGCCGCATCGCACTCACCCCCTCAGGCTCCGCCGGCTTCGGCTACGATCCGCTTTTTATACCGCAGGGCCGCGAATCATCGTTCGCCACCCTCGGTCCTGATGTCAAACAAGCCATCTCCCACCGCGCCCGCGCGTTGGAGCTGCTGCTCGCGAACGCCAAGGCCCGTGAAGTCCTGCACCGTTCCTGAATTGAATTATTCAACCTGTGGCGAAAGGGATGCCCGGATTTTTCCGGTCTGTTCGCCGGCGATGCCCCATTCCAGGGTCCAATCACCGGATACGGGATAAATTCCGTCGCCATTCGCTTCGCCAAATCGCGCATCGACGGTCAGGAGTCCCATGAGCGAACCGCCGTTTTTCCAGTCGGGATCCCGCATCCACGGATCGCCGTTGAGGATAATGCGGGCGGTGCCGGTGATCCCACCGGCGGTGACGGTCAGTCCGGAGGCGTCGACCTCATGATAGGACTGGTTGTAGCGGAAGCCGCCGGCCACGGCGCTGACGACCTTCTCGCCATCGTGATCCAGGCAGAGCGTCATGTTTTGAAAGTCGCCCCCCTCACGCGGAAGCGACCCGAAGATTTGCAGAAAAACCCGCTCCTGCCCCTCTTCAAGTTCACTGAAAAATGTGACCGGCTGATGTTCGAGCCATCCGGTGGGCCATCCCCGGCGGGGATACCCGCCTTCACTGCTTTCGTGGAAGGAGCCTTCACGGGTCAGGGTTTCCTCCCACCCGGGGAACGAGCGGGTCCATTTCCCGCGCCATTCGCGGCCTTCGGCCTCCTCCATGACAATCCGTGCGGGCCAGGAGAAAACACTCATGTGGACCTCGGCGCCGGTTTCCCAGGCTCCGCCGAGTTTGAGGCCTTCCTCAAACTCGATATGACTCCAGACATCGGTGCGCCGGGCGGTGGTGCCGACCACGCCCAACTCATCCCGCGGAGGAACCTCGATGCGGCCGGAGGTGATTTCACGGCTTTCATTGCCAATTAGAACCCCTTCCACCGGCCGATGAAATCCGGCCCAGGCGTTTTTCAGTTGAAGATCCGCGGAACCGGGCGGCGGCACGGTCAAATCAAGCGCCACGATGTTCGTGCGTCCCCGCAAAAAGGTCCGACCCGCCGTGAACGGGCGGTCGGTCGGATACGAGTAGTCCGTGGTCAGCATGGAGCCGAGGGGACGATAGCGCGCCTCGCCGGTACGTTCGAGGGAACCGTCCTCATGTTTTTGATAAATATATAATCCGGCGTTTTCCGCACTGGTGTTGGTGATTTGCCAGTAGATTTTATCATTGTAGCTGGTCGGTGCGGCGACACTGTTGGTGATGTTGTAGTCACTGCGGTAGAGTTCTTCCCCGGTTACGATGTCAAAGACCCCCAGCTTCCGTGTTTCCGGTCGTTTGCCGGGATGACCCAGGGCGATGTATAAACGCCCGTTTTCAATTAATCCTTTTCGCTCGGGCCCGCGGCTGCCGCCAAGATGAACATGGTTTTTATAGGCCCGGCCCTCCCGCTCGTCGGGGAAGCGCCAAAGACGCTCCAGCCCCTCCAATGAAATCCGGTAGGCGGCCAGCAGACCGGGATCCTCGCGTTCCGGATTCAACATCACGAAATCGTCCCCCAGAATCAGCTTGCCCGGATTGTGTCCGGTTTCATGACGCCACAGAACGGAACCGTCATCGGGATCGATCAAAAAAACGGCACGGTCTCCACTGTTTTCGTGCGTGATCAGATAGGTTTTCCCCCCGTGCGCCCAGCGGCGCGGATTGCCCTGCCGGTTCATGACCGACTGCTCGATGCGCCACAGTTCGGAACCGTCGCTGCTGTTCAAGGCGATCAGACCACCGCGAAGATCGGGGATAATCACAGAGTCCCCCACCATGGCCGCGCCGGGCCGCAGGGTGCCGAAGGGGCCGTCATCAACAATGGGAAGGTTGCGCTTTTCCAACGCCTCCGCCTTGAAAGCCTCGGCTCGCTCATGCCATTCAGGAATGGTGGTTTGCCAGCGGAGTTCTCCGGTTGCGATTTCATACGCGAAGACCCGCCCGGTGACCGTGAGGGTCACATAAAGTCCGTTGTCCGCCACGGGGTCAATGCCGTTATGACTGCGTTTGCTGCTCTGGAAATTGATCGAAGCGGAGGGCTGCGAAACCTGCCAAAGCTTTTCGCCGGTGTCCGCGTTGAGGGCGAGGGTGTTCCAATTGGCGTCGATACGGTAATAGGTGTCCTTTAGGGCCGCGTAACTCTCATCGCCGCCGTGATATCGGTCGGTTAAGGATTCCTGTCTGGCGGACACGTCTCCCGTGGCTTCGGACCAGGAAAGAATGTAGATGCCCTCCACAACCACGGCGGCGGCGGTTTCCCCGTAGGTGGGTTCGAAGCCCTGTTGAAGAATATGCAGGGTGGGACCGGAACTGGAGCTGTTCATACCCGTGTGAATCTCATACGACCAGAGCGGTCTGACCAAGTGCCCGTGCGGGGTCAGTTCAACGTTTTCATCCTGCGGAACCACATAGTTGTGAGCCGTCCGGTATCCCCAGTCGGAGGCGTGCAGGAGAGTGGAGAAGGCAAAGGCCGCCAGTACCGAAACCGTTTGGCGGGCTCGTTGGTTGCGAAAAGATTTCCGTGGTGTTTTCATGATGTTTTCTTTCATTGTTGGCTATTGTGATGTGGCATTGATCATTTATTCTGCGTGGCGCTTATGTTCCCGGTCCGTTCACCGGAAACACCCCATTCGATGGACCAGTCGCCGCTAACCGGGTACACGCCCTCGTCGTTGGCATCGCCGAATTGGACATGAAGGGTCAGCAGCCCCATCAGCGAGCCGCCATTCTTCCAGTCGGGATTCTGCATCCACGGATCGCCGTTGAGAATGACGCGGGCCGCGCCGCTGAGGCCTTCGGGCGTAACGGTCAGCCCGGAGGCATCGACCTCGTGATAAGACTGGTTGAACGAAAAACCTCCGGCCACGGCACTGACGATCTTTTCGCCGTCGTGGTCCAAACAGATCGTGACATTGCGGCGTCCGCCGTCTTGCAGCGGCAGCGCGCCGTGGACCTGCAGGATCACCCGCGCCTGTCCGTCCTCCAAATCACTGAAGAAGGTGACCGGCTGGTCTTCGAGCCATCCGGTGGGCCAGCCGCGGCGGGTGTAGCCGCCTTCGCTGCTTTCATGAAGCGTGCCATCTAACGTGAGCGTTTCCGCCCAGCCGGGAAAGTGCCGGGTCCACTGCCCCCGCCATTCGTTGCCTTCGGCTTCCGCCATCACAATCCGCGCGGGCCAGGAAAAAGCGGCCATATGAAGGGTGGCGTTGGTGTCCCAGGCTTCGCCGAGCTTCAGCGGTTCATCGAATTCAAAACGGTCCCAGACATCGATACGGCGTGCGGTGGTGCCGGGCACGCCCAGTTCTCGGCGAATCGGCACCTCCACCCGTCCGAGTTCAATTTCCCGGTCCGCATTGGCGACCCAAACCGCATGCACGGGGTGAATGTAACCGCCCCAGGCACCGTCCAGTTGAACCCGGGCCGGGGGGATCATCGGTTCCCGCAGATCCACCGCCATCAGATTGGTGCGCCCGCGCAGGAAAAGGAATCCATTCACATAAGGCGTCTCGATTGTGTACTCATAATCAATGAGAAAACGGACGCCCAGCGAGCGGTAGTTGACCTCGCCCAGATTTTCGATGCGGCCGTCCTCATGTTTCTGATACACAAAGATGCCGGATTCCCCCGAGTGGGCGGAATCCACCTGCCAGTAAAGTTTATCCCCCTTGCTGACCGGCAGGCCGACATTGTTGCTGACCCGGTCATCGCCGCGCCAGAGTTCTTCTCCGCCCGCCAAATCAAAAACCGCCATGTGACGGTCACGGTGCGGATGTCCGATGGCGATATAAAGCCGTCCGTCATCCATGACGCCTTTGCGCTCCGCGCCGCGGTCGGGCAACACCGGCACCCGGTTCCGGTCTTCATCCTCAAACCGCCACTGTTTTTCCAGCCCGTCCAGCGTGATCCGGTATGCGGCCAGCAGGGCCGGATTCCGGCGGTTGCTGTCCGGATTCAGCATGACCATACCCTCTCCCATAATCAAATCCCCTGGATTATAACCGGTTTCCGCTTTCCAAACCAGCGTCCCGTCGGCGGGGTCGATCAAATACACCGCGTTCTCCCTGCGGTTCTGATGCGTCAGTAAATATGATTTCCCTTCATGCGTCCACAGGCGCGGGCTGCCCTGCCGGTTGTTCACGCTTTCTTGAATCCGCCACCGTTCCTCACCGGTGGCGACATCGAATCCGATCAGCCCTTCACGAAGATCCGGGACCACCGCGACACCGTCCACCACCACCAGCCCGGGGCGGAGATAGCCGAACATGCCGTCTCCGACTCCGGGAATATTCCGCTCCGCCAGCGCCTCGGCTTTGAAGGCTTCGGCCCGTTCGTGCCACTCGCCTACATCCCCTTCCCAGCGTTTCTCACCGGTCCGGATGTCATACGCGAAAATTCGTCCGGTCACGGTGGCGGTCACATACACGCCGTTGCCTGCGGCGGGATCGATCCCGTTATGCCCGCGCTTACTGCTGACAAAATTCATCGAGGCGGAGGGCTCGGACACCCGCCAGAGCTTTTTGCCAGTGTCAGCATCCAGCGCGAGGGTGTTCCAATTGGCGTCGATACGGAAATACGTCTCCGCCAGTGCCTCGTAATTTTCCTCTCCGCGATAGTAGCGGTCGGTGATGCTCTCCGGGCGGGCAACCACGTCTCCGGTCGCCTCGGACCAGGACACCAGATAAACCCCGTCGGCCACAAGGGTGGAGGCTGTATCGCCAAAGGTCGGTTCAAACCCCTGGTCTAACACGTCGATCGCGGTGCCCGACCCGCCTTTCCCAATACCGGTGTGCACAGCATATTCCCAGGCCGGACGCACCAGGTGCACCCGATCCGTGAGTCGAATCTCCTCCGACACGGGCAGCGCGAAATTATGGGCGGTGCGGTGGGTCCATTCGCCCGCCTGCGCACTCAGGGCGGTGAGCGTGAAAAGGGCTCCGGCAAGATTCCGGAAAGGGGTTGAGTGAGGCATATCCATTCTGAGGTCCTTATTCATTTATTGTTTCCACGTTTCAGGTTTCGGCAGTTCCAATCTATCGCCGGTGCGCTGTTGCCAGGCGAGAAGTTGATCATGTAGATCCAGCGCCCGTTCCAGATGCTTTGGATCATCGGCGAGATTCCGGGTTTCCATGGGATCGTCATTAAGGTTGAACAGTTCCCATTCCCGGGCCGGAGCATACATGGAATAGCGCCAGCCGTCGGGAGAAAGAATGGAGCGCGAAAATTCGCGCTGCACGATCACACAGTCGGACTGCGCGCCGCCGAGATCCGCTTCCGGCCTTCCGGACGCCGCCGCCGCCCGCAGACAGGACGCCAGCGAGCGGCCGTGCAGGCCTTCGGGCACATCATGACCCAGCAAATCCAACAGTGTCGGCACCAGATCAATCTGGCTGGCCGGGCCATTCAGGTGAACCCCTTTTTTCTGCCCCGGCAGACGGATGATCAGTGGAATCCCGCTGGATTCGTGATAGAGAAATTTTTTCGCCAACATGCGGTGACTGCCCATCATTTCACCATGGTCGCTGGTGAAGACCACCAGGGTGTCCTCCTCCTGACCGGTCTGCTTCAGGGCCTCCAAAATGCGTCCCATATGGGTGTCGATGAGCGAACAGAGCCCGAGATACTGGGCGGTCATCTGACGCCACCCCGCCTCCGAGTTCAGATCGAGATGTTCGTAGCCCTCGTCCCGCCAGCGCTGAATGCTTTGAAGGATGTGCCCAGGCACGGGACCGCTACCGGGTGTTTCGCCGGGCACGTGGTCGAAATTGGAGAACATCGGCACCGTGTCAGGATCGTACTGCCCGTCGCGGCAGCCGAAGAAAGGCATGTGCGGCTCCAGCATACTGACGGTCAGCATCCAGGGACGGCCTTTGTTTTCCTCGATAAAACGGCAGGCGTGATCCGCCTGGAATTTAGGTTTGCAGAATTCCTCCGGCAACTGGGCCTCAAATTCTCTCGAAAAACTGTCCAAATTCCCCAGCGTAAAGCCCTTGGAGAGGAGCCAGTGATGGTAGTCGCTGCGGTCGGACGCATCCCGCCGTTCGCTGAAATGCGGCCAGTAGATGTCTTCGATGGAAACAAAGCGTTCATAGCCGTGTTGGGCGTAGAGTTCGTCGCCCAGATGCCATTTTCCGTTGTATTCGACGCGATAGTCCCCGCGTTCTGAAGGCGGGAGCAGTTCCGGCAGGCAGCGCGCGTCGGCGTTCAAGGGCACGTTGTTGCCCACCGCGCCGTGGGCGTGGGGATACAGCCCGGTCATCAAAGATCCCCGTGAAGGCGTGCAAACGGGATTGGTGCAGTGGGCGTTGTCAAAAACGCAGGCCTGATCGGCCAGAGCATTGAGATTCGGCATGTGCACAAAGTCATTGCCGTAACAGGAAAGGGTGTCGCGCCGTTGCTCGTCGGTAAACAGAAAAAGAAGATTCATAGCGGGTTCAGATTTTTAAGAGTTGGGTTCAAAAAATATGTGCCGGGATTCCAGGGTTTGAGTGTCCACCACATGAAATTGACCCTGCTCCGGATAGGTTTTGCCGTGGGCATGAATGGAGAGCGGCAGGATGTTGAAACGCGTTTTGCCAATGCGCGCGGTGGTGTGGAAGTGAAGATGACCGCTCCAGACCACATCCACCTTCCCCGCCATCGCGTTTTCAAACAGTCCGGGTGCATGACTCTGCACGTATTTCTTCAGATTCCGATGCGGCTCCCGCGCGAGAATCGCGGCCCGCGTCTCCGGCGTGTCGGGCGGCACATGGGTAAACACCGCGTTCACAGGCCCCGGCTCCAGCGCCTCACGCAACCAGGCCTCGGTTTCAGGCGGAACGTCGGCATTGTGGCTGTTGATGAGATACCCATGCAGGCCGTCCAGTTCCATTTTCCGGTTGTGAACCTCCACCCCGGCCGCCTCCCAGCCGCCCAGGCCCGGGGACGCGGTTGCGGCATCGGGAGAAGATCCGTCATGGTTACCTGGGGTCATGGCCCAGGGCAGATGGAGGGACTCTAAGAATTCCAGCGCAAAATCCCGGTTTTCATCGCTGTACCAGTCCACCAAATCGCCCAGGGAAATCAAAAAATCGGAAGATTCCCGCCCGATGGCGTTCCGCAGCGCGGGCAAATGCCTCCGCGCCTCTGCGAAATGCGCCCGCTGCGCGTGCTGTTTCAGGTGCGGGTCCGCGGGAGAAACAAGATGCAGATCGCTGAGAATCAGAATTTTCATACCCAACCAAGCCGAGCCACTAAAGAATATGCTTTCCGCGGACACGGCGGATAACGAAATGAAACTTTTTGTATAAACACCATAAAAATAATCTCCGTATAACAATTCATACACTTTACAGGCTAATCTGAGAAAGAACACCTTATCAAAAAACCCTGAACATTACCACATTCTTAATTCGGACGTTTGTCTGAATTCAGACAAACAGATATGCAATGCTTTTTCAGGATATTGCACAGTGATTGTCCAATTCCATCGGTTCGCCTCCAGAAATCCCTCTGGAATATCCTGACCGAACCGGAAATAGAGAAGCCGCTTCGCCCTGAGGGGTCCGGAAAGGTCCGGTTTGTTCGACCTCTTCCGTGCCGTTCAAGGATTGGAACGAATGAAGTTGTACTTTTCGTCCTGAATGGTTTAAAGTTCTCCTGATAGAATACTCAACTGGAGACGCACATGCGGCGTTTAACTCTCTTTTACTTCGGAATCCTCCTCCTTTCAGTTCATGAACATGCCGCGGCATGGGAGCCGGGGTCCAGCCCCGGAAGCCGATACTGGGGCGGAGGCACGGCAAACTGGGTCGGCACCGCATCCTGGTATGACACCCCTGAATTATCCGGGGTCGGTCAGATTTGGCAGGACGGATGGGATGCGGTGATTTTGCTGGGCGATCCCGCCCTGAACGCCTCCGTCATCACCGGCGGCCTGCATATTCAGGAGGGCGCGCGGATTCGGATCGGCGGAGGGAATCAGGTGCTTACCGTCACCGGAGAGACCACAGGCGGCGGCACGGTTCGATTCGACCGCACCGGCGGGGGCAACACATCCGGTCTGCGCTTTGACAACGTCTCCGCACAGACGGTCGAATGGAATTTGCGCCTCAACGGCCAACAAAGCCGGGGCCGCTTGGAGATTGCCGGAAGCGCTCCCCTGACCCTCGACGGTGTCATAGAGGCCTGGGGAGATGATTTCGACATTCACCAAGCACCCGATTCGCATGTGATCTTTGGTCCGAACGCGCAAGTGAACAATAACCGCTCCGACCTGGTAAATGCCAGACCATTCAGGGTCTGGCCCGCCGACATCACCGCGATCTTTGAAATGCATCCCGATTTCAACGCCGATCTTGCGGATCCGTCCGTACGCGAGGACACCTACCCTTTCGCCAAACCCGAAGACGATCCCGGCGACGGCTCCTATGTGAAACCCGTTGGCGGCCTTTCCACTTGGCGAACCACAAGCGGCACAACCATTACCCATTCCACCCAAAATCTGGCCAGCGTCCATAAATATACCGGGGCCCCGAAAAGCTACACCCACCACGGGCTCTGGAACTTTGAGGGGACGGGGAACGAGCCGGATCCAGTGTGGATCGTGCGGGGAGGCCCGCAGTTCTATGACGGCGGGATCTATTTCATTCGCAACTGGACCCTGAACACCGAAGAGGACCTGACCTTTGACGGCCTTTGGCATCCAGGAGTGAATATCGGCTTCTCGACACGGGCCGGCGAAGAAAACATCACCTTCACCAAAACCGGACCTGCAGATTTTATCCTCAAGGGGACCCAGGCCTACGGACCCGGAACGGTCATGCGGGTGGCACAGGGCGGCATCCGCTTCCATACCGATCCCAAGATCGGAGTGGTCCAGCTTGCCGGGAACCCCTCCTGGTTCGCCGGAACCGGAGATTATCTTAACCTGGAGGTGCATTCCGGGGCCGAAGTTTCCTTCCTGCCGCCGCAGGGCGCAACATTCCATCTCGCGTCGGCGAATATCGCCGGCGGTTTAATCCTGCAGTATACCGGGGTCCCGACCCTGGCGGTCAGCGGAGATCTGATCCTCTCCGGAACCCTGGTGCTCCAAACCGATGTTGCATTAACGGAAGAAAGCCATCTCCTGGCAACTGTCGGTGGACAAATCGATCTTTCGGGCGCATCGTTCACAGTCCCGGAGGGCCGGGAGATATTGATTGTCGGCAATGAACTCCGTTTGCAGCCCCTTGAGGACGACCCCTTCGCGGAATGGCTCGCCCTGCAAAGCTATCCCGGAGGAACCACGGGTGAAAGTGACGACAGCCGCAGCGGGATGACCCTCACGGTTCGTCAAATCTGGCTGGCCGGATTAACCCCGATGGGAACAGACCTCTTCCGAATCGTCGGTTTGAACGAACAGGGCCTCCCGGTATTCGAGCCGGATTTGGGAGAGGCCCGGATATACACCATTTATTGGACCGGTGACCTTACCGATCCGGACAGTTGGTCTGAGGCCTCCGTGATTACTCCGCCCGAAACCGGCCCAGTCTTTTTCAAAATAGAGGTGAGCCTACCGTAAAGGCTCACACCGGCTGCCGATTTAAATACGGACAAAACGAACACCCACGGGGGGCGGCCACCGCCGGCTGACGCGATTGCACCCGCATCATGTTCAATTCGAGAAGGTGTAAACCGTCACCGACTTCGGAAATCCCTTGCAAGAATCCGGAAATCCGATAGATAACGCCTTCCAACCCCGGCCTTAGAATTGGAGACTCCCATGGACCGACTTATCGCACTTTTACAGGAAAACGCCCGCATTCCGCTCGAAGATGCCGCGCTGCAGCTCGACATGTCTGTCGAGGAGGTCGCCGCCGCCATTGCCGAACTGGAAAAAACCGGCGTCATCCGCGCCTACCAGGCCATCGTCAACGAGGACAAGCTTGAGGCCGACCAGGTCACCGCCGTGATCGAGGTCAAAGTCACCCCCGAACGCGAGGGCGGCTTCGACCACATCGCCTCCCGCATCTGCCGGTATCCTGAGGTCACCTCCATGTACCTCATGTCGGGTCAGTACGACCTCATGCTCTTTGTCGAAGGCCCGGATCTGCGCACCGTGGCCACCTTCGTCAGCGCCCGCCTCTCCTCCATTCCCGGTGTCACCGGCACCGCCACCCACTTCCGTCTCAAAACCTACAAGCACCACGGCGTGCTGATGGAAAAAGATCAACCTCATGAACGTCTCCAAGTCTCTCCCTGATTCCCCCTCCCCTTTCAAGCCCCTTCGCGACCGCCTGGCCACCACCGTGGTCGATCTGCCGCGCTCCGGCATCCGCGATTTCTTCGACATCGTCTCCCAGATGAAAGAGGTCATCAGCCTCGGGGTTGGCGAACCGGATTTCACCACCCCCTGGCACATCCGCGAAGGCGCGATGTATTCCCTTGAGCAGGGACAAACCGGCTACACCTCCAACCTCGGCATGCCCAAGCTCCGCAAAGCCATCAGCGGTTATGTGGAACGCACCTTCGGCCCCAGCTACAATCCGGACAGAGAAATCCTCATCACCGTCGGTGTCAGCGAAGCCCTCGATCTCGCCATCCGCGCCCTCTGCAATCCGGGCGACGAGGTGATCTACCACGAGCCCTGCTACGTCTCCTACCGTCCGCTCATCACCCTGGCCCACGCCAAACCAGTGATTCTCGAGACCTCCGCAGGGGACAACTTCCGCGTCACCGCCGAACGCCTGCGCCCGCTCATCACCGACCGCACCAAGTTGCTCATCCTCAACTTCCCCAACAACCCCACCGGGGGCGGACTCAGCGCCGAAGACGTCAAAGGCATCGCCGAACTCGCGGTCGAAAAAGACCTTATCGTCATCACCGACGAAATTTACGCCGAACTCACCTACGACCGTCCCCACGTGAGCATCGCCGCCATGCCCGGCATGCGCGACCGCACCATTTTCCTCCACGGCTTCTCCAAAGCCCTGGCCATGACCGGCTGGCGCATCGGCTTCGCCTGCGCCCCGCCCGAACTGACCGAGGCGATGATGAAAATCCACCAGTACACCATGCTCTGCGCTCCGGTCATGAGCCAGGAGGCCGCCTACGAGGCCCTCCGCCACCCCGAGCGCGACATCCAGGAGATGAAAGAATCCTACTGGCGCCGCCGCAATTTCCTCCACGCCTCCTTTGTGAGCATGGGCCTCAACTGCCAAAAACCCGAAGGCGCCTTCTACATGTTCCCGGAAATCCGCGGTTTCGGCATCACCGCCAAAGAATTCGCCATCAAACTTCTCGAGCAGGAGCAGGTCGCCGCCGTTCCCGGAACCGCCTTCGGTGTCTGCGGCGAGGGCCACCTGCGCTGCTGCTACGCCACCTCGATGGACCAGCTCAAGGTCGCGGTCACCCGCATTGAGCGCTTCATCGGAGGCCTCAAGTGACCGGAAAGGTCATCAACGCCGTCGCCCCCACCCGGATTTGTGATGTCGGCGGATGGACCGACACCTGGTTCGCGCGCCATGGCCGCGTCTTCAACCTCGCCATCGCGCCCCGGGTCGAGGTCCAAATCACCGTCCGGCCCGCCGTCGACGACGAGCCCCGCATCGTCATCCGCGCCGAAAACTACAACGAAGCCTACCCCCTCGACCCCACCCACATCCTCTACGGCAAGCATCCGCTCATTGAGGCCGCCGTCGTGGAAATGAAATGGCCCGAGGACCTCGCCATCCATGTAAACCTCTTCTCCTCCGCCCCGCCCGGAGCCTCCATGGGCACCTCCGCCGCCGTCTCCGTCGCGCTGCTGGGCGCCCTCGACGCCCTTACCGAGGGCCGCCTCTCCTCCCACGATGTCGCGGTCCTCGCCCACAGCCTCGAAACCGAGCGCCTCGGCCTCGAATGCGGTGTCCAGGATCAGCTCGCCAGTGCCTACGGCGGCGCCAACCTCATTCACATGACCGAGTACCCCCGCACCACCGTCACCCCCGTCCACATGCCCGACGAACTCTTCTGGGATCTGGAACAGCGACTCATGCTCATCTACATCGGCAAACCCCACAACTCCTCCGAAACCCACAAAAAGGTCATCGCCGACCTCGGCGCAAACCCCTCCGGCGATCACCGCCTCGAACGCCTCCGCGAACTCGCCCTCGAAGCCCGGGACGCCCTCGCCGCCCGCGATTTCACCGCCCTCGGCCGCGTCCTCAACGCCAACACCGATGTCCAGCGCGCCCTGCATCCCGACCTCGTCTGCCCCGCCTTCGAGGACATCATGGCCGTTGCCAACGATTTCAACGCCCTCGGCTGTAAAGTCAACGGCGCCGGCGGCGACGGCGGCTCCATCACGATCCTGACCCGCGCCGACATGTTCCAAAAACGGGCCATGGAACGCGCCCTCGCCGAAAAAGGCTATCAGTCCCTCCCCGTTCACCTCGCCCGCCGCGGGTTGCGCGTGTGGACCACCGAGGCCTAAGGCCTGAATTCCCCCATGCCCGCCCCGCTCAACCAACGCCTGATCGCCAGCTATCTGGAACAACCCGGACAGATTCCCGGAGATCTGCGCCGGCAAGCCGAAACCCGCGGCGGTCCCGTGGTGCTCTACGCCCTCGCCGACCTCGGCCCCGATCACCGCCTGCGCGAAACCTGGGTCCTCCTCTGCGAAAACGCCCTGCTCACCGTCCACGACGCGCTCTGGACGCAAATCGACCGCGCCGCCATCGAACGCATCGACGCCACCCCCGGCCTCTCCTCCACCCGCTGGCGCGTGCTCGGCAAAACCGACACCGAAGCCCCCCTCCTCGAACTCCGCTTCAGCCGCCGCCAGCAGCGCGGCATGGAAAACATCAAAATCCTCCTCGAGGCCGACACCCCGCCCGCGAACCCGCCCGACCCCGACACCGTTTACGCCGACAGCACCGCCGAACCCGTCCGCAACGCCCAGGCCGCCGTCCGCGGCAGCGAACTCGCCGTCATCTGGCGCCTCCTCCGCTACCTGCTCCCCTACAAAGCCGACCTCTGGATCGGCGGCTTCGCCGCGGTCATGCTCACCCTCCTCACCCTCGTCCCGCCCCGCCTCTCCGGACTCATCATCGACGGACTCCAGGCCGGCGAAACCCTTCAGGATCTCCTGCCCCTCCTCTACATCATGGCCGGCGCCTTCCTCTTCCGCGGGTTCTTTCTTTGGATCCGCCTCCGGCGAATGGCCTTCATGGGCGAACGCGTCGCCCACGACATCCGCTCCCACGTCTACAGCCACCTGCAAACCCTCAGCCTCCGCTTCTTCACCCGCAAGCAGACTGGCTCCATCATCGCCCGCTGCTCCAGCGACACCGACCGCCTCTGGGACTTCATCGCCTTCGGCATCATCGAAGTCGCCCTCTCCGTGCTCATGCTCCTCGGCCTCGGCACCGTGCTCATGCTTCTCGACTGGCGCATGGGCCTCATCCTCACAATTCCGGTGCCCTTCATCCTCTTCGCCTTCTACAGGCACAGCACCGGCATGCAGACCATCTTCCTCAAGGCCTGGCGCAAATGGTCCGATCTCACCTCCGTCCTCTCCGGCACCATCCCCGGCATCCGCGTCGTCAAAGCCTTCCACCAGGAGGAACGCGAAGTCCGCCGCTTCGGAGCCGAAAACGATGCCTGCCTCGAAACCTTCACCCGCATCCACAAAGTCTGGACCAACTTCTGGCCGGGGCTCACCCTCACCTTCCAGATCATCACCCTCTCCATCTACGCCTTCGCGCTCCCCCGCCTCACCGGACAAACAGGCCCCGAACTCACCCTCGGCACCTTCGTCACCTTCCTCCTCTACGCCGGCATGTTCATGCAGCCCCTCGAAACCATCGGGCAAATGACCCGCATGATGAACAAGGCCGTCAGCTCAGCCCACCGCATCTTCGAAATCCTCGACACCGAACCCCAAATCCAGGACGTCACCGACCCGGTGGTCCTCGACCCGCTCCAAGGCCGCATCGTCTTCGAAAACGTCGGCTTCACCTACGACGGTGTCCGCCCGGTGCTCAAAGACATCTCCTTCGAGGTCAAACCCGGCGAAGTCATCGGCCTCGTCGGCCCCTCCGGAGCCGGCAAAAGCACCGTCATCAACCTCCTCGCCCGCTTCTACGATCCCGTCCTCGGCACCATCCGCATCGACGGCACCGACCTGCGCGGTCTCGACATCGGTGCCTACCGCCGCCAGGTCGGCATGGTCCTCCAGGACCCCTTCCTCTTTCACGGCAGCCTCCTCGAGAACATCAGCTACGGCCTCGAAAACCCCGACCCCGCCGCCGTCATCGAAGCCGCCCGCGCCGCCCACGCCCACGACTTCATCTGCGGCCTCGAACAGGGCTACGAAACCATGGTCGGCGAACGCGGACAAACCCTCTCCGGCGGCGAGCGCCAGCGCATCTCCATCGCCCGCGCCATTCTCCACAACCCCAAAATCCTCATCCTCGACGAAGCCACCTCCAACGTCGACACCGAAACCGAGCGCAACATCCAGGACGCCCTCGACCGCCTCGTCGAAGGCCGCACCGTCATCGCCATCGCCCACCGCCTCTCCACCCTGCGCCGCGCCAACCGCCTCATCGTCCTCAAAGACGGCCGCATCGCCGAAGCCGGCACCCACGACGAACTCCTCGCCCTCGAAGACGGCGTCTTCCGCAAACTCTACGAACTGCAGCAGGAACTCCATCAGAGGTTCGCCATATGAGTGAACCCGTCCGCCTCGAACGCGCGCCCGACGGCCGTATCCTGCTTCGCCGCGAAACCGGCCCCGTCCCCGTGCGCCCCCGCCGCTGCTTTCCCTGGGCCAGTCCGAACGAATGGATCTCTCTGCGCGACGACGACGGCCATGAACAGGCCCTCATTCACCTGCCCGAAACCCTCGAACCCGCCTCCCGCGACATCCTCCTGCAGGAACTCCGCGACAGCGCCCACACCTTCGAAATCACCCGCATTCACGAATGCCGCAAAGAGATCGAACTCCGCTGCTGGCGGGTCGACACCGCCCAGGGTCCCCGCATCTTCCAGACCGAACACGACGAATGGCCCCAGCGCCTCCCCCTCGGCGGCATCCTCATCCGCGATCTCGCCGGCGACCTCTACACCGTCTCCGACCCCGAAAACCTCGACCCCGACAGCCGCCAGCGCCTCTGGGTCCTCCTCGACTAACACCATCTTAATCTTAATCTTAATCTTAATCTTAATCTTAATCCTAATCTTACTCGTAATCGCCCCTCAAAAACCGCTCGACAACGTCAGCTGGCTTTCAGACACAGGTTCCACAGCCCGATTCAGGGCCGAGGGCCCGGCTCATCCCAGCCCGGCCCGCAAGGGCCGGGTCCCTCGGGCCAACACAATACCAGAGCGCTGAAAGCGCGGCTCAAGACGGATCACTTGAAAGATAATAACCCAACGGATCGCTTCGCCGGACAACGGGGCAACGGACACTTCTTTAAAACACCTTTCACTTTAAGAACCCATTCTGCGCCCAAATAACCTTCGAAAATCAGGCCATAAGGCCCCAAGATTTAAATAGAATATAAACCATAATGCCTCTGTATGCAGTCGTTCAGTTGAGAGGCCTTTCGCCTGCAAGAGCAAATGAATTCCGATGAGAACCAGGATAGCCAAAAGAGAGATCAAAAGGGCTGTTGAAAGAAGCCGTCTCCATCCGTGTTCATAGTTTGCGGCGGCGAAGCTGCGCATTCAACGAGACGGTTCCTGACTGATTTTCCGACCGCAAGAAAACGCGCGGCAATAATCACCTCCACAGGCAGAACATGCGCCAATCCCATCTTTACTCTTACCCTGATTCCGTTTATAGATTCCATATGGATATCCCAGAATCAGCCTTTCGAAGCCCCATACAGTCCGTGAACACCCGCATGGTCCTGTTCTCACGCTGGTTTATTAACGCCATATCCTTCGCCTCCGCCGATCTGCTCGCCATCGCCCTCGCTTTCTACCTTGCCGGGATCCTCCGCACCAACATTCTCGGCGGCGGACATATGCTCCCCGAATGGGGCTGGTTCATTTCCGGCCTCTGGGTCTTCCTGTCCTTCGGATTCAAACTCACCCCCGGCTGGGGTCAGGGCGTGGTCGACGCCACCCGCAAAATGTTCCTCCTGCTCACCACTATTTTCGCCGGAACCACCTCCGCCCTCTTCCTCACCAAACAAACCGACACCACCAGCCGCTTCACCCTCACCGCCGCGTTTATTCTCTGCATCCTCCTCCTCCCCGTCGGCCGCTGGTTTATCAAAAAACTCCTGCTGCACCACAACCTCTGGGGCATGCTGGTGGTGGTCTACAGCACCACTGAAAAAGCCGAGGAACTTCTGCAGGTCCTCGCCGAGGGGGCCGGCATGGGCTATGTTCCCGTCGGACTTTTTCTCGTCGACGCGCCCGAAGGCTGCACCCGCCTCCACGACGTGCCCATCCTCCCCCGCGATCTCGATCCCTATCCCCTCGCCCACGCCGCCATCCTGGTCGAACCCGCCACCCTCAAAGACCACCGGCCCGATTTCACCGAAATCGCCTCCATTCAATACCGCCGCGTGCTGATCGTCCCCCAGCTCAGCCATCACGCTCCCTCCCTCTGGGTCACCCACCGCGACCTCGGCGGCGTGCTCGGCATGGAGATCTCCTCCAACCTCCTCGACACCTGGTCCCGCCTCCTCAAACTCGCCAGCGAAGTCCTCATCGTCCTCGTCTTCCTCCCCCTCGTCATTCCCCTCATCCTCCTCCTGGCCCTCGTCATCTACCTCTGGGACCTCAAAAACCCTTTCTTTATCCAAACCCGCGTCGGCCAAAACGGAATCCCCTTCCGCATGTATAAATTCCGCACCATGCGGCCCGACGCCGAGGAACTCCTGCAAAAAAAACTGAGCTCCGACCCTGACTTCCGCGCCGCCTGGGCCGACGGCTGCAAGGTGAAAGACGACCCCCGCATCACCGGCATCGGCCGCTTTCTCCGCTCCACCTCCCTCGACGAACTCCCCCAGTTCATCAACGTCCTCCGGGGGCAAATGGCCCTCATCGGCCCCCGCCCCCTGCCCGACTATCACGAACGCGAACTCCCCGAGCGCATCATCGACCTCCGCCGCCGCGTCCGCCCCGGCATGACCGGACTCTGGCAGGTCTCCGGCCGCAGCGAAAGCGGCAACGAGGGCTTCGTCCGCTGGGACGCCTACTACGTCCGCAACTGGTCCATCTGGCTCGACATCGTCATCCTCGTCCGCACCTTCTTCCACCTCCTCCACCGCAAAGGCGCCTACTGACCTCTGGAAACGCAGGCTTGACGAATATGAACGGCTTTTGGCCGGAGGATTCACGGTCAACGCCGTAAAGGATGCACCGTTTTCCATCGTTCATAGTCATCATTTTCTTTGACACTTAAATCGTGCTGCACTATATTCGTGTGGTATGAAAAATATCACCATTACGATGGATGAAGACGTTGCTCGGTGGGCGAAAGTCCAAGCCGCAAAAATGGATATGAGTTTATCGCGTATGCTGGGTCAAACGCTTCTCGAGCAGATGCAGACGGATCAAGGGTACGATCAGGCAATGAATCATTTTTTTTCGCGCCCCTTGCGGCCCCTGAGAGACGCAAAAGACACATATCCCAAACGAGAGTCGATTTATGAGCGGTAAGTCGTTTGTGGATACAAACATCATTGTATACGCCCGCGATCCCGCCGATCCCTATAAGCAAACGCTTGCGGAGGATTTACTCAAAAGGCTTTCACGGGACCGCTCGGGGCGTATTTCAACCCAGGTGCTGAATGAATATTATGTGACAGTAACACATAAACTAAAACCTGGAATGCTTCCCGAAGAAGCTTGGCTGGATGTGAAAGATTTTCAGGTTTGGCGTCCGGTTGCCGTCGATATGCCCCTGCTGAATCAAGCCTTCCGCTTTCAACAGCGGTACGGTCTTTCCTGGTGGGATTCACTTATATTAGGCGCGGCAAACCTTTCCGACTGTATTCGTGTCTACAGCGAGGATTTGTCACACGGACAGATGTACTTCGGCATCGAAGTTGTAAACCCATTTGTCTAACTGTCTGTGTCATAACATTGAAAAAACGCGGTGCCCCGCTCCCGGAACGACCGCAAAGACAACGCGTCATAGCGCTTCGCCAGCCGCTTTCCGTTCTCATCCCGCACCAGCGGCTCATGGCACCACCCCGGCGGGTCACCGCCCAGGGCCCGATACAGCAGAATCTGCCGCGCCGTGGACAGCAGCAGATCCTCGCCCCGCACCACCTCGGTGATGCCCATCTCCAGATCGTCCGCCACCACCGCCAGCTCATACGCCGGCACGTCATCCCGCCGCCAGACCGCGAAATCCCCGAAATCCACCCCCGCCGTGAACGCGACCTCCCCTTTCCGAACATCGGAAAACCGTACCACCTCCCCTTCCGAAGTTCGGAAACGCCACGTCACCCCCGCCGGCTCCGCATACGCCGCCGCCGCCCCCGGCTCCGGCCGCCACGCCGCCGGATACAGCGGCTCCCGCATCTCCTCCTCCTCATGCGGCGCCCGCACACAGTCCCGCAACTCCTTTCGCGAACGCGTGCAGGGATAAATCAGATCCTGTTCTTTCAACCGCCGCCACGCGGCTTCATAGATACCGCGCCGCCGCGACTGAACCACCGGCTCCCCGTCCCAGTCGATCCCCATCCACGCGAAATCCGCCAGCATCCCCTCCACAAATTCCGGCCGGCACCGCTGCGCGTCCAAATCCTCAATCCGCAGCGCCAGCGACCCGCCCGCATCCCGCGCCCGCCGCCACGCCGTGTAAAACGTGCGGGCGTGCCCCAGATGAAATTCACCCGTCGGCGTCGGCGCCAAACGGCCCTTGTACGTTGAAGTCGTCATGCCCGGATCCTACACAAAGAAAAACCCCGCGCAAAGCGTTGGCTGAGGCGGGGTTTTTGGTATAAAGCCGAAAAGACTTAGCGGGAGTAGAATTCCACCACCGTGGCCACGTCGCCGACAATCGGAATTTCTTCACGGGCCGGAACGTAGGTCAGACGGCAGCTCATGTCCGCCTCGTCGGTCACCACATAGGGGCACTTCGTGGCCACCGCCAGGGCGTTTTTGAAGCATTCCATGGATTTGCTTTTTTCGCGGACGCTGATCACATCGCCCACGCTCACGTGGTAGCTGGGAATATCGACTTTTTTGCCGTTCACCAGGAAGTGGCCATGGCTCACGTACTGACGCGCCGCGAACACCGAACGGGCAAATCCCGCGCGAAGCACCACGGAGTCCAAACGCGATTCCAACAACTGAATCAGCACGTCGGGGGTCGGGTCCTGACTGCGGGAGGCCTTCTCGTAAGCGAGACGCAACTGCTTCTCGCTCATGTTGTACTGAAAACGAATCCGCTGTTTCTCCATCAACTGACGGCCATAGTCCGACAGTTTGGACGGACGACGGCCCTTGCCGTGCTGCCCGGGCGGAAACCCGCGGGTTTCCAGGTACTTCTGCGACTTCGGAGTGATAGCCACTCCCAGCCGGCGCGATCTTTTAGCTTTCGGTCCACGATAACTCATGAAATCTCCTGATGGTGCATCATAAAAAATTAAAAACCCGTAAATTGATGAAAACGGGCCGCTTCTTATACGGTTCTCACAATCCCTTGCAACACAAAAACGCTACAAAGGTTCCTTATTCGGTATCCCCACCGCGCGCGGATAGGCCTTCGCGGTTTCCCGCACCTTTTTAAAGATCAGCAGCCGTCCCCCCTCCGGCGTGTCCTCCTCCAGCCGCGGTTCGACCGACAGCCGCTCCATCGCCCGCCGGGCCTCTTTCAGCTCCTCCGAAGCCTGCTGCCCCTTCATCGCATACAGCCGCCCCTTCACCCGCAACAGCGGCACCGTCAGCTCCAACAGCGTCGGCAAACGCGCCACCGCCCGCGCCGTGACCACATGAAACCGCTCCCGGAAATCCGGATCCCGGCCCAATACCTCCGCCCGGCGCGTGTCCACCCGCACATTCAACAACCCGATCTCCGCCGCCGTCTCCTCCAGAAACCGCGCTTTTTTCGCCACCGAATCCACCAGCGTCCACGCCATATCCGGCCGTAAAACCGCCAGCGGGATCCCCGGCAAGCCGCCCCCGCTCCCCAAATCCAGCGCCCGCTGCTCCAAATCCCCCCGCAAATGCGGCAGCAGCGCCAGACTGTCATACACATGCCGGATCCATACCCCCTCCGCATCCCGGACCGCCGTGAGATTCATATGCCGGTTCACTTCAAGCAAACGCGAAACATACCGCTCCAGCCGCTCAAGCTGCCCCGGGGAAATCACCAGACGGCTCTGTTCACACTTCTCAAAAAAAATTGACGGCGGCGGGTTTTGCATCATTGACTCTATTTCTCTGCAAATTATGCAATCCAAAGTCAACCGCAATATCTCCTTCACCGACACGTTCTGACATGTCCACGCCCTCCCCCCAATACGCCATCGGCATCGATTTAGGCACCAGCAACTCCGCCCTTGCCTGGTGCCGCCTTGACGCGCCCGAAGCTCCCTCCACGCCGCTCCCCCTCCGGCAACACCTCACCGCCGACACTTTCGACACACCCCGCACCCTGCCCTCCTTCATCTACTTCCCCCCCGCAGACACCGACACTCCGCCCCTCGCAGGCCTCCACGCCCGCGACACCGCGCCTCTCCGCCCCGACCGCGTCGCCCACTCCGCCAAATCCTGGCTCTGCCATCCCTGGATCGACCGCGAAAGCCGGCTCCTCCCCTGGCAGTCCGAATCCATCCCCCCCGCCGCCCGCATCTCCCCGGTGGACGCCTCCGCGCATTTCCTCCGCCACCTCCGCCTCTGTTGGGACGAGGCCCATCCCGAAGCCCCGCTGGCTGATCAGCACATCGTTCTCACCGTCCCCGCCTCCTTCGATCCCGCCGCCCAGCAGCTCACCCTCGAAGCCGCCCTCCGCGCCGGCTGTCCCGACACCACCCTCCTTCTTGAAGAACCCCAGGCCGCCTTCACCCGCTGGCTCGAGGCCCGGCGCGCCGACCCCGATTCCGCCGACACCCTTCCCGACACCCCCTACCGCGTGCTCGTCATCGATGTCGGCGGCGGCACCACCGACTTCTCCCTCTTCAGCCTGCACCCCGCCCGAAATCACCGCATCCGCCGCCTCGCCGTCAGCGACCACCTCCTCCTCGGCGGCGACAACATCGACCGCTGGCTCGCCCACACCTTCCGCGCCCGCCTCGAAGCCGACGGTCCGCCCCTCACCGCCCGTCAAAACGGCTTCCTGCTCGCCGAATCCCGCCGCCTCAAAGAGGCCCTTCTCACCGAAAACGCCTCCATTCCCCCCGCGATCGAACTCCCCGCCGGCGGAGCCGGCCTCTTCACCGAATCCCGCCGCGTTCCCCTCGAGCCCGACGCCCTCCGCGCCGAAATCCTCGACACCTTCTATCCGCCCTGCGCCCCCGGCGCCCGCCCCGCCCGCGCCAAAGCCGGCCTCCGGGTCCCCGGCCTGCCCTACGCGCAGGACGGCGCCATGACCCGCCACCTCGCCGACTTCCTCCGCGACCGCGATCCCGTCGACGCTGTTCTCTTCAACGGCGGCAGCCTCCAGGCATCCGCCGTCCGCAACCGCATTCTCGACACCCTCGCCGCCTGGCAGAACGGTCACCGCCCTCTCGAACTCCGCAATCCCGAGCCCGACCTCGCCGTCGCCCGCGGCGCCGCCGCCTACGGCGCGTACCTCCATCATCAGCAAACCCCCATCGAAGGCGGATTCGCCCGCAGCCTCTACCTCGAAATTCTCGACCGCAAAACCCGCGAACACTCCCTCCTCTGCATTCTTCCCCAGGGCGCGCTCCCCCAGCAAACCCACACCGTACCCGATCAAACCTTCACCGCCCTGGTCGACACCCCCGTCCGCTTCCAACTCTACGCCAGCACCCGCCGCCCCGACGACACCCTCGGACAAATCCTCCCGCTCACCGACGAGGATCTCCAGCCCCTCCCCGCCATGCAAAGCCTCATCCGGCTTCCCGAAAAAGGTCCCAAACCGCCCAATCAACAGGTGAAAGTGCGCCTCGAAGCCTCCATCAACAACAGCGGGCTCATGAAAATCCATCTCCACAGCGCCGACCCCGCCTGGAAGCGGGACCACCGCTGGGAACTCACCTTCAACCTCCGCGCCCCCGCCGTTCAAAACGCCCCCTATCCCGAAGAGGACCTCCAGCCCCGCCTTCAAAAGGCCCTCGAAGCCGTCCGCAACGTCTACGGCAAAAAAGCCGGTGTCGATCCCCGCGCCGCCCGTCATCTCCCCAAAACCCTCGAAACCCTCCTCGCCCGGCCGCGCAAACACTGGAACCAGCAAACCTGCCGCGCCCTCTGGCCCGCCCTCGCCGAAGGCCTCACCCGCCGGAACCGATCCCCCGACCACGAAGCCGTCTGGCTCACCCTCGCCGGCTTCACCCTCCGCCCCGGCATCGGAGCCGATCTCGACCCCTACCGCATTCAGCAGCTCTGGCGCCTCCACGACCTCGGACCCGCCTTTCCCCGCGAAGCCCGCAGCCTCACCCAGCTCTTCATCCTCTGGCGCCGCGTCGCCGCCGGCCTCGACACCCCGCAACAGGAACACCTCGCCGACACCTGGCTCGCCCCCCTCGCCCATCCCGGCGATCATCCCCCCGAACGGCTCCGCCTCGCCGGTGCCCTCGAACGCGTGCATCCCGACCGCAAACACATCTGGATCGAAACCGTTCTCCGCATGCTCACCACCCCCGACGCCAAAACCGCGCCTCCCGCCGCCTGGGCGCTCGGCCGTATTCTCAGCCGCATTCCCTTCGGCGGCGGACCCGAGTCCATCCTCCCGCCCGACACCGTCGAACGCGCCTTCGAACGCCTGCGGGACAAAGCCGACTGGACGCTGCCCGAACTCCGCGCCGCCTTTCTCCAGGCCGCCCGCCTCACCGACGAACCCAGCCTGAACCTCCCCCCCTCCGCGCAAGCGGACCTCATCGATCACCTTGAATCCGTCGGGTGCACCGAAGAGGACCTCCGCCCCCTGCGCGAGGTCATCCCCCCCGAAGACACCGACCGCACCCGCCTCTTCGGCGAAACCCTCCCCTCCGGGCTTTTATTCTAAATCGCCGTTCAGCGACGGCCGCGACCGCCACCGCCACGGGGCCCGCCCCGGCCTCCACCGCCACGGGGACCGCCACGGCCGCCGCCGCCACCGCGGGAACCGCCACGCCCGCCGCCACCGCCCTCGGCGCGCTCGCGGGACCTGGCCTTGTGGTGCGTGCGCTCCCGCTCCTCAATCGTCAGCCATTCCTCTTCAGGATGGGTGCAGACCAGCGGACGGCCCAGATAGGTTTCGATATCCGGAATCAGCATCGAATCCATCTCGTCGGCAAAGCAAATCGAACGCCCTTCCGCCCCGGCGCGGCCGGTCCGGCCGATCCGGTGAACATAATCCTCGGCGTCCTCCGGAAGATTGAAGTTGATCACCAGGCTGACATCCTCCACGTGAATTCCGCGTCCGGCGACATCCGTGGCCACCAGAATCGGAACCGCGCCGCTTTTGAAATCCTCCAGCGTTTTCACCCGCTTCGCCTGGGGAACCGCGCCCGTCAACAGCGCCGACGAAAACTCGTAGTCGCGCAGACGGTCGCACAAATACTGGGAACTGTCCCGGCGGTTCGCGAAAATCAGACAGCGGGCGGGCTGCAGTTTGCGCAGCAGATTCACGGTCAGAGGAAACTTCTGCTCATCCGTAATGATGTAAACCGTCTGGTCCACGGTGTCGGCGGCGACATTTTCGGGTTCGATCACCACCGAAACCGGATTCCGGGTCCAGGATTCCGCCAACCGGCGCACATCATCGGTGAACGTCGCGCTGAAAAACAGAGTTTGCCGCTTGTCCTTGTGCGGAGTGGCGTAAACAATCCGCTTCACATCGGGAATGAATCCCATGTCCAGCATGCGGTCGGCCTCGTCCAGCACCAGGGTTTCCACATCGGAAAGGTTGATGACCTTTTTGCGGAGGAAATCAATCAGCCGGCCGGGCGTGGCCACCACCAGATCCACCACATTGTTCCGCAGCGCGTCCATTTGCGCTTCAAAATCCAGGCCGCCGTACACCGGCAGGGTCTGGAAAGGGGTGTATTTCCCGAGAATCGCGGCCTCCTCCTCGATTTGCAGCACCAGTTCCCGCGTCGGCGCGATAATCAGAATCCGGGGACTGCCGTTTTTGGAGTCCGGCCGGGGATTGCGCAGCATCCGGGTGAAACTCGCCAGCAGAAACGCGGCGGTTTTTCCGGTGCCCGTCTGGGCCTGACCGAGACCGTCCTGTCCGTTCAGCAGCGCCGGCAGAATGCCGGCCTGAATCGGGGTGGCATACTTGTAGCCCAAATCCGACACCGCATGCAACAGTTCGTCGGCAAGATCCAAATCGGTAAAGCGGGTCTTCCCTTCCGCTTCCGGAACCGCGTACGACTCCCGGGACCAATCGCCATGCGCCTCTTTCGGACGGGGGAAGGAAAAGCCTTTAGCCTGTTTCCCGCGGTTTCCTCCGCGATCCGACCGTTCGGAACGGTCCCGGCCGGCGCGCTCCGGTTTCGCATCGCCGTCGGTTTGCTGCTCTGAGGACGGACGGCGGGTTCGCCGCGGCCGTTTCGATTCGGTGCTCCCGCGGTCCTCCCCGTTTCCGCCGGTTCCCTCAGGTGCGGCGGCGGCGGGCGCGTCTTCACTCCGCGGCTTGCGGGTGCGGCGGCGGCGGGCGGGACGCTCCCCTTCCGGCGTGTCGGCGGAAGCGGCGGCACGGCGCGGGGCGCTCTCCCCGTCGGATTGAGCGGCCCTGGCGGGCTGACGCCTGCGGGTGGGACGCCATTCCTCCTGAGCGCCTCCGGCCCGGACCTCTTTAATCTGCCGCAAAGCCTCCGGCAACGGTCCGGCGGAAGCCTGATCGGTTGAACCCTTCCGCGAGGAGGCTTTTTTGGGGGATTCCTTGGCGGCTTCCCGGGCGGATTCCTTCGCGGCTTCCCGGGCGGATTCCGGCGCGGCGGCCGGCGCGGCGGCCGGCGCGGCTTTGGCCCGGGCCGGAGTTTTCACCGCCCCGGCAACCGGTGCGGGAGTCGGAGCGGGCGCGGGAGCGGGCGCGGGAGCGGCGGCGGACTCGGATTTAACGGGCGCGGCGGGGGCCGCGGCATCACCCTTGGGTTTTAACAGGGTGCGAACTTTCTGAAATATTTTTGCAGGCATAGTCACTTTCTGGCCCGGATTACGGGCAGGGATTCAAGGCCGCTTTCGGTTCGACAACAATTACACGCATTCCAGCAGCCCGGGCGGCCTCAATCCCCGGCAAACCGTCTTCAAAAACAATGCAGTCCCGGGGATCAATCCCCAGGCGCTCCGCCGCCAGCAGATACATATCCGGCGCGGGCTTCCCGTTCACAACCATGTCCGGCGTGACCACCACCCCGAACAGATCCGTCATCCCGGTCGCCTCCAGCGAACGCAGCACCGCCGAGCGGTGCCCCCCGCTGACCACCGCCACCCCGTGCGTTTCCGACACCCGGCGCGCGAAGTCCGCAACCTGCGGAATTGCTTTACAGTGGTCCACCGCCTCATGAAACAATTCACGCTTCCGCTGCACCATTCCGTCCAGATTGACACAAGGCGCGCCGGTCATGCGGCAGAGCCGCTCCGCCACTTCATGCCCGGACATCCCGCCGAGTTCCAGAAACGCGCCATAGTCCACCCCGGTCACCGCGCCGTGCTCCTGTAAAACCCGCTCCCAGGACTCAAAATGAAGGGTCATCGTGTCGATCAGGGTTCCATCGCAATCAAAAAGAAAGGCCTTTGCCGATGCCGGCAAGCCTTCAAGAGATTCTGATAAACGAAACAATGATTCCATATCCTGGGTAGATTTTGTTGTGGCATCCCGTCTCCGAAACCGTATAGGAGAAAAGCCTCCCCGATCCACAAACAGCCCCTTTCCTATACAATGACTTTCCTGAGAACGCTATTCTTTTTTACAGGTTTCTGTCTGTATCAGCTCCTGATTTTGCCTCTTTTGGTCACCTTTCAATGGAAGGCCCGCCGTCAGGGACCGGAATCGGTCCGCGGAAAAGTCTATCCCGTCATCCGCCTCTGGGGCAAATCCGTCTGCAGACTTGCGGGCGCGCGGCTGGAGCGGATCGACCACAGCGACGCCGCCCCCGGCGAGGTGATGCTGATCGTCTCCAATCACCAGGCGGACTTCGATATCCCCCTGCTGGCCGGCTATGCGGGAAGATCCTGCGGCTTTGTGGCCAAAAAAGAACTGGCGAACCTCCCGCTCCTCAGCCGGTGGATGCGGCTCACGGGCTGCATTTTTCTGGACCGGGAGGACAAGCGCAAACAGGTCGCACAGGTTCGGGAAACCATCGAAACCCTGAAGCAGGGTCAAAGCATGGTGATTTTTCCGGAGGGCACCCGAAGCGGTTCGGACGAACTGGGGCCGTTCGCAAAAGGAAGCCTGAACATCGCCCAGAAAGCCGGAGTCCGGATTCAGCCGGTCACCCTGCAGGGAACCTGGAAGCTGAAAACCAAAGGGAAAATGCTCTTTCCCGGCGGGAAGGTCCGCATGGTGCTGCACTCCGCCATCGACCCCAAAGCGCTATCCGCCGAAGAACTGGCCCGCCTCCATGATCTGGTGCGGGACCGAATTCGCTCCGGTTTGCTGGAATCCGAATAAATCCCCCGCCCGTCAGGCCGAAAGCAGCCAGTAGGCGCAGTAGCCGATCACCGCCGCCAGCGACACCAGGAAAATAATCCGGTTGCGCCGGATCCGGTCTTCCTGACTGATCTCAACGGTCGGAAAATTGATCCCTGTTCCCAGCTCGAAATACTGATTAAACCGGGCTTTTTTTCGATGATGCTGGGTGGGAGCCCGCAAACCGTCCGGTTCAAACGCGCCGCGGCCGACTTTGACCTTCCGGCCATGCTCGCGTCCCGGTTTGGCCACACCCCACGACCAACTGAAAAAACCGGGAACAAACCCCACCCGGGAAGCCTCGGGTGGCACATAGCGGCGCCCGGGATCCAAAGGCTCCAGCGAACGGGCCTTGATCACACGCCGCCGCTTCAAGCCGTCCACTTCGGAATGAACCGAATCCGGGGAGCTTTGCGTGCGATGTGACTGCGTCATACATTGACCCTATTCGATTGATCTTGCCGTGCAAGAAACAATTCAAAAAGAATTGTGTTTCTGCCGGACAGGTTTACAAATTTGTCAGATCGGAGTCTTACGGAATCACCAGCGTTTGACCGGGCCGCAGGCTCCGCTCGTTCGGAAGCTTTTCGCGGTTTGCATCCATAATCTCCCGCCAACGGTTGGGCGTATTGTACATCCGCTGGGAAATCAGACTCAAATTATCGCCCGGACGGACCACATAGGTCCGGGATGCCGTTGCAGGCTCTTGCTGCGGGCGGGTGGTTTCAGCGGATACCGGTGCCGTACGCTCACGCGCCGCCGTATCAGCAGGCTCAGGAGCCGGCGTGGAATCCCGACGGGGAGCGGCACGCTCAGGAACTCCGTTCCGACGGGCTTGCTCCGCCTCAATCTCGGAGCGGGAAAGGCGCATTTGCGCGTGCTGCAATTGTTCACGCAGCCGTGCGATTTCGTCCTGAAGCTCCACAATGTCCGGCGGCTGCATTGCCCGGATCGCGGGATGCTGATCCACCAGACGGATCAGTTCACTCTGCAGCATCTGTTCAACAATTTCCGCCTTCGGCCCCTCCGGACGCTGATCCAGATACTGTCGGAAATGGTACGCGGCCGCCACCGGATCGCGCAGGGTTTGATACGCCATCCCCAACTGCAGGTGCGCGGTGGCGAATTCGGGTTCCCGCCGCAGAAGCCGACGGTAAATCGCCATCGCGCCCTCCAAGTCCTGTTGCTGAACCAAACGCGCGGCCTCCTCCATGCGGGGATGCCTGTGCTCGAGCGCGTCCGTGCCGAATTTGGGACCGCAGGCTGCGAAAAAAAGCACCAACCCCAGACAACCCGGCCGGAGCAACCGACCGGGCACAGCCCGCACAATCGTGAGCCGTCTGAGCATCATCGGGCAGGCTCGACCGGACTGTTCCGGTTGACATAGATTTCCACCCGACGGTTCCGCTGCATGTTCTCCTCGGTGTCGTTCGGAGCGCGGGGCATGTCAAATCCAAAGCCGCGGGCCACAATCCGATCTCCGGTGATCAAACTGTTGTCCAGCATGAACTGGCGAACCGCCTCGGCCCGGCGCTGGGAAAGACGCAGGTTGTAATTGCGGTCCGAGGTGGGCCGACGGTCAGCGTGACCTTCGACCACCGCCGTGGACCGAGGCACACTTTCCATCAACCCGATCACATGCCGGAGTTCCTCAATGTTGACCTGGCGGATGGTGGCCTTATCGACATCGAATTCAATATTGATTTCGAAGCGAAGGAAGTCATCCTGGGGATCCAACGGATCGGTCCCGTCTATGAGCACCTCGTGCCCGTCGGAAACCCCGCCCCCGTCCGTGTCGGGGTTCAGCGGATCGGTTCCGTAAATGAGGACCTCCTCGCCGTCGGTCAGTCCGTCGCCGTCGGTGTCGGGATTGAGCGGATCGGTTCCGTAAATATTCACCTCATCCCCGTCCGAAAGTCCGTCGCCGTCGGTGTCGGGATTGAGCGGATCAGTCCCGTAAATCAGGACTTCCTCGCCGTCGGTCAGCCCGTCTCCGTCCGTGTCCGGATTCAGCGGGTCGGTGCCGTACACGTAGATTTCCTCCCAGTCGGTCAGCCCGTCTCCGTCCGTGTCCGGATTGAGCGGATCGGTCCCGTATTTGTGCACCTCATCCCCGTCCGAAAGGCCGTCCCCGTCCGTGTCCCAGTTGTGGGGATCGGTTCCGTACACATGAATCTCCTCCCAGTCCGTGAGTCCGTCCCCGTCCGAATCCAGGGTGCGGGAAAATCCGGTCAAACTGAATTCCGGCGGACGGGCGGTCCCGGGCCGATAATTGATCCCCATGCTGTAGAGCAGGTTAAAATCGGTCTGGCGGCTGACCACCTGGGTTTGAGCATCCGCGCGCAGCGCCCAGGCGTCTCCGAAGTGATACATCATCCCGCCGCCGGCATACACCAGCAAATCATTGCGGCCCATGCGGATTTCTTCGGAAATGTAGGAATACCCCAGGCCCAGACTTAAATACGGGTCCCATCGAAGATTTTCGATGGTCCGCAGATGGTAGTTCAAATCAAACCCCAGACGGAATCCCCAGGCCGTTTCCGCATCCGGCTCCAGCCCCACGTTGCCGCCCAGCCGGCGACGCTCGGGATTCTCGCCGGATTTCCCTTTGAGTTCCGGGAAAATATCCAGAATCCCCTCCCAGCCCCAGCGCTTGTCGATGTTGTACATCGCGCGGAAGGTGATGAAGGTGCTGTCCTCCACTTCCCAGTCCCCTTCAAAGTCAATAATCCCTAAACCGACACTGTAACTCCAGGGCGCGCGCTCAAATAAATCGTTCTGCGCCTGGGCGGTCAGGCCAAAACCCAAAAACATTAATAGAAACGTGGAAAGATAGCGGGTGGGGGTCATGTAAAACTCCGGAAAAGGTTGCGGGCGATAACTGAATCAATATCAACGGGAATCTTCGGGGGATGCAAGCCTTTTGTGGCAGGATTTTAACGCAAACCGCCCGAACTTATCCCCGCAGAAGCAATATCGGCAGAATAAGCGATCCGGAGAGCAGCGCGGCCGACACCCGAAAGAGCGTTTTATGCTTCCGTTTTCCGCGGAGACAGCCGCGAACAGACAAAACGATTGTCGGCAGCCAAACCGCGCCATAGATCACGCCATTGACGGTGCGGAACGACTCCCCCGCCCGGGCGGCGGGGCCGATCAACGGACTCACAATGCACAACAGGTAAAAAAACAGTCCGTTCAGCGCGCACAGTCCGCCGTCAAGCGACCAGACAATCCGCAGAGAGCGCTCTTCAGAATCCATCCCCTACAACCCCACATCCTTGCGAAGAAATGTCAGTTCCCGGGCGGTCAGTTCCCGGCAGGACCCCACCGGAAGCTCGCCCAGCGACAACCCGCCGAGCCGAATCCGCTTGATCCGTGCCACCGAGGCCTCCACCGTCTCGCACATCCGCCGGATATGCCGGTTTCGCCCCTCCCCCAGCACCATGCTGTAGCAGGCATACCGGCCCTTGGTGGGCACCGGCGCGATCCGCAGCGCCGCGAGACGCTCCCCGCGCTCCATCACTCCCCGCAACATCGCACGGATCTGATCCTCCTGCAAGGGCAGCCGCAGCCAGACAATATACTCTTTCTCCACGTGATACCTCGGATGCATCAAATGATTCGCCAGTTCGCCGTCATTGGTCACCAGAATCAGCCCCTCGCTGTTGCGGTCCAAACGCCCCACCGGATACAGCCGGAGTCCCTGCCAGGCCTCCGGCAGCATTTCCAGAATTGTCCGCCGCCCCTCGGGGTCGTGAGCCGTGCAGAGAATATTGCGCGGCTTGTGCACCATCAGCACCCGCGTGGATTCAAGACGGACCGGCCGGCCGTCCACCGTCACATGATCCCGAAAAGGAAACACCCGCACCCCTAAAGAGGTGACGGGTGTTCCGTCTATCGCGACCAGCCCGCCTTCGATCAAACGGTCGCAGGCGCGGCGCGATCCCAGCCCGCACTGGGCCAGGTAGCGGTTGAGACGGATCGGTTCGTTATTCGACGGCTTTGGTTTTGCGCAATCCGAAGGCACGGTCGCCATCCTTCCATTCGCCGCGGGATTTAAGAATGTCCACACGCTCGTAACGTTTCAAAACGTTGCGGCGCTTGGCAATTTTACTGGATCCTTTAAGGCTGCGGTGCATTGACATGGGAAATTCTCCTGAACTGAAGTTTTCGAAATTGGAAAAGTGGGCGGGAAACAAACATTTCCACGACGCAATGTCAATGGAAAACCGCCATAAACGTTAAATACGCCAATCCCACCCAACGCGCCCTCAGTCCCGGCGGTTTCCGGATGCGGAAACGCGCGGCCGCGGGTTATACGGATTGAAATCCGGCGCGCTTGGCCGATGCCCCCGAAACGTTTACAAAAGCGGCATGCTCTACACCAATATCATTCACCGGCTGGATGCCAAAGCGGAGTCACTCGCATCCCTGCGGTTTCAATGGCAGGCGGCTCTGACCCGCGGACTTCCCGCCACCACCCTTTGCAGCTACGCCTCGCTCTGGGAGGAGAACGCGGTTTCGCTGGCTCGGGAGATGTCGGCCGACAACAACCAGGAACTCGGACTGCACCTGCACGCCTTCAACTGCCCCCGCTTTCATGAAAAGTATCACGCCGCCGACCCCGGATTCTGGCTCCTGCCGCGCGCCACCCAGTTTGCCGCGATTCAGGAAATGGTGGAGCGCTTCACCGCGGTCTTCGGACACCCCCCCGCCTCCATCGGCGGCTACATCATGGATGCAACCCTGTTGCGGCACCTGAACGAGACCTACCCCTTCATCCGCACCGCTATCACCTCCTGCTTCGAAGAGGGCGCGCGCATGTATCAGGGCAACAACCGCAACTGGATGCTGTTTTCCGACGGCGGCCCCTGGGCCCCGCACTGGCCCTCGCGCGCCAACGCGCTCATCCCCGCGAAGGATGCGGAGGAGGCTGTTGATATCGTCGCCCTCCCCCACCTGAACCGGGACATGATGATGGCACTGCTCAGCCGCGACGACCTCTTTGCCTCCCATCCCGGCAACATCGTCCGCGCCCGCATCAACCAGGGAAAAGACTGCCCCTATTATTTCCGCTTTCTCGACGCCTGGCGGCGGCAGGCGCAGCACAACGGCTGGAGCTACCTCAGCTTTTTCATCAGTTCCCCCTGGCTGAGCGCCGGACACTGGATCAGCGACCACCCCGAATACACCCGGGACATGTATCTGGACTCTCTGGACTGGATGCGGGTGCACGACGATATCTCCGTGTGCACTCTGAGTCAGTTCGGCGAATTTTTCCGGCAGGAGGTTCCCCCCGGCACACCGCATATTTGCCACTGGCGGGATGAGTTGCGGCAAAGCAAACGCGAGTTTGTCTGGTTTATCACCCCCCATTACCGCGCCGCCTTCGACTTCGGACTGGGCGGCACCCTGGTCGATTTCCGCCCCTACGCAGGAAGAATCGACGGCGATGTCGGCCCCGAAACCGCCTGCCAGTGGAACGGCAGTCATCCCTTTGTCATCAGCGCCGGCCTTCGCGGCGGCTACTGGAACAACGGTTGGAGCGTGGAAATCGAGGCCAACGGCGCCCGCGCGGCCCTGCACAACGACCGGGTCCGCTGCCGGGTGGAACGGGACGGAGACTTCTGGCGCGTCATCGCCGATCCGCAAACCGTTCGGCTCGGAGACGGGACCCTGACCCTGCGGCAGACCTGGATTCTCGATCAGAGCCCGAAAATCCGGGTGCTCCGTGAAATTCTAAGCAAAGGGAACATAAACGGACCCGTCCACATCCTCGATCAGTTTCACGGAAGCATCGGCACCACGGAATACCCCGAGGATCTGCGGTCCATCCGCCTCCATACCCGCCCCGGCGCGGCCGAAGCCGACCTCCCGCCCCTGCGCGCCCGCCTGGAGCTTTGCGGAGAGGACTCCGAAGCCTCGCTCACCGCCCCCACTCTCTTCAAACCCCGTTTCACCCTCGCGCTCCGCACCCCGCTTTCCACCTCCAAACCGGTGACCGTATGCCTGACGACCTCCCCTCTGACGCCAAACTGATCTGCCCCGCCTGCTTCGCCCGCGATGTCGACCCCGTCATGTTGCGCCGCGACGCGGACAACGGCGAATACTACTGCGCCTTCTGTTCGTATGTCGCCAACGACAAACCCGCCGTGGTCCAGTTCATGCGGGATCTGGTGCAACACAAATACGGGATTGACCGGCCGGGGTTTTAAAATTCGGGATCCCCCCGCAGCCAGAGGATGGGACGTTCGGTGCTGGGGGGATGAAAAAGCTCGTCACCCTGCCGGTCTGTGAAGGGCAGATAGTTTTCGAGGTTGGTGAAGTACATGATGGACCAGCCGGACCCGTGAGAGGCGTCGCCGCCAAAGCGCACCTGATCCCCCATGGCGGCGATGAGGAAATTCGCGGTGTCCTCAAAGGCGTAATGCACCCCGCCCGGCATCGGGGTGGCGATGCCGCCGTGACCGAAAATCCGCACATGCTCCGATCCGACGCTGCGCAACAACACCTTGTGATGCTCGGTTTTGATCCCGTAGATGCTCACATGCCGGGCCCGGTCGAGAAGAATCAGTTCCCGCGCGGTGTTGTGCTGCGCGTGCAAATGATAGAAGTGAACCGGGGATTTGTTTTCGGTGATGCGGATGAGCTGCGCTTCGGGGCCGAAGGGCTCATAGCCGTGAAAATGAAAGCCGTACCAGCGGCCGCCCCCGTGACCCTCGATGCGCACCAGCGGATGCGGAATCACCGCCCCCTCATACGTCTCCTCGTCGTAGAGTCCGAAGAAAAAATTAAACTGACGCCGGGGATCAAACATGCACTCCCGCACGATGGAGCTGCCGCCGGAACGCCACAGCAGCGGGTAGACCTCCAGGAGGGCGTCTTCGAGCGGAATCGCATCCTCGCGGCTGAAATCGGGTCCGGAAACCCCGGGTGTCCGCCAGTTGTTGTGCGGAGCCACCGGAAAGCCCGCAGCCAGACGCAGGTGGGCGATCACGGTGTCCGCCTCGGCGGTGTCGGCGGTGCGGACCAGCGGCAGGCCGTCGGGAAGATCGGACCGGCGCTCGAAACCGCCGAACACCCCGTCCGCCTGGGAGCTGGTGATCACCGACCACTGCCGGTTAATGCCGATCAGTTTGGTGTCGGGCAGCAGATCAATGGTGTCGCTGATCTTGAAGGTGCCCCGGGGAATGATGACCACGTTGGAGCCGTTTTCGGCGGCGGCGGCAATCGCGGCGCGGATCGCCTCCGTGTCGTCGGCCACCAGATCGCCCACCGCCCCGTGATCGCGGATATTCACCGCGCCGGGCACTTCAAAGTGCGGAAAGGTTCCGTCGAAAAGATGACGGCTTTGCAGATCCGCGGGCGGGGTTTCCCCGTCCGGCAGGGATGCGGCCCGCGCGTACCAGGTGTCGTGCACCGCGCCGTCGATCCAGACCCGCTCGCGGAGTTCGAGACCGCCGCGCCCGCGGGGCTTGCGCTCATACGCCAGCCGCCGCACATGATGCCAGCCTTCGGGATTCGCAGCGAACGTCTCCGCCGGCAGATAGTACGATCGGTACACGTGCGCGGCGTTTTTGAGATACACGTTTTCCAGAATGAAGGAGCGGTTCTGATCCTCCTGCGGCTGGTCGCGGCCGATGAAGACATTGCCGGGGTCCGGGGTGTTGTACACGACGGTGGAGTCGATAAGGGCGAACGAGCTGCTGAAGGGATCGCCGTACCAGTGGTGGCGTAGCTGCACCAGCGGGCCGTTGCGGTCGGTTTCGATGTGCCAGCCAACGCCCACCAGCGCGCCGCGCACCTGTGAGCGCAGCGCCAGTTCGGTCTGTCCGATCAGGGTGACCCCCGTGAGAACCGGAGTGGGCTGGGCGCCGTTGATGTTGTTGGGAAAGCGGTTGGTTTCGAACTGGGTGCCGGTGGTGTCGATGCCGATGCGCCCGCCGGTGACGGTCAGGTTGAGGGTGGCGGAGCCGCCGCCGGGCGGACTTTGCAGGCCAACATGTCCGTCGTCCAGAAAGCGGATACTCACATCGCCGAGGCCGGAGGTTTCGGCGGTGGGGAAGGAAATGCCCGAGGCCCCGGCGTTGTTTTCGGCGATTTCGATGTCAATGCCGCGGAATTCCGGGCCGATATGATCCGGCCGCGCCTCCCGAAGTCGTTCGCGGTCGCGGGGCCTCCTGCGGTGCGGAACCATTTCGTGGCGGAAGCGGGTGATGCCGGTGTAATCCTCAAAGGTTTCCCGCGCGTCTTGCGGCGGGGGCGCAATGTTGCGGAACTCCACCACAAAGCGGCGGTCGTTTTCATCGTGGACGGGAAAGGTTCCCGGCGCCAGGCGGATCACCGGACGCGCCTCCCCCGCCCCCGAGCCGACCAGCACGGGAACATAAAAATCCTCGCGGGTGATGCGGCCATTTTGCCATTCGCCCCCGACCCGCAGCAGCGACCAGGCCTTTACGGTGCCGGAGACGGTGTAGGTGCCGGGCGGGAAAAAACAGACCATGGCGTGGTCGCGCGCGAAATCCACCGCCCGCTGAATGGCCCCGGTCGCATCCGTCTCCCCCGTCGGATCCGCCCCGAAATCCACCACCGAAACTTTTCCCAGCGCCGCCAGTTCCGCGTCCAGGGTTACCCCTTCAAACGGCGTGAGCGAAACCTCCGGCAGCACGTGCAGGCCCTCCACCCGCTCTGACCGCGGGCGGGTAAAGGGCCGCCACTGGTCCAGATACAGCCGGGGAATGCCCCGGGCTTCGTAAAACCCCCGCACCTCGTCCCACTGCGCGTCGGGCGGGGTGGCGGAAACGGTGAACAGACAGGCAAACACAAACGGAATCAGAATCAGATATTTCATTCTCTCAGCTTACCCATTTGCAGCGAATACGTTGAGGCCTTAATATTTCAATCTGTTGAACTTCATGATCCAATTTGGAAACGACTTTAGAACCCGCTTTTGGAACCACTTTGGGAACCGCTTTGGAACCCGCTTTGGAACCCGCTTTGGAGGGGCGGCTTTCCAGCCGCCCACCTTGGTGCCTTTCGTATTAAAATAGAGGCACGTGGAAGTCAGCAGGGTGGGCGGCTGGAAAGCCGCCCCTCCGGAGCATTGCCCCTTATTCCCTGCGCACCCGCAGGTGCAGGAAGAGCTGATTGCTGGAGGCCGGGACATGGACCTCGCCCAGTCCGGCCCCCTGCCCTTCCCAGACACGCTGCCAGTCCGGCAACTGATCTGCGGCCCAGACTTCATAGGTTAGGCGATCATCATCGATCCGCGTGAAGCTTAGACGCATGCCGTCTCCACTCAACTCCGGCACCAGCAGGAAGTCGGAGGCGGGCGTCTCGGCGTCGCCGCCGAGCGCGTAGCGCAGAAGATTGGACACGCCGTCCGTCAGATCCGTCGGAGAACCGCCGATGTCATTTTCCAGGGCCCAGATTTCATAGGGATCTGGAGCTCCACCCGCATAATTTGAAACGGTGCGGACGGTGACTTCGCCGATCTCGTAGTAGCCGTTGAATACAGACCCGCTCTCATAGCCCTGGGCGGTGCCACTGCCGGTGCTGAAGGAAACATTTACGATTTCCGCGGCATTGACGTTTTCGCCGGTGTTGTCGATGTGGAGCGCGCCGTTCATCCAGACACTGACCCGCCCGGGCTGGAGGGTGTGAGAACCTGTTGGAGAGAGAAAGGTCTGTGGCTCAGCGCCGCCGTTCGCGGCGAACACCACATCGACTACATAAACACCGTCGTCCGCCGACACGGTGAAGTTGCCGCTGTTGCCGCCGGAGCCGGTGGTGCGGAACGCGCCGGGATTGCTCCCCCTGGCCTGCAGATTAAGGGTGCCGAAGGCGGGGCCGTTGCCGCTTCCCCCGGCCGGATTGAAAATCCCGGCGCGGAAATTTTGTCCGACATTGAGTCCGAAATACGTGGTGTCGGACCCCGGCCAGTTGTCGGGGGCCAGGCGCACGACGGCCTGAACCACGGCAAAATTCTCCTCCACGGGCAGGTCGGTGCGACGCGTGGCGCGGGCGGCGGAGAATTGGGACTCGTTCTCATCGTCGGTGTAGGCGATGGTGTTGCGCAGCCGCCCTCCGGTGATGGAAAGGGTCGCGCGGTTGTCGCTGTTTGCAACGCCGATAAAATCAAAGAGATGATCGTCGGAGCCGACATAGTCGCCGACTTGGCTCGAACCGCTGAAGTTCTGCGCGAAGATGGCGCCGGTTGGACCGGGCGGAGGTTCGATCTCCGGGGTGCGGAGATACAGGACCGGGCGGTAGGTGGAAGGCACGACCACGTCCAGGCGTCCGGCGTGCGCGTCTTGAACGGAATTCCAGCCGAGGACGTTCGCATGGATCCAGCGGTCGAAGGGTCCGCCGATCCATTCCGATGCATCCGGGTTCACCGTTTCCGCAAAGCCGCTGATCTGGAAATCGTCGCAGTCCACGAAGCGGAAGAGATAGGGGTTGGGCCGGTTCGGATCGGGCGAGGCGAGTCCGCCGCTCCCGAAGATCCGGAAATGCCGGGAGTCTTCAAAATACAGCAGCGTCCCCTTGAGTTCCGATTTCGTGCCGTAGACGCTGACGTTCTCCACGTCGAGAAACTCGGCGTGGTTGACGCTGTCCTGTTGTTGCAGGTGCAGATGGTAGAAATGCAAGGGTTGGCGGGTACCCTCCACGCGCAGGAAAGGCACATGACTCCGGAGCGCCTGACGTCCGTGCACCCAGAAACCGAACCAGTGCCCCCCCCCGTTGCCGCGCACCTGCACGGTGGGTTCGGAGCCCGGCCAGGCCCACATGCCTTCGGGAAAATCATCCTGCGGGTAGTTGGCGTTCACCCCGCCCCCGAGTCCGTAAAACTGGGAGGCCACAAAATCGGGGCGGATGTTTTCGGTGGAACGGGACTCCAATCGCACGCCGCGCAGCACCGAGTCGCCTCCGGACCGCCATTCCAGCGCGTAGTTGCCGACCGGCGTCGGGTTGTGCTGGGCCAGCGGATAATGACGCTTGAGATGCAGGAAGGCGAGCACCGTCTCGGCGTTGGCATCATCCGCTGTGGAAACGATGGGGCGGTCCCCGGCCTCCTCGGTGGTGTCGGCAAAACGGTCGTCCAGGGTGGAGAGTGCCTCAATGACGCTGTAGTTGTGGTGCACGCCGATGAGTTTGCTCTCCGGACGCAGATGCAGGGTATCCGACACCCGGTAATGCCCCTTGGGAAGGAAAACGATGTCGTGCGCGTCAATCAGCGCCTGCAGGGCGGCTTGATCGTCGGTGACCCCGTCCCCCGCCGCGCCGTGGTCCAGGGCATTGACCGCGCCCGATGTTTCCCAGGTGGGAAAATCCGAAGCCCACTGATGGCGGCTTTGGAGATCGGCGGGCGGGGCTGCATCCGCCTCGGATTCCAGGAGAATACCTTCCCGCGTGAGTCCATTGATCCAGACGACCTCCATGGGCTGTCCCCAGCTTTGGCTGTCGGGCCGCACCTCCGCCGCCAACCGGGCGAACCGCATCCAGCCAAAAGGATTCGCGGGCGCGTCCTCCGTCCAAATCCGCTCGCCATTCTGCACGAAAACATTTTCCAGATAAAAACTGCGGCCTTCACCGGCGGGCATGTCGATCACGGTGTTGTCCGGGTGGTGGACGCTGTGAACCACGGTGCAATCCACCATTTGCAGGGTGCCGTCGAAGGGCTGTTCGGCGTGATGCCGCTGCAAACGCAACACCGGCCCCGGGGTGTCGCGTTCGAAATGCGCCCCCACCAGCACCATGGCCCCGCGGGTGCTGGCCCACACCCCGACATCGGACTGGCCGACGAAACCGGAACCCGTGATCGTCACCGTGGGCTGGGAACCGCCGCCGCTGAGATTTTGTTTACGGGTGTCCACGCCGATCACGCCGCCGGTGACACTGACCTGGTGGGTGGTGCCGCCGGAGCCGGGCACGCCCCAGATTCCGGTGTGGCCACCCTGAGTGAGGTCGATGTGCACATCCTGGATGGTGCATCCCTCCGCGCCCTGCATGCGCAGCGCCACCGCCCCGTCGTTTCCGGATTCCACCCGGAAATCGATGCCGATCACGGCCTGGTTGTAGAGCGTGTTTTCCCCGCTTTCGTTGTCCGCCGTCCCCCGGTTGAAGAAATGCAGCATCACCCTGCGGGCGTCGGGATTGTTGAAGCCGGGGCTGTTGGCGGCGAGCACAATCACCGCCCGCTGCGAAGGGTCCGCCGTCGAACCAATCAACACGGCGGGGTAGTCAGGATCGTCATCGGGCTGATCCGCAATCAGGCGCTCCGAAATCCGGTATTCGCCCGCCGGGAACCACACGGCCACCTGATGGGCGATGCCGTGATTGATGGTGTCTTGAAGCGCGGCGGTTGAATCTGTCTGCCCGCTCGGATCCGCCCCGAAGTCCAGCACCGACACGTATCCGGGGGGCACAGCGGGAACCGGGGGGGCGGCCTCGACCGTCAGGCTGATCTGTTCCATATCCGACAGCCCGCCGGAATCGGTTACGGAAAGTGTAATCAGATGTTCGCCGACCGAAAGGGTGTCCAGGCTCAGTGCGCCTCCGCTGCCCAGAGGTCCATCCAGAGAGGAGGTCCAGACGGCGGCGGCGGTTAAATCCCCGTCTTCCGGGTCGAGGGCCGTTCCTTCAAAGATCACCTCGTCCCCGGCAAAGACCACGGTTTCGTTCGCGGGCGAGGTGATTTCAACCAAAGGTTCGAGATTGATGTCCTCCAGGGTATACACGATCACCAGTTGCGGGTGCCGCTCGGCCGCCGCCACCTCACGGGAATTCACCCGGACCAGCATGCCGGTTCCCGTGGTGGCAAAGGAGGCCTGCCCGTCCGGAAGACGACTCAAAACATAATTCGTGACATCCAATTCCATGAAGTTGTTCTGCCCCACGCCCTCTCCGGACATTTGTCCGATGATTTCGCCGTAATCAGGACGGGTGTTGTAGGTCACCGTCATTTCCCCCCAGGAATTGTCCGCGACTTCCATCACGTTGATGGTCCCGGTATCGTTCGCGTAAAGATTGAGCCGCAACGTGGCGGACAAGAGAGTGCCGGGCACGTTGTCGACATCAAAGCGGTACAGGCCTTCGGCGGATTCGCTGCTGCGGGTGCGGATGGTGGTGGCGGCTCCATAATTCGTGTCGGCATTGCTCCCGTCTCCCCGCACCATGGCATCGGCCACGGCGACGCGGACGAGGGGTTCCAAAAGGATGAGGGTGATGCTGTCGCTGCCGGTCTTGCCGCCGCTGTCGGTGACGGTGCGGATGATGGTGTGTTCGCCGGGACTGAGCCCGCTGTAGGTGCCGCCGACCGGAGCAAACACGCCGTCAATCGAGGATTCCCACACCGCGTCGGTGATCTCGCCGTCCTCGGGGTCGAAGCCCGTGCCGCTGAATGAGATCGCGGTGTTCACGGGGAAGGACGCGCCGTCCTCCGGGGAGGTGATGGCGGAGACAGGCGGGTTGTTGAAAAGCTGGAAATGTGCGGTGACCGCAAGGTCGTCGGAGACGTTGGCAATCACCAGGGGGTTGTCGGTCGAGGTTCCGCCGCCGGTCCAAGTCCACTGGGCAAGTTCATAGCCGGAATCGGGCACGGCGGTGACTGCTTCGGCACTGCCGCCGCCGACGATGGTCTGGCTGGGATTCCCTTCGAGGGTGCCGTTGGCCCTGGCGGAAAAGGTCACATCGTAAAAGACCGGCGGCGGGGCGGCGGCGGACATGTACAGGTTGTCAATCGCCATGAAGTCGCCTTCGGCGGTGGTGACATCCGCGGGATAGAAACGGAGCACGTAATATTCGTAGCCGTCGCCCACGGGCAGGGCCGGGGTCTCAAAGGTCGTCCAGTCAAAGGATCCGGTGATTTCCGCGATGTGCAGCAGAGTGGCATCTCCGGAGGGATTGGACCCGAGGTTCCAATGATCCCAGGAGAAGTCGCCGTTGATCCCGTAGATGCGGACATACAGGGTGTTGGGTTTGCCGCTGCCGTCAGTGTTGATGAGGTCACAGCGGAAGGAGACCGCGCCGGTTTGGGCAAAGTCGTCGTGATAGACGTACACGAGTCCGGGCTGCGCCCCGGTGCGTCCGTCGCGGGATGTGACCGCCCACTGGTTTTCCGCATCGTGGTCCCACTGCGAATTCGGGGCGGCGGGATGCTGCCAGTTGCCGGAGAATCCTTGGTTCACGGCACCCGTGTTGTGGGGCGGTGAAGCGAAATCTCCGTTGGGCAGCAGCGTCCAGGTGGAAAACATGTCCACGGCGAGGGTGAAGGACTGACTTTGAGTGGCCCCGAGTAGATCAACAGCCTGCAGGGTCAGCGGGAAGGACCCCGCATTGGCCGGCGTTCCGGAAATCAGGCCAGAGGGGGAAAGACTGAGCCCGGAGGGAAGTGTCCCCGAGGTGACCGTCCAGATGGCGGGCGGGTTGCCGCCCGAGGTTTCGAGTTGAACGTCGTAGGAGGAACCGAGATAGGCGTTGGGGAGTTCGGCGGTAACAATGGCGAAGGGCGCGGGACTTCGGTCCACCTCCACCATGCGGCCAATGGACGCATTGAGGTAGCTGCCGCTGGGCGTGTCTTCCATCTTCAATGCGCGGACCATGTACACCACCGGATCGGAGGACGGGGCGGTGTCGGTCCAGGAGAGTTCGCCGCTGGTGGCATTGACGTGCAGCGGGGACCCGTTCCGTTTGGTGAAGGGACCCAGCGTGGAGGGCGCGGAGTACACATCATAGCCGTGGGTGGCATCGGGGGAAGCCAGCCACTCCACCTGCACCTGGCTGCCGCCGCTGAGCAAACGCCCCCGCACCCACAGCGGCGAGGCGATCATCTGGTCGCGCAGGGTCGGATCGCCCATGTGGTTATGAAACGTGAAACCCGCGTAATCTCCCGGACCCGAAGACGGATTCTGCACGGTCCAGGCACCGTTGATGTAATTCTTCACGGCGGAGCCGTAGAGACCGGCGCTGTTGTGGTTGTTGTTTATAGTGGCGAGCATCACATCGCCCATGGTGCCGCCGAGGGCCATCTTGTGATACACATACCTTCCGCGCGGCGGGGCGAAGGTCCAGCTCAGCGTCCAGCTGTTCGGCTCTGCCAGCCGGGAGCGGGTCCAGCTGTTGAGATCGTGATAGCCCACATGGCTCTTGAAGCCGGTCCAGAACACCGCGCGGCTGTTGTCGGAGGGCTGGTTCGGCTCGTTGCCGGCCATGAAAAAGTACAGATACGGTCCGTTGTCGTAGGTGTATTGCGCCTCCGGCTGACCGGGGGAATTGGGCAGATCGTTTCCGGTGATGTACTCCAGATTCTCCATCCCCGAAAGTGGGGTAATGACCTTCCAGAATTCCTCCTGCACGTGTTTGTAGAGCCCGCCGGCGTCGCGAACAATGGAGCGGCGGCCCGGCACGAAACCGTTCTGCGCGTGTTTGTAGTCGTGCAGTTTGTTAAGGTAGTTGCGCAGAGCCCCGATTTCGTCGCCCCCGTTAACCGCACCACGAAAATCGATTCGCCCCCACCCCATTTCAAAGGCTTGCTCGAGATGCCGGAAGTGGGATTGGTCAAACCGGCCATCGCCGGGATCGTTGAACCAGGCCGGACGCACAGTACCCGCGTTGTTCCCATACCCGACGTTGATGGAGCCGGTGTCCGTCCAGGTGTTGTCCACATCGGCGTAATACATGTCCGCCGCGACCGCACCGAGGTCGCCGTGTCCGTCCGGAGCCCAGGCGGCGCGCAGGCCCGACCGAGGCTGAGGCACACGCCCCAAGAGAATCACGTGTTTCACCTCTCCAGGGTGGGCGTTGTAGATATCGATAATGTCGTTGCGGATGTCCACGTGATGCCCGTCGGCCGCACAGGTGAAATCCGTGCGTCCGTCAGGCGTCAACACTTCATGAACAATCCAGCCGTCCCCGACCAAATCCTGTTTGAAGCGGGCAATCTCCGGAGCCAGCGGCGCCTGAATCGACGCCGGCATGACCAGCACCACCCGGCCGCGGGGTCCGCTGCGGTCCACATCGATTCCGGCCAAAACGTAACTGCGCACATGCGTGCTGTCCCAGGCGGAGGGCACGCCCTGCGCGTGAAAGCGGTACTCGTAAGCGGTGCCGGGCACGGCGGTGGTGTCGGTCCAGGTGGCGGTGCCCGCCGGGAGGGTGGCCCGCACGGTCCCCCAAAGCAACGAATCCGGATTCTTCCGGTACACATCCAACGCGTAGTCCGTTTTATGCAGGCGGAATGTGATCGCGGCCGGGTCGGTGCTGACCGACTCCACCTCGACCGGCACCACATACACATGATCATCGGCGGAAAGAGTGGAGGGCGGCCAGTCCAGACCATAAACAGTCGGGATCAGGAAAACGCAAAGGACAGCCGGAAGATGTTTGATGTTCATGCCCCAACTTTACCCTGAATGGGGTATCTCTGTTCAGCCCGTTACTTTTCAATCCGTGTAATTCACGATGCAACGGTTTAAATTTTACAAACGTTCTCACCGCTTGTGAATGGGGTCCGCGCCTTTCATGATAACATCTTAACCTCTTGAAAAGGACCTCAGCGTTTATGACTTCTCTCTTCCCCTCTTTCGACTACGACCAGCGCCTCAAAGAACTCTCCGAATCCCACCGGCAAGCGGTGGAAACCCCCAATCCGGGCATCTGGCACCCCACCAACTGGTACCGCAAACATCCGCATCCGGTGGTCACCCCCGCGCATGTTCCGCTCCAGTGGCGCTACGACCTGAACCGGGACCGGAATCCGCTGCTGATCGAAAACCTCCCCATACAGGCCACCTTCAACGCCGGGGCCATCGAACTGGACGGGCGCATCGCCCAAATGGTGCGCATCGAGGGTCACGACCGAAAATCCTTCTTCGGCCTCTGCTGGAGCGACACCGGGGTGGACGGATTCACCTTCACCGGCCATGCCATCGTCATGCCGGAAACCGACGATCCCGACACCAATGTCTATGACATGCGGCTGGTCAAACACGAGGACGGCTGGATCTACGGACTCTTCTGCACCGAGCGCAAAGATCCCAACGCCGCGCCGGGCGATCTTTCCAGCGCCGTCGCCCAGTGCGGCATCGCCCGCAGTAAAAATCTGATCGACTGGGAACGCCTGCCCGACCTCAAGAGCCCCTCCGCCCAGCAGCGCAATGTGGTGCTTCATCCGGAATTCGTGAATGGAAAATACGCCTTCTACACCCGGCCCCAGGACGGGTTTATCGACGCGGGCTCCGGCGGCGGCATTGGCTGGGCCCTCTGCGGCGACATCACCCGCCCCGTGGTCACCGAAGAGCGCATTATCGAATCCCGTCTCTACCACACCGTCAAAGAAGTCAAAAACGGACAGGGCCCCGCCCCCATCAAATCGCCCATCGGCTGGATCCACCTCGCCCACGGCGTGCGCGGCACCGCCACCGGCCTGCGCTATGTGCTGTATGTGTTTGTGACCGACCTGGAGGACCCCGCCCGGGTCACCCACAGTCCCGGCGGTGCCTTTATCGTGCCCGAAGGAGACGAACAGCTCGGCGATCTTTCCCACATCGTGTTCAGCAACGGCTGGGTGTGCAAAGACGACGGCACCGTCTTCATCTACTACGCCTCCTGCGACACCCGCATGCACGTTGCCACCACCACCCTCGACCGCCTCATCGCCTACTGCGAACAGGTGCCGCGCGATCCCCTCCGCTCCCGCGCCTGCGTCGCCCAGCGCAACGCGCTGATCGACAAAAACCGCGAATAAAAACATGCATCCCCTTCTCCGCTCTCTTTTCTGTACCGCGCTGCTGAGCGCCGCCGCGCTTCGGGCGGAGACCGTCCAGTGGGAATCCGTCCTCGTTTTATCCAACGAACACCTGACGGTGAAAGCCGTTCCCGACATCGGGCGGATCATTCATCTCTCCCGCACCGGCGGACCGAATCTCTTGCGTCAGGATTCCGACCTCATCGGCATCACAAAGGTGCCCGAAGGACGCTGGGCCTGGAACAACCACGGCGGCGACTGGCTCTGGCCCGTGGCACAGGACCGCTGGGAACAGCTCGGCGTGGAGCGGCGCTGGCCGCCCCCCGCCCTCTTCGAGTACGCCCCCTGGACCGGCGCAATCCTGGAGGACAACCGAATCCGCTTACAGCTCTCCGTCGGCGACCCCCTGAACATTGACATCTCCCGGACCCTGTCCTTTGATGACAACCGGCCGAATGTTCTGATCATTCAACAGTCGATCCTCCGCACCGCCCCGTCCGACATTCCGGTGTGCCTCTGGCAGATTTCACAGATGGCGGATGTCGGCGACGCGGAGATGGAGATCCCCGAAAACACCCGCCACCCGCAGGGGGTTCATTTTATTCAAGGTCCGGACCTCGAAGACGGAGCGCTTCTCCGGAAAGGCGAAACGCTTTATGTCCAGACGCAAAAAGCCAAAGGGGCGAAACTGGGAACCGACGGCACCCGCATCTCGGGCACAAGTCCCGCCGGCCGTCTGATCGTCGAAGTCATCAACGGGGACGAACCCGGTGAACTCCCCGACGGCGGCTGCGCGCTCGCCCTGGCGGTCGGACGGCAGGGCGAGTATGCCGAACTGGAAACCATGAGTGTGGAAAAGGTTCTTGCCCCAGGCGAAAAACTCAAGAACACCGTGATCTACATCCTCAACAGCGAAACACCCTAACCTTATCAAGGCTCAATCGTAAAACAGCGCCCCGGTTTGTCCTCTGGCCACAATCACAGCCTCGCGTTCAAAACGCACACTGCCGTCCAGATACGCGAGATTGGAACCCCGCCCGTGCCGGGAGGGATCCACGACATATCTGAACGCGGCGGACCCGAAATTATTGAAATCAAAACGGGTCCCCAAGTCGGCATTCCGTCCATTTCCATCGGCAAAGAGGAGATACCGGGAAGGATTATCGATGCTGAGGAGACGGGGCTGGTAAAACATCTGCGCCAACCAGTGATTTGTGGGAGTGACCGGATTGAATCCGCCGGTGGCCGCCCGAAGATTCCGGTTCATGCCATACCCACCCAGCAAATTGCGGTCATACGGATTGCTGTGAATCTCATACGCCGGCGAATTCCGGAAAGAGGGGCAGACAAAAATGGTGTTGGTTCGGGGAGTATTGATCCGCTCGCCAAGTTGAATCTCAGGGTAACCGAGATAGCTTGCGATGGCGAAAGGCCAGGTGCCCGGCCAGAGAAAACGCCCCTGGATGGTTTCACCGCTCACAGGATCCGTGTAAGACATGCCGGACTCCGACATGACTGCGGGTAAACGACCGTTGTTGTCTGTGGCGTACATGATCATTCCCTGGTGGAACTGCCGCATCTGACTGGCGCATTTGTTCGTCTGCGCCCGCTCAATTCCGTTATTCACCGCAGGAACAATCAGTGCGGCGAGAATCGCGATAATCGCCACAACCACCAGCATTTCAATCAAGGTAAATCCTGAACGTTTCATAAACTGATCTCCAATCCATAGGTGTCCAATACACTGGCTGACATGGGGCCTGTCCATCCTTTTGAAGGCAAATCATTCACCCCTTTGGCATATAAAACCGCTTTCGCCCAACCGGATTCCACCGCCTCACGCGCCAGATGCTGACTGTTTACACCGAAAACATACAGTGGCGGAATTCCGGATCCAGGAGGGGCGGAACGCGGAAAACCGATGAGCGATACCACCGCGGCAACGTTCCCCTGCCCGGCCAAAACTTCGGCCAGAAGATCCGCGGGCAGATCATCTTCCGCAAGAGAAAGCAACCGCAGGTCCTCTTTGTCCGCGATCGGCACCTCACGGAGATTCGATGCCGCGCCACCCAGGCCCTTGCGCAGCCCTTCGATCCTTCCCCGCTCCACTTCGCGAAGCCGGGGACCGATATCGGGATTCACCAAAACGATAATCGTGCCTGAGCTGTGGCCGTTATCAACAATCAGTTGACCGAAGGAATGACCCACTTCGACATCATGCCGGAGTGCCTGGCGAAACTGCGCGGTATCAGATTTCGATCCGCAAGCCGCCACCATAATAAGAAGGGCCAGACTGATAAGAACCGTATGAACGTATTTCATGGTTTCATCATACCCCATTCGGGGGATTCCCGTCAAAGGCTCCGCATTTCAATCCATTGAAATCCTTTTAAATCCGACTCACTCCCGACAGCCATCCCCCCGCGTGGGTGATCCAGTCCTTGTCTGTAAGACGATTGTGATTTAATGGAGGTTGGCCCTCAGAAACGCCCCCTCCCCGCCAAATAGCCCCAGTGATACGCCGTCGGACCGAGGGTTTGATGGATAGTGTATTCGCTTTGGGCGGGCCAAAGGAAAATGTCAAAATATCCCTCGGCGGTCGGCCACTCGCGGGAGGGCGGCACCGTGGAGTCGGCCAGCTGCCAGGTGTGAACCCATTCGTTGAATCCGTAGTTCTCCTGTGGATCCGACTGACCGTACACCGTGATCCCCGCCGGGGCGGGCTGGGCGGTGTAGCGGCTGTCGATGTGCAGCGGATTGTTCGGCCAGCGCAGGCCCACGCCGGTGGTGTAGGTCATGTTGTTGGGATTGACCCCGGCAGAGAAATTTGCCGCCGCCACCGTGGCCGCCAGGAAGCGTTCCTCGCCGCTGAGAAAATGCGCGCGGGGCAGAATCGGGGTGATCATCCCCGGCACCGAAAAATAGCCCACATACCCCATCAGCGGCAAATTCGGAGCGTCGGTGGCCAGATGATAACTGTTGCCCGCCTGGAACGTGAGCGCGATTTCCCCCAGCCTCAGAACCGCGTCGTGGGCCGCCTGCCGCAATGCCGCGTCCCCGAGCCCCTCCTCCAGCGTCGCATAGCGGAAAAGCACATGCCGTTGCACGCGGTGCTCGTTTTCGTTTCCGTTCACAATCAGGTTCCGCCACTCAAAGGTGTCGTGATACCCCCTGTCGCCCGTGAGACGGTACAACTCCAGCGCGGCCGCGCGGCGCACCCAGTGAAATTCCTCCACGTCGGGGCGGCGGCGGCTGATCCCTTCTCCCGGATTCAAAAGAATATCCTCGTTCGCCCGCGCCCAGGTCCATGCCCGTTTTGCGGCCTCTCCCAATGCTTCAGCCCGCCCGGTGTCGTACCGCCGCAGAATCAGCGAGGCCCTGGCCGCGCTGGCGGCGAATTGATAACTGGAGTTCGGATCCGGCATAAAAACACCCACCAGCAGCGACTCCTGCCAGCTGGCCTCGCCGTTGCGCGGATGCTCCGTGGATTCCACCCCGCCCCGCACCCCGCCGTGCTCCATCTGCAAACGCCCGTAAAAATCGATATTCCACAACGCCTCGTTCAGCAGGTCCGGCAACCCGTTTCCTGATTCGGGCACCGCGAGCGGAATGGCTTCAAACGCCTCCGGAAACATTTCCAGCAGCTCCAGTTTCAGATAGGTGGCGGTCAAATGCATGGACCGCCGGTCCCAGTCGCCCGCGTCCATATACCCGCCCCAGGCCTCCGGCACCTCGGGCGGCGTGTCGCGCAGACGGTTCAGCGATTCAAAAATCGCGGCGGATTCCCCGTCCAGCCGGGTCACATCCGTCTGCAACAGGCGCGTGCCCGCGTCGGGATGAAACCCAATCGGCCGCACATACTCCGTAAGCGGCGGTCCCAGAGCGATTCCGCTCCGGTGATGCAAAAAGCCCATCATGCTGGTCCGGAAGGCTTGAGTCCAGGCATCCTCCTGAATCGGAAACGGAAAACTCACACCCAGACCCGGCACATACACCCGCCAAACGCCGGTCTGATCAAAATCCGAAAAGTCCAGATGATAGATATGCGTATGACTATGGTTCCGGGCATTGCGGAAAGCGGTCTCCACCTCTGTCACATCCCGAGCCTTGCGGACCACGCCCGCCTCCACCGGCTCCCCCCCGCCGTCGGGCAGCAGGTAAAACGGTTTGCCGTCCCAGGTGTCAAAGGATAATGCGCCGCCGGTGCCCAGCCACAGCGAAAGTGTGGCCGACTTGAACGGATCATCCGGACGATACCCGATCTGTGACACCTGAATCGCCTCGTTCAGATTGCTTCGGAATCCAGGCGACAGCGGCACCTGCGCCTGCCGTGTGTTCACCGCCCGGGGGAACACCTCCACGCTCTCATCTTCCGGAAGCGGTTCCTCAAGCTCCAGATACACGGTGTGCAGAACCGCCTGCGGATCGCCCACCCGGTGTCCGTCCACCGGCCTGCTTTTCCGGTGTACGGCGACGGGGTTGACCCATGCGCCCGATTCGAAAAGAATCCGCCATGCCTTTGGCTCCTGCAACAGATCCTGATCAATCGCCTCACCGGAAATCCTGTCCGCGTACCAAACCTTTCCGATCTTCGGAAGCGGGATCCCCACCGCTTTCCGCCCTTCGGAGGTCTGCTCCAGAATCTCCAGAAATTTGGGTTCCATGGCCGGAACGCCGTCCACCCAGGCCAGCACCTCCGGGGCGCGGGCACCGGGGCGGACCTCGCGTGTGTCGTCCGGATCCAGTGGATGCTGCCCCATTTTTGTCAGTTCAAATTCACGGATTTCCACCGCCACCATGCGGTCATGCACGGTCCAAACCCGTTCAATCCGGGGGGACTCCCGGCTCCGCTCCGCGCCGTGTTCCAGCAACGCGGCAAGCCGTTCCTCACGGGAGATCAAGGCTGCGGCCGCCGCCTCCGCCTCCCGTCGCAGCCGTTCCCGGTATTGCTCCCGCTGATTCTCAAAAACCTCCGCGTCCGCCACCGTTCCCAATTTTCTGAACCCGAAACGGACCGGCTGCTGACGCCAGTCTCCGAGAATTTGAATGTTGGTAATATTGCTCAAATCCAGAACTCCGTCTTCCCCCTCTTGATCCACAGCCTCCGGACTGTCGAGCCGGAAGCCGTTCAGTTCCGTCAGCACGTGGGTTTCCCCCTCGGGCAACCGGAAGAACCGGAAGCGGAAGGTGGCGCGGGTGCGGTCCGCGTCGAACAGACGGAGCTGCACGGTGCGGGACTGCCCCACAGCCTCAAGGTCGAGCGTCAGTTCCGGAACCCGCTCCGCCAGCGCGCTCAGGTCCCGGCGGCCGGTGAACCCGAAGCCTCCCCGGGCGCTGTCCGCCTCCAGCCGGAGGCCGGGATTCATGTTTTGAAGTTTGTCCTCCCAGGCGTCAAACGCGTAGTCGGGCTGCTCATCAAGCGGATGCAACATACCGCCGAACACGAGCGGAAATACCGCAAAAAAACCAAATAAAACCTTTTTCATTGCCGACCTCCCGACCTGGGAACAGTCAATAATTCTTTGGAAATAAACAGAAACGGGAAGATCGGAGTTTTCATGAGCGGGGTTTCCTTCATTTTAGGGTTATCCTGGCCATTTGCGATGAAATTGACGTTCAGGTTGGATCGGGATGATGATTAAGATTATGATTAAGATTATGATTAAGATTAAGATTAAGAATAAGGGTCAAGTCCTGATCTCTACCCTCTAACCTCTACCTCCTGACCTCTTCTTATGCGCTCACCACCGTTTGCCGCGGATATTCGGTGTCGGTGCGGATGCCCCAGTCGAGTAATTTCATCAGCAGCGCCTCGCGCACATCGCGCAGGGCCGGATCCCCAAACCGGTTATGCATCTCATGCGGGTCAAACGTCAGGTCATACAACTCATGATCTCCGGTTTCGCGATAGACCAGCTTATGCGTTTGGGTGCGGACCATCTTGGCGCGGGCCATGGAATCGGGATAGCGTAAATAGGTTTGCTGTTTGTCACTGCGGATATGAACCAGGGCCGGGTCCTCATCCTTGAACGGATCGATCACCCGCTTGCGGGATTCTTTTTCATGTCCCCCGTTCGCGAACACCGCCCCGCGCCCGCTCCGCTCACCCCGCAGCACCGGAAGCAGACTCTTCCCCTGAATGCCCGCGAAACGGGGCACCCCGAGCAGATCGCACAGGGTCGGCGCCACATCGGTGTGATCACTCAGGCCCATAAAATCGATCCCGACCGGCAGATCCGGCGCCACCATCACCATCGGCACCCGCGTCAGGCAGTCGTTGAAACTCGTGTCCCACTTTTCCCACAATCCGTACTGACCGGCAAAGTCCCCGTGGTCCGACAAGAACACCACCACCGTATTGTCCCAAAGCCCTTTCGCCTCGATTTCATTAAAAATCCGGCCGCAGAGCTGGTCCACCTTGGCAATCATTCCGAAGTAAACCGCCTGGACCTCCCGCAGCGTTTCCCCGGAAACCGCCCCTCCCAAACGGATTTTCCGTTGATACTTCATGGAAAGCGGCGCGTTGAGAGGCAGATCGTGCGGAAACGGTTTCAGAGTGTCCCGGTTGACCCTCGAATACCAGGGCTCCTCCACTTCATAGCGGGGATGGGGCGCATTGAAATTCACATGCAGATAAAACGGACGGTCCGGGTCCACATCCTCCCGCAAAAAATGCACCGCCTGCTCCGCAAAAGCCTCGTCCTGATATTTCCGGTTTCGGCGGACATACGCCTCACTTTCCGGCTGCGGCCCGGCCTCTTTTTCCGACATCACCCGGTCATAGATTTTTTTGTACCCGTTGGTCCAGGAATGCTCGTCCAACCGGTGCCCGGTCTGACCCGGCGCCAACTCGGGCGGGGTGTGGGTGGCCTCCAACACATTTTCCCAACAATGGTTTTTTCCGAACAACGCGGTTTTGTATCCCGATTCAATCAGGGTCGACAACAGGTCCGGCTGACCGGCGGGAAGATGCTGGAAAATGTTCCGGTACCCGTCCGTGTGCGAATACCGCCCGGTGGTCAAACTGATCCGGGCCGGCACGCATTTGGGAAAGGTGGTGAAATGACGGGTCAGGTTCACCCCGCGCCGGGCCAGCGCGTCCATGTGCGGCGTGCTCACATCCGGCCAGCCGCCATTGACCCCCAGGCAGTCCCCGCGCATCTCATCCACGGTGACAATGATCAAATTCCGTCGTACACTCATATTGCCAATTAAACGCCGCAATCAGACCGTTCACAATCCCGGAACACGTCCGAAGAATTCGAACCGTTGAAATTTTTCAGGTTTTTTGATTTCATATTTATGCATTTATGCTAGTATGAAAACTATGAGAACGACAATTGATGTCCCGGACGAAATGTTTCATGCCGCGAAGGTACTTGCGGCGCAGCGGAAAACGACCTTGCGCGAACTGGTTTTGGCCGGCCTGGATCAGGTCATGCAAAATCCGGTGGACCGGGAAGCGATCCGCCGGAAAAGAGCGGAGTCTTTCCTGGAAGCCCTGGATGCCGATAATCATGAACCCGTGGCCCCGTTGAGCCGCGAAGAAATTTACAACCAACGGTTGAACCGGTTCGGGCAGGATTAATCATGGTCTTTCTTGACACCAATATTTTACTTTACGCCTCATCGAAAGCAGAAGCGGACAAAGAGAAAAGGCAGATTGCCCGGGATCTGATTTTGAGCAATGATTTTATCTTTTCGACGCAGGTTGTGCAGGAATACATTGCAAACGCCCTGAGAAAACCGAAGCTGAACATCGGCGAAAAAGGTGTGGAGCGTTTTTTGCAGACCCTGGACGATTTACAAGTGGTCCCCGTGACGCTGCCCCTCCTGCAGCAGGCCTGGCAATTAAAAAAACGGTATTCCCTCTCCCATTGGGATGCGAGCATTCTGGCGGCGGCAATCGAGTCCTCCTGTGACATCTTATATTCAGAAGACTTTCAAAACGGATTCGTTCTCGGAAACACCAACGTCATAAACCCCTTCGCCGATTAAGTTTTTTCGCCTGTTACCATTCAAACACCCGGGCCAAGCAGGAATCCTCACGCAGCGTTTCATACACCGTCTGCGCCGCTTCAGGCTGAACCGCGGCCACGGCGCCCTCCGGCAGGCGCAGGCGACCGTCGCACATCCAGGCCAGAACATCCCGCACATCATTCGGCGTGTTGTCGCGCGGAAACATCAGCGTCACTTCCCGCGTGAACGCGGTGTCATAGTCGAAGACCACATCCGCCGGATAGCTGCCCTGCACCACCAGCCGAAGCCCCGGACGCAGCGTCTCGCCCCAGGGAAGTTCGGGACCGGATTGAATCAGCGCGTTCAGAAGCGAAGGCACCCCCGTCGCGTCGATCACCACATCCGGAGCAAGCGCGGCCGCGATCTGATCATTCAGCGGCGCGGCGGGATCGACCAGCACCGCCCGCCCCCCCAGGGCTTCGAACAGGGCGCAGCGCCGGGCGGAGACATCGAAGCCGACCGGATGGGCGCCCCGCATCAAGAGAATCGCGGCGGAGAAGAACCCCACCGGCCCCAGCCCCGTCACCGCCACCCGCTCGCCCGGCCGCACCGCCGCCATCCGGAGTCCGTGCCGGGCGATCGCCGCAAGCTTCGCCAGTGCCGCCGTCTGCAGCGGCGCATGTTCCGGCAGCCGGAACGCCTTTGATTCATGGACCACCGCCTCCGACGTGTGACCGCCCCACATCCGGGGCAACACACTGCGGCCGGTTCCCGAACAAAACAAAAGATCCCCCTCCCGATAAAGCGCCGAACGGCTTTCACTCACCTGCCCCACACATTGATAGCCGGGAATAAACCCTTCCGCCGGCGCGCCGGGCTGCTTCCCGGCAAAGCAGCGGGATTCGGTTCCCGGACTGATCCCCGAGGTCTGCACAGCCACCCGCACCTCGCCCGCCTCCAAATCGAGACACGTCGATTCGCGCAGCGTCATACGCCCCGGAGCTTCACAAAATAAATGTCGATGATTCATGGATTTGACTTTGCCCCGCGCGCCGCCCGAATTCGATTCCAAAAAAATGCCGTGATTTTCAATCTGTTGAATGGACCTCCGTGCCGGATTGCATTATGATTCAAACATGCGAGTCACGTTAAAAACCATTGCCGAAAAAGCCGGAGTATCCGTCTCCACCGTTTCCCTCGCCCTGCGGAACGATCCCCGCATCAAAGCCCAAACCCGGGATGAAATCCGGAAGTTGGCACAGGAGCTGGGCTACACCCCCAATCCATTGCTGTCCTCACTCGCCTCGCGGCAGTTCCGCAAATCGGAAACCTTCGAAGGCCTGGGAATCGCTTATTTCACCTGCCTGCCGAATATCACGAATCCGGCGAAGCAAAACTACCCGTACGTCACCGCTTACATGAACGGCGCGGCCCCCCGCGCACAGGAACTGGGATACCGCCTGGAACACGTTGAACTCAGCACCCAGAAATCACTTCCCGCTCTGGGGCGCACCCTGTATCAGCGGGGCTTTGCCGGCATTCTTCTGGGCCCGGTGCGGGACGCCAAAGAGGAATTTGATTTCCCCTGGGAGCTTTTCTGTGTCGTCGCCTGCGGCGGCGTGGAGCCGCATCTCGCCCGCCGCTTTCACTGGGTGAAAACCGACTTTTTTGGAATCACCCGTCAGGCCTACCAGCGCGCCTGGAGAGCGGGCCGCCGCAACATCGTGGTGGTGCTCGCCGAGCAAACCGGAGAAATCGAGGAAACCGACCTCCGCTTCGGGGCCATCGCCTCCATCGGCAAGCGCCTGCACCCCGATCAAGCCCCAAGGGTCTTCACCTACAAACAAACCCTGACCAAAGAGCAGTCCGTGACCATGCGGGAAGAATTTGTGGACTACGTCCGCAAACACAAACCCGACGCGGTCATCGGGTATGGACCCGAATTTTATTACGCGTTGATTCAAAACGGCTTTAAAATCCCGGAGGATCTCGTCTTCATCAGCCTCCACATCCGCCCGAATGACAAATGGTACGATCCCCTCAGCGGATATTTGATCAACCAAATGAAAATCGGCCGCGCCGCCATCGATCAGATCGATTCCCAGATCCACTACGGCATCCGCGGCCCCGTCGAAGAGCCCCGCACCATCACCCTCATGCCCGACTGGCTGGAGCGGGAGACATTCCGCGTATCCTGAAAATCAGTCAACCGGATTAACCAGTTCTTTAAAGGAAAAACGTTTAAAATCTTTGATGTTGCGGGTGTAAAACGTATTCACCCCGTTGGCGAGCAGGGTCGTGGCGAGAACGTAATCAAAAATCTGTACCGATTTCGGCTGACTGTTTTGAAAAGGCTTCATGAAGGTCTCCCATAACCGATGCTCATATGCGCAGTGAAGAACTCCGGTTTCCTCCCGCAGGAACGTAATCTGATGCAAGGCCTCCGTGTGCGTGAGTGGGAACTCAAAAATCTTTGGATTCCTGAGCGCACGGTAAAATTCAAAAAGCACCTGATCACTGATGATCCATTCAGATGGACGGGACAACATCTCCTGATAAACCGCTCTCGCACGATCATGTTCTTCACAATCCTGATTTACGGCATAAATCAGAATATTGGTGTCCAGACTAATCATAGATCAGCTCTTTCAGTTCTTCGGCGGAAACCTTGCATTTCCCCAACCGGACAACAGGCACCTGCTGTTGCTGACCGGAGGAGACTGCGGGAAAACGCTCCAGCCACAGCTCCGTGGCCCGACGGATCACCTCACTGACAGGCAGATCCTCCCGGGCCGCAGTCTGACGCAACTGACGCATAAGTGGATCGGGAAACAAGACTTGTATCTTTTGCATGTATCCATGATATGCATGGATGAGCAAAGGTAAAGCATAAATTTGCCATCAATGCCAACGGCCCGGCTCAACCGGTGCCTTCGCCGTCATGTTTGTTTACGCTTACCGCCACCCGCCCGGCGGCACGGAACCGGAGCACCCGCCGTCCCTCCCGGGGCGTGACCCGCATATCCAGCGGCCCGCCGTCATCCCCAACGCAACAGACCTCCTTCAGCTCCCCTTCAAACACCAGTTCTGCGGAACCGAAGGCTTCGAGCGTGTAACAAATCCGTTCTCCATGCACCTCCACCGAGATCAGTTTCACATCCGAACGCAGCAACAGCGGCCGCTCCACCGGCCGGCCGCCCAGCGCGAGCGCATTGTGTCCCGGACACAATAATGCCTCCGGCACCTGCAGCGAATGCGGACAGAGTTCACTGTTGATCCGCAGCACCGGGTCAGTTTCGGGCGTGAAATCCACATCAAATGTCCGCCCGAAAGCCTCATGCCCCCCGATCCCGCCGTACACCCCCGTCGGCCGCAGAGCCAGCCCGTGCGGCAGACGGCGGAGGCCGAACGAGGCCAGAGCCCCCAGCCACGCCCCCATCGCGAAGGCCTGCGGGCGGATGTCGTGATACAAATTCCCCTGCGGCGCATCAAATTTCTCCGGCATCGCCCCGCCCATCGGATGCCAGGGGCCGGGCTTCATCGCGTCCTCGCTGATCCTCACCAGGAGCGACACCCCGTCCGCCTCTCCGTTCACCCACGGATCGCAGGCCGCGACCGCCGCGCACAGCCCGTTGTTCCAGTGCATCCCCGGCTCCGCCGCCAGCCGCTTCAGCAAAACCGCCAACACCTCGTCTTTGTCCTCTAAAGGAAGAAAGTTCGGCAGGGTCAGCGCCCACACATACACCGAAGACACCGGCCCCCAGGCGTACACCCGCTCTTCGCCCCCGTCCCGCAACACCAAATCCCCGTAGGCGGGCAAACCGTCCTTCCGGTCTTCGTAGAAGTCCCGCAAGCCTTCCCACAAGGCATCCGCCCGCGCCTGCGCCCCCGAATCCGCCGTCATCCGCGCCCACATCGACCACACCGAATGCATCAGGGTGTTGATGTAAATATCATACGACCGGGTCACCGGCCCGCCGGCCGCGCGGATATGATCCCCGCCGTCCAGCGGCTTCCCGGTCACATAATCCCACCCGTGATCTCTGGAACCCCAGGCCGGGGTCTCATCCGCGAAATGCCCCCCGTACAGCCCCCGCTCCGCGTCAAAACAGCGTCGGTCCACCCAATCGACCGCCTCACGCAACAGTTTTCCCCGCCCGCCCGATACAAAGCGGTCCGATCCCGTCTGCGACCAGTGCGAAAACACCGCCCACAGCACGTAAAAGATCCCGTCCTCTTCGTACTTCCCCCCGTCGGGATGGATCAACTGCGCGAACATCCTCCCCTCCGGCACGCCCGGGCCTTTGGCATGACAGGGATTCGACAGCAGCACTTCACACAGCTTCTCCAGCCGGTGCGGCCAGCCCCCCGCCACACATCCCGCCGCCGCGAACACCGCGTCCCGAATCCAGATCAGATAATAAATCGATTTAATCGACGCCCGCACCGTCCCGCTGTGATCCACCATCGACGCCAGCCCCCTTTGATTCAACCGCCGCATCGTCTCCAACACCGGATACGCCGGATCCCGCAACCGGCCCGCCGCCACCATCGGCGCCAGCCAGGCCCCGGTCCTCTCGAGCCACTGCCGCGGGTCGGGCTCCGTCAGATCCGGCTGATCGGTCGGATCCGACCGATCCGTCGGATCATTCGGATCAAGCCCCATCACCATCCCCCGCCCCGGCGGCAGCACCCCGCGCGAATACACCTTGTTTCCCGGACTCGGCTTCGGACTGTGCCGAAGCCCCAAGCCCTCCGGTCCCCGCAGCGCGAAGCAAAAGGATTTCCCCCGCTCCGAATGCTCCACCCGCAGGACCCGGTCGCTCGCCAGCCGCACCGTGTCGGTCAGAGCGGTCACCACCTCCACCGCCTGCGGAGCCTCCGCCCAGACCAAAAGTTCCGCCGCGTCATGCGACACCGCCAAATGCAGGACCTGATGCGAAAACCGCAGCTCCGTATGCCAAGGATCGTATTCACAGCCTTCAAAATCCGCCAGACCGCACCCCGGCAGGGTCACCGCCTCAAACACCTCCAGATGCACGTCCCGGTTCGAGAAATCCCGCGCCCGCGCATCGGGGCTTCCGCCCGCGCCCGGCGAGGGCCAGAGGTGCAGGGTCGAGGTGTCCAAATTGAATTCCACCCGCAGGGCGGCGGGCGAATGCAGAAAAATCAGCACCGGTTCACGGCGGGGAGAAAACGAAATCGACATCCTGTCATCTTCGGGACTAAAATCATAAAGCACAACCCTTTCCAATCGCCCCGATCTTTCAATCTGTTGAATTTGCTTTTGGAATCTGTAAATCCTGTATACACTTTATAACATGACACCCAAACCCTCCCCCGGAGATCATGCCCTGGCCCTGTTCGGCTTTGAACGGTTCGCCTACTTCCGGCGCGTGGCCGAGGCCGCCGTTCGCGAGGCCGGTATTCATCCCGGACTGCGCTTCCGTATTTTGGAACACCGCCCGGAGGAAATGTTCGCCCACAAAGACCAGCCCGACATACACGGAGTGATCGCCCCGTTTTTAGAACCGAAACACATGGACTGGTTTCTCAGCCGGAACACGCGGGTCATCCTCTTTTCGTCGCGGATGCCTCCGGAACAGATCCCGGCGGGCGTGGGATGGATTCGCGCGGATGACCTGGCCATCGGCGAGGCCGCCGCCCATCACTTTGAGCGCATGGGACTTTCCCATACCGCATTTTTCGGTGTCGAGGGCCTGCAGTACTCGGAACTCAGGGCGCAGGGATTCCGGGAAGCCCTCAACAACATGGATTCCCCGCGCGGGCATTCCTGCGAATGCAAAAAAGGGAACACCGCCCTCAAGGATTTTCTCACCACCCTTCCCCGCCCCTGCGGAATCTTCTGTTCAGACGACAGCCATGCCCGCAGCCTGCTCACCGCCGCAATTCAGCTCGGATTCAGCGTCCCGGAGGATTTCGCGGTCATCGGAGTGGACCACGACCTGATCCTCTCCGAACTCAGCCCCTTGCGGCTCAGCAGCGTCATCCCCGACGCGGAAACCCTCGGTCAGCGCGCGGTTCAGGAACTCGCCCGCTGCTTCCGCGAAGACGACATGCCGGGCGGCTTACGGGAACTCGTTTCCCCGAAAGGAATTCACTACGACGAATCCGCCCCCTACTATCATTCCGTCGACCCCACCGTGGCCCGCGCCCTGCAATGGATGGAGCATCATCTGGCCGACCCCGTGAGCATCGACGATCTGGCCCGCGCCTGCGCCGCCTCCCGGCGCAACCTCGAATACCTCTTCAAAAAGCATCTCGACCAGGGCCCTTACCAACAACTCCTGCACATGCGTCTCCACCTCGCCAAACGCCTCCTGCGCCACAGCCAGAAAAACATGACCGACATCGCCGAGGCCTGCGGCTTCACCAACGCCCGCGAATTCAGCGTCCGCTTCAAAGACAAAACCGGCCAAACCCCAAGCCAGTACCGGGAGGGCTCATAAAAAACGCCCCCGGCCGAAACCGGGAGCGACCCACAAAAATCAAACACAACGTATTCAGCCCCGACGGCGTTTCGCCGTCAGCGCCAACGCCAGTCCGGCAATCCCGAGCAGTGCGAGGGTGCCGGGCTCGGGAACGGCGACGAGGGCGAGGGAGAAGTCATTATTACTAACAGCAATGTAATTTGTTGGGCTAGATGATTCACTTTTTGAATAAGCCATACCATTAGCAAATGGGTTATTGGTAGCTGTACGCCAGACAATACTTTGACCCACAGTCTGGCCGACAATGTCCAATCCATAAAACCTGTTGTTTTGCAAGGACACGGTAGATGGAAGATTCCATGTTAATGTTTTATCTTCGTCATTTCCAGGTCCGCCATAGGCTTGAGAGGCAGATATCGTAATGATCTCACTTACAAGGGTAGGGTAAAAATCATCATCGCCAGGATCATCGAGCCTGGCTCTGTTGAAATTTGTTGGGGGGGCAGACTCCCCAAAATCAATCAATCGAAAAAGTCCCGTTGCTCCTTCATTTAATCTACTGACAATGATATTTAATCCTACAATTTCGTAATTATTATTTCCCGTCCATCGAAAGGTTTGCAATCCCGCACGATCATCATTATCACCAGTTCCAGTGTCCCGAATAAAGAGAGCATTCGCCATAGTGTTAGCTGGTACAAAAACATTATCGGAATTTGAGTATAATGTTGTGCCATCTGTGACAATAATTCCAGCCTGCGCCGATCCCAGACCAAAGGCCAGGGCGGTGAAAAGAAGAGTTTGTTTGATATTCATGAGAGTACTCCTGTTGGGTTGAGTGGGGACAGCTTTGGGTTATGACGGGATTGTAGAGAAGATCGCTTCACGTGTCTTTGTGGTTTTCCGCAAATTTCTTTAGTTTTTTCACAACGATACCTTCGCTTTCATTCATGATAGTTTCTTCCGGAAGACCAAAACCAGCGAAATCCGGCGGCAGATCATTCAAACCATTGAACTTATCGGTTTCCGAGAGTCGGAAAACACTTTGATTTCTTTTCCGAACCTCGGAAAAGGCTGTTCGCTCAGTTTCCATACACCGCATTTAAGGCCTCCGCATATTCTTTTTCCGACCAGTCCTCCGCAGAGGTCTGCTTGAGGATGTTTGCGAGGGCCCCGTAGGTGTCGGGGCCGATTTGACGGTAGATCGCCCGCCGGAAGGACTGAACCGTGGGCGTTCCGGGCGGATAGCGCCCGTTTTCGAAAATTTGCGCGAATCCGTATTCCCGCCGGGGCGGAAGATAGGTGTACCGCAGCCGCCACGGCTCCCAGGACACGGTGTGCTCGTAGAGCTGCACCAGACTGCCCCGGAAGCGGGTGATGACATCCTCACCGAAAAACTCCAGCAGTCGCAGCTGATTCAGCGGTCCGCCGTTGTGGGTGAACTGGACGGTGCGCGAGTCCCAGGGCAGCTCGTCTCCCGGCGGCATGCCGGTGATCACCGCCGCCGCGATTTCAAGATGGGTGGGCCGGGCGCGGTGATTGGGGCCCTCCACTCCGCTGCCGCGGGTGCGGTTCACATCCGCCCGGCTCATGGAATCGTTCCAGTTGTCCGAGAGCAGTGTGAGTGAATCCGCGATCAGCGCCGTCGGCACTTCGGCTTTGGCCGAATCGGTCGAGGGCACATCCGGCTCCTGCGCGGTCCCGGTATTCATATTGCCGTCGGCATTAAAACTGCCTTTCACATACATCGCGTTGTTGGTGGCCAGCGTGAATCCGTCGTCCAGCCCGTCCGGTCCTTCCGTTGTCGGAACCCGGCGCGCGTTGATCACCCGCAGGCCGCTGCGGGAATAGGCGCGGTCCTCATACGGGAACAAATTGCCGTGCACATCCTGAAACGTGTCTTCAATCGGCGCGCCGTTATGTAGAAACTCCACATAGACGATTCCGTTCCAGGCCGGGGCCAGCGAGCCGCCATCCAGCGCTTTCTTCAGATTCCCGATGTCCAGATCCACCATGTTCACCCATTGACGCCGCCGCGAGTCCCACATCATCCGCGGCGCCGGACCGCCGTCGGGCAGAAAGTCTGCGGGAATGTTTCCGAAGTTTCCATACTCATTGGAATTGAGCAGCCACTGCGTCACCCGGTCCTGGCCGTCTCTTTCAAAATTCCGACCGGTTTGCTTATGAAAAACACCGCTGCTCCCCGGGGAACCTTCATGATAATGCGTGCGGAAGATCCCGTCCGGCGAATTATCATGCAGACGGGGGATCGATCCGGTGATTTCAACCCGCGTGTGGCGTTCACCGTTTCGGAAGTAATCCCCCGAATCGGACGGCTCGTACCTGAACGCGCGGATACTCACATCATACAACTGCCCTTCGGTGTATAGGGTGCTGAGAAAAGCGTGACGGGCCTCCCAGGGGGTAATGTTGATTTTGTCGTTGTCCCGCAACAACAGCTCCTGATGATCGAGCGAGTCAAACCATTCGCGCGTGGCGGTGGAGGGGATGTCGATAAAGACATAATTCCCGTGCGCGTCCAGCACGGGTCGGTTGGTGTCGTTGTCAAAGCGGATGACCCGGGTCGGATACAGAATGCGGCCGTCTTCATGCAGCGCCAGCTGGGTGCCGTCGTAAAGGCCGCCCCATGCCGCAAGTGTCGGAATCGGAGCCGGGCTCACATCCACCTGAAAAACAATGCCCGCTTTGGTGCTGAATTTCTGTTGCTCAATCGGAAGCAGTTCCTCCCATTCCTCCGCTGAAAGCCGCGGATCGCTTCGCCGCAGCGGTGCCTGAATGATGCGGTGCAGTCCGGGACTGCCGTCCGCCAGTGGCACCATGTCTCCGAACGCCGGCGGATACACCTGCCGCAAATCATGCCGCTCTGTCCGTAGATTCTCCCCGAACCAGCGCCCGAATTCCGACACGAAATCCGCATCCGGCGGAAAATTAAACGTGTCCCACCATCCTTTGGTGCCGTCTGTCAACGTGAATTCCGGGGTTAACTGGCCTCCGTAAAGTCCAGGAAAGGTGAATTCACCGCCGAGGCGCTTGTACCCCCCCACGGTGTTGACCTGGCTGTGATAATCCAGACCGCCCCACGGCCGCAGGATCATATGCTGATTGCAGTGAACCGGGCCGTGAATTTCCGTGTGCGGCCCGGGGGTTAACCCCATGATATCGTTGTAAAAAATCGCGTAGGCGAACAAAGGACTGTCCCGGATTTCAAGATACTGCTGGGCATAGGCGGTGGAGGTGCCCAGCACCCCGTGCGCCACCGTGGCTTTCGCCATCATCATCACGTAGCGGCTGATGACGTACTGGCCCCGCAATTCATCCAATTCGTTTCCGTCATCGGAGGGATCAATAAACCGGCGGTCACCCAGCGGCACAATCCCCGCCAGCAGCTCCACGTCCTGAACCTCCCAGCCCCCGCGCGTCAGATCCGCTTGAATGTCGGGAATTGCGGGCTGGACAAGCCCCCCGTCCCGCTTCAGCAAGAACCGGTCGTAATGACTCTGGGCTCTGATGAGACGGTCCGTTTGCGCAAAACCGTGTTCCAGTACCGATTCTGCTGCATAACGCGCCCGGCTGTGCCGGACCGCGGCCGCATTCATCCGCATCTCGCTGTTGGTGACCGCCATCATCGAGGGAATCATCATGCCGATCAGCGCGGCCGCGAAAATCACCAGAAAAAGCGCCCCGCCCTCGCGTGAGGCGCCGGAGTCGGCGTTCAGAGAAATATCGGTCATGTGCTCGCTTTTGTTCATATTACCCCCGGGGAAAAACCGTGAAGTTATAGGTGTTAATCGCGTTCTGCCCCATGCGACCGGGGTTGTCGATTTCCCCGCGGACAATCACTGCGCGGCGCTGGGCGTAGTTGTAAAAGAGATTTCCGTCCGCAAGCCCGCGGGTCAGTTGCACCACCTCCTGAACCTCCAGCGTCTGATTTGTCGCCTCCGACACCAGTCCCCTTCGATGCAACCGCGGCAGAGGATAGTCATTGACCGTGTCCCAACTTCCCGTCTCAGAAAACCTGAAAACCGGCCCCTCACCCGTCGAGGCGTCCTCAACCAGACGATAATATCCGACCACCCGGTAGACGGTCAGTTTTTTCTCCGCGTAATCATATTCCTGATAATAAAAGAGAATAAAGTCCCCCGTGTCTCCCGAATTCAACTGCGTCACCTGCTGGTTCGTGCGGATGCCTTTGAGGATGCTCATGTGATTCGCCGCGCGGGCGTCCTGTCCGAATCGCTGCGTGAACTGGCGGATATCCCGGCTCACCAGCGTTTTTCCGGTGGTCATCGCGTTCACCTGCATACTCGAAAAAATAAAACTCGAGGCCATCACATACACAATGCTGAGAATGGACACAGTCATCATCACTTCCGGCAGCGTGAACGCCTGTTTGTTTTCGGGGGGATGTTTCATAAGCGTTTCGGGTTAAGCGTTTTTCTCAAGAGTTTCGGATGGCGGAACGGATATAGCGAACCGACCCCTCACGAAGTCTGGAGCCATTCGGACCCTCAATAATCCAGCGGTAATTCAACAGGATGTCGACATGGGGCGGATTTTCACTCCGGCGGTCGGTGACGATCGGCTGCACAAACAGGCGGATGTCATCATTCGGATTGTCCGGAGTGCCGTTCACATCAATGGATTGCACTTCGGTCAGAATCCCGTTCCGCAAGCCGTCGGCGGTCAACCCCTGGGTCAACGGGGCCCCGTCGACCAACCGGGTCGTCGGAATTACTTCGGAGGTGAGCTGATCCAGGGTCATGCTCTTCATTTGCTCCAGGTACCCCTCAATCACCGTATTCACCGTAATCAGATGAACGTTATACTCCGCCAGCCGACGCGCCTGCAGCAGCGCCCGGGTCGACGAAAGCGCCACCATGGAAAAAATCATCGTGGCCAGCAACACCTCCACCAGAGTCATTCCCTGCTTCCGGCGATACGTTTCTTCTAATTTTCGATTGGAATAAAACATAGGTTCATCAGTTTCTGATTACACCATACCTAATTTACGATTTAAAATATATGCGCTATTGCGCGAAACGATTGTGCTTTCCTGCAAAAAAATGCTTCGGAGGGGCGGCTTTCCTGCCGCACACCACGCTCACTTCGACGTGCCTCATAGCTGCAGAAAAATGCACCGTGGTGGGGGGGGGGGGGGGCGCCCCCCCGGGGGGGGGGGGGCGGCCGCCCCCCCCCCCCACACGGAGTGAGGCCACCCCCA
>JAFIGD010000057.1 GCA_020831625.1 Verrucomicrobiota bacterium | reverse complement strand
ACCCAAACCGACCCGAGCCGTCGTACAGCGGACACCCGCGTACGACGGCAACGGCCCACTCAAAGAAATCATATGACCGCATTGGCAAGATCATCGCGAAAGCGATACAACCTCACCGGGAATTTTACGACCGCCACGGGCGTGCCCGCCGAAGTCGTACGACGAAGGAGGGAACATTTTACGACCACAACGCGGGAATCCGCCCCCTTTTCTGCGGTGTCAATTTGGGAAACGCTTACGATATTAACGGCGACGGCAACAAGTGGTCTGTTTTCATAGCCTCCGTTCCTATCACAATCCCATCAACCTTCCACTAAATTCCCAGCAGTCCCTATAATTTTAAATAAATGTTAAAATGCCTTATTTTTCCTTTAAAAGTAAATCCCTCAACATTGAAACAGAAACCCGCCTCCCGTTTAGAATAACATCGAAAGTTTCTTCGATAGAAGTTTTAAAACTATCTAGGGAAATCACTCTTCCGCTTTCAGTGTTTAACAAAAAAGCTTTTTTCAAAGTTATTGTATATATGTTATCCTTTTTGACAACAGTAAATTTTTCTGAAAAAACCATTATATTAGTACGACCTTTTTCAAAATAAACAACGGACGACGTATCTTCTCCATAGAAAAAATAGTATTCAGAAGCGAAAACATGTGATGTGAAAACAAAAAGAAAATACATTAATTTAATCATTACGTGTCCAATTTTTTGTGTTAATAAACTCACGGTGGAGATGATGCCCCACATTATTTCCAGCTTTATCACGTATATCACCTGGATATCTTGTGAGAATACCATAACTACTACAATTTGAAGTTTTCAACCTTTCAGATGGTCCACATGGAAAATCTTCTTCAGTGATTTCCCATTCTGCCTCGTTATATTCTATAGTTTTTGCAAAGCTAAATTCCGTCCATCTGCGGGCATTCATTTCAATAACTTTGTCTTCAAAATATCTAAGCCCTTTATCAGCAATTTTTGAAAGTATAAAATCAATTACTTCAACTTTATTTTTAGGAACTTTGGGAAGGCCTGTTACACTTAACCAGGTTGGCTCATCAAATTCAACACCAAGCCTTTTTCTCAAAATTTCATATTCATAACCATATTGGACACCAACAACTCGCCCGCAGTATTTTTGTCTGTAACAACAATTATCACTACCCTTGTAAATTAACTCTCCACTAACAACAGTTCTTGAAGCCCCAGTTTCCCTACGATGTTCAGCATCATAGTCAGTGAACTCTGTAACAGTTTCCCATTGAGAATAAATTGGGACCAGAAATTTTTTGGAACCTTTAAATCCCAAATAATCCCAAGCATTCACTCCATCATTTCTCACAAATGCACAGAGATTCACCCCACCCCGCTCCCCAATCGGATCGCGATTTGGCCAGCGGCCGGTGACAGGGTCGTAAAATCTAAACCCATAGTACAAGTATCCCGTTTCAACGTCCTCGTACTTGGTGGAGAAGCCAAAATTGCTGGGGGCTGTGCCGGTGGAGGCGATGATGCGGCCGAAGGCGTCGTATTCGAGGTGGGCGTCAATGCCGCCGTTGGCGAGATTGATGTATTCACTGATGTTTCCGTTGGTGTCGTAAGTGGGGGCCCAGGTGGCACCGTCGTTGTGGACCATGAGCAAGCCCCCTACCCCGCCCGCGCCTTGGAGGCTTTGGCTGAGGTCGAGACCCCAGACGTAGTAGGTGGGTTCGGCGGCGGCGAGGACGTCGATTTCGTAGATGAGGTTCCAGCCGTCGTAAAAATATCTGTGGTCCTCGACGGGGGTACCGTCGTCGAAGACCTGCTTGCGAACGCGGCGTCCCTGGCCGTCGAAGGTGTTGAGCATCACCATGTCCCCTTTCTCCACGCGGATCATTCTATTCTCGCCGTTCCATTTGAGGGTAAGCCCTTTGCCGTCGTTGGTGAGGTTGCCGTCGTCGTCGTGGGTGAGGGTGGACGGAGTGGACGGGGTGGACGCGATGGACGTGTATTGGTTGAGGGCGTTGGTGGTGTAGTCGAAAACTCCTCCGGGAGAAAAGAGCGGGGTCGGGACATCCGCGAGTACGCGGTTTCCGATTTGGTCGAAGTTGTAGGTGGACTCGCCGTTTCTCATGGTCGCGGTGGTGACTTCGTTGCGGTCGTTGTAGCCGAAGGTGTTGTTTTGGGTGGAGGTGAAGGCGGCTCCGCTGTCCCCGCGGGCGGTGCGGCGTCCGGCTTTGTCGTTGGTGTAGTCGAACCGGCTGATGAGGGTAGTATCCCAAGTGTTCGAGACGGTGTCAATCAGGTTTCTATTATTTTCGAGGGTGACGGAGCGGGTGAGGTCGCCGAGGGTGTAGCCGAAGATCATGTGACTGTTGGCTGTGTAGGAATAGATTGCGGTGATGGGGTTTTGGGGTAGTGGTTGTTGGTTGTTGTTGTAAGCAACCGAGTGAAAGCGGCCTTGGTCGGTGTAGTCGTATTCGACGGTGTAGGCGTTGCCGAGGGTGAAGCCGGTGGGGCGGCCCTGCGGATCGTAGTCGCGGGTGAGGGTGGTTTCCACGAGGCCGTCCCAGGTTTCGGCGAGGGGCTGGAGGGTGTCGGGGTCGTGGGTAATTCCCCTCTGTACGTTCACATAACTCAATGGTCGTCATTGAACAAGATAACCCGGAAAAAGTATATTTTTCCCTCAGGACGACCCAATTCATAACGGAGGACAGAGCGGTATTCTGATAATATCTCCTCATCCGGAGGGATGTCCAGAGGCCGCCATGTTTTCAAATCGCTGGAAAACTCGACACGAAACCGTGTGTCTCTTGCATTCATATTCACCGGAAACTGAAGGATGTGGCCCGTGAGTCCGGTGCTGATTTTGGGCCAGCGCCCCTCCGAATGATCCGGATGCAGTCCATAGAAATAGCTGAAGATATTCGGATACCCCACATTCATTCCGTCTGTTTCCGGCCCTTGGGAACCCTGGGGCGCTCTGGAGGCAATCCAACCGGCAAACGACACCGAACCATCCGGTATGAAATGTGCGCGCAACATGAGGTCTTGATCGATCTCGACAGACAAGGGATCTTCAGTCCCGTTGTGATCTCCCGACCAGGCCGCGAAACGCCAGCCTTCTTCAGGAATGGGAGCCAACGTTACGGTGCTTCCCAGCTTGTAGTACAATTGTGGATTCTGAACTTCCACTTCACCGCGCCCCTGCATGCGAAGGCTAATGACTGCGGCCTCTGAGAATTCAGCCTCAACCGTATGATTGCGGTCAAAGGTGAGTGTCAGGGAATCCATTCCGGGATTCTCCACGTTCCGCCAGCCGTCAAAAACGTATCCTTTCTGAGCCACCGGGACAAATGACTCGGTCTGATTATGCCCGAAACGATTCGTTTCAGGTGCCGATCCTTGAACGAAACCGCCGCCCTCCACCTGGAAATCAACACTCCATTCGGGCAGATGCAAAACAGGTTCATGTGTGACAAAAAGGTTGTTTTTGCGGTTGTAGTCCTGGACTTCCTGCCCCGGATCCAACGAGACGTAAACATGGTATTGCCCTGATGGAAGGTCAAGCGGCAATCGTATATTGAGGGGAATGACGGTCTGCTCTCCGGGCTGAAGGATTCCCTGCCACTCGTCAGTTGCAATTCGGATGCCGGTATGGTCATAGGGAACACCGGTTGCCGACAACCAAACCTCATACGAAATGGGTTTTGTGCCGTCTATGGAAATTTTTCCCAGGTTGGACACGACCACGCCGCCGGAAAGTTTTTCTCCGGAGGCGATGGTCGACTGGTCAAAATTCACCGAAGTCACGGCCAGGTCATTCAGCCACAGACGGTAGAGCTGACCTGTAGTCGAGACCGCGAGGAAGCCATTTCCGGATGGTTTTGCATCCGCCAGGATCACATTACCGGATTGTTGAAATTCGCTCCAGCTCAAGCCATCCTGGGAAACAGCATCCCAGTGGTTGTGTTTGTCGATCGCCAGGTACACGCCTTCCGAGTAGACAATACTGGTCCCGCGGGTCCAGCCCTTCGTCGGCCACCATTCAATTCCATCCGATGAATAGTGCCCCTTATGGTAATACCGACCGTTGATTTTTTCCAGCGCGTGTTGCCCCGCAACACCAGTACTGACCACACTTTTCCATGTTTCCAAATCGGTTGATCGCTGAAGACCCGTACTGACGGTGAGGTAATATGCACCATCGACTGCAAAAAACCTGGAGAAATATGACGCAGAATTTACGCTTTCTTTACCGGTCTCCTCCCACACCAATCCATCCTGGGATGTAAGCGATTCATATCTTATAGTTGAGCTGCGTCCCAAATGGGCCAGCATGACAAACTCCTGACCGTTGTGAGTGATATCCGAGATCCGGGTGTTGAATCCGTAGTTGGGAAGTTCCGGAGTCAACCAGGTTTCTCCATCCGAAGAGACAACAATATCGCCGTGGTTGAAGCTGAACAGCATGCCGTCCAATTTTCGCAATCGGTCCAGGGAAACGCCTCCCGGATACAGCGTCTCCCGCTCACCATTTTCCCGGATATGATGAATGCGATTGAGATTATCCAGTACATAGAACCCGTCTTCAGCCGGTACAGATTCCCGGATGGTGAGGTCTTCCGCTCCTCCCATGGTTTTTTTCCAAATCCTGCCATCCTGGGAACGTTGCAGCCGCTGCAGGCCATCCGCCCAGAGCAAACCCGCCGGTCCCGCCACAGGAGGCGAGCTTTGCAGATAATATTCATTGAAGGGCGCGGTGCGATTTTGAATGCTTTCCGCCTCCCCCTCCCGGGAGAACCGGGCAAGTTGACCTCCCGATCCAACACTATAAATCCAGTTGTTCCACAGCATAGAACCATGAGTATGGTTCTCAATTATAGAGGGCGTCGTCCATTCGCTCCAGTGCTCCAAGTCCTCCGAAAGAAAATTTTTACCACTATTGCCAACCAAGACATATTCACCGTCCCAGGCGTGAAGCCCAACAAGGGATAAGGACAGGTTTACCAGTTCGGGTCCCATGGTCCAGGTCAGACCACCATCCTCTGAAACGTAATAGATACCGCCGTTGGGTAGCATCTGCCCAAAGTAGTTGCGTAAAAGGTTCCCAATTAAAAACCATTTATCTTGTATATTTTGAATAGAGCGGATTTGTATGGGATCAGCGGTCTGCGCATCGCGCCAAGCGATTTCCGACCAGTTCAAACCATCGGTTGACCGGAAAAGAACGTTATCACCGGCCAGGAGAAAAACTCCCTGGTGATAGGCCACCCGGTTCAGATCCGCCGTGGTTGAAAGTGTAACCTGTTGCCACTGATCCCAGTCATTTGAGATAAAAGCTTTTCCCTGGTCGCCCACGACCACGGTCAAACCGTCTCCATGGGCGAGCCCGTTGAGGGGAACTGTGGTGTCTAAATCATGCAATTTCCATTCATTCAGGTCCGTTGACGTCACAAGACTGCCTCCGCGCCCCAGGGCGGCGTACCGGGCGTCCTCATAGGCCAGATACCGCCACCTGTTGATGACTTCACGGTCCAGGGTCTTCCAAACGGCGCCATTTTCGGACCATAAAATTCGCCCCTGATCATTAATGAGATAGAAGCGATCTCCTATGGTCATGACTTGACGACTGATAACATCCGTAAATTTCCCATTCTCTGAGCTTACGTAAGAAACCGAATCAGAGATCCTCCAATCGTCCTGTTCATAGGTTGCAGTCAGAAATCCGGTAAAAAGCCCTCTGCCGGATTCAGTGAAAACCAGTCTTCCTGATGCATACGGCAACTGATTACTGTTTCGTTGTTCGTAATCCGGCAACTCAAGCATCGGAACATGTTCGCCGCCTTCGACAAGGCGGGAAATCACAGCTCTATGAGAGCTGCTTGTGCTTAATGCACTGCGCTGTAACAATGCCGCATAATAATTTCCATCCAGATACGCGATATCTTGAATCGACGTCTGGATCCCATCAGGTCCCAAATCCATGTAAAGCCGCCAAGACGCACCGTCCTCCGTGATCCACGTGTTGGTACGCGTTGCCACCATCAGGGTCCCCTCCGCTTGAATCATGCGAAAGGACGCGTTATTTGCAAAGCTTTGTTCGATCTTCCAATCCAGGAAATCGGGAGACGAACCCATGATCCGCCCGTTGGCCAACAGGATAAACCTTCCATAGGCAAACACGGCCTCTTGGATTGTGGCTTGCATGAAACGATGCTGTAACACCCAGTTTCGTCCATGGTCATGGGAAAGGAGCACCCCGCCTTCGCTTCCTCCGATGAACAGAATGCCATCCGGTGAACTTGCCATGGACAGAAGCGTTTCATCCGTGGGCAAGAGAACCGTCTGCCAGGTCACCTCATCCGGGGAGACGTAAAGCACGCCATTTTCACTAAGGGCAAAAAAGGTGTCGTTCAAGTGCACAAGCCGGTGCACATCTTTCGGATAATTATGTTCCGCTTCGGCCTGCCAGGGGTGGTTCAGCGTTACGGTAATTTCCACGGGCTCGGATTCCGCCCTCAAGCCGCTTTCATCGATTGCGACGGCTTTCAACCCGTAGGTTCCCCATTTTTCAGGAATCCAGTTGAACGTGAAAGGAGCCTCCGTCCACGTGTGAATCCTCGTGGCCCCCGCGTAGAGATCAATCCGGTCCATGGGCCCTCCAGGAAAATGTGCATCCACTTCCACAAAAACCGTTTCGCCGATTTCGGTGACGCGTTTCCCGCGGGGGGAACGCATATACACCCTGGGGCCGGGGCGGATTTCCCCGCCGGAACGGTAGACAGCCCCATTCAGGTTCACGCCGGTGAATCCGGTGAGGTCCGGCGTAACGGCACTTAACACGCCGGTTTCGGGTTCAAAGCGCACCCAGTCTCTTGCATTGTGGGACACAAAGAGTGTACCTTCTTGATTGAACCCAAGAAACGTGTCGTGCCCGGAAAACACGTTCACCAAATCGAGGCGGCGCAAACCCTCGAGCGTGAAGTCAAAGAGCAGGGTGCCATCCGCCGGGTCATGATTCAGGACGTGAAACCCCACCACGGACTGATTCACGTGTTGGGCAACTTCCGTGATCATATGCGTCAAATCAAAAATTTGCTCGGTTGCGGTTTCTTCCGGCGAGCGGGGGGAAAGCGCTCTGGAATCCCAGGTTGAGCTTTCAGCCGCATTGTCCGCCGCAGCCACTTTGCTGTTCATCCACACGACCAGACCGTCGTTGTAACGTGTCCGCAACCGCAGTGATTTGAAATCTCGCAGCGGAGGGGTGCTGATACGGTATCTTAGATACAAACCGGAATATTGTTCATGCATCTGGCTTTCCAGATTCCCGGGATCCGTTGTTTCGATTGGCAGCGTGTCAAAGGTGTCATAGCCCAGACGGATGTCCGCCGGGATGTTCGGCCACGTGTACGATATGGATCGGTTGTGCCAATTCACAATCGGTTCGGTCGGGACGATGAACGAAAGAGGATTCGAGGGAGTGGGCAACGGAGAAAGAATGCCTGCGGGTTCCCAGGTTTCCCCGTCTTCCGACCACATCATGTCACTGCCGAGAAAGACCCCGTTTTGGTGGACCAGCATTCCGCCCGGCTTGACGGTTCGCTGGCTCTGCTCCCAATCCATGCCATTCACAGAGGTCCACACCGCGTAGTTCTGATAGCCCTCCTGAGTCATGGCCACGTACAAACCCGAACCGTAAGACAAACTGGCGATTTCCCGCTGGTTATTTTCAGGTAAAAGGGGCTCGCTCTCATTCACCATGTCCGGGGTCGTGTATATATTCCGGTCCCTGGTGTAAATGAATTGCGTTCCGTCAGAGATCACATGATAAAAATATTCCAGCCCTTGAAACCATTCCCACTCCACCCCGTCGGATGACACCCCGTAGTAGCCCTGCGGAGACAGAAGCCAGAGCTGATCCTGATGCTCCAGAAAAACATTTCGAAATGTGAAGATATGCCCTCCTGGCGAAAGAAGGGTATCATTTGTCGGGTTTCCGCTCAGGATTTGCCACCACTGTCCGTCGGGGGAGCTGAAAAGCGTGTTTCCGCCAGCCGTCGCAAAATAGTGTCCCCGGGAAAACACGATGTCGTGAACGATGCGATTTCCTATAATGCCAAACGCGCTTTCCCAATCCACACCGTTCTCCGAACGGAAAATCCGCCCATCCTGGCCCACGGCCACCGCGTATGGGCCTTTCGCGCAAACGGCGTTGAGGCTCGACTGTACAAACACCCTTTGTGCAACACCCGTGTCATACACCAGCGCGAGGTCCTGGGACCGTCTGGCCAACACCGTGGAATTCTGGAGACGCATTTCTGCAAACCAGTAGGGATTCGTTGTGTTTGAGAAAAAACTCACGGCTGGCAGGGACGCTGATTCGCGGACCACAATGCCATTTTGATAAACGAAATAGTATTTTCCTCGGTATTGGAGGACATCCCTGAATTGTACGGAGAGCGTACTTGTGGCATGTTCGTTTTCTGTAATATACGAATCCCAATGGGTGCCGTTCTGAGAAACCAGGTACTCGTCCACATGCGTGACCAACACATATCCTTCACGACCATGGGCCAGGCCCCGAAGATGATTCTGAGTCGGCAACGGAACATTTTCCCAAATCTCACCATTTGCAGAACGGAAAAGCAGGCCGTTCTCACCCAACAACCAGAAAAGCCCGTCCACATAAACAACCCTGTGCATATTTTCCGGAACGAGTTTTCCCAGGTTTTCCCAGTGATGGAGAGAGGTGGCACGAAACACACTGCCCTGACTGCCGACAGCGATAATGGCGTTCGGTCCCGCGGCCACGGATCGCAAATGTTCCGTCGTGTCCAGAGGGATGTCATCCCAAATTCGCAGATCGGTCGAAACCCGCAGCGTCCCGTTGTTGCCCACGACCACATAGCCGCCCAGCCCATACGTCACGCCCCATAAATCTTCATTCACTCTACCACTGCGTTGTTTCCACTCTCCCAGCATACTTGAAGTGACCAAAACCGAGACGTTTCTTGACCTCGTGGTGCCGATTTCATTGGTTGCGACCACATGATAGACTCCCGCTTCGGCCTGTGTGACATCCGGGATTTCCAACATTGGAGAGTTTTGATCCGGGAGGGGGGCTCCTTCATGGTACCACTGCCAGGAAATGGGCTGCGTACCCACGGCACTGGCAAACAAACGGAGCGTTTCGTTTTCAATTACAGCTGTGTCGTCCGGGTGGAACGTCAGCACGGGCGCGGTTTCCAGCACGTCCAATCTTGCTTTGTCACTTACAGCGGTTCCGATACCGTTGCGAACCACAACGTGGTACCCGCCCAAATCCTCTGCCCGCGTGCTCCACAACGCATAGGAGGAAAGCGTGGCGCCCTGAATGGGTTCATTATCACGGTACCATTGGTAAAGCAACGGTTCCTGGCCTGAGGCCTTCACTTCAAACACGGCACGGTCACCAATAGACACCGTGACGGGTTCCGGATGCCGGTTAACATAAGGAAAGTCCGGATCACGGCCTGCCAGTTCTATCCGGCCATAGTCCTGGTTAAACCCCGCGACCATGACATAATACGTCTGACCTTCAACCGCATTGAATGAAGCCTGACTCCACAACACACTCCAGTGCGCGTCATCATTAAACGCCAGAAGGCCGTCCAGCAGAGCGGGTAAATCCCAGAAATAGGTAAACGTGCCCGCATCAGGGTTCAACACCTGCAACACATCCAGATTCGATATGAAATTCGGTCCGAACGCCTCCACGTGTATCCCGCTCAATCTCATCATGTCCACTTCGGTTTCCACGTCGCCCGTGATCTCAACGTTACCGGGAGTGATGAAAACGAGCTGTCCCCGGGGAGCCTGAATTTCTGCGAAATACTGCCTTGCCTGCTGAAGAACGGGTTGAAACAGAGGCGAACGCTCAGAAAGCTGGACTGTTCGCAACTGCTGAACAAGGTCATGCATGCCGTCGCCGGTGTAATCCGCGTCAAGCGTTGTCCATAACTGACTGCCGGGGATGTCCGGACGGGCGTCCAAAACCTCTGCAGCATCATCAAACAGCAACACCCCGATTTTTTCAATCGAACGTCCCTGGCGGCGCCATTCCAGAATGGTGTGCTGGATCGCGCGAATTTGCGCATCCAAAAGCGTTCCGTCAAGACCGTCCTGATTCGCATCTCCGACAGAGCCGCCTCGAAACCGGGGGGCGGTTTCTATTGAGCGGTCCAATGCGAACAGCACGTGCGTTGGGGACTGATTGGAATCAATTCCAATGTCTCTTGTCACCGCCAGAACGGTGTCAAACGTACTGCCGTAGGTGGAGATCTCCATTCGCCCTGTGCGCGGGGCCGTCCATTTCCACCAAACAGACCGGCCCAGATTAAAGCGCTCGGTATAGGGCAGTTCATCGAATGCCATCCCCGCGCCACCATTCTCACCTGTGGCACTCCAAAAAAGCCCCTCCACCGGCTGAGCATTTCTTTTAAGATCATTCACGGGTGACTGTCTCAAATCCAGAACGGCCAACCCGCCCCCGCCCGAATGTGTAAGCCGAATATAATACCGGGTCTTTTGTTCAGGCGTAAAAGCAAGTTGCGTTCCACCCCCGGTGCTGGTGAACGGGATCTGGCTTTCTTCTCTGAACACCTGCGCCTCAACGGGTATTTCCGACTCCCGGGTCGACACAACCACAGTGTTATTGCTCAGTGCGGTAAACGTGAACCAAACACCGCCCGTCGCGCCGGCAGGCACGCCCGCCGGCTCGTTGGCCTCAAATGTTGAACCGGACAGATCCACCTCCCAGGCAGCCCAGGTCGATCCGGGCACCTCATAGGCATCCTCGTGCCGATTATTGGGTGGTGAACCCGAAACCGTCTGCAACGCGCTGTTGAGATTCACCCTTCCTCCCGTCATGGAGTACGTCCTGTATTCTGTCTCCATTGGATCTACGCTCCGGTACAACCGATTGATCAGCTCGTGGGAATACGATTGAGGAAACTGGGCATCCAGCAATCCCAGAATCCCGGAAACAAATGGAGCCGCCATCGAGGTGCCGCTCATATGCCGCATAGAAGTGTCATCAAAATGTCCGGCGGATAAAATCCCGAGTCCGGGCGCGCTCACATCCACTTTCCGATGACCGCGGGACGTGAAAAATGTCGGACGATCACGTTGATCCGTCGCGGCCACAGTTACAATGTTTCGTGTTGAAAACGCCGCTGGATACATCGGATCAATATCGATATTGTTTGAAGCATTTCCGGCGGAGGTCACAAATATTACGCCATCCTCCGCGCAACGCTCAATCGCCCGCTCCAAAGCCCGGGACCGGCCCCGCCCGCCCCAACTGTTGTTCAGAACCCTGGCCCCGTTCACACGCGCGTAGTCAATACAGCGAATCGCATCGGATGTGGTCCCGCTGCCGAAGGGCCCCAAAAAACGCAACGCCATCAGTTGTGTTTCCCACGCAACGCCCACCAATCCTTCATTCACAACACCACTCGCGCCAATGATACCGGCGACATGTGTCCCGTGTCCATGCAGATCCCATGGATCCGAATTGTTGTCGTAAGCGTCAATTCCATACATATCATCCACAAACCCGTTACCGTCGGAGTCCTGACCGTTAAGGGTTTCATTGGGATTGACCCACATGTTCGGGGCAAGTTCAAGATGCGTGTATCGGACACCGGTGTCAATCACCGCAATGATCGTTTGCGGGGCGGTGGATCGGAGTTCCCAGCCCGCAAGCGCATCAATATCGGCACCTTTCAGTCGTTGGCCGCCCCCGGGATTGTGCAATCCCCACAACATCCCCCTTTCCAGTGCTTCGATATCCGCCGGAAGCCCATGGGTGTGAACCAGAAAATCCGGTTCCACATACTCAAACAATCCGTCATATAATTCCAACGTGTTCCGGGCCGCCTCAAAAGCATCTGTCTCTTCTGATATCTCAAATTCGATAAGAAGCGTGGTCTCATTCACCGTTTCTCTTACAGCCAGTCCTTCTTTTTCAAGGGCCTGAACAACGGTCTGCGGATCCACGCCGTCTTTCAACCCCACAGTAAGATGATCCGCCACCATCGCAACCATTCCCGTTTCCGGTTCCGGTTTGTTCACCGCCACGCCGGCTACGCGTGACTCAACAACCCGCACCATGGGGTACTTGAAATCGGTTTGAAAAACTCTTGTGGTGGTGGTTTTGGCGGATGAAGTGGATGTTGTCCGGAAAATCGCAACCTCCTCTCCTTCGTAAATCCATTCCAGCGCCTGATCGGACGAGAAAAACGGTTCCGTATTTAATAAGGCGGCAGCCGATTCCAGAATGTGTTCTCCACTTTCCTGTGACCGACTGAATTGATCAACCGTATCAGAGTCGAACAGCGGCGCTTTTTGCAGAATCGGTTTCGAGGTGAGAACATGATGGCGAAGCTCTTGTTCCCGCTCTTCCGTTACTCCTTCCGTTACTCCTTCCGTTACTCCTTCCGTTACTCCTTCCGTGGATCCTATATCATTTTCCACAATTTCTGAATGTTCATTTACGGAACTGGTGGACAATAGATGAATCCCCAACCAAACGAACAGGAGCAATAATACAGTATAGTGTAACGTTTTTTTCATGATAAGATAATTTAAACAGTATTATTTTGGTCATTTATAACAAGTATAAATTACCAAAGAATAGAACCAGCATATTAGGGTGCATGACGGGAAAGAGATTCCCGTGCATTTTAACAAGCTGTCGTTTTCCGTCTCCGCCAAAACTGAATGTAGGACAAATCAGACACGGCGGACAACCCGGACGGGTCATACGCATAGCGCGTTTTGAAAGAAGGCGAATCTATTCCGCCCGGCTGTTCTGCTTCAACCAGACATGGAGGATGGAGATATCCACCGGATTCACGCCGCTGATGCGGCCTGCCTGGCCGAGGGTCTCGGGACGGATTTTGGCGAGCTTTTCCCGGGACTCGTAGCGGAGGGAGGGAATGCTGTGGTAATCGATTTCCCGGGGAATGCGGACATGATCCATGCGGGCTGCCTTTAAGGCGTGCCCCTGCTCCCGGGCGATGTATCCGGCGTATTTCACGCGGACCTCGACCTGGCTTTTCACCTCATCCTTAAGACCTGACACCGTCTGCGGTAGCCGGTCATAGCGCATTTCCGGACGGCGCAAGTGCTGCGCCAGAGAGGATCCGTCCACAAACACTGTCTCCAGTCGCTTCATTTCATCCAGGATTGCCCGTTCCAAACGGTCAATTTCCTGGATGTGTTCATTTGTATGGATCCCGAGATCCTTCGCCTGGTTCTTCAGGCGGAAATCCACATTATCCTGACGCAGCAGAAGGCGGTGTTCCGCCCGGGAGGTGAACATGCGGTAGGGTTCGTCGGTTCCCTTGTTGATCAGGTCATCGATGAGCACCCCGATGTACGCCTCCTCACGGCCCAGCGTGAACTCCGGCAGTCCCAGCGCCTTTCGGGCGGCGTTCACGCCGGCGATAAACCCCTGCCCCGCAGCCTCTTCGTACCCGGTGGTGCCGTTAATCTGTCCGGCGAGAAAAAGATTCTCCACGAGCTTGGTTTCAAGGGTATGGAACAATTGGGTGGGATCGGAGAAGTCATACTCAATTGCATACCCGGGTAAAGTAAACACCGCTTTCTCCAAACCGGGTATGCTCCAGATCATTTCCTTCTGCACATCCTCCGGCAAACTGTTGGAGGTGCCGTTGGGATAGACGGTCATTGCATGACGCCCTTCCGGCTCAATAAACACATGATGACTGTCTTTATCCCGGAATTTGACGATTTTATCCTCAATCGAAGGACAATAGCGCACGCCGGTGGCATCGATATGACCGCCATACATTGCGCTTCGTTTAAGATTATCTTCAATGATTTGGTGGGTTTTCTCCGTGGTATGGGTCAACCAGCACGGAATTTGTTCAGTTCCGGGAATCCAGGGCATCAAATCGCTTATTTTATGTTCCACGTGGAACATTTCGCGGTTCTCCCGGATTTTACGGGCTTCACGACTGAAAAACGGCGGCGGTTCCAGCCCCGGTTGAATTTCCATCACCGAGGTGTCGATGCTGTCTTTGTGCAAACGTGGCGGGGTTCCGGTTTTCAGACGTCCTAAACGGAAGCCCAAAGAGCGGAATGAATCCGACAGTTGATAGGCCGCCGGTTCAAATACCCGGCCCCCGGGGCGGTTCTGATCCCCAATGTGGATTTTGCCGCCCAAAAAAGTTCCGGAGGCGATGACAACGGTTTTGCCTTCGATCTTTTCGTTGTTTTCAGTGATAATCCCGCGCAAACGGCCGTTTTCGGTCCAAATCTGCCCGGCGGTGCACTCGATGACCTCCAAATTGGCCTGATTCGCGACCACTGCCTGAATTCTGAGGGGAAACGCATCTTTGTCGTTCTGAATGCGGGTGGCCTGAACCGCAGGACCCTTGCGCATGTTCAGGGTTCGGTACTGAATGCCGGTAAAATCCGCATTCCGTCCCAGTTCACCGCCCAGGGCGTCGATTTCACAGACAATATGCGATTTCGCCATGCCGCCGATGCTCGGATTGCAGCTCATGCGCCCGATCGCGTTCCGATCCATGGTCAATAAAGCGGTTTTCGCGCCAATGCGGGCGGAAGCCAGGGCGGCCTCATAGCCCGCGTGACCTGCACCGACCACTAAAACGTCAAATTTATTGGATTTCATGGGGTTATATATAGGAAATTAGGGGAAAATAGCAAGAATGCCCTCAAATCAGGTTATTTAACAACAGATGGGCACGGATAAACATGGATTTAACAGCTTTTGAATGTTCCACGTGGAACAATTGAGATTTGGCTTTTCTCAGACGGATCGGTCGAATCGGTCGAATCGGTCGGATCGGTCGGATCGGTCGGATCGGTCGGATCGGTCGGATCAAATAAAGCCTAAACCCTACTTCCCGATACAAAAGCTTGAAAACACCTGATCGAGGAGATCCTCGTGATATTCGCGTCCGGTGACTTCGCCCAGACGCATCAGGGCCTCGCGAAGCATTGGAACCGACAGAACAAGGGCTTCATCGGTTAAATCGGCCTCAAAAAGAGCTTTTAACTGATCAATTTCACGGGAAACATCCAATAAAGCCTGCCGGTGCCGTTCTGAAATGACGACATGGGGTCGGGCGGAAAGATCCACAGAACCGGATAAAATCTGTTTGAGAGCCTCTTTTACCTCGGGAACACCCTGATTTTGCTCCAAAACCGTCTGAACGCGCTGAACCTCAGGCCATTGTTCCACGTGGAACAATGTCGGCAGATCCATTTTATTGCAAATCAGGATCGATTTCGCGGGATCGAGGTTTGTGAGGGCCTGCAGGGATTCGGAATCGGAGGGATAGCTCATATCCAGCATGTGGATATGAATATCCGCTCGTTCGATATATTTCCGGGCCCGGAGTATGCCTTCCCGTTCCACAAAATCCTCCGAGTCCCGCAGTCCGGCGGTGTCGACCAGGCGAAGGGGAATTCCCTCCAATAGAAACTCGGCTTCAATGCTGTCGCGGGTGGTTCCGGGGATATTGGAAACAATGGCGCGGTCATGACCCAGCAGGGCGTTAAGCAGGGTGCTTTTGCCGGCGTTCGGTTTACCGCTGATGACCACCAGGGCTCCGTCGCGCAGCAGGTGACCCTCATTCCAGGTGCGCAGCAGTTCATTCACCCGGCTCCGGATGCGGTGGATTTCCGAGATGATTTTTTCCGGGATTGATGCCGGGAGTTCGTCCTCGGGAAAATCCAGGGTGGCTTCAACCTGTGCGGCGATCAGCATGAGGTCATCGTAAACCTGATCAAATATTTTCGAAAGTCCGCCTTCCAACTGCTGCAGAGCTGCGGCTCTGGCACGGTCAGAATGGGAGCGTACCAAATCCATAACCGCTTCCGCCTGAACAAGATCAATACGGCCATTTAAAAAGGCACGGCGGGTGAATTCGCCCGGATCGGCGGCGCGGGCTCCCTTGGAGAAGCAGGCTCTCAGGATACGGGACGCGGGGAGGGGACCGCCGTGGCACTGAAATTCGACCACATCTTCACGGGTGTAACTGCGGGGGGCGCGCCAGATCAGAAGCAGCGCCTCATCGATTTCCTCAACCGGATCGAACACCTTACCATATACAAATGTTCCAGCCGCGCGGGAGGTGGGCGGGGGACCGGCGCACCGGAAAAGCGCGTCCGCGATGCGCAGGGCATCCGGACCGCTGACCCGCACAATGGCGACACCTCCTTCGCCGGGCGGCGTAATGACGGCGGCAATGGTGTCGTCGTGGAAAATCATGGAGTGTCGGTGTCGTGAACCACTTCACCCAGAAAAGGCAGTTCGCGGTAATGGCTGTCGTAATCAAGACCGTAGCCGACCACAAAGGTGTCGGGAATTTCGAATCCGATAAAATCCGCACGGATATTCGCCACCCTTCGTGCCGGTTTATCCAGCAGACAACAGGTGTAAACCTTTCCCGCGCCTTTATTTTCAATGTGTTTCACCGCAAAACGAAGGGTGCGGCCGGAATCAAGGATGTCATCCACCAAGAGCACATCCGCTCCCTCAATTTCAACTGAAACATCCTTCAAAATCCGGACGTTGCCGCTGCTGACCGTGCCCGCGCCGTAACTCTGGAGGGTCATGAAATCAATGCGCGGATGAAGATGATGCCGTTGCAGGGACCGGACCAGGTCGGCGAGAAACATGAAGCTTCCGCGAAGCACACCGACAATCACAAGATTTTCTGAATCAATGGTTTGCGCGATATTTTCAACCAGCTCATCCACCCGCGTGCGCAAATCGAGTGCGGAAATCATTTCGGTGACGTGATGTTTGGGTAAATTCATGGGTACATTAATAGGAATATCTATTCTTCCAAAGGCGGGAGAACCCCTTCCTGAACGAGCTGCGCGTCCATTTCGGGGGTCAACGGAATGGGCAGGGGCGGTTTTCCGGTTCGAATGGCGTCCATTTGCACGTTCTGAAGGTGGGCCTGAAGGTCTTCCGGTGAGGAAAAGCGCGGTTCGGGTGGCGGTTCGGGGGGTGCTTGTGGCTCTGAAGCGGAGGGTGGGCGGACCACTCTGCGGACGGTCCGGTTGTTCGGTGCTGCCCGACCTGTCGCCTGAGAGGACGCCTGGGAGGATGACTCTGGGGCAGCGGTTTGTATCGGCGCGGATTCCAGACTGAAGGTGTGACGGGCCCCCTGATTCACAATCACCGCCCGGCTTTGATCATAGTCAACCGATTGAAGCGTAAAGGTGTGATCGGTATATGTCTCGCCCTCAATCAGCAAATAGCCGACCTGATTGCGGACATGATACAGTCCCACGCGGGCGCGACCGCTGAAAAGATCTTCGGTGATCATGGTTAAGCGATATTCCGTGGTCCAGGCGGGTGGCGGAGCCGCCGGTTGCGTTTCCGGCTGCGGGCGTGCGGGTTCGGGGGCCGGGCGTCCCAGAAGTTGTTGATCCAGAATCACTTGGTACTGTCCGAAATCACCGCTTCGCTGGGCATAAAGCCATCCGCTTCCTGTGAAAAACAGGAAAAAAAGAGGATAACAAATAAAATGGCGTATCATGCAAATGAGTCGGTGAGGATTGCGTTAACATTACACCCGGAGAGGAACAGGCATGAGTTCACATTGACCTGAAGCGGGGAAAATGTAAAGAAAGCAAAAAGGAAAATCCATGGAACCCCTCGAAATCACCAGTCTTCAGAATCCCCGAATCAAACGGCTCCTCCGCCTGCGCAAGCGGTCGGAGCGGGATGAGGAGAATGTGGTGATGATTGAAGGCTACCGGGAATTGCTGCGGGCGCTGGACGCGGGGTGGCCGATGGAGGAGCTGTATATGGCTCCGGGACTGTTTCTGGGGGAGAATGAACCGCAGCTGATCGAAAAAGCCCGCGAAAACGGGGCGAAACTCTTTGAATGCTCGGATGCGGTTTTCCGGAAAATCGCCTACCGGGACCGTCCGGACGGTTTATTGGCCCTGGCTCCGCAGGCGCACGCGACGCTGGCGGACCTGGATGAATTGGACAATCCCTTTTTGCTGGTGATGGTGGGCATTGAGAAACCGGGAAATCTGGGCACCATGCTGCGGTCGGCGGACGGGGCGGGCGTGGACGCGGTCATTTTGTGTGATCCGGTGACGGATATTTACAATCCCAACACCGTCCGCGCCAGTGTGGGAACGCTGTTCACGGTGCCGGTGATTGAAAGCGGGTTTGAAGAATGCGTTCTCTGGCTCCAGGCGCAGGGGATTCCGCTGCTGGCGGCCACACCGCACACAGACCGGTCGCTGTATGAAACCAATCTCCAGGGACCGGTCGCGATTGCCGTCGGCTCCGAAATGCACGGCCTGGATGATCGCTGGATGAACGCCGCCGATCTCAAAGTCTCCCTGCCGATGCGGGGCATCGCGGATTCCCTCAATGTTTCCACCGCCGCCGCGCTGGTGCTTTACGAAACACTTCGGCAGCGGATGTTTTAAAAAAATGGCGGAGAGGGTGGGATTCGAACCCACGGTACGCTTACGCGCACAACGGTTTTCGAGACCGTCCCGTTCGACCACTCCGGCACCTCTCCTGGATGTGGCGAGGAAGGTCCATAGCAGATTCTTCCGCGAAAGGCCAACCTTTTTGCTATTCCACCAAATCGATCAAATCGCGAATCGAGTCGGTCCCGGCCTGATGCAGGCGGCTTTTTTCCATTTCAACACTTCGGCTCCGCATGAGGCGGCTTTGCGGACGCTGACGAACCATAAACATTTCCTCATACCCTTTTTTAAAGGTGTCGCCGCGCAGGGTCGCCGCGCCGAGCGCGCGGGCTTTCGTTTCCAGGCGTTCATCCTGCGTGACCAACAGCACCTGTTCCTCCTCCCGCTGCAAAACCTTGATGCACTCCAGCAACGTGGGGATCCGCTGGGGCGGGGTGGGGGAGAAAAACACCCGGATGCCCATAAACTCGTCTCCGTGGCTCACCTGACGCAGCTCTTCGCCGTTGAACAACACCCACATGGGCCAGCGTTCCCGCTTCTGAATCTTCACCAGCAACTGCAATATCTCCAATTGAACCCGGGGAAGCATCACCTCATCCTGACCCCGGTTGGGATCCAGGGCCATGCCGTCGACCACCATCGTGAACGTTTGTGCACGATGTGTTTCCTTTTCGCCTGATAAAACAGTATAGCTCATGAATTCATCCTCTCCTCATCAGCCTTCATTCGGCTTCTCGTAGAGCGAACATTACCCATTCTTGACTTGTCAACGCAAGTGTTTACTGAAAAAACCTGAAAGGAAACTCGAATTTCATGGCCCAAACCAATCTCTATCCCATCCGATGCCCCTCCTGCGGAGCGCAACAGGACGAAAACCTGTACGACAGCATTGATGTCGGCAAAGAGCCCGACCTGCGCCGCCAACTGCTGGAAAACAAGCTCAACGCGGTGACCTGCAACGCCTGCGGGAATCAGTTCCGCATTGATAAAAACCTGCTGTACCATGATTCCCGGGAAGGGTGGATGATCTATTTGAATCCCCATTCCCTGGAAACCTGCGATCAGGCGGTGTCCGAATTCAGGGATGTGCTCGACGATCTGAACTCCGTGCTGCCGACCGGTCAGTCCCTGCCGGAGGTGGATTTGGTTCTGTCGCGCATCGAACTGGTGGAGCGCATCTTTGTCCGCGAGGCCGGACTGCATCCCAAAGTGATCGAGTACGTGAAGTATTTGATCTACACCCAGAACCTCGATCAGTTCATGCCCGAAGACAAGGCGATCCTGCTGAACGGACAGGAATGCACCGAGGATCAGCTCTGCTTTGTGGTCCAGGATGTGGAAACCCACAAGCTGGAGACCCTGCTGCACTACAAACGCGAAACCTACAACAGCCTGGTCGAGCTGCTGATTGAAGACGGAGAAAGCAGCATGGTGAACCAGTTGTTTCCCGGCCCTTACGTTTCCGCGAGAGCGTACCTGATGCAGGATGAGATTTGAGGCTTTTCCGCTTAAAGACATATTAAGAGATACCTAAAAGAATTTAATCTTATTCTTCTTATGGGGTGTGCATATGTTGATAAGCCTGCAAGTCCTTTAAAAGAATGTATTTAGAGCAATTCTCCCTGTTGGGCGATTGTGAGAACGCCCTTGTGAACCCCCCGGTTCTGCACAGGCCCGTGACAACCCCGGGGTTTCCAACATCTTATCCGAACGTTGTTACGGACATACTGACAGCCGGTTGTGGATAAGCGATATAAGACATCCTGTGTCCTGAATATCTTAAAATTATGGCGAAAGTTGTTTGACGTGGAAGGCGCTTCAGGGTATACACCCCGCGTCCGCATTCCCCGGAAAGCTTGACGATTTTTGTAAAATAACCTCCCAAAAAGGAATGAATAGAATGGCAGCATCAATTGGTATTAACGGATTCGGCCGCATTGGCCGTTTGGTCTTCCGCGCCTCCATGGACAACCCCAACGCGAACGTTGTGGCGGTGAACGACCCCTTTATCGATCTCGACTACATGGTCTACATGATCAAATACGACACCATCCACGGCCGCTTTAACGGCACCGTCGAAATCACCGACGGCAAACTGATGGTCAACGGCAAAGAAGTCAAAGTGTTCAACGAAATGGACCCGGCCAATATCGCCTGGGGTTCCGTCGGAGCCGACTACGTGGTGGAATCCACCGGCGTGTTCACCACGACCGACAAAGCCTCCGCCCACTTTAAAGGCGGCGCCAAAAAAGTCATCATCTCCGCGCCTTCCGCCGACGCCCCCATGTTCGTGATGGGTGTGAACCAGGACAAGTACGATCCGTCCATGAACGTGATCTCCAACGCCTCCTGCACCACCAACTGCCTGGCCCCGCTCGCCAAAGTCATCAACGACAACTTCGGCCTGCTCGAAGGTCTGATGACCACCGTGCACGCGGTGACCGCCACGCAGAAAACCCAGGACGGTCCCTCCAAGAAGGACTGGCGCGGCGGACGTGCCGCCGGGTACAACATCATTCCGTCCTCCACCGGCGCCGCCAAGGCCGTGGGCAAAGTCATCCCCGAACTCAACGGCAAGCTCACCGGCATGGCCTTCCGCGTTCCGACCGCCACCGTTTCCGTGGTTGACCTCACCTGCCGCATCGAAAAAGGCGCGAGCTACGCGGAAATCTGCGCCGCGATCAAAGCCGCTTCCGAAGGCCCGATGAAAGGCGTCCTTGGATACACCGAAGACGAAGTGGTTTCCACCGACTTCGTGCACCACGTCGAAACCTCCGTGTTCGACGCCAAAGCCGGTATCGCGCTGAACGACAACTTCGTGAAGCTCGTCTCCTGGTACGACAACGAGTGGGGCTACTCCTGCAAGCTCCTCGACCTGATCGTCCACGTGAACGCCAAAGGTTAATCCATACAGGCTGATTGAAAACAATCCTCTTGTAAAAGCCGACACATCCCGAAGACCTTTCTCACCGAGAAGGCTTCGGGATGTCTTGCGAAACAGACAACAAGAAAACCGGAAACCATTCCATGAACAAAAAAACGATTACCGATATTGATGTCGCCGGCAAAAAAGTCCTCATGCGTGTGGACTTCAACGTGCCGATCACCCCCGAAGGCGGTGTGGGCGATGACACCCGCATCAGCGCCGCGATTCCCTCCATCAAGCATGTGCTCGACCAGGGCGGATCCGTGGTGCTCATGAGCCACCTCGGCCGTCCCAAAGGCAAACCCGCTCCCGAATACAGCTTGGCGCCCGTCGCCAAAGAACTCTCCGCCAAACTCGGCCTCGAGGTTCAGTTCGCCGCCGACTGTGTCGGTGAAGAAGCGGTGGCCAAAGCCGGTGCGCTCAAGGCGGGCGAAGTGCTGCTGCTCGAAAACCTCCGCTTCTATGCCGAAGAAGAAGGGAAGGGGACCACCCCCGAAGCGCAGAAGGCATTCGCCCAAAAACTCGCCGCCCTCGGCGAAGTCTATGTGAACGATGCCTTCGGCACCGCGCACCGCGCCCACGCCTCCATGGCGGGCGTGACCAAATTCTTCGAAAACAGCGTCGCCGGATTCCTGCTCGAAAAAGAAATCACCTACCTGGCCAAAACCCTGGAAGCCCCCGAACATCCCTTCGTGGCCATTATCGGCGGCGCCAAGATTTCCGGCAAGATCGACGTCATCGTCAATCTCATGGACAAAGTGGACACCCTCCTCATTGGCGGCGGCATGGCCTACACCTTCTTCAAAGCCATGGGCCAGAAGATTGGCGGCTCCATTCATGAAGACGACAAAATGGAACTCGCCCTTAAAATCATGGAAGACGCCAAAGCCAAAGGTGTGCAGTTCCTGCTGCCCGTCGACAACGTCATCGGTGACGACTTCAGCGAATCCGCCAATACCCAGGTCATTGAGGGAGAAATCCCCGACGGCTGGGAAGGCATGGACATTGGACCCAAGACCAGCGCCCTCTTCGCCGCCGAAATCGCCAAAGCCAAGACCGTCATTTGGAACGGCCCCATGGGCTGCTTCGAAATGAAACCCTTCGCGGCCGGCACCAACACCGTGGCCCAGGCCGTGGCCGACAATGCCGACTGCATCAGCATCATCGGCGGCGGCGACTCCGTCAGCGCCATCAAAAAAGCCGGACTCGACGACAAAATCACCCACATCAGCACCGGCGGCGGCGCCAGCCTGGAACTGATGGAAGGCAAACAGCTCCCCGGACTGCTTGCCCTCACCGACAAGTAAGAGCCGATAAGGTTGCGATTCTGCTTTTCCGAGGTTCGGAAACACGCTAGAGATGTTTTCCGAACTTCGGAAAATAGACATCCTGATTTTCCGAACCTCGGAAAACTGTAAATCCCCTTTTCCGAATCTCGGAAAAGCCCATTTTTGAAAGAAAAACATTATGCGTAAAAAAATTATTGCCGGTAACTGGAAAATGAACAAAACCGCGGGCGAGGGCGAGGCCCTGGCCAACGCGATCAAACGTGAACTCAGCGCGGAAACCAAAGTGGACGTGGTGCTCTGCCCCGCGTTCACCGCGATCAGTGCAGTCAGCCATGCGGTGTCGGGAAGCCAGATCGCCATTGGCGCGCAGAACATGCACTGGGAAGCAGACGGTGCGTACACGGGCGAAATTTCGGCGGCGATGCTGCGCGATTTGTACTGCCGCTATGTGATTTTGGGTCACAGCGAGCGCCGTCAGTATTTTGGTGAGACGGATGCATCCGTGAACAAAAAGACGCATGCCGCCCTGGCCGCCGGTCTGAAACCGATCGTTTGTGTCGGCGAAACGCTGGAAGAGCGCGAGGCCGATCAGATTGAAAGCGTCATCACCACCCAGATCAACGGCGGGCTGGCCGGACTGACCTCCGTGCAGCTCAAAAACGTGATTATCGCCTATGAGCCCGTCTGGGCAATCGGCACCGGCAAAACCGCCACCCCCGAACAGGCGCAGGATGTGCACGCGATGATTCGCGGACTGCTGGCGAAGCTGTCGGATAAAGCGACGGCGGATTCGGTGCGGATTCAGTACGGCGGCAGCATGAAACCCGGCAACGCGGCGGAACTGCTTTCCAAGCCGGACATCGATGGCGGACTCATCGGCGGCGCGGCGCTGGACGCCCAGTCGTTTATTGATATTGTCAAAGCCGCCGCGGATGCGTAAGAGGACAGTATGAATATTCTTATCGGTTTTCTGATTGCGGTCGAAGTGATTGTCAGTGTGTTGCTCATTCTGATCGTCCTGGTGCAGCCCTCCAAGAGCGGGGGCGGACTGGGCGGGGCCGCGTTTGGCGGCGGCGGAATGGGCGAGCAGCTCTTCGGCGCGCGCGCGGGCAATGTGCTCACCAAAGGCACGGTGTTGTTTGCGGTGATCTTTTTGGTCAACACCATGGCGCTGGCCCTGGTGTATTCCAAGACCACCGGCGTGGATGTCCGGCCCGCGCCCGCCTCGACGACGGATGCGCTGCCGCAGCCGCAGGACCTGATGGGTCTTCCCGAAGCTCCGCTGGCGGATGAGGTTGAGGACCTGACGGAAGAAGCCGAAGAGGTCATCGAAGACGCGGCGGCGGATGAAACCGAAGCGGAGCTTGATGATCTTGCCGACGAAGCGGAAGACGTCATCGAAACCGTGGAAGAAGAAATCGAAGAGACCCTCGAGGAAGAGGACGCGGAGCGGACCGAAGACTGATGGTTCGGATCCTGCTCGCATTCGCGGAAGCATGTCATGCTGAGGCGACTGAAAAATAAGGTCAAGCGGCATCGATTGGCCTGTTCCGGTGTGGGCTTGGATGTTGAGCGATCAATGGTTGCGTATGGCAGCGACGGTGGCGCCTGGCAGACGGTTCTGGATCAATTAAACGCCGAGTCAGTGGTTTATTCTTTCGGGATTGGCCGCGAATTTTCATTCGACATGGATGTGATTCAACGGCACGGGGCGGTGGTTCACGCCTTTGATCCCACCCCGGATTGCGTGGAATGGGTCCGGAACCAGACGCTGCCCGAGCAGTTTGTTTTTCATGAGGTCGGTTTGGCGGCGGAAGACGGGACGCTGGAATTTTTTCCGCCCCGCAAAGCCGGTTCCGCGCATTGGACCCCATTGAAACGGTATCGGAATGAGACGCGCGAGCCGATTCAGGCCGGGGTCAAAACCCTGCGCACACTGATGAAAGAACTGGGACACACGCGGATTGACCTCTTGAAAATCGATATAGAAGGCGGGGAATACGCGGTGATTGACCAATTGATCGATGAGAAGATTCCCGTGAAACAGATTCTGGTGGAATTTCACCATGCATATGACACCATTCCGCTGAGCAAAACCGTGGACGCGGTGAATAAACTGCGCGGTGCCGGATACCGGATTTGCGCCATCAGTCCCAGAGGTTATGAGTTCAGTTTTTGGGGCGGGGAATAAGTTATTGGTTTTTTATTGGTCGAGGTCGGATATCAGGAGGTGGCCCTGCGGGAACAAGTCAAGCAGGCCGGAGGCCGCTGGAATCCGGATTTGCAGGGATGGATCCTTCCCCGCCACCGCGTCGTCCACTTACATCTGCAGCACCGAATCATGACCGATAAACCCCTGGAGAGCCACAATGACCGTCAATACATGTAGATACTTAAAGCATATATATGCATATGCAATATATGCAAATATACCGTATGTAGATGCTTTTTCACTGTCCGTAGAATAACTGGTTCGACGAGAGAAGAAAATATGCCGGAATACCAGTTTCAGTTTGATGAATCGTTCCTAATTGAAGCCTTTAGGAAGTACCGCAGGCAGCACGGTGCCCGTTATGCGTCCCTCGCAATTAAGTCGATCGCAGGGCTTCTCCTGCTGGCATTAGCAACATTCTCTGCCTTGCAAATCAGTTGGCCGCTTGGCCTCTTCTTCGCCGCCCTCGTCTTACTCATGTTCAACGGTCATCTCTTGGATTTCTGGATGGTCAAACGTCGGTTCCGCAAATCGCCTTATTGGAAAGACAGCATTATCAGCAAGCTTACAGCCGAAGGACTTCACACCGTTGGTAGGAACACTGAAAGTAAGCTCGGCTGGGCTGTTATCACGAAAGCTTGTAGCTTTGGTGATGGGCTCCTTCTCTTTCAAGGCCCTGGTGTGTTCAATTGGCTGCCCGATGATGCACTTGTGGACGGTAATCGGGCGGAAGTTGAAGACTTGGTGCAATCACATGTCAAAGACCATAGAATCGTCGAACAATAAAGGTCGTAGCGAAAGCTCCGCGTAGCGGAGCTTTCGACTGCACCTTTTGGTTCAGGGGTCGCTGCGCTCCCCCTGAATGACGAATCCTTGAATCAAAAAATGAAACGCAGCGCTTGACATAACATGGATTCCCGGCTATCATGTCACCGTGATCCGATCATTTGCCAATCAAGCCACGGAGGATGTCTTCAATGGCCACTCAACAAAAGCCGGCCGAAAGCTTTGTCCTGATCAACTTTGGCAAGTGGCGGGACGAAAACTTGATTTGCTGGACTCTGCCTTGCAGGTTACGGACTTGCGGGTTCCTCCAGGTAATCGTTTGGAGGCTCTGTCCGGTTGCAGGAAAGGGCAATACAGCATTCGGATCAATCAACAGTATCGAATCTGTTTCACTTGGACCAACCAAGGTCCCGAGAACGTAGAGATTGTCGACTATCACTAAGGAGAATGAAAATGGTACGAATCCCCACACATCGTCAACCCACCCATGCGGGTGAAATGCTTCTAAAGGAATTTCTGGAACCCATGCATTTGTCGCAGCGGGACGTTGCTGACAGAATTGGCGTGCCCTATCAGCGTATCAATGAACTGGTCAATGGCCGGAGGGGTGTCACACCCAGCACCGCCCTGAGATTGGGAAAATTTTTGGGGACCACTCCTGATTTCTGGATGAATCTACAACAGCGTTGGGACTTGTTTCAGGCCATCCAGAATGAGTTGGAGGCGATCAAGCGCATCCAGCCAGTCCATGCAGCTTAACCCGTCAACAAAAACATCGAGCGAACCGAGAGTACTCGGTCCGCTCATCTTACCGTTAGGTGGAGAAGAATCATGAGCCAATGGCGACGAAAAGCATCCGAAGAACTACCAGAGCTGCAAGCGTTGATCGCTTCGAAAGATGTTGATAGTCCCATGATGCTTTGGATTGAGCTAAATCAGAAATTCGGAAAAATGTGTGAAATAGAGCCGCAGCCTTTAGACCTTCTAAAGAGATTCTGGCGATATTGTGAATGGTGCTTGAAGCATGGTAACCAAGATGTACTGTCAGCGCCGAGATGAAAGTGGTGTAAAACTGCCGGTATGAAAATACCGGCA
>JAFIGD010000012.1 GCA_020831625.1 Verrucomicrobiota bacterium | reverse complement strand
CGGCGGGTTATATGCATTTTCTCCCCACCGTCAACTCCTCTTTTATTCTTTTTTTGAGATTCCAGAACGCCGCCCTAATCCTTTCCTAACTTTCACCGTACTTACCCCCTTCCAATCAACCCATTACTGAAATTTTATCCCCCCGCCTCACAGCCCTTCGTTCTCTTCCTTTTCTTCAGTTCAAAACGCCTCCTGCCCCAATGATCCGTGTTCATCCGTGATTACATCCCCGCTTTGCCTTCACAGCCCCTTCCCCAAAGATCAGTGAAATTCAGTGTCATCAGTGGTTCAACTTCCCCTCTGCCTCACAGCCCTTCGTTCCCTTACTTCCCTTCTGTTCTAAACAACAGTCTGCCTCCAAGATCCGTGTTTATCCGTGTGAATCCGTGGTTCTCTCTCTTACTGCCTCACAGCATCCGTGGTCTCCCTCCTCCCCACCGCCCGTAAAATCAGGTCCAGCACCGCATCCAGATGCGTGGTCAGATCCCCGGCCAAAAATCGTAGCACCCAAAAACCGTTTTCCTGAAGCAGCATATCTTTTTCACGATCCCGTCGATACGCCTCGAGGCTGGCGAAATGAGCGGCACCGTCCAGTTCAATCACCAACTTTGCCTCCCGATCCAGAAAATCCACCTCCATAAACCCCTGCCCGCGAAACGGAATCGCCAATGTTTCATTCATCTTAAAGCGCCCCGCCGTCGCGCCCAGACTTTCCAGCCGTCTCCACAAAAACAGCTCCGAAGCGCTGCGGGCTCGGTCTTCACCCGCGAGTTCCCCGGACACCGCTTCATAACTCGCATCCACAAACAATTGCGCCAGAGGAATATCCACTCCGTCCCGCACCAGCCGCCGCACACTGTTGCCGTGATCCCGCTTCCATTCCGGATTGACCGGCAGGGGCACGTCTGTCGGCCAGCCGGGAATCGCGCTCGCCGGAATCAACACCGTATAGCCAAGCGCCTCATACACCTTGCACCGTCTATCAAACATCCGCGAAAACACCGGGTGATTCACATCCGCATAGTCATAAACCCGAACGCGGGTCTTTCCGTTCACTTGACGGTGCAGCCGCCCGACATACTGCGTCAACACCCCTTTCCAGGAAACCGGCATCGTCAAAAACAGCGCGTCCAATTTCGGATCATCAAACCCTTCCCCGACAAACTTTCCGGTGGCAATCACCACCCGTTTTTCAACATCCCGACTCTTCAAGGCCGTGTCCAACTCCCGTGAACTCAGCCCGCCCCGCAACTGAACCACCAACACACCCCGTTTGAGAAACGCCTCCGCCAAAACCGACAAATGCTCCACACGCTCCGTTAACACCAGGGGATGTTCATTTGCCTCCAGGGCCGAAAGCACATCCTCCACAATCATGCGGTTTCGGGACTCATCCAAACTGATCTCATTCAGCCACCGGCCAAAATCCTGGCGGATATTTTCCGAATCTTCGACCAGGGGTTTAAAGCCCGTCGGCCTGACAATCACCTGTTTCGAAAACGACTGCGTTCCGGCGTGATCCCTCGCCTCCACGCGGTGTCGAACCGGTCCGCACTGCATAAAAATAATCGGATGATGTCCGTCTTTGCGGGTGACAGTGGCGGATAAACCCAAAACATACCGGGCTTTTGCCCGCCGCAATCCCAGTTCAAAATTCCGGGCCGACACATGATGACACTCATCCACAATCACCTGGCCGTACTCCGCAATCCGATCATCCACTTGCCCCTTGCGCACCAAACTCGGCAACAAAGCCACATCCACCTTCCCCTTCAATGACCGTTTGCCGCCGCCCAGGCATCCAAATTCCTTTTCGCTCATTGAAAGAAAAGTGGACAACCGCTCCACCCACTGCTCCATGAGCTGTTTGCGATGCACCAAAATCAATGTGTTCACGCCCCGCTCCGCAATGACCGCCGCGGCCAGAACCGTCTTCCCGAAGGCGGTGGTCGCGGCCAGAACACCGGTGTCATGCTTGAGCAAATGATTCATCGCCTTTTGCTGATCGTCCCGCAATTCTCCTTGAAACTCTACGTGGATGGCGACACCCTTAAACCGCTTATCGACCGTTTTGCGACGGATTCCGTAATGCTTCAGGAGTGTTTTAACATCCTCCAGACAACCTCTCGGCAAGGCGACATGATCCGGATACTCCTCCGCACAGGCAATAATCTGCGGCAGAGTGTACGTTGGCAGACGCATGGCCTGTGCCTTGTAAAACTCGGGATTCTGGAACGCGGCCAGGCGGAGCAGCCGGTTCCGCAGCGAAGGGGTCACGTCGGATTTCTCAATATAAATCTGATCACTTAACGTGAGGACAACCCGTTCAGGAACAGCCTCCTCCAACAACGCGGAAGGTAGACGGGACGGCTTCAGCCGCCAGGGCTTATCGAGGCCCTCTTCCTCCGGAACCGCGCGAACACCCAAAACCAAGTCCCTTTCCTGCGCATCCTCCACCACCCGCGCCACTTCCGCGCGGGTCATTCTTTGCAGCGAAGCCAAAAACGCCCACGGATCCGACCACGGATCAACGTTCTCCTTCAGAAAAAGCTTGTTGCTTGACTTCCGAGCCTCAAACTGAAGCGGCAACGCAATCAGATTCCCAAAACCGCCTGAAGGCAGAGTGTCCTGATTCGGAAACATTCGATCATACGAATCAAACCCCAACTCCGGTCTTCGCTCCATCGTGCCGGTCAACAGAACCGCCCCCAATTTCCGGGCCAGAACCGCCGAAACCGGCTCAGTGAAAAAAATCCAAAGATGCGCCCCGTTCCCGGAGCGGGACCGCTCCAAAGCGGCTGGCACTTTCAGCCGCCCGCAGGTTTCCAGCAGCGCCACCGCGTCCGCCCGCCAATCCGCCTTGTCCAGGTCCAGCGCCAAAAACCGACAGGTTTCATCCGGCAACATCGGATACAGGCCCATCACAAAGGGTTTTCCCTTCTCATCCACGCCCGTCAAATGACAACGAACCGAGTCCGCATCCACCGGAAGAAAATCTCGATTAGAGCAGTTCGCGCATTTGATTCGCGGTTTTTCACAAAGCCCCCGCACCCACTCATTCCCGCACGCCGGTGCATACCCGCTCCGCCCCGTTTTCCGATTCTCAAACCGACGGGCATAAACATCCTCTCTTCCCCGAAACAAAGAGCAAAACAATGCAATCTTCTCCTCCGGCGTGGAACGATTCGTTATCATCTCAAAACACCAGCACCCCCGGAGTGATCAGAGCCCCGAAGCCGATCCCAACCCCGACAAGCCAATGACGTTTCCTCTCTTCATCCTCTACAAAATTCGTTATCATACCCGAACAAAAGCATGTGCTCCCCTTCGAGTCAATTCGCGTTTACCTTCACCCTTCCCCTCTGCCCCAAAGCCCATCGCTCTCTTCCTTCCCTTCAGTTCAAAACGTCCCCTCCCCCAATGATCTGTGTCCATCCATATTTTCATACCCGCTCTGCCTCTCAGCCCCTGCCCCAAAGATCAGTGAAAATCAGTGAAAATCAGTGTCATCAGTGGTTCAACTTCCCCTCTGCCTCACCGCCCTTCGCTCCCTTCCTTTCCTTCTGTTCAAAACGCCACCCTGCCTCAAAGATCCGTGTCCATCCGTGTTCATCCGTGGTTATGTTTCCAAAGGATTTCTCCCCGCCTTACTCCCCCACAATCCAAATCGACAAACGCTTCGGACCGTGCGCGCCCAGCACCAGAATCCGCTCAATATCCCCCGTCCTGCTGGCGCCGGTAATAAACGAAATCAGACTCGGCGTCGTATCCCCGTACCGCTCCTTTAACACATCAAACCCCGCCAGCATGTCCGGCAGCAACTGATCCATCGTCGCGATCACGATATGATGCGGCGGCAGCACGCTCAACGCCCGCCCCCCGCACCCGCGGTTGGTGATCAGCACCGAACCCGTCTGCGCGATCAGCGCCTCGCAGGCCGAAATCCCCACCGGCAAACGCTCCAGTTCATCCACCGACGGCTCATCGTCCGTCCACGTCACCTCCGCAGTCGCATCCGCAGTCGCATCCGCCAGCAAGGCATCCGTGAGCGCATGATGATGACTCCCCACCCGCGTCCAGCCCTCTTTTTTCACCCACGCCGCCAGGGTCGCTTTCGCCTCGTCCATGCCGCCGAACACCGTCACCTCCGCCTTCAACTTCTCCGCCAGCGCCCGGAAAATCGCCAGCCGCTCCTCCGGGCTGTCGCCTCCGGGAGGCAAAAACCCGCGCGCCTCCCGCACATCCCGCACGCCATCACCGGACTCCGCCCGCACCCCCGCGTCGCTCGGCACCGAAAGCGCCTCCCGCACCCGGCCCAGAATATCCTCGCGCCGACTCATGACGCACCTCCATTCTTTTCACGTGCTTTTTTCTCTTCCCACTGTTTCATAAACGACTTCGGCGCCGGCGCCGGCAAATCCCGCGACGCGGTCCACGCCTTCAGCGGATCCACCTTGGTGCCCTTGATCGGCGACCACAGCTTCGCCCCCAGCCGCATCATCCCCTCACCGCCCCGGTACTTCCTCGGATTCGTCATCAGTTTCACAAACCGACCAAACATCCACCGCTCCACCGTTCCGCCCTTTTCCTGCACCGAATTCCGCCGGTTCCGCATCAAATGATGATGCAGATCAATCTTCACCGGACACGTCTCCGTGCATGCCCCGCACAGCGAACTGCTGAACGACAAATGCTTGTACGACTGCAATCCCCGCAAATGCGGGGTAATCACCGAACCGATCGGCCCCTGGTACGTCGTTCCGTAATTGTGCCCGCCGATGTTCTTGAAAATCGGGCACACATTCAGACACGCCCCGCAGCGAATGCACCGCAACGCGTCCCGCTGCTCCGGATCCGCCAACAATTTCGTCCGGTGATTATCCAGCAACACCACATGAAACTCCTCCGGACCGTCCGTTTCCCCCGGCTGACGCGGTCCGCCGATCATCGAATTGTACGCCGTCAGCCACTGCCCCGTTCCCGCCGTCCCCAGCATCTGCAGCATCACCGACAAATCCTCCAGCTTCGGCACCACCTTCTCAATCCCCATCACCGCAATGTGCACCTTCGGCAGCGACGTCGTCAGCCGCGCATTCCCCTCATTCTCCGTAATCGAAATCATCCCCGAATCCGCCACCGCAAAATTCGCGCCGCTGATCCCGATATCCGCCTCGCAGTACTTCCGCCGCATCACCCGCCGCGCGATCATTGTCAATTCCTCCGGATCATCACTCGGCGCGGTCCCCAGATTCTCTTCAAACAGCTTACTGATCACATCCCGTTTCAAATGCATGGCCGGAAACACAAAATGGAACGGAGCCTCCTTCTTCAACTGAACGATGTATTCACCCAGATCCGACTCCACCACCTCCATGCCCGCCCGCTCCAGAGCCGGATTCAAATGAATCTCCTCCGTGGTCATGCACTTAGACTTAATAATCTTCTTCGCCTGCTTTTTCCGGCAGACATCCAGAATGTAATCCACCGCCTCATAGCCGTTCGCCGCCCAGAACACCTTTGTGCCCCGCGACTCCAGTTTATCCGCGAACGCCCCCAGATAACCCTCAAGCCCCTCAATCGCGTCCCATTTAATGGCCGCCGCGGTTTTCCGGGCCGCCTCGAAATCCCCGAAGGTTGCCTCCGTCCCGCCCCGGGTCACCTCATAGCCCGCCAGCGCCCCCTGCATCCACCGGCGGTGATCAAAATCCCTGGTGCTCTCCACCGTTTCCGACTTAAACTGTGCTGCTGGACTTGTCATGTGCGAAACCTAATCAAACCCCGCCAAGAATCAAGCCACAAGCCCCACAAGCTTCACGCGCAAAGAAATCCCATCTTTCTCCTTGCCATTTTCCGAAGCTTAAGCTAAATCTTCACATCTCATTGCGGGGTGGAGCAGCCAGGTAGCTCGTCAGGCTCATAACCTGAAGGTCAGAGGTTCAAATCCTCTCCCCGCTACCATCTTTCGCGTCAGGCCGGTCTGTTCAAACAGACCGGCCTGATTGCTTTCGGTGGCACGCCATGAATGAGCAAAAGAGAAAAGAAAAAGAAAACCCCCGCACAAGCGGGGGGTTTTCGGCATAAGTATGCTTGGTTCTTCAGGCAGCGACAGGTGCGGAAGCGCCCCGATATTGCGCAGAACCAAATCCGAGGATCGGGTAAAAGATTGGCGCGAGAAATGTCAGGCCTATGCCAAAACCCGTGCCTTTTCCGAACGCTTTGGCCAGATCGATGCCGACCAAAATCGCAATGACAAAATTTGCGAGCGGCACAAAGTACAGAACCACCCACCACAAAGGTCTTCCGACGATCTCCAAAAGCACCACAATATTGTAAATTGGAATGATACTCGCCCAGCCCGGTTTCCCGGCTTTGGTGAACACTTTCCAAATTCCGGCGATGATAACGATCATCACCAGCAACCAAATGATCAGAACGAATCCTGATCCTTGGCCATTTTCCATCATATATTCTTCGGGCATTATACTTCCTTAATTAGAGGTTATTCATGTTCAACGGTGCAAACATTATTCGCACTCCGGCAGATGGTAATTGTCGCCATTAGAATATGCAATAATAAAAAAATCGCGGTAGTCAGGATCCACTCTCCCAGCTCCCAGCTTCTCGGCGCTCCGCGCCGCATTACTCAACGGCACCAACCCCTTCAAATTCGGATCATTCGTCACCGCCGCATTCAGCAACCGCACAGGACGCACTTTCCCATCGCCAAGGTCCACACAATCCGCCCGCGACCAAACCGGCGACAAATACCGATACCGGCCACCCCGCACCGCCGCCTCACCCGTGTCCGACCAGCGAATCTTCGCCCACAACCCAGCCCCCGCACCTCCCCCTCCGAGCCCCCGTGCCCCCGCCTGCAACGCTGTGCGCAGCACTTCGGGCAGGTCCGTGAGAGAATCTCCACCACCCCCAAACTGCCCCCTGCATTCGTGACCCAGGAGCTCTCCGTGTTCTCCGTGCGAGACATCCCCCCTGTTCTCGCCTCCAAATCCACAATCCAGCCCGCCGCCTCCGACTTGTTCCCCGCATCCAGCGAAAAATGGTCAAAGTCGATCAGCAGGCCGGCAAAATTCATCCCCGCCGCCTCCACTCCAAACGCCGCCGCCATCGCACCGCACGCCTCCGCATCCACCACCTGCACAACGCCCGCCCCCGCATGAGGGAACACCCCCAGCGGCGCGAGGTGGTACCCACCATCCCCTGGCAGTTCAAAACTCTCCCGGTTCAGTAACAGTGCGTTCATACCAACCCCCAAACTGACGTGTCCGCCGAAGCCTTGCGCGTAGGCGGATACCACCCATCCTCCGGCAACGAAAACGACTCCCGATTCAAAATCAAAGCATTCATCTACCCCAGCGAGGAAATCAACGCTAAGATCACTCGACTTTTAAAAGCGCCAGCTTTTAAAAGTCGAGTGCATCGTCTTGTTGTACGTTTCCCGAAGTCTCAGAGGTAATGCTCCTGATGATGAAGGTTCCACTGTCGATCGCGTGCCTGATCAACTCCGGTGGACATGCAGAGACACCGTGTACATCACTAGCATTTCGCCGAAACGAACCCATAACATAAGCTGCTTGGTTGATCGCACCCCGATAGTTTTGCCACAATTTATTTACTTCACTGCCATCATCCGTCATCTGACCAAATCTCTCCCGGTAAACGGGCTCTAAAACAGCGAACGACCGGGACACTCTCTGCTGATATGAGTCGTCATGAGGGTTGCCGAGATTATGCATCTTGTAGAGATGATTTGTGACTGTATCTAATCCGCTACATATGGCAGTCATTGCGCCTGAATAATCACCCTCACCAAATCGCCGATACGCAGTTCTAAGAAGACTCTTCACTTCTTCTGAAAAATCGTGAACGGCATCATCAACTTGAAAATCCAGTGGCCGGAGCTGCCCATCAATGATTCTCCAGCCGAACCGCTCTGCACAATCTGCGATACGAGCTTCAAGGTGACGTTTCTGCTCAAGCATTGCTGCTATTAGATTTTGTATTGCCTTCCCGGGGTCGGGCTCTCTAGCAATTAAACCATCCAACGCATCAAGAAGTTCTCCTTTTGATGCGCCTTTAGCTGGCAATGACTTCTGCTGGAGGTGAGCCAATTCTTCCACCGGCAACGCAGCGGCTGCGACCAAATCCTTTGTCTCGTTAAAGGTGAAGCCATCTTTAACTGTTGGCCTAAGCGCACGCCAAACTTTTTTTAAATCTGTTTCCATTTCTTACCCTTACGTACAAAGTTATTTCGGTCATGATTCTTCGTTCCCCGGTCACCGTGACGCAAGGTGAGATTCGTTTTCATGGGCTGATTTTGCCAGATCCACCCACCCATGTCCGCAAAAATCGCCGAAAACCTCTCATTCCATACATCCCTGCCTCTTCTCCCTTTTCCAGCTTGCGAGCGCTTATCCCCTATCCAGCCGCGAAGCGGCGCTTATCCCTTCTCCCTTATCCCCCATCGCTCGCGATGGCATACCCCGTCTTCTCACTAAGCACCTCCGCATCCATCCGATACCCCGCCCGAGCCAGACGCACTGCGTCCTCCACGACCCTGGCCGACTCCGCCGAGGCCCCCGGCGAGAACTCAAAGAACGCCTGCACCGGCTCGCCCGGAAAAAACTCCGCCAGCAACGGCACATCAATCCCCCGCTGCAACACCCCGCTCAACACCACCGCGTCCGACCGCGCAATCTGCTGGAACGTCTCCGCGTGCGCGTTCCCCGCCAGCGTCCCCGACCCCGCCTGCGACAACATCGTCAGCAGACCGCCCGTCGCCGTCAGCGTAATTTTCTTGAACCACTGCAAATCCGCATACTCCCCCCGTTCCCCCGCCTCCAGCAACGAAACCAGCCTCGGCAGCCCCAGCCCCCGAAGCGGATTGTAGAAATCGCGCCAGCGATGATCCTTGCTTTGATACACGCTCACCACGCCCCGCGCCCCCACGCCCATGTCACGCCGTAGCCTTGGCGAAGGCGGAACCGATGATCCTTGCTCTGATAAATCGAAACCATACCCAAGCCCGGAAATCAACCCCCGGGACCGCGGGCATCCTGCCAGCATCCTCCCACAGGAGCGCCAATCGCCGCATTGGCCGGGGCACAGGGGGTCTTACTTCTTCACTTCAACGTTCAAAGTTCAACGTGCGATGTTCAACGTTCGCTTCCTCCCCCCTGTCTCAAACCCAACCCCCAATTTCCCCCAAAATTCCTTTTGACATTCCCCCTGTTTTCCCGCAATATATTAATATCCCCCCTGCGGTACGCTCTCGCTTGTCGAAAGCCCCGCAGCCCCCCGTAGGCTGAGGTCTACGGGTTTTTTATTTTCAATTCCAGCCACCATGACAAGCACCGCTGCCCCCCGCGTCGTCTTCTTCGTCGACGGCTTCAACCTCTACCACTCTATCAAATCCGCCGAACAGCGTTTCGACGGAATCCCCCTCAAGTGGCTCGATCTCCCCGCCCTCTGCGACTCCACCCTCCATCTCATCGGCGGCGGTGCCCGGCGAACCGCCATCCACTACTTCACCGCCTTTGCGGACTACCTCCGCGAGAAAGACCCCGGCAAATTCGCCCGCCACCAACTCTACGTCCGGGCCCTCACCGCCCGCAAAGTCATCCTCCACACGGGCCGGTTTCAACGACGACAAGCCTGGGCCGACGACCTCAACCAATTCGTCACCGTCTTCGAGGAAAAAGAAACCGACGTCGCCATAGCCTGCGCCTGCCTCGGTCTTGCCGCAGCCGACGCCTTTGACGTTGCCGTCATGCTCACCGGAGATTCCGACTTCACCCCCCTTGTCGAAACCTTCACCCAAGCCTACCCGGACAAACAACTCCGTTTCGCTTTCCCCTACGACCGCGTCTCCAAACAGCTCCACCGCATCAGCCCCCAATCCTTCAAGCTGAGCAAAGAAAGCTACCGCAAACACCAGTTTCCCCACACCCTCCGCCTCCCCAGCGGCAAACACATCCACATCCCGCCCGATTGGACCTCTTAACCCCCTCCCCTCCGTCCGCTCAGTCCGCTCCGGCCGACATCCCTACCTCATCCCAAAATCACCCCGCCGCGCCCAGGCCCCCGCCCCCGCTGTCCCCCCATATCCAGCGAGCAACGCGAGCGATTATCCCGTATCCAATATCCGCGCCCGGAGGGCGCAATCCTCAACATCTTCCCAACCCCCTCGCGCTCCCATCGCCCATGATTCGCCAGCGCCAGAGCCATCACACAGTCATCGTGATACCCCGACGGCGCATTGTAGCTGATATGCCCTAACGGCGAAATCTCACACTCATCCCGCTTCATCTCATTCGTTAAAATCCCCCACGAATCCATCCCGTCCATCCTGTTCATCCCGTCAGAAATTCCGTTTCGCTTGGGCTATGGGCGGGGAGGATTCAGCGCACCGTCAATCCTGTTCATCCCGTCAGAAATTCCGTTTCCCTGACCTCTCCCCTGGCCTCCGGCCAGCAAACCCGCCCTTGCTACACCGCCACAATCAGCCGCTGAATCAGCTCCGTCTTGCTCCCCGCCCTCAGCTTGAACCCGGATACTCCGTACCGCCGCCGTTGGAACAGAGTGCGAAGCTCATCTGAGATTCAGGAACTCATCAACCGTCAGCCCGCTCGCCCTCACCAAGCCGCGCAGCGTTCCCTTGGCAATTTCCTTGTGATCAGGCACCGACAACGTGATGATTTCACCGGGCTTCACCAAGATCATGTGACTTCCTTTTTGCCGAACGAACTCCCAACCCGCCTTTTGAAAAACAGCCAACACCTCTTTACCGCTTAAAACCGGAAGGGGCGGCATCAGGCCAGCACCTCCACTTGATTCGTCTCCACCGTGAGCGGCATTCCGCGTTCGGCCCGAACCTCCAGGCACAACGCAATCGCCTCTTTCACATTTTCCAAAGCTTCAGCTTTGGTTTTTCCCTGACTGATGCAACCGGGGATGGAAGGACACTCCACCACCCAGACACCATCCTCATCGCGGTCAATCGTGGTCATAAATTTCATTGTTTTTCTCCAATACTTACTGACATAAATGCATAACTTAGCTTAATCGCAATGCTTTCAACATTCAATCTTCAAAATTGAGCGCTTGATGTTTAGTCTGCTCATTCATTCACCCTCCGCTTCGGACCGCGTTTCGGCGTCTTCAAGTTTACGATCTGTCAAAATCCGAACCCGCCTCTCAGGAGTCCCGCTCCTGAAACACAATGGCCACAGAGTTGATGCAATAGCGCAGGCGTGTCGGCGGAGGACCGTCCCGAAAAATATGCCCCAGATGCCCTTTGCAGGTGGCGCAATGCACTTCGGTGCGCACCATGCCGTGACTGCGGTCCACGCGGGTTCCCACCACCTCATCCGATACCGCCTTCGTGAAACTGGGCCAGCCGGTGCCGCTGTCGAATTTGTTCTCCGACGAAAACAGGGGCGTTTCGCACCCCACGCAGGCAAACACCCCCGTGCCTTTATGATTCCAATACTTCCCGGTGAACGGGCGCTCCGTCCCGTGCTCGCGCAGAATCCGGAAGGCCTCCGGCGACAGCCGTTCCCGCCACTCCTCCTCCGTCAGCGTCAATCCGCCGCAGGTCTCCGTGCAGACAACCGCCGTTTCTTCAGCGGTCACCCCGTTCATTTCCGACGTGATCAGGACAAACCCGAACACGGCCAGGATCGCAACCAGTAAAATTTTCATATATCAAATGTCGCTCATCCCCGGTAAAGCGCAACCTGCATTTTCCGAGAGTCGGAAAACGCGCAGACGGATTTTCCGACTCTCGGAAAATCCCGTTTCCCCTTCAGGATTGAATCCTGACCGCTTTCGGTTAGGGGAAAGGCCGTGAAATCCCTGCCACCACTTCTGACCCCCTGTGAGGACCGCCTGCGCGCGGCGCATCTGCTTGCCCGCGACCGGGACCTTCTGGCGCGCCGACTGCACAGCCTGTCGAACCGGGTGCGGCGTCAACAGCCGGTGGACCGCTCCCTCAAGGAGTGGGAACACGCGCTGGACAAAGCCGCGAAACGCTTCGACGCCTTCCACGCCTCCGTCCCCGCCCTGCACTATCCGGAAGACCTTCCCGTCAGCCGCGAGCGCGAACGCATCCTCCAAACCCTCCGCGACCATTCCGTGGTCATCGTCTGCGGCGACACCGGCTCCGGCAAAACCACCCAGCTCCCCAAAATGGTCTTCGAGGCCGGCGGCGGACACTTCGGCAAAATCGGCGTCACCCAGCCCCGCCGCCTCGCCGCCACCAGCATGGCCCGGCGCGTCGCCGAAGAATGCCAGACCCAACTCGGCGAAACCGTCGGCGTTCAGGTTCGCTTCGAGGACCGCACCTCCGAACGCACCCGCATCCAGTTCATGACCGACGGCATGCTCCTCGCCCAGCTCCCCAACGACCCCGACTGGCTCGCCTACAAAACCCTCATCATCGACGAGGCCCACGAGCGCAGCCTCAACATCGACTTCATCCTCGGCTGCCTCCGCAACCTCCGCCGCCGCCGGCCCGACCTCAAAATCGTCATTTCCTCCGCCACCCTCGACGCCGAACGCTTCTCCGCCTTCTTCGACAACGCCCCCGTCCTCTCGGTCGAAGGCCGCCTCTATCCCATTCAGGATCTCTTCCTGCCCGAACGTCCCGACGACGGCCGCGACATCCAGGACCGCGTTCTCGAAGCCCTCCAGCAGCTCGACCACGACCACGGCCCCCTCGACACCCTCGTCTTCCTCGCCGGCGAGCGCGAAATCCGCGACACCGCCAAAAAGCTCGAGGGCCACTACCGCGGTCACGCCGAAATCCTCCCCCTCTTCGCCCGCCTCAGCCTCCAGGACCAGCAAAAAGTCTTCGCCGCCGGCGGACGCCGCCGCATCATTCTCGCCACCAACGTCGCCGAAACCTCCATCACCCTCCCCGGCATCCGCGCCGTCATCGACTCCGGCGAAGTCCGCGTCCACCGCGTGCACCCCCAGGCGCAAATCCAGCGCCTCGTCACCGAACAGGTCTCCCGCGCCTCCGCCCTCCAGCGCCGCGGCCGCTGCGGACGCACCGGCCCCGGCGTCTGCATCCGCCTCTATTCCGAAGAAACCCTCCGCGACGCTCCCGCCCACACCGACCCCGAAATCCGCCGCAGCTCCCTCGCCGAAGTCATCCTCCGCATGGCCGTCCTCGGCCTGCCCCCGCTCACCGACTTCCCCCTCATCGATCCCCCCAAAGGCGCCTTCATCGCCGAGGGCTACCGCACCCTCCACGAAATCGGCGCCATGACCGACCGCCGCGAACTCACCCCCCGCGGCCGCGTCCTCGCCACCTTCGCCCTCGAACCCCGCCTCGCCCGCATGCTCGAAGAGGGCCACCACGAAAATATCCTCCCCGCCGTCCTCGTCACCGCCGTGTTCCTCTCCATTCAGGACCCCCGCGAACGCCCTGCCGACAAAGCCGAGGCCGCCGACCGCGCCCACGGCCTCTGGAAAGATCCCGCCTCCGACTTCCTCGGCGTTGTCAACCTCTGGAACGCCGTCTGCCAACACAGCGCGTCCCGCACCGCCCGCCGCAAATTCTGCACCGCACACTTTCTGAACCCCCGCCGCGTCGAGGAATGGATCAACCTTGTCGACGACCTCCGCGAAACCTGTGCCGACCACAACTGGACCCTCCCCGCCTCCATCGGTGAAATGGACCTCGCCGACACCGACGGCCTCCACCGCGCCCTCCTCGCCGGTGTGCCCCGCATGATCGGTCAGCGCGAGGAAAACAACCTCTTCCGCACCCCCGGGGGACAGACCTTCCACGTCTTCCCCGGCAGCGCCCTCGGCAAAAAGCCCCCCAAATGGGTCATGGCCTTCACCCTCCTCGAAACCTCCCGCCTCTTCGCCCGCGAGTGCGCCCTCCTCAATCCCGAATGGGTCGAAACCGTCGCCCCCCACCTCTGCAAATACCACTACGAACGCCCCGTCTGGAACGCCAAACGCGGCTTCGCCGAAGCCGAGGAGCGCGTCGCCCTCGGACAACTCACCCTCAGCCAGGGCAAACGCGTTCACTACGGCCGGATCGACCCGCACGCCGCCCGCGAAATTTTCCTGCGCGACGGCCTCCTCCCCGCCGAACTCGACTTCCGCCATCCCTCCCTCAAGAAATACAAGGCCCTCCTCGCCTCCCTCAACGACTGGGAAAACCGCCTCCGCCGCCCCGGCTATTTCACCGGCTCCGACGCCCTCATCGACCACTTCCGCCGCACCCTCCCCCCCGATATCCACTCCACCGCCGACTTCGCCAAATGGGCCGCAGGCACCCCCTGGGTTCCCCGCATCCCCGACCTCTTCCCCGGCGAACCCCTCCGCGAGGAGGACTATCCCGACACCCTCGAAATCAACGGCGTCCGCATCCGCCTCTTCTACGCCTACACCCCCGACGACCCGCAAACCGACGGCCTCACCCTCTCCGTCCGCGACACCGACCTCCCCGCCCTGCCCGACGAACTCCTCGAATGGACCGTCCCCGCCTGGCTCCCCGAAAAAGTCGAAGCCCTCATCCGCTCCCTCGACAAACCCCTCCGCAACGCCTGCAATCCCGCCTCCCAAACCGCCGCCCAGGCCATCGCCTGGATGCGCGAGCAGAATTTCATTTGGACCCACTCCCTCCACCACGCCCTCGCCGCCTTCCTCGCCGCCAAGCTCGACCGCATCCTCGCCGCCCCCGACCTCGACCCCGCCAAACTCCCGCCCCACCTCGTCACCCACCTCCGCGTCACCGACGCCAACGGCGCCGAACGCCACTGCGGCGACCGTTTCCCCGGACAAGCCGTCCTCCCCCGCAAAAGCGGCCCCGTCCAGTCCCGCCAATCCGGACAATGGCATAAATCCGGCCTCACCCGCTGGCCCGACACCGACCTCCCCGAATCCGTCCCCCAGAACGGCCAGACCCGCTATCCCGCGCTCACCGACGAACAAACCGCCGTCGGGCTCCGCCTCTTCGCCCATCCCGACGAAGCCCTCGAACACCATCAGGCCGGCGTCATCCGCCTCTTCCGCCTCAACTTCCCCGATCCCGTCAAATACCTGCAAAAACGCTTCCCCCTGCCCACCACTGTCCAGCTCGACCTCGCCACCCTGCGCGACGGCAACACCGACGCCCTCGAAGACCTCCTCACCGGCGTCCTCGCCGAAGCACTGCAACTGCCGCAGGGCCTCCCCCGCACCGCCGCCGACTTCGCCGCCGCCGCCGAATCCGCACGCGGCGAACTCTTCGACATCGCCGAACAGCGCGGCCGCCAGCTCCAGCAGCTCTTCACCCTCCGCAGTCAGGTCAACGATCTCTTCGACACCGATCTCCCCGACGAGGTCCGCGCCGACCTCGAACTCCAGCAAAACACCCTCTGGGCCCCCGGCTGGATCCGCGATCCCGAAAACCTCCGCCGCTACCCCCGCTATTTGCAGGCCACCCTCAACCGCACCGATCGCCTCCGCCACGATCCCCAAAAAGACGCCCGCAAGCGCGCCGACCTCGACCCCGCCCTCACCCTCCTCGCCGAACATCTCGACCAACTCCCCCCCGCCCGCCTGCGCGAAGCCTTCCGCAAAATCGAGGAACTCCGCATCGCCCTCCTCTGTCCCGAACTCAGGCCCCACGAAAAAATCAGCCTCAAACGCTTCGAAACCTGGCTGACCGCACCGTAAACAGACTCTGCGCCCTGAATCTCTTCCGACGTCCCCCGGAATTTTTTCTCATTTTACCATTGCACTTTTCCCGGTTTTGCGTATAAATATCTCACGCATTTGCGAGCGTAGCTCAGTTGGTAGAGCGTAACCTTGCCAAGGTTAATGTCGAGAGTTCGAATCTCTTCGCTCGCTCCATTTTCTTCCCAAACCCCTTGAATCCTCAAGGGGTTTTTTATTGCCGTCAAAACAGCCTCATCACTTTTCAATCGAATTCCTCGATACCCCCGCTAAAAAACTTGCATAAATAGAGTTCAATTCTATTATTGCATAATGATAAACAGAATTCTATACAATCAGGTCGAACGATTACGCAAGGGATATCCGGTATTGATGATCACAGGCCCCCGTCAATCCGGAAAAACCACCCTGGCGAGATCCGCATGCAAGGACCTGCAGTACGTGAACTTGGAAAGTCCGTTTGAGCAGGCCGCGTTCCGGCGGGATCCGGTTGGCTTTTTGTCGAACTATCCGGATGGTGCCATCCTCGATGAGGCTCAGCACGTGCCTGAAATTTTCAATTACCTTCAAGTTCGCGTGGATGAAACAGTAAATATGGGGGCATGGGTGGTGACAGGTTCGCAGCAACTGGACCTCAACAGGATGATCAGCCAATCGTTGGCGGGCAGGGTCGCGATAATGGAGTTGTTGCCTTTTTCCCTGGAGGAACTTCGCGGAGCGCCGCGTGAGCCGAAAACCCTCGCCGAAGCCGTCCTAAGAGGGGGATACCCTCCTTTGTACGATGAGAACCGCGAGATGGACCCGGGAGAATGGCTGGACAATTATCTTGCCACATACGTGGGGCGGGATGTGCAGAGCGTCCTGGCTGTCAAAGACCGAACCCGGTTTGATGTGTTCATCCGACACTGCGCCAGCCTGAGTGGACAACTGGTCAACAAAGCGGATCTCGCCCAAACGGCGGAGATTGACGCCATGACCGCAAGCGCATGGCTGAATGTGCTCGAAATGACCTACCTCATCCGCTTGTTGCGTCCTCATCACCGCAATTTCGGCAAGCGGCTGAACAAGCGCCCCAAGTTACATTTTCTGGACACGGGGCTGGCCTGCCGGCTTTTGCACATCGATAACGTGCAGCAACTCACGCAATCTCCGCAGTGGGGCGGCCTGGTGGAATCCTGGATATATGGCGAAATCCTCAAATGGCATCGCAACCGGGCCAAACGTCCGGATTTGTGGTTCTGGCGCTCAAGTGACGGCATTGAGGTAGATATTTTGATGGATAGGGGCGCAACATTAGTTCCCTTCGAAATGAAAGCGGGCCTGACACCAAAATTGAAAGCACGCTCGGGACTCAGCAAACTCAAGGCCCTGAATACCAAAGAAAAAGACACGCGCGTGACGGATGGTTTTGTGGTGTATGGGGGACATGAGCGCCGAAAACTGGAGGACGTGACCTTCGTGCCGTGGAAACAAATTCCGGAAATGCTGGAGGAAGCAGCCCGGTGAACGGGATCTGGTCCAAAATCGGTAACGCGGCGGAAAAGCACGTGGTCTGTCAGCAATGGCTTCGCATGTTGTCGGGCCGTGTGGACCGGGTACAATGGGAGGCCTGGGATCAGGAGGGCTTTGACGCCCAAGGTGTGGATCTGTGGGTGATGGAAGAGGGAAAGCGTATCGCCATCCAATGCAAAACCAAATCCAACGGGCAGTGGAAACCGTCCGATTTGGGCGTGAAAGGAATAAACACCCGTTCAATCAAAGACTACATACGGGTTCAGCTTCTGGAACGACCGGATCCGGCCGACGCGTATGTATTTAGTTCGGACAGCACCTATTTTGAGGGTTTAACTCCATTATTGACCCGGGCACAGGGAAATGACAGAGGGAAACCGTTGACGAGTCCCGAACAAAAAGTCTTGGAGATTCTGGACTTCGACTCCATCGAAGAGGCAAACAGCCTTTTGGCAAAGATCGAGATTCAGCCGATACAGACGGAGTCCGGTTTGTACGATCTCACCATCGGTTTGGTCGAAAAAGGTTCTGAATCCATCTTGCTGAACGCTTTACAGGCGATGCCTGAAAAAGAGGTGCTGGGACGCGAATTGGGTGTGGATGATTTGAAATCTCTGCTGAATGAAAAATCCCCCGGAATCCAGTGGAAGGAAGTTGATTCCCATGCAGTCCTGAGAGATGTCGCCGCACAGACGGAAACAACATTGAATATTTTGGATGCCAAAAAGGCATTGCCGATTGAATTTGTACGTCAGGAAACCACCGAAATCATCCGGGCCCTGCGCGAAAATCGGGGAATCCGAATGCAGGTGCACGGCGCGCCCGGCAGAGGGAAAAGTCATGTGCTGGCTTCCGTGGCCAAAGAACTGGAGAAAGAAAAATCCATAAATGTCCTGCTGACACGGGCCGCGGATATCGGCGGACATTCAAGCTCTCTGCAACCCGAAACCCTTAAGCGAGTCTACCGCAACCCTCTGGTTGTGATCGTGGACCAATGGGACTCGATGGAGCTGGCCGGAGGCGACGTGGAAAGACAAAAAGGGATGGCGTTCGATTTTTGCCGATCCTGTTTGGAATTGGGCTTTAGCCTGGTGGTGGGCTGTCGAACCGTGGATACCCGGGATTCCAGCTTGAGGACCTTGTTTGAAAGCTGGGAAACTCAAAAGTACCACGAGGTGGAAATCGGGGGCTTGCCAGTGTCAGATGTCGAGTCGGTGCTGAATATGTGGCACATTCCCTGGAACACGTTGGGCCCCGAATTGCAGCGATTGGTCCGCAACCCCGAATGTTTGGGTTTGCTGGGGGACCTGGCACGAGAACCGGATTTTGATGGCACCCGTCCCTTTACTCAGCTTACCTTTGTGCTGCATTGGATCCAATTGCGCACACAAAAAGCTCCGGGAAGTCGGGAGACGCTGGACAGACTGGTCGACAAAATGGAAAGGCTTGGCCTGCAAAAACTTTCCTCGGCACAGGCGGGAACGGACGGAGTGACCCTGGAAAAAGCGGGACTGTTTGTCCGAATAACTCAGGAGGGGACTCCTTATTACGAGCCGCGGCACCAATTGATTGTGGACGCCTGCATCGCAACCCGACTAGGAAACTGCGGGACTTTGCATGAACTTTTGGCACTTATGGGCAAAAGGACAGAGCAACATTTCCTGCATGCCCGTCGCATGAGGCTGGCCGTCCCTTTGATTTTGGGATCCAGAAACGGATGGGCCCTGTTGAACGAGGTGCAACGCTCCGAAGAGATCCGACCACTCGTTAAACGTGGAATGTGGCTGGGCTTGGCGGATATCCTGGAGCCGAAGGCGCGGGACTTTCATGGGATTCATGATTGGATGGATGAAGTGTATGCTCCACACATTCTCACCCAAGTCTTTGCCCGCCATCCCGGCTGGATGAAGCCATACATCGACTGGGCGCTGCAACAGGGAGAGGCGTTGGATGAGATTGAGCGGGATCGGATCGTGGGCCTGTTTGCATCGGTGTCCGGGTCTTTGGGAGATGAGATAGCGGAGGCCTTGCGCTTGTGGTCCCAAGAGGACCCGGAGCTGTTGCGGCGGGGGGAAATCGAGTCGCTGTTTTGGCAGAAGCCCGAACAGGATTCAGACAAACTCTTTGAGCTTCGTCTCACATGGGAAAAGTTGCCCGAATGGATGCTTTCCGATGCTCACGAATTCGAATGGGCTTCCCTGTTCAGGCAGGCACCCAAGCGTGCATTGATCCTGCTGGAGTTGTATCTACATCATCTGGATGGGAGCAAAGCCTCCTCCGGGCTCCATTCCCGACACCGCGCATTGACCCGTGCGTTAAAGGATGTCCCTCCAGGCTTTGTTCGCTTGGGTGCGGAGGTGTTGCAGGTTCTGTCTGCGGCTTGGAATACCCTGGAGGTGCGGGCGTACAAATGGAATGCGCATATTCTGGATGTGCATCGAAATAGTGAGCTGGATTATTTGGTAAAAGCTGTGGCCGCATGTAGTGCGTACGGATTATTGAACCGGGAAATTTCGTTACCAGAATTTCTGAATCTCTTTCCCTCCCCCTTGCGAAATCAGGATCTCTGGATGATCCTGGAAACGGGCATTGCTTTGCAAGGCAGAGAAATCGAGGAAACGTTGGCTGATGATTTGGGGACATGGCTGATCGGCTGTCCGGATGCAGTTCATGTGGGGATTCGGCATTCGGCCTCGTTCTTGATTACCGAAAGAATCTATCGATTTCTTGAGGTGCTTACTCCGAAAATGAGCAAAAAGCGCATGGAAACTCTGGTTGAATGGATTGTTGAATTGCGAGATCCGTGGACGGTGGAGGATGAGCGAAGGAGGTGGGAGCGGGTGCAAAAACACGGCTTTGTGCCCAACCAAATCGGTAAAACTTCTCACCGGCTTCTAGGTGCGATTCCAGAACCTGTCAGAAACGCATTCCCCCGGGCCCAAGCACATTATCTGGAACTTGAAGCCAAATTTGGACCGAGTGAGCGTGGAACGGGAAATCCAACGGCTTTTGAACCAAAATTTCGTGCGGTTGGCTACACCACCCCCTTGCATGTGATGCGCAAGTGGACGGTGGAGGATTGGAGGAGGGCCTTTCGCGATACGCCCTTGGAATCCGGTATCCGCTCCATTGACGTGAAAACAAATACAGTCCGTCACAGAAGCATGGACGCTTTAGTAGAAAGTTTCCGGAGTCTTGCACTGGAAAATCCGCAACCCCATTTTCAATTGGCCCAAGAACTCGATGACCTATTGTCCGGAATACCCGGTGAATCCCTTTCCACAATGATGGATGCGGTCTCCGCTGATGCGAATCCGGAACCGGAAAAATTCAAAGAATGGACCCGGGTTGAGACCCCGGACCTGGCGGAATGGCTCATCGAATCCGGACTTTATCTCCGCGAAGGATGCGAACTGGCCTTGGCCGGGATTGTGGAAACACGCTCGGATGACCGGTGGCCGGGGGTGATCTATCAACGCTTGATGGATATCGCGATCTCTGAAGCCCCACCCTTGGAGTGGGCGGACGATGAAGGTCCGGACCTGTTGAATGTATCTTGGCACATGCCGAACTGTCGGGCGATTCACGCACTGGCTGTGTGTGCGGGCACGCATGAGGATTTGCAGAAACCCCTGTTGAAAATCGCGGAAACCCTGGCATCCCGGGACAATCCCGCCGTGTTGACATCCACCGCATTGCTGGCAGCCACTTGTTTTCTAATAAATCCGAAACTCGCGGCCGAACTCATTCTGACCTGCGGAAGGGAGCCCAAAGTGAAATCGCAACCCGACACCATGAAGGCACTTTGGTTTCTTTGTCACCAAGAGGAAAAAGTGACCAAAGAAGTTAGAGATGAAGCGATATCTCTATTGCTGGCCAACCGGGATGTGACCGGTGATCCGCTCGTACAGTGGGCCGCATCTTCGATGTTTGCCCTGACTTGTAATGGATTGATCACCATTGATACCCTGGTCCACAATATAAAAGAGAATCCTTTATTACGATCTGCGATGGTCTATGAATTGGTAACGGAACTAAACCATCCCGCCCCACCACTCTGGATGCGCGATTTAACGGTTCGTTTCGCAAACGATATATCCCCGGAGGTAAGGAAAGATCTTTCAAGAGGCCTCACCCTTCATGATGAGAAACATTGGTTAAAGGATCGGCAATTTGTGAATCAACTGTTGGCCTCCTTTATGGCTTCCGATCATGCCGCTTCCCTCTCGGAACTGTTTGACCAGAATGCCCGCTTGACCATGTTTACAGAAAGCATCCTCCTCATTGCCAAAAATTTTGCCCTCCAAACGCCGCAGTCAGATGTGAACGCATGGGAATGGGCACATCGGAAAAGAGAAATTGAAGGACTGTTGCGCCGTCTGGCTGAAAGCCTGCAAAGGGAAGATCGAATGGAGGATTTGACCACCGTCATGAATGTCTTCGACGATTTGTTGGAGCGTCACCCTGATTTCGGCACCCAAAGCCTGCGGGAGCTTTCAGCGTTGGGATGAATCAATCACTCTTCTCTCGAAACATTCGTCTCTTTACAATCCGCAAACGCCCTGTCATATTTGCGCCAACCCTGAAAGGACGTGTGTATGCGTTTAGGATCTCGACTGAAGGTGCTTGGACTGCTTTTATTGCTTTGCGGCGGCTGCGCCTCGGTGCCGTACCGTGAAGGGGTTTCCTTTGAAGACCCCCGCCTGCCGGCGGAACCGGTGTGGGAGGTGCAAATCGTCGAAGGCCGCCCGAACCGGGTCCTGGACGCCTCCGACTGGATTTGGCCGGGCAGCTGGCTGGGCAAACTGGTTCTCTGGGACCGGCGGGTCGACAACCATCGCATCGGCGGAGAAACCAAAGCGATCATGGAGCGCTACATCGCCGCCAACGAACTGCACCATGTCAAAGTGCGGCTCAATCAATACAACCCCCGCGGAGAATTCCGGCGCATCCGGCAAAACAAATCCATGGGCGCGGGCTGGCGCTACACCGTTGGCATGATCTCCTGGCTGCAGTACACTCTGCTCCCCGGCCGGGTTCTCGGCGGCGACCACTACAATCCCTATTCCAACACCATCCATCTCTTTTCCGACATCCCCGCAATCGCCGTCCACGAAGGCGGGCACGCCAAAGATCTCGCCGACCGAAAATGGAAGGGCACCTACTCCTTCACCTACATGATTCCCTTTGTGAACCTCTATCATGAGGCCCTGGCCAGCAATGACGCCATCGGCTACCTGCGCGCCCACGAATCGCCCGAACTCCAGCGCGAGGGCTACCGACTCATGCATCCCGCCTACGGTACGTACCTCGGAGGGAACACCGGCCTCCTTTTCCCCGACTACGTCCTGCCCATCTATGCCGGCGCCGTCATCGGCGGACACATCACCGGCCGCTTCACCGCCGCCGGGATTGAAGCACCGTCTCGAGAAGTGCCGTCAGAGGGAGAGCAGTGATGTCGAGCCGTAACATAAAAAGGCCGCTCGATCATCATGTCCTTGAAAAAGGAACATATCCTTTTAGATTTTCAAGGTAAATAAACTCAAGCATTCACCCTGCTCCCCATCCGTGGTCTTTCATCCGTGGTCTTCTCCCCACCCTGCACCAATGCCCCCGCCCAACCCTTCGTGTTCTCCACGCTCCCCGCGGTTCACGCCCTCCCGCCCCGTTTTTCCGCTTGCCGTCTCCGCCCCTTTCCGTCATGAGTTCCCCATGCACACCACCGCTCAGAAAGTCAGGATTATCATCAACCCCAAATCAGGGTTGGGCGCCTCCATGGGCAACCTCATGCAAACCTTCACCGAGTTCTGGGACTGCGACGGCCGCGAAATCACCTGTCAACTCACCAAATCCGCCGAAGACGGACGCGCCAAAGCCCGCCGCGCCATCGAGGAGGGCATCGACAGCCTGATCGTCGTCGGCGGCGACGGTGTCATCAACAGTATCGGCGCCGAACTGCTCGACTCCCCCGTCAGCCTCGGCGTCATTCCCACCGGCAGCGGCAACGGCTTCGCCCGCCACTTCGGCATTAACCTCTCCCCCGGCAAAGCCATCCAGCAGCTCGTGCACGCCAAACCCGAGTCCATCGATGTCGGCCTCGCCAACGGACGCCCCTTTTTCGTCACCTGCAGCATGGCCTGGGACGCGGCCCTCGTCAAAACCTTCGAGAAATCCCCCGTCCGCGGCATTCTCCCCTACGTCTTCGCCGCCGCCTACGAACTCTTCGACTACAAGTCCGAACGCTTTCACGTCCGCATTGACGACGAACCCGAAGCCGTTTACGACCACCCCATGCTCTTCACCGTCGCCAACCTCACCCAGTTCGGGGGCGGTGCCCGCATCGCCCCCAATGCCAAAGCCGACGACGGCTTCCTCTGGCTCACCTCCGCTTTCCGCGACGACGTGCCCCGCCTCATTCCCAGCCTCTACAAACTCTTCGACGGCTCCCTCGGCGATGTCCCCGAAGTCAAGATCACCCCCCTCCGCGAAATGCGCGTCCGCCGCGAAACCGGGCAGCCCATTCAGCTCGACGGCGAACTCGTCGAATCCCCGCCCGAGGTCCACATCCAGCTCCGCCCCAAAGCCCTCAAAGTGCTCGTGCCCCCGCCCGCGGAGAAAGAATAGCCCATGCCCCTCCCTCCCCTGCACCAGCTCCTGCGGGACCTTATCCGCGTTCCCTCCGTCAACCCCGCCCACACCTCCGACCCCGCCATCCGCGGCGAACGCCGCATGGCCGACGCCCTCCAGACCCTCTTCACCGAACGCGGCCTCGTCACCGAGCGCATCGACACCCCCGATCCCGAGCGCCCCGCTGTCCTCGGCCGTGCCGACGCACCCGTGCCCAAACAAACCCTGATGTTTGAGGTCCACCTCGACACTGTCGGCATCGATAACATGACCCTCCCGCCCTTCGAGGGCATCCTCCGCGACAACCGCATGTACGGCCGCGGCGCCTGCGACATGAAAGGCGCCACCGCCGCCCTGCTTTATGCCCTGACCCCCGAACGCATCCGCGCCCTAAACGCCCGCGGGGTCAGTCTGCTCATCGTCGGCGCGCCCGACGAGGAATGCGGCACCAAAGGTGCCGAAACCCTCGCCGCCAGCGGCGTCCGCGCCGACCATGCGGTCATTCTCGAACCCACCCGCTGCCGCCCCGTCGTCGCCCACAAAGGCGCCAACTGGTACGACATCGTTCTCCGCGGCCGCTCCGGACACGGCAGCCAGCCCGAAGCCGGCATCAGCACCCACGAGGCCCTCGCGCGGATCCTTCCCGAAATTCTCCGCGCCCACAAAGCCCTTCAGCAGATGCACAGCCATCCCCTGCTCGGCGTCTCCTCCCTCAACATCGGCCGCATCTCCGGCGGCCACACCTACAACATCATTCCCGACCACACCCTGATCCAGCTCGACCGCCGCGTCATTCCCACCGAGGATCCCGCGCTCTTCGAGCAGGCCGTCCAACACATTCTTGACGAACTCATCCGCGAGGGCCGCCTCCTCTCCGGCACCGTCACCCGCGTCAACCAAACCGCCGCCTTCGCCACGAACCCCGGCGACACCCTCCCGCAATCGCTCCTCGACGCTGTCGAATCCGTCACCGGCCAACGCCCCGCCTGTGAAGGCACCTCCTGGGTCAGCGACGCCGCCCCCTTCAGCACCGTCTGTGGCCAAACCCTCGTCTTCGGACCCGGCGACATCGCCCAGGCCCACACCGAGGACGAATTCATCGACCTCACCGCCCTCGAAACCGGGGCCGCCATTCTCGCCCGCTTCCTCGACGACTACGGAGTCACCGGTTGAAACGCCTCTCCCCGATCCTCGCCGGGGCCCTCCTCTTTTTCCTTCTGGCCTCCGCCGCCCGGCTCGTCCCCCTGAATCAGGATGAAGGCTGGTATCTCCTCGCCGCGCAACGAATTCATCAAGGCCTGACGCCCTATACCGATTTCACCTTCACCCAGGCCCCGGCCCTCCCGTACGTCTATCAGCTTTTTCTCCCCCTCGCCCGCACGCACGGCCTCTACGGCGCGCGGCTGGGTCAGGCCCTGTTGCTCACCCTCACCGCCCTGATCCTCCTGCGGACCCTCCGCCCGAAAACGCCCGCCGAAACCCTGCCGGTCCTCGCCCTGCTCCTGGCTCCGCTCTATGTGCAGTTCGGCCTCACCGTCAAAACCTACGCCCTCACCGCCCTCCTCCTCCTCGCCGCCGCCGCCTGCTGGCTGCGCGGCCCCCGGAGCAACCCGCTCACCGCCGCCGCCCTGCTCCTCGCCCTCGCCACCGCGACCCGTCTGTCCTTTGGTATCGCCTTTGTTCCTTTGTCCCTTTCCCTCCTCGCCCGCCGAAAAACCCTCGGCGACACCGCCTGGATCACCTTCACCGCCGCCGGTGCCGCCGGACTGCTCCTGTTTCTCGGACCGTTTCTGCTCCGCGATCCCTCCGCCTTCCTGTATCAAACCCTCTCCTTTCACGCCGCCCGCGATCACGCCTTCCCCTCCGCCGTACACCTCGGCTTTCTCCTCCGCCCGCTTCACACCCTGCTCCCGCTCCTCGGCGTCTTTCTCCTCCTCAGGCCCGCTTTCCGCACCCTCCCCGCTGAAGAGCGCACTCTCTGGTACATCCTCCCCGCTGTCGCGATTCTCCACTTCATCGCCCCCCACCCCTACGACGAATACCTCACCCCCCTCTATCCCCTTGCCGTCCTCCTCATCGCCCGTGCCGCCTTGCGGCATCCCCTCCCGACCGCCCCGCTCCACGGCTTCACCGCCCTCATCCTCCTCTTCCATCTCAGCTCACCCCACCTCCACGCCTGGATCCCCCTCAAGACCGACCGCATCTGGGTGCAAGCGGACCGCGCCACTGACCTCGACACCCTCGAACACGCCGCCCGCATTCTCAACAAACTCCTCCCCGAAGACGCCATCCTCTACACCCCCGACACCTACCTCGCCATCGAAGCCCGGCTCGACGTGCCCCGCGGACTGGAAATGGGCCCCTTTTCGTTTAAGCTTCACGCGCCACACCCCGCCTTCCTCGACTGGGACGGCATCGAACAGGCCCTCGCCCAAAGCGACGCCGCCGCCTTCACCGCCTACCACTTTATCCACTCTCCCGAAATCCGCCCCTTCAGCCCCGAAGAGGAAGCCCGCTTCAGAGACCTCCTCGCCCGCGACTTCACCCACATCCAAACCATCGACCGCTTCGGCCAAAACCGCCTGCCGCTGGAAATCTGGCTGAGGAAAAGCCCTCACTGACACCCCCAAGCCGTCAATAAAGTCAATCCTGTCAACACCGTCCTATACAAAAAGCACACCGTGTTTTCCGGCTACTCCCGACTTGCCACCAATCCCGAACTGAAGTACCCTCATAAGATATTCTGATACTCATGAAAGGATCAACCAAAATGAAAACCCTGCTGTACATCTTTGCACTCATTGCCGCAACCGCCCTGTCCCGCGCTCAGGAGCCCATGCGAACCTGGACCAATCAGGACGGCCGCACGCTTGAAGCCAAAATGCTTTCCGCCGACGGCGTTCAGGCCACGGTCATGACCGCCGATGCCCGGGTACTGAATCTCCAACTCGACACCCTCAGCAATGAAGATCAGGCCTATGTCCGCGAAAAACGCGGCGGGAGCCCGGGTCTTCGAACCGCCCAGGCCGGCCCCCGGAAAGCCGAATGGATCGCCGACGGCGACGCGGCCCTGAAAGATGCCAAAGATCTTAAACTCCCGGTCCTCCTCCTCTTCACCGGCTCGGACTGGTGCCCGCCCTGCATGCGCCTCGAACGCGAGGTTTTTGAAAAAGAGGCCTTCAAAGAGTTTGCCAATGAAAACCTGGTTCTGCAGATTGCCGACTTCCCGCGCCGCCGGCGGCTTTCCCAAAAACAACAGGCCGCCAACCAGGCCCTCGCCCAAAAATTCGGCATCCGCGGTTACCCCACCATGGTCCTGCTGGATGCCGAAGGCAACAAGATCGATCAGTTCGGCTACGGCGGCCAGGACGCCGCCCGTTTCGTCAGCATGCTTGAAGGCAAACTGAATTAAGTTGAATCTGACGTATAAAGAGGAACGGTTTCATCATTGCCTCCTGAAATGCTCAAAGGCTTCAAACTCCCCCCGGGACTCCTCCCGCCAGCCTTCCACCAGCAACAGAAGCGGCCGCGCATGAATTGAAAATCCCGCCGGTTCCATAAAGCCCTCCTCCTGATAATGAATCTGAAACACCTGACTCTCCTGCATCTCATCCCCCGCCTGAAACCGGCGGGCAAGCCGCTGGAGAAACGCGCCGGACTCCACATCTCCGGGCCGCAGAAAAAGTCTGAACAACATTCCGTCAATAAACCCTAACTCCGCCTCAAGCTGAAGATCCAGTTCCAGATCGTTCACGTTCTCCATTGCCCACCGCTCCATGCGTTGATCCGGACTCTGCTCCAGTCTGCGCATCTTGATTCCCGCCGCCTGCAGCGCTTGAGGCGAAGCGCCGAATTCCACCCTGCCGAGCGACAACGTCGCATCCAGCGTGTGTACGGGCTTATCCTCCGCAATGACGGTAAGCAGACCTAAAGCAATCAGCATCCATATTCGTTTCATCGTCGCCTCACGGGGTGGAAGGAAGAGAGTGGGGAAAAGAAAAATCGCCCGCATGCAACCGGGCCTCGCGTGCGGCATCCGGCGGGAGGCGGTTTAACACGGCCTCCGCCGAGGCAAAGCCACCCACCGGTTTCGGCGGAAACCGATGCCCGTATGCGGAGACCCGGTGCAGCTTGACATGCGAAGGTTCCGGAGCGCCCCGCGAAACCCGTTCGCGCTCCAGCCGCTCGGTCGCCCTCATCGCCGCGTATGCCATCGCCGGATTTTCCCGCGCCGCCTCCAGAGCCACATGGTGGAGCGCCGGCACCACCCCGCCCTCCCCTGCGGCCTGCAACAGACTTTTCCCCTCCGGAGCACGCCAGTCAGGATGCGGCGGCGGCCGCACAATCCCGACCCGCATCGCATGCAAAGCATAATATGCCCACGGATCCTCCTCATCCAGCGCCCGCTGAATCCAGGGAACCGAAAGCGATCCGTTCGCGGGCGAATTGAAAATCGAAAAGCCCTCCGTCATATAAAACATCGCTAAAAGCGAGGCCGCCCCCGGCCGCCCCGCGCGGGCCGCGCGCCGAGTCCAAAAGAGGGCCGGATCAAATTCCAGGGACTCCACAAAGTGACGGCTCAGCTCCATCGCCGCACCCGTGTCTCCGTCCAACGCCCGGTTCCGAAGATCCGCCATCGGCTCCGTTTCCGGAAACCGCGCTGCGGTCAAATCAAACACCTGCACCGCGCCGTCCTTCAGGGCGGTCATCCGATCCCCGGTCACCATCACATCCGGACTCGCGGGCGCGCCCTCAAACACGTAACGAATCAGCATTCCGTCCACCTCCCGGTCGACGCCCCATTCCAAGGTGTCCGGATCCAATACCGCCCGCCCCGCAAAGGCCACCGAAGGATCCGCCAGTCCTCCCGCCTCCGTGTCCACCACCGCCCGGCCGCGCAAAATCACCAGCCGGGGATCCATCGGAGAACGCTCCACATTCCGCACCGACCGACCCGAATAGGTCTCCAACAGTTCCGGCATCGGAATTTCCTCCCGACGCCACTCTCCCGCCGCCCGGTCGTGAATATCCAAAATCAACGTCACCGTTCGTCCCCTCCGGTTGTGATTCAACCGCAAAATCGCAGAATTCTCCGCCCCCCAGGGGATAAGGTGTCCCGTGCTTCCGGGTGGATTGCGGGACCCGGGAAGCGGTCCCCGAAGATCCTTATCCGTCAGAGTCGTATGCTCCCCCGTGATCAGGTTCAACGCATACACCGCCGATTTCGGGGTCGAACTGTGGATCGAACCCCCGTCCACCGTTACCGGGCTGTACACATACACATCCCCCCGGATATGCCCGCCGAACGGCAGCGCCGTGAACCCCCGCAGCAGCGGGCTGAACGCCCTTGGCTCACCCTCGTCAATAAAGTGTTCATACATCTGTCCGTCCGAAATCCGCAACGCCGCGAAACGCCCCCGGCCCGGCATGGGAATTCGCGCGTGAAACAACACCCAGTCCCCCTCGACCCGAATCGGATACAGACAATGCCGATAGAGAGCGTCTCCGGGTGTTTCCGCCGGAGGAAGGGAGACCTCCATGGGTTCCGAAACCCCTCTCGGATCAAATCCGTGCAGGGTCAGGGTCCGCAAATTCCACGCCCAGCGCAATCCGTTTCCATACCACACCGCCCCCCGCATCGCCCCGCGCCCATGAAAATCGACCATATGACCCGGCGGCGGCTCGTAGGCCGCGTCCGCATTCTCCCCCGCCGGAATCAGCATCCGCACCTCCGCCGGAACCGGATTCCGGGCCGGCAAAGGTTCGCCGTAAATCGACAGCCATTCCCGCGCGTTCTGCACCATGGGATACAATCTCGAATTAACCTCATCCACCCGGGAGGTTCCGATCCGCCGCAGAATAGAAATACGCTCACCCCGGTCCATCCCCTCAAACAATTCGCTGAAATACAACTCATACACCCTCGTCAGTGTCATGGCGGCCCGCTCATGATCCTTGTTGCGAAAAGACGGGCTCGCCTCCGGCGGAAGCAGGCTCTCCGACAGTGCCAGCGCCCCGTCGAACGCCGCCGCCGCAAACCGGTTCGATAAACCGGGCCGCTCCTCCTCAAGCTCCCCGCCCAGTTCCCGCAGGAACGACAACCCCGACGGAACCTCTCTGGGCTCCAGTTGAATCGTCTCTTTCACCAGAGCCAACAAATGCGCCTCCAACTTCTCCGCATCCGCCCCGCCGAACGCCGGGTCCCTCACCGCGACCCGCAACCGGGCCGCGAGCAGACGGGACACCAAATCCTCTTTCCCGGCCAGCGCCAGCACCTGCTCCCGTCTCGCCGCCTCCCAAACCTCATCCGGCGCATCCGAAAGCCGGCTGCGGCGGCCCGGCTCCAAATGCCTCAGCCGCTCCACAAGTCCGGCGTTCACATCCCGCCCCGCCAACCCACGGGAGACCGCCTCGTAATACATCCCGGGGTCTTCCCAAATCAACTCGGGATTATTCTCCAGACCGGACACCAGCAACAGGTCTGAGTACTCGCCATTCTCATGCAGCCAGGCGATTCCCCGGCGCAGTTCACGCGCATTCCGCCGGGCGGCCGGACGCAGACGCGCCCATTCAGGATGCAGCGAAGCCTGAATCTGAATCTCCCGGGCATGATACATCACCGTCTTCAATGCAATCCATCCCCGCGGTTCCCGCGACCACTGATCCGCCCCGTGCAACACCTCCCGCTGCAGACCCGTCACCTCCGTCAACATCGACTCCAACACCTCCACCGGCATCGTGCGCCCATATTTCCGGTGAAATTCCATATGAAACGTCTCGCGCATCAGTGTCGGCGGCACCCCCGATAACGCATGGATCAACGGCGTTCTCGGTTTCATAAATAAATCCTGCAACCGGCTTTGCGTGCGGATAAGCAGAACATCCCGCCCCCGGTTTCCCATCATCCAGGCCGTGTCCGCAAACCGCAGTGCCCGGTCGGGATCAAACGCATAAAACCGCATCGCCAGGGCCCCCAACCGCTCGGCCTCCGCGCGAAGCGCCGCCTCATCCACCGGCAAGGGTTCGGCACCCGCCGACTGCAACAGTGCTGCCGCCAGCGCATCCACCGCCTCCTCCCAGTCGGCAAGCGGCACTTCCGGCCCCCTCAGCACCTGCGGCGCCTGATCCGGACGGGCAACCTCCAGCGTAAAACGCACGGCCCCCGCGGTCTCCGGCGACGGAGCCGTCCGCCTGTAGCTGACGCCCCAGACGCAACCCGTCCTCCACACTCAGTCCGGCAGCCTGCAGCCTCATCTCCCCCAGCACCGCATCCAAACGGGACCGCTCCAACAATTCAATCCCCGGAAGCTCCAGCAAATCCGCCGCCGCCAAATCCAATGCGGCCTCCTGACCCGACGGAACCGGAAGCAGTCCCAACCGTACCGGAATTTCCGAAGCCCTGACGACGCTTAAACATAAAGCCCATAAAAAACAGATAAAACAACGATTCATTCTAAACCTTTAGTCAGAAGCCGAAGCCAGTAAAGATTTATTTCGTTTCCCTCATCGGGGGCTCCATTACATGGTTTTCGTAATTTTTTTAACTGCAATGGGATAAAAGAAATCACAAATATTCTTTTCCTAAAAAAAGTTCGATTGGCGCAGGAGAAGCCTACACTTTTAGCCCGAAAGATCATTCGCAACGCCAATCCACCAAAATGTATTCAGATTTTTACTTAATCGAGGGTTGATGTCATAGGTTATAATGATATACTGGTATTTATTCAATAGGTTTATTCCGCTATTCGATGCCTGAAAACATTCAAGAAGGAGCATAATGATGCGATATGTAAACTCTTTCGCCATCCTGATGTTGGGATGCGTCACGCCGGCGGCGGCCCAGGGTCCGCTGGCACCCGTCACCGAACCCGCGCCGATGATGCGGACCCTCGATCAACTTGAACCCCGCACGGCGGTCTCGGAACTCCCCTTCACCATTACGGAACCGGGTTCGTATTATGTGACGAGCAGTCTGGAGGTCTCCGGCGACGGCATCGTGGTGAACGCCGGAAATGTCTCCCTCGATTTGATGGGCTTCACACTGTCCGGCGACAACACCGGCACCGGCATCCAAATCAACAGTGCCGACAACGTGTCGGTCCGCAACGGCACCGTCCGCGCGTTCGGGGCGGGGATTGTTGCCGAAAACAGCAGCTATAACCGTTTTGAACACCTCGCCGTTCTCGCGAATGAAAGCGCGGGACTTCACTTGAGAGCACTTGGCGGCCGGAGCAACGGCAACCGGGTCCACCAGGTGCGTGCAGCGGAAAACGGCGGCCCCGGTGTCTTGCTCGCCTCGGAAGCCGCCGGCACCGCCAATGGCAACCAGTTGACAGAAATCCTTGCGGTGGACAACGGTCAGCGCGGCATTCGGATTCGGGCCTTTGACAGCTCGGCCGCAAACGGAAATGTCGTGCGGGACGGCCTGGTGCGGGGCACGCTGAATTTCAGCGGCATTGATCTAATCAGTGAAAGCGCCTCCCGGTGTAACGGAAACATCATTGAGAATATGCGGGTCATGGAGAATGCCCACAGCGGCATTCGGCTGATGGCGTTCGGGCCCGACACCACCACCACCGGAAACATCATTCGGAATTCCGAAATTCAGGACAATGGCAATCAAATACCCGCCCTCTCCGTCCAAGGTGTGGCGGGCGGTCAGGCGAACGGGAACCTTTTGCAAAACAATGCGGTGCGCGGCAATGCCGCAAACGGGATTTACCTCGACTCGGATTTTGGCGGCACGGCCCGGGGTAATGTGATTCGCGGCTCAACCGTGGCCGACAATGCCAATTACGGTATCCGGCTCGTCGGGGACACGGAAGGCACCCGCGTCGAAAACAACGTGGTCACCAACCATGCCACCGGCATCGCGCTGGGCGCAAGCAAGTCGTTTGTGTTCAAAAACACCCTGTTCGAAAACGGCGCCGCGGTCACGGCGGGCTCTGGCAATCTGATCGGTCCCGTCATTGTCGGCGGAAGCGGCGCAATCCCCAACACGACGAATCCCTGGGCGAATTTCGCCCCTTGATCGTCCCCGATCCATAAGGAGAATATCCAATGAACATTCAAGCTTGCACATTCGCATGCCTCCTCTCCGCCTCAGCCTTTCACGCGGCCGCCCAGGGCCCCCTGATGCCCCCGGGTCCACCGGAGCCGGGGATGAAAACTCTGGACCAGGTGGAGCCGCGCATCCCCGTCGAATCGGTCCCTTTCACCATTACCGAGCCGGGCTCGTATTTTCTAACCGGAAATCTTGAACTGGCCTCCGGCGCGCGGGCAATCACCATCGCTTCCGATAATGTGACCCTCGACCTCATGGGATTCACAATATCAGGGGGTGCCTCGCAGGGGATCGGGATGAACCCTCCCGGCGGAACCCGTTACCGCAATATCGTCGTGCGCAACGGAACCATTGACGGCTTCACCAACGGACTTCGCCTGGACCACAGTCTGCATGGCCACTATGAGGATCTGACCGTGCGGAACAGCTCAAGCACCGGTGTGCTGATCACGAACAGCACCGGAAACGTGCTTCGTCGGTGCATCATCGTTGAAAACGAATCGACGGGCATCACCTTGCTTGCGGGAGCCGGGTCGGAGATTTCCGACAACCTCATTCTGGACTCTGTGATTGCCGATAACGCCACGCACGGTATCCGGGTGGCGCCCAGCGGCGACGGCGTCATTGCCGGCCAAACCATCCGGCGCTGCACCATTACCGGCAACGGCGATACGGGCATTCTTCTGGAGGCCGCGCCCGGCGGAGACGCCGTGCTGCGCGCGCACCGGTTCGAGGATAATCTGATTTCGGACAACGGCGTTCGGGGAATCGAATTCCGTGCCCGTGAAAGCAAGATTCAAGGCGTTCAAGTCCAGGGCAACACCATTCATGGACACGACAATGCGGGTATTCTGTTTTCCAGTTTCACCTCCGCCAGCGGGGGCGTTCACAACGTGCGCATCGAAAAAAACACCTTCTCCTGGAACCGCTTTAACGGGGCCATCCGCAGCGCGGACTCCAATCTGGATATGACCGGCACCGAAATCCGCGAAAATGTTCTGGCCGACAATGCCGTGGGCACCGCGTCGGGACATCTTCAGATCACCCACAGCGAAGCAAACATCCTTCAAGGCAACCACCTCAGCGGAGAGTCCTCCCACGGATTGCGAACCAGCAACACCGAAGGCCAGCTGGTGGTGCAAAACACCGTGTTTGGCGAGCCGCTGGAGATTTCCGACGATGACCGCCACGGCCAGATCATCGAAAGCGTGCCGATTCAAAACAGCGCCTGGCTGAATTTCAGACTGGAATAAAAGGAGGACGGCAATGAAACCCCGAATACACCCTGTCCTGTTGTGCGCCCTGCTCATGTTCACCGCGAACACGGGGCGATCCAACACCACCGTCAACAGCGAAAACGCCTATGCCTACGGCGCCAACATCGGCTGGATCAATTTCCGCGCCGACGGGACGAACGGCGCCGTGATCGGCCGGTTCTTCAGCGAAGGCTGGCTTTGGAGTCCCAATGTGGGCTGGATCAGCCTGGGCAGCGGCACTCCCGCGAACGGATGGTTCTACGCCAACAATTCCGCCACGGACTGGGGCGTGAACCTGGATGAAGAGGGAAATCTCCTCGGATACGCCTACGGTGCCAACGTCGGCTGGATCAATTTCCAACACGGACAAGACGGCTATGAGCCGAAGATCGATCTCCTCACCGGCGCGTTGAGCGGCTATGTCTACGGCGCCAACATCGGCTGGATCCGCCTCGACACCGCCCAGGCCTTTGTGCAGACCGATCTGCTGGCCTCCGGACCGGACGGCTCCGTGCCCGGCGTGCCCGCCGCCTGGGAGGCCATGATGGGCGGGACTCTGGACGGAATGACCGACGAACAAGTCCTCCTCTACTACACCTGGGGCAATGATCCCACCACCCCCAACGGCACCCGGATCACTTTTACCGAACCCGTGAGCAGCCCCGTCGAAGGCATGCTCATCCGTTGGCAGACCAGCCACACCCGGCAATACCTGCTGGAAATCAATTCCGATCTCCAAGACGAACTGGGCTGGGAGGACAGCGGCTTCGGCGTCATGCAGGGCGTTTCCGGCGCGATGACCCGGGTTGTGCCCCATGATGGCGCCACCATCCGCTTTTTCCGAATCCGCCCCCAGCTTCCCCTCTCACCCTGATCCAAACGCCAGGGGCGTGGTCATGCGAACTCCAAAAAATACAAAAACGTACTAAACGAAATTTTAACTCTAAAATTGTTGTTTTTAGGTAAATGGAGTTCATGATTGTCAAATCATGATGTCACTTACAGAGGAGCAAACTCACAAGGCCCTGAGGACTTCAATCTTCGACGGCGCGTTCGCCACTGTCATGGGCTCTCTCTGCGGCGGGATCTTTCTGGTGGGCTTTGCGTTGAACGTCCTGTCGGCCACCACCCTGCAGGTGGGCATTCTCGCCGCCCTGCCGGTGTCGGCCAACATGGCGCAAATCCTGGGCTCGATCATCATTGAGCGCTTCGGACACCGCCGTCCCTTCTGCATCATCTGTGTCACCGTGGCCCGCTTGTTCTGGCTGCTCATCCTCCTGCTGCCGCTGCCGCTCTTCCAAGGCTGGGGGGATGCCCGTATCTGGTTTTTGGTCCTGCTGGTGGGCCTGTCCTGTCTGCACGGCTCCATGTCCGGCGTGGCCTGGCTGGGCTGGATGAGCGACCTGATTCCGGTCGACATCCGCGGCCGCTTTTTCGCCAAACGCAACATCGTCGCCGCCACCAGCGGCATGGTCGCCACCCTCGCCGGCGGCGCGTTTCTCAATTACTGGGAACAACAACACGGCCGCGAAAATCCCGTGGGCTACCTCACCCTCTTCGGCATCGGCCTTGTTTTCGGTCTCATTTCCAGCTTTTTCCTCTCCCGGGTTCCCGACCCCAAAAAATTCGCCGCCAAAAACCAAGAGGGTCTTTCATGGAAAACCATCACCGCTCCGCTGAAGGACCGGAATTTCCGCAGCCTCCTGATCTACGTCAGCCTGTTCATGTTCGTCACCCAGATGGCCGGACCGTTCTACTCAGTCTACATGATCGAATTTCTCGAGGTCGATTTCAGCACCATCACCCTGCTGATCACCTTCGCGACCCTGGCCTCCCTGTTCATGCTTCGCATCTGGGGTCCGATCGCGGATCAAATGGGCAACAAACCCATCCTCGTCGTCGCCGGCTTCGCCCACGCCCTGATTCCCCTCGCCTGGGTGGTGGCCCAGGACGCCCTGTACTACGAAGCCCTGGTGCTGGCCCACATCCTCTCCGGCATGTTTCACGCCGCCATTGTCCTGGCCCATGTCAATATCCTCATCAAACTCTCCCCGGAAACCGGCCGCTCCTTTTACATCGCCGCCTTCAACACCCTGATCGGCTTGTCGGTCGCCCTCGCGCCGATTCTCGGCGGAATCCTGCTCGAACTTTTTTCCGGCGCACAACTTCAGATCGGCCAATGGCAACTCAACAATCTCCACCTGCTCTTCCTCCTCTCCGGCGGACTGCAAATCCTGGTCCTGCTTCTGCTGGGGCGGCTTCACGAGACCGGATCGGCCAGCTCGCGAACGGTTCTGCTCCAGCTCCGCAACGATCTCGACCCGCAAACCGGCATCGCCAGCGCCACCGATTTTGTCACCATCCGCGCCACCCAAACCACCCGGGTGTTTAAAAAAATCGACACCAAAACCGACGACTGGGCCGCACACAGCGAAGCCAGGGTCGAAAAACTCATCGATCTCTGCATCCGAAAGTTTCGCAAACCTGTCCGCTTCCTTCTCGATCAGCCCCCCTCTTCATCATGAACACACCCGAATCCCCCTCCCAAAGTCTCCCGGCGAAAATCTTCGAAACCTTCAAGGACATCCTCGGAGAACTCCTCGATAACACCCAGACGCTCATCGCCGAAAACGCCACCGATTTTCTCCTCGGCGTGCTCACCCTTCTGGTCGGATGGTTCGTGGCCTCCCTCTTCCGCGGTCTCGTCTCCAAACTGGCCCGCGCCGTCGGCATCGACATCATCGCCGACCGCAGCGGACTCCGCCGGTTCATGCGCAAAAACGATATTCAGGATCCGCCCTCCAAACATGTCGGCTGGGTGTTCTATGTGGTCATCCTCTACGCCTCCACCCTCGCCGCCTTCGACCGAATGGGCCTGGAGACCGCAGCGGAGTTTCTCCGGCACGTCGCCTCCGTTCTTCCCCGGGCCGGCGTCGTGCTCGTCCTGCTCGCCCTCGGGGTCGGCCTCGGCAAGCTCGCCCAGGCCCTCGCCACCAAAGCCGCGCGCATGGGCGGCCTGCCTGTGCCCGAATTCCTGGGCGGCTTCTGCCGGGGCGCTGTGATTCTGTTCGCCTCGTTTCTCGCCCTGAACTATCTGGAATGGGCCTCGCAGTCGGTCCTGCTCGCCGGATTCGCCCTGGTCATAGGCCTCGCCCTCGGCCTCGCCATCTTCTTTACCGTCGCCGCGCGCGGACTCACCGAAAGCCTCCTGAACCACCCCTTTATCAAATCAACCTACGCCCCCGGCGATTTCGTCCGCTGCGAAGTCTGTGAAGGCAAAGTGCTCAAAATCGAAGCCGCCGCCACCCACATCCAGACCGAAGAGGCCACAACCGTCATTCCCAACCGCGTGCTCGCCGCCCAAATCGTCACCGTCGTCCGCAACAACACCAACGCCGCCGGGAAGATCTAAACCACCGTACCCGCGCTTGTCACCAGGCGAGAACCGTACCCGCGCTTGTCCCCGGGCGTGAACCGTACCCGCGTCTGTCCCCAGGCATGAACCGTACCCCCGCCTGTCCCCGGGCGCGAAAAAAAACATCTTTTTCTTCACATCGGCGGTTATTTAAATTTATTTGAGTTCATGCGAAATTTTCATACACCCTCAAGCTCTTTCCACCGTCTCTTTTCCATTCGTCTCTTTCTGCTCCTCCTGTTCCACATGACCGCCGAGGCGCAACAGGTTTTCACACCGGATCCCGCCATGCACATCCGGCCGGACGCCTCCTGGCCGCGGGACCGCCCGCTCGGCGTTCGTTTAGTGTCCCCCCGCAACAGTTCCGCCACCGGCGCGGTCGTGATCACCGACGCCCGCGGCCCCGTCACCGCTGAAGTCAGCCCCCTTCAGCCAGCCTCGGGCGGCCCCGCATTTCCTGCGAATTTGGTCACCCTCCGCTACGGCTTCGAAGGCATGCATCCCGAGCCGCGCGAGGGAAACACACAGGTCATCTGGATCACCGCCGAAGTGCCCCCCGCCGCCCCGCCCGGGGAATACCGGGGAGAAATCAGCCTGCGGGGTTCAGGGACGGTTCCGGTCCTGCTCGAAGTCGGCGAATGGGCCGCCCCCCGCCCCAGCCGCTTTGCCACCCACCAGAGTTACATCCAATCGCCCCACAATATCAAACGCTATTATGATGTGGACCTGTGGTCGGACGAACACTTCGAACGGCTCGACGCCTCCCTCACCCAATTGGGACGGCTGGGCTCCAACGTCATGTATCTGCCCGCAACCGGAGAGACCCACTTCGGCAACCGCCACACCATCGTCCGCTACAGCGGATCGGTTCCGAACCTTGAACCCGATTTCTCCGCCCTCGAACGCTATCTGCACATGTGGGACAAACGGGTCGGGGCCCCGAATTTTATCATCCTCTACATGCACGAAAGCGGCCGCCACCGCCGCAGAAACACCATGAAAGTCACCTCCGCCCCCCGCGGGGGCGGCGGAGAGCAGATTGAGGTGCCCCTCTACACCGAACCGCAGGGCCCCATGCTCAACGTATGGCGACAGACCTTCGCCGGCATCCTGCAGCGGGTGCAGGCCCTGGGATGGAACGATACACAGGTCCTGCTCGGCATCGTCGGCGACAACCGCGACTTTGGCGACATGAAGGACTTCTTCAGCCAGGCCGCACCCGGCATCCGCTGGAAAACCTTCACCCACGGACGCGGCGACCCCACGGTGCCGACCGGCGACACCGATCACGTGAACATGTCCGGCCTCGATTTCGGGATGATCACCTTCCCCTACAACCCCCGACGGGGCCGGGCGTTCAACAGCACGCCGCCCGACGGTCCCGGAAACTGGCACAGCGTCTTCCCCTTCCTGACCTCCTTTCGAAACTCTTTTGCCCATAACATCGGCGACATCGAAACTGTCGAACCCTTCTTCTGGCGCTACAAAGCCATGGGTTCCGTCCTTGACCGCTACAACGGCTTTTCCCGCATGGGCTTCGATTTCATTCGCGTCGACGGAGCGTTGCTCATGGGCCAATACCACCGCTGGAACAACCTCACCCGCAACAACCCGCGGTATTTGGTGTATCCCGGCCCCGAAGGCATCCTCTCCACCCAGGCGGTGGAGATGTCCGTCGAAGGAAACGCCATGGCCCAGGCCTTTATCGTGCTGCATGACGCCCTCACCCTGGAGGACCAAACCCGACAGCTCTCCAGCGACCTCAAAAACCGCGCCGAAGCCGTCCGGGACGATATCTACGACCAATTTCAAAGCCATTTCATCGGCTCCGGAAATGATCTCTACCGAAACCTCAGAGGCCAGGTCAATACCGACTGGCAAACCCCGCTTCGCGAACTCTACGATGTCGCCGGCGAAGTTTCCCGGGAACTCGGGCTGGACACCGCCCCCGCCGGCCCGACCGCGCAACGCCTCCCCGCCGCCGCCGACCGTGTTGAAACCCGTCAATGGACCAGTGCCGACGGTCGGAGCGTTCAGGCCGGCTTCCAGGGGTTCGCCAACGGTCAAGTGGGACTGGTCATGCCCAACGGACAAACTGCCGCCGTCCCCCTCGAATCCCTCTCCCGGGCCGATCAGGACTGGGTCCGCGAGACCGTCGGCATCCGCCTCTGGCGCAACCCCGAGGGACAGGGAATTCACGCGCGTTTGCTCGATTTCGACGGAGAAACCGCACACTTGGAAAACGAACAGGGCGAAGCCTTCGAATTACCCCTCAACGTCCTCCACCCCGAAGAACAACAACACCTCCTGGAAAACCACACGCCCGAAAACACCCCATAGCCCCAATTCGTCTCCACGCGCCCCGCGTGGCAAGCCCGTCATTCGTCATTCGTCACTCCCCACTCGTCATTCGTCACTCCCCATTCGTCACTCCCCATTCGTCACTCCCCATTCGTCACTCGTCATTCGTCACTCCCCATTCGTCACTCGTCATTCGTCACTCGTCATTCGTCACTCGTCACTCCCCATGCTTCCGCCCAGGCTCTTAGGGTTTCAGACCGTCCGATCGCGTCAAAATCGGGAAGCTCCCCGGCCAGTTCGAATTTGAACCCGTCCGTCCACCGCAGCCAGCCGGTCAGCTCGCCCTCCCAACTGTAGCTCCACTCCGCCAGCAGGTCACCGTCCGCATCCCACTCGCGATAGGCTCCGCTCGGATTTCCCCGGGTATACCGCACCTCCCAGCGCCTCTGTCCGTCCGCGTCGAACCCGCGCCACAACCCGTGCCGCGCCTCCACCGCCTCGCGGCCCGCCGGATATACCCGCACCACCGGTCCGCGCTCCTCGGCCGAAACCCCGCGCCCGGGCCGCACAATCTCCTCCCGCCCGCCGCAGGCGGTCATCAACAGACACAGGGTGACAAGCAGGATGGTTTTCATACTGAATCCTAGTGCAGGAAGTGCCGCATCCCCGTGAAGGCCATGGCGATCCCGTATTTGTCACAGGCGCCAATCACCTCATCATCCTTCACCGACCCGCCGGGCTCCACAATGAAGCGGATGCCGGCCTCGTTGGCGGCGTCGATGTTATCCGCGAACGGGAAAAACGCGTCCGAGATCAAAATGCATTCCCCCATGATTTTGGCGGTGAACGCCTCCAGATCCAGACCGCCGCCCTCGCCCGCCTCATGCATGAGCCGGATGTTTTCGTGCGCCCGGGCGATGGCCAGCTTTTTCACCGAATCCACCCGGTTCGGCTGACCCGCCCCCATCCCGAGGGTCTGGAAGCGGCCGGCGGCGTATTCGCGCACCAACAGAATCGCGTTCGATTTCACATGCTTGCAGGCCCGCACCCCGAAATCCGCCAGCTTGGCCATGTTGTCCGGGAAGCCCGCCTGACTCACCACCTTCCAGGAGGCCATGGTCTCGTTGTCCCGCGTCTGCACCAACAGCCCGCCGCCGATTTGACGCAGCGTCTGTCCCGAACGGGCCGGTTTAAACGGCGCGTGTAGTTTCAACAAACGCAGATTCTTTTTGGCGGTCAGTTTTTCCAGGGCTTCCGGCGTGAAATCCGGGGCAATGATCACCTCCACAAAACGGGGGGCCAGAAAGTCGGCCGCGTCCGCATCCACCGGTGTCGTGACCGCAATCACCGATCCGAACGCCGACACCGGATCGCCCGCCCATCCCGCCTCCAGCGCCTCGCGCAACGTGGTTCCGGTGGCGAATCCGCAGGGATTGGTGTGTTTGATGATCGCCGCCCCGGGCGTTCCCACCAATTCGCGGGCCGCCTCCAGGGCCGCGTTCCCGTCCAAAAAATTGTTGTACGACATTTCCTTGCCGTGCAACTGTTCGCAATGGGCCACGCAGGCCTCGGGGCCCGGCGCCTCCCGATACAGTCGCGCGGGCTGATGCGGATTCTCGCCGTAGCGGAGCGGCAGACAGTCATTCATCGCCAACACAAACGGCGCCGGCGCGTCGCCGCCCGACACACGCGGGGCCAGATAATCCGCGATCGCCGCATTGTAGGAGGCCACCCGGGCGAACACCTTTTGCCCCAGCCGCAGCCGGAAACTTTCCGTGGTCGCGCCCTCGTTTTCCTTCATCTCCCCCAGAACCCGGCTGTAATCCGCCGGATCGGTCACCACCGTGACGAATTTCATGTTTTTCGCCGCTGAACGCAGCATGGTCGGACCGCCAATGTCGATGTTTTCAATCGCGTCTTCAAAGGTCACATCCGGCTTGGCCACCGTCGCCTCGAAGGGATAGAGGTTCACGCACACCAGGTCAATCGGCTCCAGACCGTGCTCCTTCATCGTGGCCTCATGCTCTTCATTCCCCCGCAAATACAACAGCCCCGCATGAACGTTGGGATGGAGAGTTTTCACCCGGCCATCCAGCATCTCGGGAAACCCGGTGAACTCCGAAATATCCCGCACCGGGATACCGGCATCGCGAATCGCCTTGGCGGTGCCGCCGGTCGAAAGCAAATCCACACCCGCCTCATGCAGGCCGCGGGCGAAATCCAAAATGCCGGTTTTATCGGAAACACTCAGCAGAGCGCGTTGAATCGGTCGGTTCATGGTCATTATCCTGTTTGTTCGTTAAAAAGGGCTCCCCCCATACCAACCCCGGCCCCGGCTGAAAAGCAGATTTCCCCACTCATTCACACGCGTCACACCCCACTCGTCATTCGTCACTCCACATTCGTCATTCGTCATTCGTCACTCGTCACTCGTCACTTCCCCCTTAGCTTTCCGGATCCGGCAGTTTCCGGTAGAGGGTGGCCAGGCTCACCTTCAATTCCTTGGCCGCCTTGTCTTTGTCGCCCTGATGTCTGCGGATCGCGTGCACGATAAAGTCCTTTTCGATTTCACGCAGGAAGCCCTTCAGCGATTTGCCCGCGTGAACCCCGCACACATCCCCGCCCCCGCCGGAGTTTCCGTCCGCCGCCCGGGGAATGCCCGAGCGCTGTACGATTTTCGCCGGCAAATCCTCCACCGTGATCCGTCCCTCGTCCGCGAAGGTGCAGGCGTGCCGCACCGCGTTCTCCAGTTCCCGCACATTGCCCGGCCAACTGTATCCCTCCAGCACAATCTGCGCCTCGGGGGTAATCTCCGGCAGCGCCTCCTGCGCCCCCATCACCAAACGCAGAAAATGAAACACCAGCGGCAGGATATCGTCGGGCCGCTCCCGCAGCGTCGGAATCGTGATTGGAATCACGCTCAGCCGATAATACAAATCCTCCCGGAATTTTCCCGCCGCGATCAGCCCCTCCAGATCCTCATTGGACGCGGCGATCACCCGCACGTCCACCGGAATTTGTTTCGTGCCGCCCACCCGCCGCAGTTCCCGCTCCTGCAGAATCCGCAACAGCTTCCCCTGCAGATTCAGGGTCATCGACCCGATTTCATCCAGAAAAATCGTGCCGCCGTCCGCAGTTTCAAACAGGCCCTCTTTATCGGAGGAGGCTCCGGTGAACGACCCTTTCACATGCCCGAACAATTCCGACTCCAACAGCGGCTCCGGCAGCGCCGCGCAGTTGATCGGCACATAATTCCGGCCACGCCGCACACTGTTCGCATGAATCGCCTTGGCGATCACCTCTTTTCCCACCCCGCTCTCGCCGCCGATGAGCACCGTCTGATCCGTCGGTGCCACCCGCTTGATCATATGACAAATCTTCCGCATCGCCGCGCTTTCCGCCACCATGTTCTCGAATCCGTACCGCGCCTGCAACTGCGCCTTCAGCTCCAGATTTTCGGAAATCGCCCGCCGATACTCCAGCGCCCGCTGCACAGTGATCATCAATTCGTCCACCTTGAACGGCTTGGTCACATAATCATACGCCCCCACTTTCATCGCCTCCACCGCCGATTCAACGGAGCCAAAGGCCGTAATCATGATCACCGCCAGCGACGGCTGCATACTTTTCGCTTTTTTGAGAAGCTCGAGCCCGTCAATCGGTTGCATTCTCACATCCGTAATCATCAAATCAAAGGCTTCTGTCCGCAGAAGCTCCAGCGCTTTTTCCGCGCCCATTGCGGGTAAAACCTCAAAACCCTGGCCTTTCAGCAGGGTGCTCATCACCGATAAGATACTGGGTTCGTCATCAACCAGAAGAATTTTAACCATAGTGTTTCCTGTTTTCGAAAAATCTTTAATTTGTTATGACGAATCCTCTGACCGTTTTCCAGCTTTTTCTCACCTTTACAATAAACCCACAAAGTGCTAATTCCTGATCATGCATACAGGAGCCCCCTCCTCCGAGGCCCCCCCGTCTGATTCCTCCGAAGGACTCACCGCGTTTCTGAGCGACATCCACGGAAATCTGGATGCGTTGGAGGCTGTGCTCGAGGACATGGAGGATTTCCCGGTCGCCCGGGTGTTTTGCCTGGGTGATGTGGTCGGGTACGGGCCGTCTCCCGGGGCCTGTGTGCAACGCATCCGAGAAATCTGCAAGGAAACCGTGCTCGGCAATCACGAGCTCATGATGCTTATGCTCGCCTGGCGCACCCTCAATGATGTCGGCACCGAACTGACACCCTCCCTGCGGCTGGCCCTGAAAGAACTCAGCAAAGACGACATCAACTGGGTCAGCGCCCGCCCGCTGGACGGTGAAATTGATGACTTTTGCATTGTGCACTCCACTTACTACCAGCCCGCAACCTTCCACTACATTCAGGATTTCGAAGACGCGGAATACTGTTTCCGGAACCAGCCCGCGGATCTCTGCTTCCACGGCCACACCCACGTGCCGGTGATTTGGGAAAAAAACGGAAAAGAGGTACACGGCATCCACCCCGACGAAACGCCCTACCTCATGCATGCCGACAAACAATACAGCATTAACGTCGGCAGCGTCGGTCAGCCCCGCGATTCCGATCCCCGCGCCGCCTACTGCCTCTATAATCCGGCCGACCGCTCGATTGTCCATCGCCGCGTCGAATACGACATCGCCTGGGCGCAGGAACGCTTCCGCCAGGCCAACATGCGTCCCTTTGATCTGCAACGCATCGCCGTGGGGGATTGACACTCATAACGACAGTTGTTTCGCGGCCAACACCACCGCCGCCAGAAACAGGCCCGTCCAGTAACTCGCGCGGTCCCGCAGCGCGAACGCCACCGGATCATCTGACATTTCACCCCGGTCGGCCAGCAGCCACAGGCGCCCCGTCCAAAAAATGAGGGCCGAGCACACCAGCCACAGCAGTTTGGGCTCGGTATACAGCCGCAGCACATCCGGACTCCGGATGTACAGCGCCATCACCAGCGCCGCCAGCATCCCCGAACTCACCCCCAGAATCCGCACCACCGCCAAATCGCCCAGGCGATAGCCCCGGATCAAATCCCCTTCCGCGCCGCCCGACGCCCGCGCCTCCAGCAACTCCGCATAGCGTTTGGCGAAGGCGAGCGACAAAAACTGGAACAGACTGAAACCCAGCAGCCAGTCCGTCACCTCCACCCCCGCCGCCACGCCGCCCGCGACGATCCGAATCACATACATCTGTGTCAGCACCACCACATCCAGCACCGGCTGGTGCTTGCACCAAAACGTGTACGCCACATTCGCCGCCAGATACCCCGCCAGCACCCAAAGAAACGGATACGGCAATAAAAACGCCCCGGCCGCCAGGGTCGCGCCCGCCAGCGCAAGGGAAAGCGGTACCGCATACCCCCTTGGAACCGCGCCCGACGCCAAAGGCCGGAACCGCTTCCGGGGATGCCGCCGGTCCGCCTCCACATCCACAAAATCATTCAGCACATACACCGCCGAGGCCGCCAGCGAGAAACAAATGAACGCCCAAACGAGGTGTGGAAGCTTCTCCGCGCCAGTCACCTCATGCGCCAAAAGCGGCGGAAGGAAGATCAACAGGTTTTTCGACCACTGATACGGCCGCAATAAACGCCAGTACGCCCTGGCCCCCGAAACCGGTTCCGGATCCGTCATCGTGTTCGCCTCCCTTTCAAGAATCGCCTGAATGTCATACCCGGACCTTGCCCAAGCCTGGCCCGTTCCGCAATTCTTTTCAGGAAGGATTTTCCGTCATCCCACGCCGCGACTTACCGACGGCGGCGCAGCCGCATCCACCCCAGCAGCCCCGCAAAGCCGATCAGCGCCAGCGTGCCGGGTTCAGGAATCACCGAAAACTCCAAACTCGTCCCGGTCACATTAAACTGACCGGACAGCCCCGAATCATAGGTGATGTTTGCAGCGGAAAAATCCGAGTTGGCAAATGTTGTGTCCGCAAAATTCATCAGGAGATAGGTTGCTTCCTGTGTTGCGTTGAAGCCCCTGAAATCAAAAGTGAAATCACTTCCGGCGCCCCGGGTGAAATCCCCGGACAGGTCAATCGTGTTGGAACTAAATCCGCTTTCGTCAAGATCCGCATGAATTTCCCCGCTGTTCCAAAGAAACGATGTCGCAGAATTATCCATCCAAAGGCTGCCTCCGTTCAACACAATCCCGTTTGAAAAACTGTTCATGTTTCCGTTTACAGTCAAATGGCCGCTGTCATTTTTGATTAATTCACCGCCCATCGCGCCGGCACCGTTTATCTGAAAGTCACCGTCACCCAGAAACGTCAAATTTGTGGTGCCGCCCCCAAAACGCCTCAAGGTTGAATTCACCGTGACGGTTCCCGTGCCGTCATTCCGGACAGAACGATTCGCGCCCGTACCCGCCTGCATCCCCAAGCTTTGAATATAAACATCAAAATTTCCGTCCTTCACATGGACAGCATGTGACCCGGACAACCTCAATTCCAGACCATGATTGATATTATAATCACCGGTAAGATTTTGAAATTCGAGACGTTGCGGCTGGAATGTGCTGCCCCCCACACTGCCGCTTCCTTCATAAATCACCTCCTGCCCGGGATCGGTACCGGCGGTCACATTCGACGTGCCGTCCCACCAAACCCCCGCATCATTCCAATTGCCGTTACCGCCAACCGTGTCGTACTCATCGACGTTCGGATTCCAAAATAATTGACCAAACACCAACATCGGGAGCGTCATTGCAGAAAACAGTGTGGATTTAATCAAGATTTTCATATTTTTCACCTCATTAAAGATCATTTTAAAACACTACACCCCGCGCCGGTTTAAGTATATGCATTTTTCGGCGTCATTTTCCGGTTTTTTCGCCATAAACCGCTTTAAGAATGATTTTTGATTAAATATTAACATTCCATGCAAAATAACACGCCTACAATCGATTCATCAAATGGCTCTTGCCGGAAGAAGTCAGAAACGACTTGAGGCGGGGAGCCCAAAGGGTTCCCCGCCTCAACCCGGGACGCGACGGCCAATCAAACCGCCGCCCCCTTCATTTTTCCCGTCACATCGTCCTACCGGCGGCGGCGGAAACCGATCAGCCCCGCCAATGCCGCAATCCCGATCATCGCCAGCGTCCCGGGTTCGGGGATGACGGTGAGGTTGATTTCGTCAAAACCAGCTACACCATCATTAGATGATGTTCGATTATTATTCCAACGAATGAAAAGGGATTCACCATCCGCTAAGCTCGAATTGGGAAGAGTCGCAGAGAGAGTCAGTGGATTATTTTCAGTTGTATTTGTGCCACCAAAATTGAGGTCGGAAAATTGCGTGAACGTTCCACCATCAATCGAATATTCAAAACTGTAGACTTGAGCTGCGTTTTGATCTCTCAGAACAGCGGTGAAATCCAACTCAAAGCCGGCGATGGTTGAACCGGACGTGTTTGTCACATGCAGTCCAAACCATTCTGTTTGATTTAAAAAGCCCAAAGCTATGTTACTGCCGGGAGCGTCATAATCTTCAGTGATAAGGTCATTCACGAGGTAGAAAAATCCTGTTCTATCTGTGCGTGTGTTTGTATTATCTTGAAAATCTCTGAACCCGGTTCGACTCGCTCGATAAGCGTTTTGCGAAAAATTTACGTTTGATCTATAAGCGTCTGATCGCGGCAAATCCTCAAAATCCGCCCGATAAACGGTGCCTTCGGTGGAGAACTCAAGATTAAAGGTGTTGTCATCCCCGTTTGCGTTGTTGATGATAATCGGAGCGGACTGAGCGGTCAGGGTGAAACCGAGACCGATGGCGAATAAGACTTTGCTGAGTGTGTTCATGATTCTTCCTTTTCCAGATGGAGACAAGATTGCTGCTATGATAAATATACTCTATTCCCCCATTCCCGTATATGCTATTAACAGCAATTTATTTCATATTTTCAGACAAAATATGCATTTTATTATATTTTAATGGTGAAACCTTCACTTTCAGCCTGAAAACCGCCCATTTCATCCGCTGTTCGCTAAAAAAACCGCGGCCGTTCACACCCCTCCATCTCTTTTTTCTGTTTTTCCGCCACATGATTTGCTTAATTCACCCAATGAACCAAAATATCCCTTATCTTGTGGCGGTTGTGGATCGACAGATGGTGAGCCATGTGGAGATTTGGCGCGGACTGTGCGGGGCGGCGGACCGGGGAGAATGGCCCCATGCCATCGAGGAGCTGAACCGGCTCCACCGCCATCTGGACGCCCGCTCCTGTTTGGGGATGATCTGCTGGGTTTGGAAAGGGTTTGAATTTCCCGAGGCCTTTCCGGTCATCAATCTCAGCAACGCCCGGGGTCCGCTTCCGGAATGTGGAAACCTGCTGAATGATGACGTGGAAGTGGGCCGAATTGCCGCGAAGCACCTGCTGCGGAACGGATACAGTGAATATTTGACCATCGGAATTCATGGCCAGCACTTTTCCACTGAACGTATACAGGGATTTTCCGAAACCGTGCGCAATCAAAAGATTGTTTATCGATCGATCGGCCTTCCCGCCCTCAAGGACTGGGCGCCGGACAACCGCTGGAACCCGCAGGCATACATGGACGCGATGGCGGAATGTCTGGCGCCGTATCTGGAATCCCTTCAGCCCGACGCCGGCATTTTCGCAATCGACCATCCCATCGCCCAGCATGTGGAGCATTGCCTGTACCGCTACTTCCCGGAACGGGTGCACACCACCGGCCTCCTCGCGGGCGATCTGCCTGTCGCTTACCGCTGGCTCCCCGGCGCGCGGCGGTCCATTTCCTGCGTACAGACCGCAAATGCCGCCAAGGGCCGGGCCGCCATGGAATGGTTCATACAGCCCGAAACCCAACGAGGACCGGTCACGGATCTGTGCCGTTTCTTTCCCCCCGAGGGCGTCATCGCCAAAGCCTCGACCGCCGGACCCGCCTGCGGTCACCCGGTGCTGGCTCTGGGCATTCGCTGGGCCTGGCAGCGGATCCAGTCGGGATTCCCCCCCAGTGTCGAAGAATTCGCCGCCTGCCTGAACATGTCCTCACGCAGCCTCAACCGCCTCTTCCGCGAGGAACTCAACGAGAGCGCCCGCACCTTCCTGCTGAATCTCCGCATGGAGCGCGCCGCGCAAATCCTCCGGGCGCACCCCGAACGCAGCATCCAGCAAGTGGCCGCCGAATCCGGCTTCACCAATCAAGGCGCTTTCTCCGGGGCTTTCCGCAACTGGAGCGGACGGCAACCCCGGGATTATCGGCGGGAAGTCCAGTCCGTTGACCGACCCGACGCTTACTCGGGGAAACCGACCCGGATGCGGTAGAACCGTTGCGGGGCGTCGTCGCCCGACGGCAGGGGCACATCAAGGGACAGCGTTTCGCCGCCGCCCTCAAACACGGCCGGCTCCAGGGTCCAGGTTCCGGCGCTTAAATCGTGGGTATATTCCACCCGGTACACCCGGTTCGCCAACCCGGGGAAATAAAGACGAAGGGTTTCGCCGTCGGGCTGAGGGGTCATTTCACTGATGTGCAGCACATCGTCGGGATCGCCGGGATCGTCGCCCAGCAAATAGGCCTCCCGCAAACTCACCTCGCGGCCGCCTTTGATCACCGTCGCCGCGTCCGGATCCAGATGATCCAGCTCATTCTCCGCCAGCCATTCTTCGAACGGCGTCAACGGCTCGTCCTCCACCGTGACCGTGACCTCATCCGCGGTGGCCACCTCCCCGTCAAAGGCGATCAGACGGAACGAATACTCACCCGCCCCGGTCGGCGTGAAGTTTGGCGACAACCCGGACGGGCCGCTCAGGGTCACCGTTTCCGGACCCGAGAGCTGGATCCATTCGGTCGTGACCGTGCCCGGATCCTCCGGCAGGCCGTCGTCCTGTACCGTTCCGTTCAGGGTCACTTCCTCCCCGGCATTCACGGTTTGCGCCTCTCCGGCGTTCACCAGCGGTCCGATGTTTTGATGGTCCTCCGAGACGATATAAACCGCCAGGGCATTCACCGGTGCCCGCGCATCGCCGCCCTGGGCGCTGGCGTGAATCGAAATCTCCCCGCTGTCGGCCAGCACATGGTCCCAGACGATCCAGCCCTGATTGGGGATATTCCCGCCCATGTCCGCATCGGTCCGGCTGTTAAAGGCGAACCCGAAGCGGTCCGGATTCGAGCCGCTGTTTTCATGCCACACCAACGGGACACCGTCCAACCCGTTGCGGGGCACAATACTGTCCACATCATTCCCCGCACGGTTCCCGCCGGTCGAATTGGCGGCCTCCAGATTGAAGAGGCCGGGATCATTCGCGCCCGCCCCGGTAAAGGTGGTTGCGGAGACCAGCTCAAGGCGGAACGTTTCTCCCGGAGCCAGTTCGGGCAATCCACTGAGCCGGAAAATGCCGTTGCTGTTACTGATGTTGGCCCGGTCATCCAGCGGATTCTGGCTATTGGGAACATCAGAGGGCACCCACGCAGGCAGAACCGGTCTGGCCGGGTCCGCGCCCGTCCACTGCCCGTCCGTGGTTGGATTTCCAATCCCGCTGCTCATGAAGAGGCTGATACTTGAGCCGCCGCCGTCACTTGTTTGCAGGTTCTCTGAGGTTGAATTGTTCCCAATCACGTTGCGGTGAATGGTGTTCCAATAGTGACCGTTACCGTCCGGGTTCGGATTCCGGGGCGCGGCGCCGCTGCTTGGAGGCGAGTACCCTCCGATCGAAGTTTGATGGTTAAAGTCCACCAGCAGCAGGAGTTCCTCAGTAGGCGTTCCGGCGTCTCCACTGCTCACCAGAGCCGGATCAACCACTTCGACGCTAATCTCCAGCACCTCACTATTTACGCCGTTATCGGCGGTCAGGCGGAGGGTGTATTCGCCCTGCGCACTGAACCAAGCCACCGTTTCCGGCGTATCGGTGGTTTCCCAACTGACGTTCCCGGCGCCCGCCGTATGCTCCCAGAGCAAGGTCAACTGACCACTTTCGCCGCCGGTTTCCGTGACTTCGGTCTCGAGCACCAGTCCGACCCCTTCGGGGATGCGGACGCATTCCACGGTCGGACGGATCAGGGTAATTTGCGGCTCGATGCCACTGAGGTCGATCGGGGTAGTAAAGCTATCGGTCGCCGTCTGCGCTTCGCCCACGTTGTTGGTCGCCACGAAGCGGTAGTAGTAAGTCGATTCCTCCGTCAAGCCAGTTAAGGTTGCGGCAATCTCCCCGACAGACTGATCTCCCAGATCCAATTCCTCCGCCCAGGCACCGGCATCGCTGCCGCCATCGCTCGGGCCATACCAAACTTTTACCGTAACCGGTTCTTCACCCTTCAGCAAATCGGCGTTGAGGTCAGCGGTAGTCGGTTCAATATCACCCTGCGGCAGAAGTACAATTTCCGGCATCCCCGGCACGGTGCCTTCCGGCCAGACGGTGATCCCGAAGTCCTGCGTGGCTTCGCTGTCACCGTCCGAAGCAACCAACTGCACCGAATGCCCCCCCTGGTCATTAACACCGGGGGTGCCGCTGAGAATCCATTCCCGCCCGTCGCTTCCCTGCGACAAGACCAGCCAGTCGGGCAGACCCGGGGCGTTAAAATTGAGCGTCGCTTCATCGCCACCGGTAAAGGTTGCGGTATAGCTGTACGCTTCGCCCACCACCGCATTGACCACCGGTTCACTGGTAAACGCCACCGGATTGCTGCCCTGCACATCGATGGTCACGTCCGCGAAAGTCGTCACCTCGCCGTCATTGGCTGCCAGGCGGAAACGGTATTCCCCGTTCACGCTGGCCGTAAAGGCCGGTTGCAGGGCCGAAGGATCGGACAGACTGACCGTTTCCGGACCGCTGAGTTGGGCCCATGCCAGGGTCACTTCGCCCGGAGGATCAGGCAACCCGTCATCCTCCATCTCCCCGTACAGCGTAATCGCTTCGTCCCGCACGCCGAAAGCATCCGCCCCGGCAAAAACCCAGGGGCCGATGTTGTCGGCGGCTTCACCGGCAAAATCGAGTTCGATCTGGTCAAAGGTCGCGGTGTGGTCCTGCGCCCAACTGGTGAGGTAAAACCCAACATGAACCTCTTCGGACAACCCGGTCATGGTCGCGGTGTACAACTCCTGCCAGGTTCCGCCGGTGTTTTCGACAAACGACTGAATGGTGTTGCCGGTTCGTTGAATCCGCAGCCGGACCGGGCCCGTACCGGTTTCATAGGTGCGCAATTGGCGGAGCCCGCCGCTTTGTGACGGGGAGGACCGGGTAAAGGTTTGAAAATCATTAATCCCGGTGGAGCGCTGCTGCGCCAGGGTCGAGGCAAACTTCGCGGTGTTGGTTTCTTCCGGATCATCCAGAATCATGAGGCCCACCATACTGGACCAGATGTTACTGATTCCGGAGGTTGCTCCGTTCTGCGTTAAACGCGCGGTTAACACGCCGTCCCCGGTGACTGGAACCGAGACAAAATAAGCGATATCCAAATCACCATTGATCCCGTCACTGCCGAGGGAACCGTTTTCATTCTGCGCTTCCAGAACCATTTCCCCGCCTTCAAAGGAGAAACCGCCGCCTTCGAGTCCCAGGGCGGCACCACTCCATTCACTCGATCCCCCGCCGCCACTGAATTCCTCGTCGGTCACGATAACCGTCAGGAGTTTCTCGGCGTTCAAGGACGAGTCTTCGGTATTGGTCACGTCGAGCCGCAGGATGTATTCGCCAAGTCCGCTGAACGCCGCGGCGGTGGACAGCCCGTTCGGGTCACTGAAGGCAACCGGGCCGGGCCCGGTCAGCGCGGTCCAGGTGTAGGCCAGAGCCCCGCTTTCTTCAACCGGCTCAGTAACTTCCGCCTCCAGAAGCATCCCCACGTCCCCGGGAATTCGAACCGTATCGGCGGCGGGGGTCACCATGGTGATAATCGGGGTGTTCGGAATCACCGTCGCGGGTTCGTAGGTTCCGAAACTGTGCGGATCATTCATCGACAGATATTCCGCCCTGATCCACGCCGGGGAACGCACCGTCGAGGCCATCCGCATTTCATCGAGGGTGGCGTTGGGAGTTGAATCCGGGAACGATCCGCCAATCAACCGGTTCGGCTCCAGGATCCACCGGTCGCTGCTGTTCAAGCTGCGGTTTAAGGCCGTGTCCACTTCGACACCGTCAATGTAAAGTCGGAAATCCGCATTGTTCCCGCTTCGGTCCTGAGTCACCGCGACATGATACCATTGCCCCACGCTCAGGGTTCCGCTGTAGAGATCCGGACTGTTTACGGTCCCGCTGGCCACCCGGGGATAAAACGCGATGCCGTCATCATAATCGGACCCGCCCCAATAATAGCCGATGCGGCGGTTGATGCCGGACCGCGCATGCGCGAAAATCTCTCCGTTCGGACCGCCGGTAATATCCCGTCGGTACCAGAAGGAAAACGTCGCCTGATCCCGTTCAGCCAGGTGGGAGTCATTGCTGATGAGCACCCGGTGGGTGCTGTTGTTGCGGATTTCAAACCCCGGTCCGATCACCCCCGGAACCAGGGCCGGGTTCACAGAGGTCTGCGTGGTGTCCAGGCTTCCGCTGTTGTCGGAAACCAGATTGGCGCTGTCCGGGGTGTTTTCAGGATCGGTATGCAAATGCCAGGCCGCGAGGAAATCCCCGGTCCAGGTATATTCCGGGCTGTTGGGAACCGGATTCGCCTCGGCATCACCCCAGCTGGCATAAATGAACGTTCCCTGCGCCAACTCGGGCAGACGGACCCATACATAGGAATCACCGTCCGTATCCCATTGCTCGATCTCGTAAACGAGCGGCTGCAGATCGGAGGTCCAGAAGCGCAGATCGCCGCCCTCTTCGGAAACAAAGCCGTCGTAGTCAAATCCAAGAATCCCGTTGTTCAGCTTCACCGGAACCGGGAAATTCGTCAGCACTTCGCTGTCGGTGTAGCCGTCAAAGGTGATGCGGACGGCATGAACAAAATCCAGCGACTCCCGCACCGTGAGGGTGGCGTTGCTGGAGGTGGCGTTCCCGTAATCGTTGGTCACCTCCACCGAATAATCGGCGGCATCGCCGGTGTCGACATCCTCCAGAGTCAGGCTGGCCCCGTTGGCCCCGTCGATATCGGCCCCGTCCTTCCGCCATTGATACAACAGCGTGGGATCGCCGTCGGCCAGCACCGAAAAGGTCACCGTGTCGCCAACCGCGGCCACCTGACTGTTCGGTTGATTCAGGATCGTCGGCGGATACAGAATCGTCAGGGCCGCCCCCGCACTGATCACTTCGCCGACCGGATTGGTTACCCGCACGGTGTACACATCGCCGTCGCGGTTGGCGGTGACAGAATTGATCGTGTACGTGGAGGATGTGGCTCCACTGATATTGGACCCGTTGCGCCGCCAGCGGTAGCTCAAAGGCTCGTCACCGTCAACCTCGACTTCAAAGGTGACCGACTGGCCCAGCACAATGCTCTGCGACTGCGGATCCGCCACGATCGAAGGCGCCTCCAGGACATTCAGCGCAGCGACCGAGCTGATTGCGGGATCGCCATAGGCGTTGTCCACGATCACCCGGAATTGCCGTCCGTCGTCGTCCTCTTTGGTCACTGCACTGAGCACCAGCTGAGGGCTCTCCTCACCGGTCAAGTCCGTCCAGCTTCCCTCAAGATTCTCCTGCCATTGGTAGGTCAGGTCGGTTCCGGCGGCGGTCACGGTAAAGGTCCCGTTCTGCCCGATTTCCACATCCTGTTCGGTCGGCTGCCCGGTAATCACCGCCGGGAAAAGAACCGTCAGCGTCGCGGACGCGCTCTGCACCGCACCGACCTCATTTGAGACCAAAACCGAATAGCCGGCGCCGTCCTCAGCCTGTACGGAAGCAAACGCCAGCGTGCTTCCGGTTCCCCCGGGAACAACATTCCCGTTCTTGAGCCATTGATAGCTGAACGGTTCGGCGCCGGACACCCCCACACTGAATCCGCCGGACTGACTCAGGATAATCGAAGTGTCGGAAGGCTGCGCGGTAATTGTCGGGACTTCGAGCACCGTAAGAACCGCTTCTTCACTGGTTCGACTGCCGTACGCATTGCTCGCCACGACCCGGTAGTTGCCACTGTCGGCGCCACTTGCATCATTCAGCGTGAGGGTCGGAGTAGTAACGCCCAAAGAGATAAAGTCCCCGGATCCGCCGGCTTGAAACTGCCATTCCACCGTCATCGGTTCGGATCCCGAAAGGGAGACCGAGAGCGCCGCGCTGTCCCCGGCGGCGCGGGTCAGCGGTTGCGGCTGCGTCAGAAAACGGGGGGGAATCCCCACCGTTAACGTGGCGTTGTCACTCACCACACTGCCCACCGGACTGCTGACTTCGACCGAATAGACTCCGGAAGCCGTGAGGCTGGCCGAGCTGAGGGTGTAGCTTGCGCCGGTGGCCCCGGAAATCGGCTCCCCGTCCTTGCGCCACTGATACGAAAGGGGTCCTCCCCCGCTCGCTTCGACAGTCAGGGTAACCGGACTCCCGGAACCCACCGTCACATCCTGCGGCTGCGTGGTAATGGCCGGAACCTCCCACACCCAGACCCGGACCGGATCGCTGACAAGCTCATCGACCGCATTCTCCACCAACAGCCGGTAGTGCCCGGCATCGCCGGACTGCGCGTTCGTAAACGAAAGGATCCCGCTGTCGCCGCCCGGAACCGCAGTCCAGGGGCCGGCGGGATCGGCGGAGGTTTCCCATCGAAACGTCATCGGCTCATCGCCGGAAATCACCGGCATCAGGTTGCCGCTGCCGCCCACGGCCAGGGCCAAATCCTTCGCGGGCTCAAGAATAAACGGCGCCCCCTGCAGGAAATAGGTGCGCTCCGCCAGACCGCTGGCCTCCATGCCTTCCTTGAAGGCGCGGGCTTTGACGGGGGTCGGATTCGTCAGCGTGAAAGGGTTGATGTACGGCGTCGACGACGGGGTCGGCTCCGAGCCATCCAGCGTATAGAAAATATCCGCGCCTTCCGTGGCCGTGGTCAGGGTCACCACCACCGATGCCTCATTGCCCACCGAGTCTGGCGAAATCTCCGGAGTCGCCACTGTATCCAGTGCCACCGAGGTCAAAACCGTCCCCATCCCGCCGACTGCAACCAGGAGTCCGTCGTTGTAGGCGGCCCCGAGCAGGTTCGCGCTCACCCGGGTGTTGCGTTTTTCCCAGACCAGACCATCCGCACTGGTCAGAAGCGTTCCGCCGGAACCCACCGCAAAGGTGGTGCCGCCGCCGGAAGTGACCGCGTGCAGGGTGCGGTTCGCGGGCGGGGAAATTTGGTTCCAGTCGTTTCCGTCCACACTCAGCCAAATCGCCCCGCCGTCGCCGACGGCAATCCAGTCGTCGCCATTGTGGGTGATTCCGCGCAGGGTGGTGCCGAGCCCGGAGTGAACCATCTGCCAGCTGCTGCCGTTGCCGCTGCCGAGAATCACCCCGTCCTGACCGACCGCCCGCCATTCGGAGCCATTGTAGGCCACCGCCCGCAGGCGCAGGGAGGTCGGCGAAGTGCGCTCCGTCCAGGAGGTGCCGTTGCTGCTGCTCACAATCGTCCCGCCGGAACCCACCGCGACAAACACATTGCCCCGGGTGACCGCTTCCAAGGCTCGATTCTCCTTACTGAAACGGGATGTCCAACTGTCCCCGTTGTTGGAACTGGAGAGAATGTCCCCGCCCTGCCCGACTTTCACAAACACCGAGCCGTTTGTGGCCACACCCAGAAAACGCTGTCCCGGCGTGAAGGAGGCGTCCTGCCAGTTCAATCCGTCTGCGGAAAAACGTGCGGCACCCTTTTCTCCCACCGTCATCAACCCGAGTCCGCCTCCGTCAATGTCCTCCAGGGAAACACGCGTTCCGGGATTTTGCAGCGTCCAGACAGCCCCGTCCCCGCTTTCCAGAATGACCCCGCCGTCACCGACCAGGGTAAAATCAGTACCGTCCCATACCGCCCCGCGCAGGGCGAAATCGGTGCCGCTGTCCAGCGACGTCCAGTTCAGGCCGTCGGCACTGCTCAACAGCGTTCCCCGCTCACCGAAAGCCAGCCAGAGAGTTCCGGCCTGACCCACGCCATAAAGCGTTTCCTCCGAAGGGACCATCGCCTCGTCCCACGAAGTCGCGCCGGTGTTGAGCAGGATCACCGGTTCCAGCCAGTCGCCCCCGACCGCCACCAGGGTGCCGCCATCATGGGACACGCCATGCAGAGTGGGCACGTCATTCAGGGAATGCTCCGTCCAGGAAATCCCGTCGCCGCTGTCCATCACAATCCCGGTATCGGTCCGCCAGTGCCCGCCGACCGCGACAAAGCGGGTTCCCGCCCAAACCACGCTGTAAAGAACCGATTCCAGACCCGCCGGTGTCCGGTCCGTCCAGGTCTGGCCGTCGGCGCTTTCCAAAACAATCCCCTCCAGATAGTCCCCGCCCACGGCCACATATTTGCTGCCGTTGGTTGCGACCGCCCGCAGGGCCTGACCGGTGCCGCTGGCGGCCGTGGTCCAACTGCCTCCGTCGGAACTGACCAGAATCGTTCCCCCGTCCCCCACCGCGATAAAGCCCTGTCCCGCATGAAAAAGCACATCGTTCAACCGGGCATCGGTCCCGGTACTCACCCGCTCCCATTCCGCCGCGCCGTCGGAACGCACCAAAAGCGTTCCCTGACTGCCCACCGTCACCTTTCGTCCGGCTCCGTGGGCGATGCCGCCCAAATCGTTCCCCGTCGGCTGCGGATCCTGCCGCGTCCAGGAGGACAGTCCGGTCGGCGTTTGCACCGTCACCACCGCGGCAGGGGTGGTTTGGGAACCGTTTTGATTGGTCGCCCGGAGTTGATACGATCCCGCATCGGACGCAATCGCCGGATCCACCACCAGATTGGGGGTTTGCGTCCCGCTGAATCGGCCGCCTTCACTTAAGGGCTGGCCGTCTTTCAACCACTGAAAACTGTCGGCGCCAGCCAGAAAGGCGTTCAGGCGCAGGGGCAATCCCTCGAAAACCGTCACCGAAGCCGGAGGCTCCTGCGTCACAATCGGCGCCTCAAAAACCGGAATCACATTCAACTGCAAATCCCCCGCCCGATAGGCGTCCCCGGTTTGAATCCAATAGGTGGTTCCCGGCTCCAGCACGTCAAAGGTGACCCGGCTCAGCCGGTTCTCACCTGAAATATCGGCATTGGTCACCACCTCCACCAGGTCGCCCATTCCGGGATCGGACACCGGCGAGGTATACACCGCGAGCACCGTGTCCATATCGGAACCGGCGTTGGTAAGTGAACCGAGCGTGTTGATTTCCACCGAGGCCACTGACTCCGGCGTCCAGGTGTACCAGAGCGAACGCCTGAATCGCAGGAAATTGATGCGTTCCCGCTCGCCGGGTTCTTTTTCGGCAAAGGTGTTGTTGATGGTCACACTGCCGGGATTGGCCGCATCCAGTTCCAGGGCACTGGCCAGAAAGCGGTTTTCCGGACGGGTTTGGATATCGACCACAACGTTGTCAGTGTAGGTGTTTTTTCCGGGCGCGGAGATGTTCAGCGACACAACCATTTCCGTTTCCTCCCCCCCGGCAAACGTGGGCAGCGTATAATCGGCGGTGTACACGCCCGGCGCGGCCGGATCGGCAGCAAAAGTGATGCTCGCCCCCTGAGGTCCCGCCGGGTCGGCGGAAGCCGTGATGGTGGCGTCACTCACCGGCAAAAGGTCGGTCAGCGAAAGGCTCAGCACCGCGTCCTCCCCGGCGAAAACAAAGGAACTGGATTGCTGCCCGCGGACGGTCAAACGGACCGCCATGTTTCCGTCCTCCTCAACGCTCAACGCGGCGGGCAGATCCAGCGTGCCTTCGGTAATGACCCGTCCCTGCAGTCCGGGAATTTGCCGCGCCGATTCGGTCAGGCGGGCCTTGACCACATCGTAGGTCTCGAAGTTGTGATGCTGCAAAATCAGCGCCGCCGCACCGGCCACATGGGGAGCCGCCATACTGGTCCCGTTGAAGCTCTGGTACCACGGACTTTCATGATAGGTGGAATGCACCTGAGTCCCGGGTGCGCCCAGAAGGACCGTCGAAGGACCAAAGGTGGAGAAACTGGCCAAATTCTCCACCGTGTTGATCGCGGAAACCGCGATGACATTGTCCACCGGATAGGTCGCCGGATAGATTGGACTGATATCGTTGTTGTTGGCGCTGTTTCCCGCCGCCGCGATAAATAACTGGTCGGCGTCGCGCGCATCCTGAATCAGTTCAAAGAGGGTTTGATTCGGCGGACCGCCGCCCCAGGAGTTGTTGGTCAGGTGCGCCCCCATTTCGATCGCATAGTCCAGACAGGTGATGGCGTCCCCAATCGCGCCCCCGCCCTGCGCGGAAAGGAATTTCAATCCCATGATCTGTGCCTCCCAGGCCACCCCGACAACGCCGACTCCGTTGTTGCCAACCGCGGCGACGGTCCCCGCGACATGGGTTCCGTGCCCCTGATCATCCATCGGATCCCCGCTCATGGTAATCGCATTGATTCCGTGAATATCTCCGCTGATCCCCGGATAGCTGCCGGGACTGGGATTGATCCACATATTGTCGCCGAGATCGGGATGGTTGTAATTCACCCCGGTATCGATCACGCCGATGATCACATCCTCGGCGGTGTTCTGAATCGCCCAGCCCCCGGGGCCCTTGATGTTGTTCATCCCCCAAAGGGTTCCGTCCTGAAACTGCGGATCATTGGGAACCAAATCCATTTTCCGGACAATCGAATCGGTTTCCACCGTGCGCAGCGAACCGGTTTCCACCCCGATGTCCGCCAGGGCCAGCACCGCCTCCGGGGCCCCGTCCGGGGTAATCTCAGGCAACTGAATCCGGTAGGCGCTCAATCGATGACTCAGCACCCGTGCGGGTTCGGCGCCAATCCGCGCAGCGGCGGCCCGCAAATCCGCTTCGGTTTTCCCCTCGCCCAAACGCACCATCACCGCGTCGGCGATTTCCTCCGCCAGCAGCTCCACATGCCGGGGTTCCACCGCGTCGGGCATCTCCCGCAGGCGCTCCAGATTGCGGGGGTCATGATGCAGCATTTCCTCCACGCGGACCGGATACGGCAAATCGGACGGCTGCACAACCGTCACCCGGCGCATTTCCCCGTCCGGTCCCGGCTCACTCCAGGAGACGGAACGGGTCGCGCCAGTCGGCCACTTCGCGTGGGCGGGCAGCGGACGGTCCGCATCCGCATGACGGTGGGTCACCAGCGGCAGCTCCGCCCGGCGGCGCCCAACGGCCTGAATATATCCGGGCATCAGATCTTCGGCACGGCGAGCCGACTGTTCCGCCGGTTTCTCCGCTGCCTCCGGCCCAACCGCCGCTTCTTCAGCGCGCGGCTCCGCAGGCCCGGCCGCATCAGCCTGCGGGGCACCCGCATCCGCGTCAACGGACTGTCCGACCGCCGGGAGGGTCACGGACTCTCCGGGACCCGGTGCCGATGCCGGGTCTCCGGTGATAAAAAAAAGCAGCGCGGCCAGGGCCAGCGTCAGAAACATCAGAATGGAAATGGGTTTACGCATCAGAATAGTCCGGTTTAAATCTTAAAAATTCAGTCTCGGGGGATGTTCAGGACCAGACGGAAGCCGTATCCCGGCTGGGCACTGCCCAAATGGGCCCGCTCACCCATCCTGGACCGGAAAAACGGCGACCAGGGCGACATGCCCTGATTGGCCAGCATCCGGTGGGGCGTTGTGTGGTTTCTCTCGTTAAAACTGTTCTGAGCGGGATCGTAGTGAAAAGTATAGGTCAGGAAATTATCCCGCACCAACGGATTGATATCGGTGTCCGGCTCCCACCGCCGCCAGTCCACATTGACCGCGTCATTCACCCACTCGCGGATATTTCCGGAAGTCAGATACAGACCGAAAGGATTCACCCGGCGTCCGTCGACCTCCACCGTCATGGGACCGACCTCCTCATTTTCGATCCAGGAGGCCGGATAATTGGTCATCTCATTGAGCACCGGATCGACTTTCTCCGCTTCCGATTCCCAAAGATTCCCGTCGCCAAAATATTCCGGCCCCCAGGACATATTGCCGGCCCAGAAATCCGTCGTCGTGTTGGCCGCGTTCATATACTTGTGCTCGGCATAGTTGGGGAGCCGATACCCGTTTTTGCTGAAATCGGTGATGATGATATCGCCGTCCGTGCTTCGTTTCACGTAATCTCCGGTCCGCCAAACCTCTTTCGGACCGCCCTCGCGACGGATGTAATACACCGGTTCCCGGCCCTCCATCTCACTCCGGGCATTGGCGATTTTCACCGCCGTGTACCAGGCCACCTGGGTAACCGGATGGTTCTCATTGGTTGTAGGCGATGCCCCCGCTCCCGGCCAGCGGCTGTCAGGTGACCCCGGTCCCGGCGGAAACAATTGACTGAACGGACCGAAAGCATAGCCATTCTCCCACCCCCAATCCCTGATTTCAAGATATTCGGCATAGGTCATCGCCGTGCTCGAAACATACATCGGAGAAATCAACAGGTTCCGGTTCACTTTCATTTCCGCACTGATTTTTTCCACGTTCCGGCCATCGACATAATTCTGGGCCAAATCAAAATAAGACCATTCCAGGGTTTCCCAGTCGGCATTTTGATAATGCTCCTCCCAAAAATCATGATCAATATCCGCCATCGTTCCGTACACATAGAAGGGCCGGTAGATACTCGACCCCTTGATCGCATAAAGAAACTGATAGGGAAACGATTCCTGGTCCGAACCGAACTGAAACGTCCCCGCCGGAATATAGACAAAGCCCTCCGGGGCATTGGCCGCCGGATCCCCTGGCAGAAAAGGAGAAATTTTCACCACCGCCGGACCGGACATCGCCGCGGCCGAGCCCGAACTCACCTGCACCCTGTATTCCCCGGCATCGGAAGGTTGCGCCTCCGGAATCACCAGACGGGACCGGTTTTGTCCCGGCAAAGGGGCACCATCCTTGTACCATTGATAATTCGTCTCCGTCCCTCCGGCGGTGGCATGGGCATTCAGGACAAGGGGATGGCCCGCCACCACGCCGGCGTGAGTCGGTTGCCGGTGCCACTGCAGGGCCCCCGCCGCATCCGCCGGATCTGCCAGCGGCAGAAACGTCATTTCATAAGGCGCCAGCCAGTTCAGATGCCAGTCGTCCGTCCCCTTTACCAGTTCCATTCGCCCATACAAGGCCAGGCGTGCCTCCAACTCCTTGACCGGTTCATCCTTGTTGATCATCTCGGTGGAGGGATAATTGCGGAAGTTGAGTTCAGGACGCGGATCCACTTTCACCCTGCCGACGCCGACCACCTCGACCTCAAAACGGGGATGCAAATATAGATACCCCCGCGCCCGCCCGATGCGGTGTCCCTCGGTCACCGTAAACTCGATATTCGGCGAACGCTGCGGCCCGCCGGGCACAAACGTGCGCTGCCAGAACACGTTCAGATTTTCCTCCGGCTGATACCGGGCCGACCAGTTGATCTCCAATTCCTCGGCCATCCCGCCCCGCACCGTAGTAGTGTAGTTCCGTAAATGCCGCGACTCCGCCTCCAGCCGGCTCCGCTGCGCCGCCCACAGCGGAATCTCTCCCAGCATCCCCAGATAGGCCAGCGATCCTCCCACGGTTCCGGGCACCACATGCCTCCGCCCCCCCCACTCCCGCACTCCCCCGTGAATTTCAATGCCCAGATCATACTCCACCGACAACGGCCCCCGCGCCGAAACCTCAAAACGGGTCAACGCATGACCGACAATCGTGAAATCGATCTCCACCGTCGGCTGAAAAGACCAGGCCGCCGAAAAAATCTCAAACCGCGCCTCGTCATCATCCTGCAAAACCAGATTCTCCACGGAATACTCCACCGGAGAAGAAACCACCGCTTCCCCGGCAAAGGTCTCCTCCGTGACCCGGCCGCGGGTGTCCACCGCATAAACCGCCGCGTCCACATCCATCGCAAATGAATACCCTTCCACCAGCTCCGCCAGCGCCACGTCCTCGGTATACAGCGTCAGCAGACTCAAATTCGGATTGTCGCTCATCCCCGTCACCCGGCGCAGAAAGACCTCGTTCAGATTCGCCGGGGTCAGATTGGCAATCAGCGCCCGCTCCAGAATTTCCGGGGGTTCCCCGTTGCTGTACCGCAGAATCACCCGGTCCTGCCGCACCCCCGCCAAACGCCACGGCGCCACCCCCTCCGGAACCCCTTCGGTCGCCCCGAACCGCTCGCTCAGCGGCCTCGTGGCCAAATCCGGGGCCAGTTCCTGACCCGCCAGAATCGCCGTCGGCGAACCGAAAACAAACAAATCCTCCCCGAAGGACACAGGCATAAGGCACGCGACCCCCCATAAAACTCCACAGATTTTCAAGCGGTCGACACTGCGGGCACGTCTGTTCATAATCCAAGCTTTCGTAGAATGATCGAATAAAATATCCTGAAAATCCGTATGAAACCATCCATACGGATTTAGATCAAACTACACTTCAGCTCAAATAAAGTTTAGTCAAAACGTAAAATTTAGTGCTTTTCAGCAAAGCGTTTCAGAATCATTTCCGCCGGACAGAAATGCGTGAACGCGCTTTGAATGAGATTCACCCCGACAAAGACACTCAGCCAAAGCCAGGCGGGATTGACATACCGGCCGAGCGTGAAAGAAATCAGCACCATGGTGCCGGCGAGAATACGGATTTTGTTTTCGATGGTCATAATGTTCCTGGGGGTGGAGGTTGGAGGATGGAAAGAGGTGTGAGGAAATCGGGTTCGGGTTCGGAATTGTTACGATTAAGATTACGATTACGATTAAGATTAAGATTAAGATTAAGATTAGGATTAGGATGATGTTGTGTTGGAACTCCCAATACCGCAGGAACGCACCACCCCATCAACGCCGCCGCCAGGTCTCATCTCATCAAATTCAGATTCCCATCGGCGGCGCGGTGCGGCCCACTCACCTCTCCCTACATCCACCGCCGAATGGCGATGTATACGTTGCTGTTGTCTTCAAGCTGGCCGAAAAAGGTGTCGGGTTCGTTTCCGAAAAATCCGTTCACGCCCAGAGTGGTGGTGAGGGTGTCGGACCATTTGTACTCCACGCTGGCGCGCAGAAAGCCGTCCTCGTCGGTGGGGGAGGCGAATAGAAATCCGGACACCGTCAGATTTTGATTCATCAGCATCCGGGTCAGCCGGAGCGTGGTGACCTGCCGCACGTCGTCCCGCCCGCTCATGCCTTCGGGAAGCGTGTCGCGGTAGGCATCATAATCCTGCATCCATTCGACATATCCCTGCACCCCCAATGTAAAATCGGTTTTAAGTTCGCGGGTGTATCCGACCAGCGCGCGGACCTCGCTGTTGGGCGTCATGGGATCGGTTCCGTTTCGGTCGTCCCGGGAATCGTAATAACCAAGTTCCGCATTCACCAGACCGCCAAAGCCGGGAGCCTGCGCGGAGGCGCCGTACACACTCAGCCGCGGGAACTGCGCCCGCCCGTCCATGGAAAAGCCGCCGGGCGATTTCCAATAGCCGTCGTACACATATCCGGCGATCTCCATCGACCCCACATACCGGGACAGCCTGAAATTCACTTCGGAGCCTGTCGGCACATCGGCGGGCATCGGGTTGTCCGGTGTGAACATCCGGTTGCCGAAGGAAATGCCGTCCCCGTCCAAATACCGGTCCGCATCAAAGCGGGGCATCCAAATGAAATCCAGCGTCCAGTCGCCCACATAATTCGCCACCCAGACCGCGTCCGAGGGGGCTTTGAGGTATTCCACATCGCGCCCGTTGAAAAAGGACTGCCAGTCTTTCGGGAACAGGTCGTTGATGAACAGGAGATCCCCGGTGCCCCAGGTGAAGACCTGCCGCCCGATTTTCACATCCGTCCAGTCCGATGGCCGGAAGGCGAATGACGCGGAGCGCAAATCAAACCAGCCGGTTCCGTTGTCCAAATCGACATCCGTCCGGTTACCGTCCAGATCATCGTAGACCAGATCCGCTTTGATCTCGATATCCACCGGCCCGAAAAACTCCTTATATTCGATTTGCCAGCGCACCTCGCGGATGGAGGCGGAATCCTGACCCGGATCGCTCTGCGTGCGGCCGCCCAGACGCGCCTCGATAAAACCGTCGATCTGCGCGCGCAGCGGAAGCAGCGCGACCATGCTGAAAAACAGGGGAAGAAATCGTTTCATTCGGAGTACCTCCATTTAAATTTAACGTGTGGCTTCACGGGGCGGACGGCGAAGAAAGCGCTCCGAGAAAATATTCTCATTCAGCCCGACATCGTACTGAACGTTTGTGAAGGTGTTCACGGTTTTGCTGTTCCGGCTGAGGTCCTCCACCGTGGAGACCATCACCGTGGGATAGCCCTGAATCACTTCAACCGTGTCGGCGGTGACGCGGCGGTACACCGTGCCGCGGCGGTCAGTGTATTCAGCTTTCAGCGGCAGATGGGTCTCGCGGTCGATCCACACCTCATAGAATGCGAATTCAACCGAACCCGGATTCTTCGGTGTGCTGCGGATGTGGTAGGCGGTATCCGTGGTTTCCAGAAGCTCGTGCTCATCTTCAAACGGGCTGCGGCCGGACACATCCTCATAAACAAAATCCGAACCCACAAAGGCGGTGCGCTTGTCTCCGGGGGCAATGCGGTTCACGCGCCCGATCGAAGGAAGCCAGAGCCAGCGGTCGTCGTCACGCCCTTCGCCGTGTTTCCAGACCAGATAGGCCATGGCGCGCACGTCGGCGGGACGGTTGAAGTACACGTAGAATTTCTGCTGACCGTTCTCACCATTCCAGCGGAGAATGCGGAATTCGCGTTCGCGGGTGGACCCGCCGGCATCGTGAATAACCATGTTGACATCGGCGATCCCGTCCTTGCCGGCAAAATACGCGGCCTGTTCCGCCTTGAGAATGATCGCCATCACGTCCGGCGCGTCGGCGAAGAGCGGGGAGAGCAACAGCGGGAAAAGAAGAAGAGATACATATTTTTTCATTGGAGGGGTTCCTTATGGAGTGAACAGTTTCTTTTGGAAGAGGGTGATCAGCGATGCGAGGATGAACAGGGTCGCCACCCAGGACACGAACATGATGGTGGCCAGAAAGAAACCGACGGTGCGGTACGGCACCAGCGGCGCGAACAGCAGCGGCGTGAAACCGATGGCGATGATAATCGCGTTGCGGCTGATCGCCCGGGCGGGCTCGCGGAACATCAGCGGCCAGGCGGCGGACCAGCTTCCTTTTTCGCGCACCAGTTCACGGGACCGCTGCAGGAAGTGGATCGCGAAGTCGACACTCAAGCCAAGCGTCAGCGAGGACAGCACCGCCACCGGCATGTCGTAGGCTTTTCCCACCAGGCCGATGATGCCGTAGGTCAGTCCGATGGTCAGCGAGAGCGGCACCATGGAAAGCAAACCGAATTTCCAGTCCCGGAACAGGAAGGTCATCATCAGCAGCACCACCACGAAACTGCTGAGCAGCGCGCTCAGCATGCCGCCGACCATACGCTGCTGCCAGACGACGTTCAGATAGGTGAGACCGGCCCACTCGAACTCCATCGGGATCGGCGGCGGATTCGCGTCGATCCATCCGTCAATTTCCGCTTTGGCCCGCTGCATATTCAGGTTGTCGCCGCTGGTGAGCTGCAGCCAAAGAATGGATTCATTATAGTCGCGGGTGACCAGATGAAACAGACTGTCCCGCTTTTTCATGCCTTCAAGCTGCAGAAACACCTGCGCGGTCGCCGAGGCGTTGTCCGGAACCGTGTAAAACACCGCCTCATCCTCCGGACTTCCGGTCCGGTTGAGTTCCAGATGCGCTTTCTTCAGCGCGTCCACCACCGAGGTGGATTTGCCGATGCGCTCACTTTCGGCGATGTGCGCCTGAAGGTCCGCAATCCAGCGCAACACCGCCGGCTGGCGGAAGGCGGGGGCCTCGGCATTTACTCTGGCCGTGCGAACGGTCTCCTCCCAGCGTTCGCCGCCAAGGGATTCCAATTGATTTAAGACCTGATCTTGAAGCGCTTCGCCCTCCAGGCCGGACAACACGTCCGCCTCTTGCGCCAAATGCCCCCGCACCGCTTCCGGAAGATCCGTCCACACCAGACCGTCCGGATCCATATAGAGCACTTCGTCGATCAAGGCGTCCGTGTCCGGCAGCCGTTCGGTGTCGGATTCCCGGGCGGCGGCCTCGAGGTCCTCCCAGGACGCGCCCCGCGCGGCGAGAGTCCGCAATGCTTCCGGCGCGCTCTCCGGCAGCCGCACCGCGCCGTCCCCGCCGGCGGCGCGATACTGAAGATAGGCGGGATACGTTCCGCCGAAGTGATGATTTAAAACCCGGTCCGCCTCGCGGATCCGATGGTTTGGCGTGAACCAAAGCACCGGGTTGTCGTTCACTTCAATCAGACTGATTCCCCACGCGGCGATGACCGCAAGCGCGGCGACCAGGCCGACAACGGTTTTGCCGCGCTTCACCGCAATGCCGCCCACACCCGTCAGGAAACGGTCCAGCACGCCGCCTTTTTCCTCTTCGGTGACAACCTTGGGCGTTTCCAGGCGGTCCAGGGATTTTTTGGTCACAAACACCATGATGTAGGCGGGAACCAGCATCACCGACAGCACCCAGGCCATGGCCACCCCGAAGGCGACGAACAATCCGAACACCCGCACCGGAGGAATCGGGGTCAGCGCCAGCGAGGCGAAGCCCGCGATGGTGGTGAGACTGGTGAACAGCATCGGCATGAACAGATGGCTCATGATGTGTTCGAGGGTCTTCACCTTGTCTTTATATTTCGGATAGGTGTCGAAAAATTCGCTGAGAATGTGCACCGAGTCGGCCACCGCGATGGGCATGAGGAAAATCGCGATCATGGAACTCATGATGTGAACATCAAAGCCCATGCCGATCAGCAGGCCCATAGTGGTCAGCACCGAAACAACCGCGATGATCATCGGCGCGATGATCAGGGAAAGCCGCCGGAAAAAAAACAGCAGCAGCAAAAAGATCATCAAACCCGCCATGGGCGCCGAGGTGGCCATCTGAATCAGCATTTCGTGACCAAAGGTGTCCTCCGCGACCGGCAGTCCGGTAATATATATGACATCCTCCTCCGGCCAATCCGCCGTGAGTGCCTCCACCAGCTTGGAAATATTGTATGAAAACTCTTTTCCGAGGATCGGAAGATACACCCCCAGCGCATTCCGATCTTCGGAAAGCAGGGTGTCGCGGTAGAGCGGATTGTTCCAGGCCTCATGAAACAGCGCGTCCGCCTCCTCCTGCGTCGCGGGCGGCTCCTCCATCAGGAACCGGATGTCCAGCGCGCCCATTTCCAACTGACGGATGGTGTCCACCACGCTGGGCGCGAGGATCTCGCGCGTAATTAAGCCCGATTCCCCCTCCTCTGTGAACAGTCGTTCCCCGTCCTGACGGAACGCGGCGGCCAACACATTCGCCCACCATCCGGTCGGATTCAGTTCCGGCGTGAACGAGTCCCCGTTCCGTGTCACCGCCGGACGCCCCGCTTCGGTTTGGTGCAGGCTCACCAATTCATGCGTCAGGGTGTGAACCCGTGCCAGCGTTTCCGGATTCCACACCCCGCCGGGATGGTCGTAGTTCACGATGCCGACCACTACAAAGTCGTACAAATCAAACCGCGCCTTCACATCGCGATGAATCACCCGGACCGGCTCATCGTACTCCAGCATGTTTTCCGGGTTGTTGTCAAAGTTCACTTTCGGGAACTGAACGGTCAACACGGCGGTGACCGCCAGCACGATCAGCATCACCGGGATGGGAAAACGTAGGCCGAGTTTGGTCAAAAATAATTTCATGCGGTTTCTCCTGAAAGGTTTCACGCATAATACATCGAAACTTCACGATAAGTCAATATAATATATCTTAATTTTATAGTGATAGGTTTAATAGGGAAAAGCAATCAAATATTCAATCGTTGAACCAAAGAGAGCGCATCCCGGAATGGGTGGGAGCTGAAGGATCTACAACAGCCGGAGGGGATGCTCACCCATGCCGCAAGGGCATGGGACTCGTGGTCTTTACGAGAATTCGACTAGCCACAGGTGAACCTCACCCATGCCGCGAGGGCATGGGGCTCGACACAAAGCCATTTTCAATCAAGTCCCGCGTGCTTGTCACGCGGGTGAGCATCACCTGCGGCTAGAGGACAACCTTACCCCATAATACGAGTCCCGCGTGCTTGTACGCGGGTGAGCATCACCCGGGGTTAGTTTGACCACTCTTTATAAACGGGAAGATCCCCGGTGAAGTCGATGACAAACCCCTGTCGGCCGTCGTTGACCGACAGCACGCCGTCGGCCTGATGAACAAAGGGGCCATCGTAGACCGGGCGCTGGCCGAACGTGACCGCTTCGCCGTCGATTTCCGCATGGGGCGCTCTCGCGGCATGACGGTCGCCCTCCTCCGCGGGGATAAAACGCATCATCAGGGATTGTCCGGCCGGGGTTTGGAATTTCAGGGCCAGATCCGTCTCCAATGCGGAGGTGTCCAACCGGGCGTCGGCCAGGGCGTCCGCGATTCCGTCGGCCTCAATATTCTCCAGCACATGCAGAACAAAGCCCGCTTTCCGTCCGGGAATTTTCAGGAAGGTTGCCATGCGGCGGCCTTCGCCGTGGGTGGTGATTTCCGGTTCGCCTTCGCTGATCGGAAGGACAGCGACCAGCGTGTTTTCAATCCGGCGGGTCCACCAGGTGTGGCCGCCGGCCGTCACCGGCTCCAGCGTGCTGTCATTGGGAATCCGGAAATACGCGTAATCGTGTTCCTCATCCTCCGGCGACAGACTGAGGCTGATGAGCGTATTGTCGGCCTGCATCGTCTGAGTATAGCGGGAGGTGCCGCTGGCGAAACCGATGCCGGTCTTGTTTCCGTTGTGATCGCTGGAGCGTGGATGGCCGCCGCTGAAACCCACGCCGCCTTCGGGTGAATCCACCACCAGCCCCATGCGGCTGAGCTGGCTGCCCTGTCCGTTCCACAGACTGCCTAACGAGAACGTCTGACTGATGTAAAAGGTTTCGTGATGCACGGAGGGCCGCGGACTGCCGGTGGTTCCCCAGTAGTTGGGTTTGGTGTTGTGGAAGGTCACGGGCAGGCCGGGCAGATCTTTGCGGGCCAGATTCACAAGCGTTTCATTGGGGCGGTAGGCCGAAGATGCCGCGTGGACCGTATAGCGGAATCCCCGGGTGTCCGCCGGGGTAAGGTCCGCGTTGGACCCGAACCAGAGATAGCCGGTCTGATCCGTTTCGGACCCGTGGGGACTGTCGACGAACCCGCGCTGCAGGGGCGCGGTGAACAGCCCGTCGCGGTATTTGAGCGCATAGGCGGTGGTGAACCAGTCCAGACCGGCTTTGGCGATAAGGCGGACCTCTTCATCCTTGGCGAAATCATAGATGTTCAGCAGTCCGTTCATGGTGAAAATGAGGTAGGTACTGGAGTCCCATTCACCGTTGCCCCCCTGATAAATGCCCCGGACATAAGTGCGAAGCCATTCTTTTCCGGTATTGAGGACATCCTCTTTGGAGCGCCGGCCGATCGAACCGTTTCCCTCCAAATAATGGGGCAGAACCGGGAGTTGGGTCCGCCATTGGGTGACGTGATTTTCCGTGCCTCCGCCCGAATGATAGGCGGTGTAGCCCGCGGCGCGTTCCGCCAGTTCGGCCTGTTTCTCCGGGGTAAGAATATGGGGGCCGAAAATTGGCAGAAAGCGCCCCCAGTTCATCGCCGCGAAGTGATAATGTTCGCGGACGGAGCGGTTGTCGTTATAGAGACGGACAATATCGGGATCGTTCTGTCCCAGGAGCAGCTTGGCCATGGCGTGTCCGGGAAGGTACTTGCCGGGATCGCCCCCGGTGAAGTATCCCCGCCGCCAGCTGTTGAGATTGTTGTCGGCGACGCCCTCCAGCACGATTCTCCGGCGGGCGGCGAATCCATCCGAATCCGGATAGGTGACGGGAGAGGAGGCCGGGGCGGTCTCCGCGCCGGGATGAAGCGCAGTGGCCACGTCGGGAAGCGTCCAGGGGACGCCGGCGGGCGGGATTTCCGCCGGGACACGTGCAAGCGACAAAGACAGCAGACTAAAGAGACCTGCGGGAACGCGGGAGAATTTTTTCATTATAGTTAACCTATTCAGAGGGGTGAACATTCATGCAGAAACGGCATCTGCACTTGAACACAATTCCATGGACCGTCAAAACTTGCAATGAAAAAAACAGATCGCGCCAAGATTTATCCAAAGGCGTAAAAATTATTACCTTGTATATTGTATAGGAAACCCGGTAAACTGTCGTCAATCATGAATCACCATCGAAAGCATGGAGGAGGGGGAGACGTCCCGCGGAGGAGCAGGACCCTTTTGCGAAAGTTCGCGTTGTTTTTGATGTCAGCCGTTTGGATGGGTGTGCCGGTGTCCGCGCGGACCCTTCGCGTAGGGGTTTATGACAATCCGCCGAAAGTGTTTATGACCCCCGAAGGCAATGCGTCCGGTATTTTTCTGGAACTTCTTGATGCGATTGCGGAGGTTGAGGGATGGGAATTAGACTATGTGCCGGTCACCTGGGCGGAGGGGTTGCAAAAACTGCAAAACAATGAGCTGGATCTCATGCCGGACGTTGCCCATACCGCCGCCCGGGCCCGAATAATGGATTTCCATTCCGAGTTTGTAATCACCTCCTGGTCTCAGGTCTATGCGCGCCGACGGTTTCGGATTGAAGGGTTGGGCGACTTGAACGGGCTGCGTGTTGCGGTGTTGAAAGACTCGGTTCAGGCGAATGTGCTTCAGCGGCTGGCGGAAGGTCTGGAATTATCCTTCACGCTGGTACCCGCGGACTCGTTTGACGAGGCTTTCCGCATGGTTGTGGCCAATCAGGCGGATGCTGTCGTCGCCAATCAATTTTTCGGCGACATGGTGTACAACCGGCACGGCCTGCGGAAAACCCCGGTAATTCTTAATCCGGTCGCTTTGTATTTTGTGGCCAACCGCGGGGAAAACGCGGATGTGCTGGGCGCGATCGACCGGAACATCCGTGACTGGCAAAACCGGGCAAATTCACCCTACTTCCAGGTTCTGGCCCGCTGGATGAAATCTGACTCCCGCAATGTGATCCCCACCTGGATGTCGGGTCTTATGTTGCTGTTGGCTGTGAGTTTATCTACCTTTGTGGTGTTTAACGCCCTGTTGCGGTCGAAAGTGGATCAGGCCGTCGCCTCGCTCAGAGATGCCAACGCTCAACTTCGGGACAGTGAACAAAAATGGAGGAGTTATATTGATCACGCTCCGTTCGGTGTCTTTATTGTCAATGAGCTGGGGCTCTATCAGGAACTGAATCCCATGGCCTGCGAAATGACGGGATACTCCGAGCGGGAACTGATGGGTCAACCCGTGTCGACCCTGGTGGCGGATGATTTTCAGAGACTGGCGGGAAAACAGTTCGCGTCCTTGCTGGAGGAGGGATTCATGGACGCGGAAATGCAATTGAAAAAGAAGTCGGGCGAGCGGTTTTGGGTCCGGATTTGTGCAAGGCGTCTGGAGGAAAACCGGTTTATCGGATTTCATGAGGACATTCAGGCCATGAAAGACGCCAGAAAAGAACAGCTGGCCCTGCAGGCGGAGCTGTTCCACGCCCACAAGCTCGACGCGGTCGGTCGGCTGGCCGGCGGCGTCGCCCACGATTATAACAACATGCTGGGGGTTATTCTGGGCGGCTGCGAACTGATGAAAATGAAAATGCCGCCCGATTCTCCCGAAATGGAGGAACTGAACCATATTCACAGCGCCGCAACCCGCTCCGTTAAAATCACCCGGCAACTGCTGGCGTTTTCCCGTAAACAGGATCTTTGCCCGGTTGTGGTGGACCTGAATGATGTCATCAATGATTTGCGGGGCCTCCTCAACAATCTGTTTGAAAAAGATATCCGCCTCCTGTGGAATCCTTCGGAAACACCTCTTCCCGTAAAAATTGATCCAACCTGTGTGGACCAGATCCTGATGAACCTCTGCATCAACGCGCGGGACGCGCTGGCGGGTCCGGGAACCATCGAAATCCGCACCGACACGTTTTTTCTGGCGGCGCATACTATCCCGGACTGCCCCGGCGGCGTTTACGCCCGCTTGCATGTCAAAGACAACGGACCGGGGATGGACCCGGACCTGCAGTCCAAAATATTCGATCCATTTTTCACCACAAAATCCCGGGACAACGGAACGGGAATGGGGCTTGCCACCGTTTACGGCCTCGTTCGGCAGGCCGGAGGCTATATTCAGGTTCATTCAGAACCCGGAAAAGGGGCCGCGTTTGAAATCGGACTGCCGCTGGTGTCATCGACCGATCCGTCAGAGCGGGCTTAGGGCCCGCTCAGTCCGTTCCAACAGCGCTTTATTCGGGGCGCTCGGCTCGAGGGCGACCGCCTGGCGGGCATAATCAATCGCAAGTGCCGGGTTTTTCAATTCGGGGTCAAAGTCACCGAGAGCCAAACGGGCCAGCCAGCGGTGGACATTGGCCGAAGCGGGCCGCATTTCCTCCGCAATCTGCAGCTGAACCCGGGCCAAATCCACCCGGTCCAGCGCCAGGAGATTCGCGGCGCGGGCCATTCGGTTTTCCGCATGGGAGGGCGGCAGCAACTGCACCGTACGGATAAAATCCTCGCGGGCCTTCAGGACCAGCCCCTCCTGTAACCGCAGCTCACCGCGCATCTGGTAAAACCGGGCTTTTTGAGACGGAGTCAGAATCCGCGGATAATCCAAAACCTCCTCTAAAAGCGGCAAGGCCTCACGGGAACGGGACTCGGACCAGGCCGATTCCGCCCGACGCCAGGCGGGACCGATGCGCTGTTCAAAACGCCAGCCCTGTATCTGCATAAAGGCAATGTGTCCGGTCAAAAACAATATCGGAATCAATGAGAAGGAAAACAGCGCCCTCTTTTCGTGCGCCTGACAATGCACACTGGAGGCGGCTTTTGAGAGCATGAACACGGTCAGTGCCCCCGTCAGAAAATAGAGCACGGGGGTGACACCGCTCGCCCAGGGGGGGCGGTATCCCCGCAGAAACGACTCCGGTCCGTTCATCAGCACATGCACCCCCATCCAGCCCAGCCGAACCAACGCGAACGGCAGCAGGGCGAACACCATGATCTTCAACGTCCACAATAAAGGCGGCCGACCTCCCGCGCCGGAATACAGAATTTGAGCGAGCATCGCCATAATAAACCATAAGAGGAAGCCTGTGGCCAAATCAGGCACCAAATATTGGCTGACAAAAGCGTCCGAACCCACAATCGGCAAGGGCCCCGGATGATCGGGAATCATCCAGGAAAACGCGATATTCACGAAGGCCAAGCCGGAGACGGGAAAACAGAGCAGTGCCGCCAGTCCTCCCCGGGTTGGATGCACAGCCCGGGTCCAGGCCCAAAGTGGATTCTCATTCCGCATTTCTTCCATAGGGGATGATCCCCCCGAAAGGGTTCGCTTGACGCTGCTCCGCTTGCGGGGATCCCCCATGGGTGTGTGGCGGGATTCGTCGGCTTTGCTCATGCTCAGAGGCAGCGATGACGTGCGGGACTTTGACTCTCCCGGACGAACCACTTTCGCGTACCGCGCGGTTTTTGACTCGGAGGGGGGGTGCACACGAGCTTCGATCTCCGGCTCCTCATCCGCTTGCCGGTTCATGTGAATCAGCATGGTCCGGTCTGTGCCCTCCGGCAGGGCATCACGGTCACGGTCCAAATCAATCATCATCGTCCGGTCATATTCCGCTCCTTCCCCCGCCCCGCTTTTCCCCAGGTCAATCATCATTGTTCGGTCCAGGTGATCCTCTCCCCCCCCCTTGTTTTTCCCCAAATCAATCATCATCGTCCGGTCAGAAGCCTCTTCTTCACTGATCTCATCCCGATCACATTTGATTTTCATTGTCCGGTCAGACGCCGCCTCTTCCAGGGTTCCGTCCTTTTCAAAATTGATCAACATGGTGCGGTCCGACTCTTCTTCCTGAGAAAGATCTGAAAGGCGCATCGTCCGTTCCGCTTCATGTTCAGGGGATTCATCCGGTTTACCTGGCCCGGGATGCCCCGAACGATAATCGGGGTGAATTTGTATATCCCCCTCATCAATCTGCATCGTCTGATTAGACTCATCCTCTTCAGGCAGAACAATTTGCATTGTTTTGTCCGCATCAGACGACTCGTCATCCAATGCGAATTTTTTCTCGTTTAGCTGCGATAAACGATATTTTAAACTCAGTTTTTTTTCTGGACCGGACGTGCTCCCGGAATCGTGCGTGGTCATGGTCTGGAAAATAAAGCATAACCTATTCCAAAATTACAGTTTTACCGGGTGTCTGCAAAGTAGAGCTTGATCCAACTGGGTGTGAGCCGATAAACAAAGGCTCATGTCCACACCCGATTTCCCATGTGAAATGATCTCCACCACGGTCCGGGTCGGTTCCGAGTCGTTCGCGCTTTGGACCGCAAAGCATCCGGACCGCCTGCTTGAGGCACTTGCCGAGAAAGCCCCGGATCATCCGGACGTCCTCGATGAGCGGCTCCCTTACTGGGCGGAGCTCTGGCCTTCGGCCCGGGTTTTAGCGGAGGCGGTTCTGACCGTGGATTCCCGGCCGGAAGGCCCTTGGCTGGAGCTGGGATGCGGGCCGGGACTGCCGGGCCTGGCGGCATGCCGCCGGGGATCCCGAGGCATCTGGTCGGATTATATGCCGGAGGCTCTTACCCTCGCCGCCTGGAACGCTCAATGCGCCGGCATTGATTCACCCGCCACCCAGCTGATCGATTGGCGGAACCCGCCGGATGCTTTGCGTGTCTCCTGGATTCTGGCCGCTGATGTGGCCTATGAGGAGCGGAATTTTCTGCCTCTGCTCGAATCCTTCAACCGCCTGCTGGCACCCGGCGGAGAAGTGTGGCTGAGCGAACCCGGCCGTCCGGTGGCCAAAACGTTTTTTGACATGCTTTCAACCGAAGACTGGCTTCGGAAAAACATACTCCAAGTTGGAGAGGTGTCGGTTTGGCGTTTACAACGCAAAAAAGACGTGTTGCCGTGACCGCTGCGTCAACGCAGAAGCATCCAGAGAATGACGGAAAACCCCGCGGCAACGCCTCCCCAGAGTAGTCCCAAGAGCATTTTATCCCGGCGGTCGGGTTGTGAGGGGGGCGTTTGCACGTCGGTATTGTCCAAAACCGTCAAAACCGGCTGGGTCTCCACCTCCTTCAGCGATTGATCCTGAAGCGTTTCCTGTGCGAACGCCTCGGAAAACCCGGCGGTCTGAAGTCTCACGATTTCGGATTTGAGCGCGAAAAAATCCTCAAACCGTTCCTCCGGATTCAAGGCCATCATTTTCAGAATCAACGCCGCAAACGAATCCGAAAGATTCGGCATCACTTCACGCAAGTCCGGCGGCGGTTTTTCAAACCGGTTGAAAACCACCGCCCGTGAGGTTTTTCCCACAAATGGGGGACGGCCGGTGACCAAATGCCAAAAACTTGTGCCGAGACTGTACTGGTCGGAGCGGTGATCATACGCTTTGCCCCTCGCCTTTTCCGGCGCTATATACATGGGGGTTCCGAAAATCGTGTCTGAGGGCCCGGACTCGCCGAAGCGGGCGATGCCGAAGTCTGAAATTTTCACAACGCCCCGTTCGTCCATCAGCATGTTCGCCGGTTTCACATCCCCGTGAATCAGGCCGTGCGTCTGGGCGTTCGCCAATCCGTCCACCACCTGCGCCATGAGTTCCAGCCAGCCCGCCTCGTCCGGTTCCAGTTTCACGCCGATGCACTGGTCCAGACGAATGCCATCCACCAGCTCCATGACAAAATACGGCTGTTGATACACCTGGCCGAAACTGAAAATATGAACAATATTCTGATGGTTTAACGCCGCGGTCGCTTTGGCCTCCTGAAGCAGCGCGTCGATAAATTCAGGATTCTGCCCGTAGACCGAGTTCAGAATTTTCAGAGCGACTTTCCGCCCGAGCCGGGTGTCGCGGGCCAGAAACACCGCCCCCATGCCGCCGCGGCCGAGTTCATGCAGGAGAATATAATCGCCCAGTTGACCCGGAACGGTGGTCGGCTTTCCGCACTCGGGGCATTCGATCAGCTCAAACACATGAAAATCCGAAACATCCAGCAGCGTGTCGCAGTGCTCGCAGTGTGCCCGGCCCAATTTATCGGACCGGATCAAAAAATTTTTAGTGCCGGCACTCATCGGAACTTAACGGTTCCAGGCGGCAATCCGTTCCCGGTATTCATCAAACAATGTCGTAATCCCGACCGGCCGGTCAAGGATGAAGGAACGAAGCACCGTGATGCCCTCCTGACCAAAGTCAAAGCGGTTGGCCTCCCGGGGTGCACGACCGAAGAGAACGAAATGTTCCACCAGCGAGGGCGGCATTTCGTTTTCGCGGAGGGTCCAGTTCCCGACCTCCTGGTCGTCCAGCCCCAGAATCAGCCGCATCGAGGCCTGACCCTCCGGGCTCCAGCCGGCCCAGGACAGTGTCAGCAGCTGCTTTTTACCGGGAGTCAAATTTCCGGGACGGGCGGTGCGGTCAACAACAAGTTGATTTCCGTCACCGATTCGAACCCGAAGTGCGCCGTTCTCCAGGGTAATCAAATACCCTTGAAACTGGAGTCCGCCCCCCTGGGAGCGGACCGGAGATCCACCGTGAATCAACACCGCCGGTTCAGAACCTGAAACCGACGCGGGAATTTCAAGGATCGTTGCCAGCGTGAAACGCCGTTCCGCCAGAAGATTTAACCCCCGGGCCTCGGTCACCACTTCGCCGGACCCCAGAAAATATATTTCCCCGTTTGGAGTCGTGCTCCAGGAAGGCGCGCGCAAATTGCCGGTAAGCCGCTGCCGGGAGTCCTCACGGGCCACCTGAAAGAGAGGCCGGTTCTGATTGTCACGCACCCCCATACCCGATAGCGGATTCGGTTGGGGGGCCCGGGGTTGCTCGGCGGCCGCTTCCGGAAGGGAGTCCCCCCCCGCACCTTGAGACCCGGAAAGCGACAGGACCGAAGCGGGAATGGGAATTTGCGGACGCGGCAGATGCATCGACGGGGCCAGAACCTGTAAAACGTACGGCCAGGCAATCCCGCCGCTGGGACGGTATTCCGCATAAGAGCGGAAATGGCGGGCGGCATCGTTTGAACGCCCGTCCAGTATCAGTTGATATCCCTGTGCCAATTCAGCCAGATGAACAAAATACGGCTCGACATTCCGCAGAGCCCGGCTGAATTCCCGCTCACTGATTTGACCCAGCGCTTTTCGGGCCAGAAGTCTTGGATCTTCGCGGGGGGTCCGCCCTCCGTCAAACAGGATCGGATCCTGGTTTACGACCGCCTCCAACCGTTCACGGGCCGCATCCGGATGCTGGGCATAAAGCAACATCCCCGCCAGAAAAAAATTGTACCAGGCCTGCGCGGCATGAATTTCAGGAATATTCCGGGAGGCATACCCCATACTCTCGGCAAACTCATTCAGCTGATTAAGCCTCAGCGCGTCCGCAGCCGTGCGGAGATTGCGGTCCTCCACATTGCGCAGCAGCGGTTCATGCAATGCACGTGAGGGCCCCGGATACGTGACCTGACCCGCGGCCCGGCTTCTGCGGCCCTGCATAAAAATTCCCAGCGCCACCGCGACCAGAATCAACGTCGCCACCGACATCATAATCGGAAGCAGCGTGTTTTTCTTTTTATTTTTCCCCGCCTGTTCCTGTTGTTCCGCCAGGCGCCGGGCCTCCTCCACCGCGCGGGCTTCAGACAAAGCCAGTTCCAAATCTGAACGGAGCGAGGCATAAGTCGGATACCGCTTATTCGGCGACTTGTCCATCATCCGCCGAATCACCGACGCCGTGCGGGGACACACATCCGGATTGGCGTCCGTGATCACCGGCGTCTCCTCCTTCAGGGCCGCCAGAACAACTTTGGTCGGATTGTCTCCGTTAAAAGGAGGTTGACCCGCCAGAGCATGATACATTGTCGCGCCCAGGCTGTACTGATCACTGCGGCTGTCCTCCCCTTTCTTCCGCGCTTTCTCCGGCGCGATGTAATACGGCGTGCCCCAAATCTCGATTTCCGCGTCTGGATCCATAAAACGGGCCAGACCGAAATCCACCACCTTGGCGACCCCCTTGTCATTCATCAGAATATTCGCGGGCTTGATGTCTCCGTGCGTCAAGCCGGCACTGCCCGCCGCCTCCAGTCCGCCCGCAACATCCAGCGCGATTTCCAAAAGCCGCACCTCGTTCACAATCCCCCCGTCCGCCATCATCGCATCCAACCGCTCCCCCTGAAGAAGCTCCATCACAAAAAACGGCTGCCCTTTTTCGCGGCCGAATGAATACACCGAAACCACGTTCCGATGGTTCAGCGTCGCCATCGCCTTGGCCTCTTTCTGCAGGCTTTCCAGCATCTTGGGGTCATCGCCGTATTCTTTTCGCATGACTTTCAATGCCACCAGACGGCCCAGCGACTCGTCCTGGGCCAAATAAACACACCCCATCGCCCCGCGCCCCAGTTCGTCAATCAGGATGAAATTTCCCAGCCGCCCCGGCACCTTGATGGTTTGTTGACAGGCCGGACAGACAATGTCCTCGAAGACATCAAACTCCGAGACATCCAGCTCCGCATTGCAGTGTGGACATGCAATTTGCTTTACGGGTTCGGTAAAAATCCCCAAGGTGTTCGCGTTTGGATCCATAATCGTGTAGCGTTGTGTTCAAAAGGTCATAAATTTAAAGCCTGTTTTCGTGACCCGAAGGACCGAAACAGATACAGTTGACGTAACTAAACACTGTAATCATAAAAAAGAAATGAAAAAGTCACCATGAATCAAGAAGATCTCTCATCGTTCACCCTGCCGGAGGATCTGTTTCCGGCCCACCCGAGAGCGGACAAATGGTTGTCGGACCAATTTACAGAATTTTCGCGCAGTCAAATCCAAACATGGTTCAAGGAACAACGGGTTCAAAGTCAGGGCCTTCCCCTGAGCGGATCGGACCGCCTGCGGCCGGGTCAAACCCTGGAAGTGGATATTCCGCCGCCCCGGGAACCCGACACAGTGGAGGGCGAGAACATCCCCCTTGACCTTCTGCATGTGGACGGGGACATAATCGTGGTGAACAAACCCGCGGGACTGGTGGTGCACCCGGCGCCCGGACATCGGACCGGCACCCTTGTGCATGCGCTCCTGCACGCCTTTCCCGATCTGGCGGATGTCGGCGACGACCCCATGCGCCCCGGTCTGGTTCACCGCCTGGATGCCGACACCAGCGGGCTCATCATCTTCGCGCGCACGAACACCGCGCTGGAATCCCTTCAGCAACTTTTCAAACAGCGCGAAATCCATAAAGAGTACCAGTGCCTCACCAAAGGCATCCCGCAACACGCCGGTGGCACGGTGGAGCTTCCCATCGGCCGCCACCCCAAAGACCGGAAACGACAGATGGTGAACGGAGACGGAGCGCGGTCCGCGCTGACCCGTTATGAATTGGAAGAGGGCCTGGCCGCCGGTACCGCCTCGCGTTTTCTGATCCGAATCGAAACCGGACGCACACACCAGATCCGGGTCCATATGGCGCATATCGGCCATCCCGTCCTCGGCGACACCGTTTACGGCGGCCGCTTTGCCCAGCTTGGCGGACGCTGGCCCCACGCGCCCCGGCAAATGCTTCACGCCTTTCGCTTGCGCTTTGCGCATCCAAAGCACAAAGAACTCCTGTCCCTGGAAGCCCCGCTCCCCTCCGATATGCGCGACTATTTGGAACTCCTTCGAAAACCCTCACCATGACATCCGCTCCGACATCCGCTCCGACATCCGCTCCGACATCCGCTCACGATTCATCCTCCCTGTCCTCTCTTCTGAACACCCTGGATCAATTCGTCCGGGACTTGCAGGATCAGGGAATTCGGTCCGTGCCCTGCGCCGGCCCCCTTCCTTCTGCCACACTGGCACCCGCCCCGGCCCCGGCAGCCAAGCCCGACATGCAGGCCCAAACCGCAGCGCCCCCACCCCCTCATCCCAAACCGCCCCCCCCTGTGGCAGCGCCCGCACCACCCGCCGCAAAAAACACCGGGTTGGTCATGCTCCACCTGGATCGACTGCCGGAATGTCTGGAAAACCATTCACCGGATCAAACCACCCTGTTACTGGTTCTCGAAGCCGGCGAACTGAAGCAGCCCGAATACCGGGAACTGCTGCAATCCATGCTGTACGCCATCGGATATCCCCTCCCCGACAACCCCGAACCGGTCACCGACATCACGGACTGCACGGACAAAGCCTGCCGCATTCTCTGCATGGGGGAAAAGGCCAATGAGCTGTTTTGCACCCTGAACATGGGCCTGAACCTCGTCCGCGGTAAATGGCAGACCAGTCCCGCCGGCCGCATGATCGCAACCTACGCGCCCTCGTATCTCGTCAACAATGCCGCCGGGAAACGCGCCGCCTGGAACGATCTGCAGAAAATCCTGCAGGATCTCGGACTCTCCGTCCCCGAATGGACCCGCAAAAAGCTCTCGAAGTAGACCTCAGTCCACCCGGAGCACCATTGTGTCCGCGTTTTCCCGAAACACCTGTTTCGTGGACAATAACACGTCCCGTTCCTGCTTGCGCTTTGTGAACAATCGCACGGCGGCGGCCAGCGAGGACGCATCCTCATGCATTAACCGATATACCGGCGCATCCTGCCTGAGCCCAAGCAATTGTATCACCTGATCCTCCTGTTTCGGCAACGTAAACCCCTTTTTACAGCTCGGACAACGGCCACGCTTGTCCAAATCCGCGTCGCGGACCCAAAGCTTTTGACCGCAAAACGGACAGCTCATTTTGAAGTCCTGCTCATTCGCCTTGCGGTAAATCAGAAAATGAATGGGGATTTGAACCGCGTCCGCCAGGACTTTTAACTGCTGTGAGAGCTCCTGCATACCCAGATAGTCCACAAAACGCACCAGACAAAAACAACCGTCCAACGTGTTAACCGGGATATCCTCCGGGAGAGATTCCCCGCCATAAAAACGGACATTGGTTTCACCTTTTTGAAAAATATATCCCCCCTGGCCGTCTTTTTCCGCAAGAGAATCCTCAACAAACCACGCAAACAACTCCGGATCGTTACCGGTAATCAACAAGGTCATATCACTTTGTGGTTTGCTCATAATTAATCTTTCGTGAAGTCTCAGAAAGTCCCAATAGTATGAAATCCTATCGATGTCAAAGTCATTGTCTTATCGACCTCCACCGAAAAAACATCTTCCCTTTCAAATAGGAATGATCTATCCTTGGAGATTATGCATATTGAAACCCATCCTGAAGCCCTGAAATTGTATGAATCCATCCATGGCCAATGGGAAGATATTGGTCTGGTCGGATTCAATCCCGCCGGTTACGATGCCCAAATCCTGAAAGGCGTCAATCAATTCCGGAACGAACGGCCCCAGTGGGTGCTTCGCGACGCGGGCCATCAGGAATACCTCCTGAAAACACTCCTCCGCTCCCCAAATTTACGGGGCGTGATTGCCAACATCACCGACCACAAGCGCATGGAACAACTTCAGGAATGGGGCGGCCCGGTGATTGACCTCTCCGGCCTGCTTCCCGACTCCCCCTTCCCGCAGTTAAGCTCGACCCCCGGCGCCATCGGGAATATGGGCGCCCGCTATCTCCATGAAAAGGGCCTGAAAAAAATCCTCTATGTCTCCGGCATGAACTGGAATTTTGAAATCGACCGCTGGCAGGGCGTGCGGACGTACTGCCAGCATAACAACCTTGCCGCCTGGTGGTGGGTCTGGAGCGAAAACAAGTGCATGGATTGCGTTCACACCGACCCGCTCCCGGGTCTGCACGACTCCTCCCCCTTCAGCGCCTTCCATTTCCTGACACAAATTGAAAAACCCTTCGGAGCCTTCATGGCCATGGACCGCATGGCCGTCCAACTCTGCGACGGCTGCCGCTACCACGACCTGAAAATCCCCGAAGACGTCGCCATCCTCGGCGTCGACAACAACAAATATTACTGCGAATCCTGCACCCCGCCTCTCAGCAGTGTCATGATGCCAGGGCAGGAAATCGGATTTCATGCCGCCGAATTACTGGACAAAATGATGAAAGGTGAGGATGTTCCCAAATTCACCCGCCTTGACCCCATCGGCGTTAAAGAACGCGCCTCCACCTGAATCCGATGATGCAAACACGTTTATCCTTTTTTGCCGCGGCGCTTCTGCTGCCCGCTCTCCTCGCCGCAGAACCGTATCCGGACCGCCTGCCCATCGGAACCGTTCAGGGCCGCGTCACGAACGCGGACGACGGATTGCGGCACCGCTCCCCGCTCACGGGCGAAACCGTGATCATCCGCGGCGTCGTGCATCAAATGCTCCGCTGGCGGGCCTCCGCCGGACATGAGCTGTTCGGCATCATGGTGCAGGATCTCCCCGCCGAGGCCGACGGTGATCCGCTCAGCTCCGACGGGATCTTTGTCTATATCGGCGGCGAAATCAATTTACGGACGGAGGACCAGGGCGTTTCACCGCTGGAACTCGGCGATATCGTCACCCTTCGCGGGGTGGTGAACGAACGCTTCGGACAGACCGAGCTTTCCGAAGCGGTGCTGCTGGAACGCCGGAGCGGCGGAGATGTGGACGCGCTGCTGCCCCCGACACCGCTTGAACTGTCGATCGATCCGGCAGAAACGCACCGGATTCTCGAACGGCATGAAGGCATGCGGGTGTCGCTGAACCCCGGCGCGACCACCGTTTCAGGCTCCTTCCCCAATAACCGCAACGCCGATTACCAAATCTGGATCACCCCCGCCGAAAACCCCAACCTCGCCGCCCCCCGGGCAGCGGAACGGCGCCTGTTCCGCGGTCCGCATCCCCTCAGCGGTGTCCCCGAAGAACACCGGTTGGACGGCCACGGCATGAGAGTCGTCCTTGGCAGTCTGGGCCTGCGCGGCCGCACCCCGGAAGGCGATCAGCGCCTCCCGCCCTGGAAAACCGGAACCGTGTTTCCCGGGGAACTCACGGGCGGAATCCAATACAGCTTCGGAAATTATATCCTTCAGGTGGAACATCTGCCGGAATGGCGCGGCGGCGAATCTCCCGCCACGTGGCACCTCCCCGTGCCGGAAGGCTCCAAAGACCGCCTGCGCATCGCCACCTATAACATCGAAAATCTGTACGATTTTGTGGACGATCCCTTCAGTGATGTCGACTTTCACACCAACCCCGGCACCGGTCATGTCCGGCCGCCCTTCACCTATTTGCACTCATCCGACGCCGAATACCGGGAACAGCTCCGCATCGTCGCCGACCAGATCATCCACGCCTTGCGCGCCCCGCAAATCCTGATGCTCCAGGAAATGGAAAATCAGGACATCGCCGTGCTCACCCCGGACGGCATGGTCTTCGGCACCGTCAATGACGCCGACGGCGAACTGGATGCCGTTCAGGAACTGATTCTCGAAATCGTCGCCCAGGGCGGGCCCGTATACGGCAGCGCCGTCAACCGCAACGCCGGCGACCTCCGCGGCATCATCACCGCCTTCCTCTACTGCCCCGACACCTTCGAACCCCTTCCGGCCGAAGCCGGTCACCCCGTCCTCGGCGAAAACCCGGACCTGCCCCTCAATCTGAGACCCTTCGCCATGAATGCCGAGGTTGCAAACCCCAAGGCCTTCAATTTCTACTTCGAAGCCGAGGCCCCCTCCGACCTGAGCAGCGTTTTTTCGCGGGCGGTGCAGGTCTTCGGTCTGCGGGAAACCGCCGAAAGCGGACGGATCCTTTGGCTGCTCAACAATCACTTCAGCGCCCGCCCGGATCAGCGCACCGAACGCCGGACCCTTCAGGCGGACGTCAACGCCGCCATCGCGGCCACCCTCAAAAAACACTTTCCCGAGGACGGCGTGATCCTCGGCGGCGATTTGAACCACTACGCCCGCCCCGACGATCCCTTCTGGCCGCCTCTTGATCAGCTGGGCTCCATCTACAACGCGGGCATGCTCAACACCTACGACTGGATCATCGAACGGGACCCCGCCAATGCCTACAGCTACGTGTTCCGCGCCCACGCCGGCACCCTCGACCACCTCTTCCTGTCCCCCAACCTGCGCGAACGCCTCGTCTGGGCGAGTTTTCTCCATATCAACGCCGATTTCCCCGACGCCCCCGCCGGCGAACTCCCCCTCCGCGGCAGCGATCACGATCCTCTCCTGATCGAATTGGACTGGTGATCCGCCTAAATCCCTCAAAATGCATGACCCTGCTTGCCATTCCCGTCCAGATAAGCTAGGGGATTCAAACAATGATTTGAACGTGAGTTCCGGTGATCCGGTGTTGAAGGCTGGGTCCTATGCGACGGACACGGACGAACCGTGTCAGGGCCGGAAGGCAGCAGCACTAAGACCAGTTGTCCGGGCGCCGTAGACCGCCTGGCCCGAGCCGGGTCGCCGGAACTCGCGGACAAATCCATCCCGCAAGGAATCTTATGGCATACGAAGTCATCGCCCGCAAATACCGTCCCCAACGCTTCGCCGACGTGGTGGGCCAGGCCCATATCACCGATACCCTGGCCCGCGCCATCGAGCGCGACCGCGTCGCCCACGCCTACCTCTTTGTCGGCCCCCGCGGCACCGGAAAAACCACCACCGCCCGCATCTTCGCCAAATGCCTCAACTGCGAAACCGGCCCCACCATCGATCCCTGCAACACCTGCAACCGCTGCCGGGAAATCACCGCCGGCACCTCCATGGACGTGCTCGAAATCGACGGCGCCAGCAACAACAGCGTCGACGCCGTCCGCGAAATCCGCGAAAACGCCAAATTCGGCGCCAACAACTCGCGCTACAAGATCTACATCATCGACGAAGTCCACATGCTCTCCACCAGCGCGTTCAACGCCCTGCTCAAAACCCTGGAAGAGCCCCCGCCCCACGTCAAATTCTTCTTCGCCACCACCGAGCCGCAGAAAATCCCCGCCACCATCATGTCCCGCTGCCAGCGCTTCGACCTGCGCCGGATCCTCTCCCGGGACATCGCCGACCGCCTGCGCGTCATCTGTGAAGCCGAGGGCGTCAACGCCTCCATGGACGCCCTCGTCGCCATCGCCCGCGGCTCGCAGGGGGGCATGCGCGACGCCCAGTCCGCCCTCGATCAGCTCATCGCCTTCCGCGGCAAAGACCTCGCCGAAGAAGATGTCCTCAGCGTCTTCGGCCTCGTCTCCCAGCGTAACCTCGAAGACCTCGCCGGCGCCATCCTCACCCACGACATCCAGGGCCTCCTCAACGCCATCGCCCGCTTCGACGAAACCGGAAAAGACCTCGAACGCGTCCTCGTCGACCTCCTCGAACACCTCCGCAACGTCCTCATTCAGGCCTACAGCCCCGAAAACGAGCTTCTGAAGGAACTCACAGACAGCCAGCTCGAAGTCGTCCGCAAGCAGGCGGCCCAGGTCGACCCCGCCCGCGTGTCCAATCTGCTCGACACCCTCCTCGAAGCCGAGTCCCGCCTGAAATACAGCCTGTCCAAGCGCACCCTGCTCGAAACCAGCCTCATCCGCGCCGCCCGCGCCGCGCAACATGTCACCCTCGACGAGGTCCTCCGCCAGGTGCAGGCTCTCAAAGCCGGACTGCCCGCCGAAAGCGCCGCCCCCGAAAAAAAAAAGTAAGCCCGACGCCTGAGCCCACCGCGCCAACGCCCCCGGCATCGGAGCCTCCGCTTCCGCCCGTCCCCCCGTCCGCACCCGAAACCGGCCCCGTCACGGACGAGTCGAAAATCCTCTCACTCAACGATCTGCAGGAACAATGGCCCGACCTCGTGGAGCATTGCGCCGTCGTGCAGCCCACCCTTCAGCATATCCTGCGCGACTCCTGGCCCACCGATCTCTCGTCCAGCCACCTGAAAATCGGCTTCGATCCCGAATTCGCCGAAGACCTCGACCACGCCCGCCGCCTCGACCCCGGCAGCCTCCGCCACTTTTTCCAGAAAGTGCTCGGTCATCCCGTCCACATCGAATTCGCCCTCCTCGATCACCCCGTCCGCTGGTCCCGGAAAGCGGTGGACCCCTCCGCCGCGGCGACCGAAAACACCGGCGGCGAAAACGCCCCCTTCGATTCCAAAAGCGCGGGCTTGAATCCGCAGGCCTGGTTGCGTAATCAAACCGTCCGGGAAGTCCTCGAAGTCTTCCACGGGGACATTGTCGAAATTCAACCCTAACCCCCCTCACCCCTCTCAGGAGATCTTTCTATGGCAAACATGATGAAAATGATGAAGCAGGCCCAGGCCATGCAGGCGAAAATGACCCAAATGCAGGACGAACTCTCCACCCGCGAAGTCGAGTTCACCTCCGGCGGCGGCATGGTCACCGCCCGCGCCACCTGCGACGGCACCCTCAAAGGCATTGAAATCGACCCCAAAGTCGTCGATCCCGAAGATGTCGACATGCTCCAGGATCTCGTTTTCACCGCCGTGGCCGGCGCGCTGAACCTGGGCCGCGAAACCATGAGCGAGGAAATGGGCAAAATCACCAAGGGCCTGAACATCCCCGGCATGAGCCTGTAACCGCATGCCCGAAGCCCTGCAGAACCTCATCCGCGTGCTCGCCCGCCTTCCCGGGATCGGGCGGCGCACCGCCGAACGGATGGCCTACCGGCTCATTCTGCGGAACCACGCCCTGCTGCGCGAACTGCAGACCGCGCTCGACCGCGCCGAACGGGAACTCACCCTCTGTCCCCGCTGCGGCAATTTGACCTCCACCGACGCGGTCCCCTGCCGGATCTGCACCGATCCGAACCGGGATCCCGCCTTCCTCTGCATCGTCGAAGGCGCGCCCGACATCCAGATCCTGGAGCAGGCCCGCACCTTCAACGGACACTATTTCTGCCTGCAGGGCAAACTCTCCCCGCATCAGCAGGAAACCGTCACCCAGCCCGTGCTGGACCGCCTGTTCAAACGAATTCAGGAGGACCGGGTCACCGAAATCCTGCTCGCCCTTAATTCCGACGTCGAAAGCGATGCCACCGCCGCCTTCCTCGCCGAACAGCTTCATCCCCTCGGCCTGCGCATCACCCGGCTCGCCTTCGGCATACCCGCCGGCAGCGGACTCGCCTACAGCGACCCCGAAACCCTCAGCCGCGCCCTCGCGGGCCGCCAAAGTCTGTGACACCCTATCCGGCATCTTCGGGATAATATTTTCGCAAACATCCCGGACACATCCCGTGGCTGAACTCCGCGTCCGAGTGCTCACTCAGATACTGTTCAATCAGCTGCCAGTATCCCTGGTCGTCCCGGATTTTCTTGCAACCCGAACAAATCGGCAGAAAGCCCCGCAGGGTTTTCACCTCCGACAGCGCTTTTTTCAAAGCGGCCTCCGCCTGTTTGCGCCGTTCGATTTCCTCATGCGCGCTGTGCAGCTCCTCGGTAATGTCCGCAATCTGTTTCAAAATCGAAAGCACCGGACGGTTTTCCAGCGTGACATCTTTACGGCGGCTTTGCATCTGAATGTAAATATACAGCATCGGAAACGCGGCCACGCTGATGAAAAACCGGCTGATCAGCGTTCCTTTCATGATGGCCCAATATCCTTCCGTCCCCGCGAACGCGAACGTTGTGAACAACAGCACATCCAGCCACATCACCCCCAGCAGCGTCAGAAACGTCCGCAGGCCCAGTTTCATCCGCAGGCCCGGTTTGCCCAGCGCCTCCCAGACAATCGCCAGAAAAATCAAATCAATCAGTGTGGTCACAACCGAAGCCGTGTTAATGCGCAGACTGGGCACGGGCACGTCCTGAATTGTGCCCCCAGACAAAAGCGTGTCCTGTAAATGGAGCACCATCGCAATCAGCGGCACCATGATCGACACCCCGATAACCGTTGAAATCAGAATCCGGGTGGTCCTCGGTCCGTCAAACACGTAGATCACAAACACCCCCAGAAGCAGAGCCGTATAAAACACGGTGGAGCCCACATTGAAGTAAACGCCGGAAATCTCCACCCGCATCCCCGCGTCGGTCACCCACGACATCACCGCCGTAAGCCCGCCCATCAGCGCGTAAAAATGCACCGGTCCGAAGCGGTGCCGCAAGGAATGCGCCCAAAGCACCAGAAAATAAACAGCCAGGGCCTCAACAATCAGAATCACAACCGGAGATGTCATCGAAATAAACTCCGGATTTATGGACGGAAAGTCAATCTTAATCCCGGTTGTCTCGCTTTTTGGTTGCGAAGCGCGACCGAATCGGGCTAATAGGAGAGACATGACAGAACCGTTCAAGCCCAAGTACAAGCGCATTCTCCTGAAACTCAGCGGAGAGACCCTGCACAACAAAACCACCGGCCACAATCTCGATGCCGATGTCATTCTCAGCGTGGCCCGGCAGATCAAAACCGTCCACGCCGCCGGAGTCCAGGTGGCTCTCGTCGTCGGCGGCGGCAACATTTTCCGCGGCCTCGCAGGTGAAAAACACGGCATCAGCCGCTCACAGGGCGACTACATGGGCATGCTCGCCACCGTCATCAATTCGCTCGCGCTGCAGTCCACCCTGGAGCAGATCGGCGTCGAGACCCGGGTCCTCTCCGCCATCACCATGCCCCGCATCGCCGAACCCTTCATCCTCCGCCGCGGCACCCGCCACCTCCAGAAAGGACGCGTGGTCATTTTCGCCGCCGGCACCGGCAATCCCTTTTTCACCACCGACAGCGCCGCCGCCCTCCGCGCCTCGGAAATACAGGCCGACTGTCTTCTCAAAGGCACCAAAGTCGACGGCATCTACGACAAAGATCCCAAGGTCCACACCGACGCGGTCCGCTACGAGTCCATCACCTATCAGGAGGCCATCTCCCGCCGGCTCAAGGTCATGGACACCGCCGCTTTTTCGCTCTGTCACGAAAACCACATTCCGATCGTGGTCTTCGACTTCTTCAAAACCGATGAACTTCTGCGCGTGGTCGCCGGCGAACCCGTCGGCACCAGCATTCACGAATAATCGATATCCCCGACACCCCCAGCCACAACTCTTAGGAGGCCCCAATGGACGATCTGGAAATGATGACCCTCGAGACCGAGGAAAAAATGCAAAAAGCGGTGGAATTCCTAAAAGAGGAATACACCGGCCTCAACACCGGCAAAGCCAACCCCTCCATGGTCGATAAAATCACCGTGGATTATTACGGTGCCCCCACCCGCCTGCAGCAGCTCGGCAACATCTCCATTCCCGAGCCCCGCCTGCTGGTGATCACCCCCTTCGATCCCTCCATTCTCCCCGACATCACCAAGGCCATTCTCGCCGCCAACATCGGGGTCACCCCCATGAACGACGGCCGCCTGATCCGCATTCCCGTGCCGGAGCCCAGTGAAGAGCGCCGCAGGGAAATGATCAAAATCGCCGGCCGCAACGCCGAGGAGCAGCGCATCGCCATCCGCAACCTCCGCCGCGACGCCAACGATCTGATCAAAGGCCTCGAAAAGAGCGGCGACATCACCGAGGACATCCGCGACAGCGCCCTCGCCGACATTCAGAAACTCACCGACAAATACGTCGGCCTCGTGGACAGCACACTTGCGGCGAAGGAAAAGGATATTCTGAACGGGTAAACGGGGTAGATCACCCCGCGTACTGCTTCGGATTGATATTGTACTTGTGCACCTTGTATCCGAAGATGCGCTGGGTTGCCTCCAGCGAGCGCGCCGCCTGAGCCATGTTTCCGCGCGCCGATTTCAACGCGTCGGAGATTAAATCGCGCTCATAGGTCTCCACCAGGCTCTTCAAACTGCCTTTGGGCGGTGTTCCAACCTGCTCGGCGGTCTGCAGCGTCGGCGGCAGATGATGCGGATGCAGGGCGTCGCCCTCGGCCAGAATCACCCCGCGCTCGATGATATTCTCCAACTCGCGCACGTTGCCGGGCCAGTGATAGCTGTAGAGCATATCGATCACCGGACTCGAAAGCCGCCGGACGTGTTTGCCGCTGCTCTTGCTGTACTTCTCCAGAAAGAAATCCGCCAACTGCAGGACGTCGCTTTTCCGCTTGCGCAGCGGCGGCACGTAAATCGGAAACACGTGCAGACGGTAAAACAGGTCTTCCCGGAACGTCCCCTCCGCCGCCATCTGCTGAAGATTCCGGTTCGTCGCCGCAATCACCCGCACATTCACCTTCGTTGTCTTCGTGTCGCCCACCCGCTCAAATTCACGCTCCTGCAGCACCCGCAGAAGTTTAATCTGAATGCTGGGCGGAATTTCACCGATCTCGTCCAGAAACAGCGTGCCCCCGTCCGCCATTTCAAACCGCCCTTTGCGGTCGGTCGTGGCGCCCGTGAAGGATCCCTTCACATGCCCGAACAGTTCGCTCTCGATCAGATTCTCCGGCAGCGCCGCGCAGTGCGCCTTGATGAACGGCTTGTCCGCCCGGTCGCTGTTGTAGTGAATCGCATGCGCCACCAGCTCTTTGCCGGTGCCGGTCTCGCCTTCAATCAACACGCTTGTCTGACTCTTCGACACCTGCGCGATCTGATCATACACAATCTGCATCTCGTGCGAATTCCCGATGATGTTCGAGGGCCGGAAACGATCCTTCAACTCCGCCCGCAACCGCTCGTTTTCGGACTCCAGCTTTTCACCCCGCTCCTGGGCGCTCCGGCGCAGCCGCACCGACTGCGCCAACAGCGACGCCACAATCTCCATGATCGCCATGTCCGCCTCCAAATCCACCGTCTCATCAAACGGACGGTCCGCGCTCAACGCACCCACCACCGTTTTCCCGGTTTTAATCGGCACGCAGATGAAACTCGATTCCTGCGCCCCGAAACGCTGCGTGCGGTTCAAAAACAGCGGCGACTCACTGGTGCGCTCCACCTGAATCGGCTCCCCGCTTTCAATCACCTGACCGGTCACGCCCTCCCCGAGCTTGTACCGCCCCCGGCGCGCCTGCTGCGGCGTCAGCCCGTGCGCCGCGTCAATCAGAATATCATTGGTCTTCCGGTTCAGCAGCGTGATCGTCGCGTGCTTCATCCCGAGATGCCGGGTCATCGCGTCCATTATCGGATTCACAATTTCACGCACATCCAGACTCCGCTCCAGAATATGGGCGATTTCCGTGACAAATTCGAGGTCTTTAAGGCTTCTCTGTTCGTTTATCTTTTTCATAAGGGGATCCAGGGTGGAATAAAATGATGGGTGATCGGCATCCGCCGGTCGCGTCCGAACGCTTTGGGGGTAATTTTAACACCCGGCGCCGCCTGACGCCGCTTGTACTCGTTTCCGTCCACCAGACGCACCACGCGGGTCACGACCTGAGGATCATGCCCCAGCGCCACAATCTCGTCCCGGCTCATGTCTCTCTCAACATAGGCCTCGAGAATCGCGTCCAGCAAATCATACGGCGGCAGGCTGTCGCTGTCTTTTTGATCCTCGCGCAGCTCCGCGCTCGGCGGCCGCTCAATCGTGCTCACCGGAATCCGCTCGCGGCCCGCGTGTTCATTGATCCAGCGGCACAAATCAAACACAACAGTTTTCGGCACATCCTTGATCAGCGCGTAGCCCCCGCACATGTCGCCGTACAGCGTGCAGTAGCCCGTGGCCAGCTCGCTCTTGTTGCCGGTGGCCAGCACCAGCCGGTTGAACTTGTTCGACAGCGCCATCACCAGCAGCCCCCGGATCCGCGCCTGAAGATTCTCCTCGGTCACATCCACCCCTTTTCCTTCCCACAACGGCCCCACGCAATTCAACGCGTCCTCGTAAAGCTTTTGAATCGACACCATCGGCATCTCAATTCCCAGATTCTTCGCCAGCGCCTCCGCGTCCGAACGCGTTCCCTCCGAATTGAACCGCGTGGGCAGGCTGATCCCGTGAACCCGCTCCGGCCCCAGCGCGTCCACCGCCAGCGTCGCCACCAGCGCCGAATCAATGCCGCCGCTGACCGCCACCAGCACCGATTCAAACCGGTTCTTCTCCGTGTAATCCTTCAAGCCCAGACACAGCGCGCGATACACCTCCTCCAGTTCACCCATCGGCGCCGGATCCGCTCTCCCCGGCAACGGTGCCGGGTCCGCGCTCTTGACCGGGCACAAAACAACCCGGTCAATTTCCCCGGAATCCGCCTCCCCTTCCCGCTTCCGCCCGCGAACAGGCAAATCCACAACCAAAAGTTCTTCCTCAAACCGCCGCGCCTGCGCGATCACCGCACCGTCCGGACCCGCCACAAAACTGCCCCCGTCAAACACCAGCTCATCCTGCCCCCCGGTCAGGTTGCAGTACGCCACCGTCGTTTCCAGCGCCCGCGCCGTGGAGCGGATCACCTCCAGCCGCTGCGGAAATTTTCCGCGGTGAAACGGAGAGGCCGACAAATTCAGCAGCAGGTCCGGCGACCATCCCTTCAGCCCGCGGACCACCGGCCCGTCCGGCCGCCAGGAATCCTCACAAATATGCAGCGCGATCCGCAGATCCCCGAACGCAAGACACATCGCCCGGCTCCCCGGCTCAAACACCCGCTGCTCATCAAACACCCCGTAATTCGGCAGCGCCATTTTCGCGTAGACACCCGCCACCTGGCCCCCCGAGAGAACCGCCGCCGCATTCCGCGGCAGACACCCGCCCGCGACCGGCACCCCCACCACTGCCGTCACCGAAGGCGGAATTTCCGACGCGAGCTGTTCAACCTCCCCCGCCGCTGTCCGCAGAAAATGAGGCTTCAACACCAAATCCTCCGGCGGATATCCACACAGCGCCAACTCAGGAAACAACACCAAATCCGCGCCCGCCTGCTCCGCCTTCTGACAATACGCCACAATTTTCGCGCGGTTTTCCTCAAACGCGCCCACCGTGGTGTTAATTTGTGCCAAAGCTAAACGAAGCATTTCCATACCCGCAACATATGTCGATTTACGCTTTCGTCACGACAAAAATGTAAAAACCTACAGTTTTGGAAGTTAATGCGCCGCAAGCCAGTTCTCACCCGTCCCGACCTCCACCACTACCGGCACGTCCAGCGTCAGCGCGGTGCGCATGGCCCCGGCAATCGCGGGCGTGAGGTCCTCCGCCTCCTCCTCCGCGAGGTCGAAAACGAGTTCATCGTGAACCTGCAGCAAAAGCCTGGTCCGCGTGTTCCGCTCCCGCAAAAGGGCGTCCACCGCGATCATGGCCCGCTTGATCATGTCGGCGGCCGTTCCCTGAATCGGCGAATTGATCGCGGTGCGCTCCGCGCCCTGGCGGACGGTCTGATTGCGGGAATCGATGTCGCGAATCACCCGGCGGCGGCCGCAAAGCGTTTCCACATACCCGGTTTTCCGGGCGTCCTTCACCACCCGGTCCATGAAATCCTTCACGCCGGGATACTGCTTGAAATAGGCGTCGATGATGTCCCCCGCCTCTCCGCGCGGAATCGAAAGCCGCTGTGACAGTCCGAAAGCGCTGATCCCGTATATGATCCCGAAATTCACCATTTTCGCCTTGCGCCGCATGTCGGAGGTCACCCCGTCCAGTTCCACCCCGTACACTTTGGCGGCGGTGGCCGCGTGAATGTCGAGTCCGTCCCGGAACGCTTCGCACATCCCCGGATCTTTGCTGAGGTGGGCCATAATCCTCAGTTCAATCTGCGAATAATCCGCCGCCAGCAGCGTGAACCCGCCGGAACGCGGCACAAAGGCTTTGCGGATTTCGCGGCCGAGTTCGGTGCGGATGGGAATATTCTGCAAATTGGGATCAATCGAGGACAGCCGTCCGGTCGCGGCTCCGGTCTGCAGGTAGCGGGTATGCACCCGGCCGGTTTTCGGATGCACCTGCTTCGGAAGCGCGTCCACGTAGGTCGATTTCAGCTTCCCGGCCTCCCGGAACTCCAGGATCACGTCCACAATCTCATGACTACCCGCCAGATTCTGCAGGGTCTGCTCATTGGTGCTGTACTGTCCGGTTTTCGTTTTCTTGGGCTTGTCCACCAGTTGCATCTTTTCAAACAGCACCACCCCCAACTGCTTGGGACTGTTCAGATTAAAGGTCTCACCGGCAATCTCGAACACCCGCGCCTCCAATTCCTCCAGCCGTTTGCCGAGCCGCTCACTGAACGCGCCCAGATCCGCCGTGTCCAGATGAACCCCCTCCAGCTCCATCCGGGTCAGCACCGGAACCAGCGGCATTTCAATGGTTTCAAACACCTCCAACTGCTGCTCTTTTTCCAACTGCGGCAGCAAAAGCTCATACAGTAGCAGGGTAATGTCCGCGTCCTCCACGGCATACGCCGTAAGCTTCTCCGACGGCACGTCCCGCATCGTTCCCTGCTCTTTGCCTTTGGGACCGATCAGCTCGGAAATCGGAATCGGCGTATAATTCAGTTTCGCCATGGCCAGATCATCCATGCCGTGCCGCTGATCCGGCTCCAGGAGCGCGTGCGCGATCATGGTGTCGGCAAACGGCCCCTCCACCGTCACCCCCTTGGCAAACAACACTCCCAGATCAAATTTCAGATTATGGCCGATTTTTAACAAGGTTTTGTTGCGAAATAACGGCGCTAGCTGCTCCAGCCGTTCCGTTTCGGTTTCCGGTGTGCAGGCCACAAACCATCCCCGCCCCGGTTTGTCGGAAAACGCCAGCCCCACGATTTCCGTGTCCAGCACATCCAGACCCGTGGTTTCCAAATCAAAACAGACCTTCTCCGCCGCCTGCAGGGTCCGAACCATCGCCTCCACCCCGTCCCGGGTGTCAATATACGTGTACTCATGCGCGACATCCTTCAGCGTTTTCCGGTCCGGAACCGCCAGCAAAGGCGCCTCCGGCGCATCGCCCGCGAACAGATCCCCCTGCACCTCGCGCGGAGCCTGCCCCCGTCCCGCCGAAAAGGCGTCGCCGAACAGCCGTTTGCCAATGCTGTTGAATTCAAACTCAATAAACAGCTCCTGCAAGGCCTGCGCGTCCCGCTCTCCCCGAAGCAAATCATCCGGTCCCAGCCCGATTGGCACCGCGCAATTGATCACCACCAGCCGACGGCTCAAGCGCGCCTGTTCGGCAAATTCCCGTAGTTTCTCCTGATTCTTGCCCTTCACCTGATCCAGATTCCCCAGCAGATTCTCGATACTGCCGAATTCGGCGATCAGTTTTTGCGCGGTTTTGGGACCGATTCCCGGAACGCCGGGAATGTTGTCCGAACTGTCCCCCATCAGCCCGAGAATATCAATCACCTGCTCGGGCCGCTCAATGCCCCAGTGCTCACAAATTTCTTTCGGCCCCAGCATTTCCACCTCGCCCCCCTTGCGCCCGGGTTTGTACATGCGGGTGTTTTCATCCACCAACTGACCGTAATCCTTATCCGGGGTCACCATAAAGGTTTCCTCATAGCCTTCGGCTTCGGCCCGGCGGGCCAGGGTGCCGATGATGTCATCAGCCTCAAACCCGTCCTTCTCAAGAATCGGAATGTTAAAAGCCTTCAGCAGCCGTTTCACATCCGGAATCGCCAGCGCCAGATCCTCCGGCATCGCTTCGCGCTGGGCCTTGTATTCCGGAAAAATTTCGTGACGTTCGGTCGGCGCGGAGGTGTCGAACGCCACCGCGATATGCGTCGGATTCCGGTTCTCCAGAATATCCAGCAGGGTATTGGTGAATCCGTACAGCGCCGAGGTGTTGCGGCCGGAGGAGGTGAGAATCGGACGGGTGATCAGTGCAAAATGCGCCCGGTACACCAGAGCCATGCCGTCGAGAAGGTAAAGCGTTTTAGACATGCCCGCACTCAATCATTCCCGCGCCGCGCGCGAAAGCCTTTTTCAAAAAAATCAAGCCTTCCGCAATCCGAACCGACCGAAAAAACCCCTTTGTTTTCTTTTAAGAAGACTTGATTTTGTCTATGCAAGGCTGGAATTAAACTCGAAACCCGCCCCTCACGGGCGAAAGGACCCTCATACCGATGGAACAGTACATCACCCAAACCGGCGCCCGGCCGGACCGACTTCGCAATACCGAACAAATCCAAACCGCGATCAACCGGGTGCACGGCAGCGGCGGCGGTCGGGTCAAAGTCCCTGCGGGCACCTTTTACACCGGCACGGTTTGGCTTCGTTCCGGTGTCACCCTCGAATTGGAAAAAGGGGCGGTTTTGAAAGCCGGCGCGGATCTCGAAGACTTCCCGGAATCGTTTCCGGAGGATCTGATCTCCCGCAGACCTTTCTCCCGCCGCCTCATCGGCGCGCTCGACGCCGAAGAGGTCGGGCTCACGGGGGAAGGCGAAATCGACGGCTCCCACGGTTTGCGTGACCACCTGCCGATGGGGGAATCCCAACCGCTCGGGCTTCAGTTCATCCGATGCCGCAAAGTGAAAGTCGCCGGACTGACGCTGCGCGACTCCGGCAGCTGGATGCAGCAATACCTGCAGAGCGAACAAATCGACATCCGCGGCCTCAAGGTCTGGAACCACGGCAACGGCACCAACGACGGACTGGACTTGGACGGATGCAGACACGTGACCGTGCGAGACTGCCGGATCGACAGCCATGACGACGCCCTGGTGTTCAAGAGCACCGGCCCGGTTAAATGCGGACACATTCTGGTGGAGAACTGCGAGTTAAGGTCAAACTGCCACGCTGTGAAGTTCGGCACCGAATCCGTCGGAGGGTTTGAACACATCACCGTGCGCAACTGCCGCATCCGGCGCTCCGCGCACGAACTCTATCTGGATCTGGTTGCCGGCCCGCGTCCACCCATCACCGGCTGTGCGCTGGAATGTACCGATGGCGGAGAGATGCGCCACATCGTTATCGAGGATCTTACGGTCGAGGACTGCCTCACCCCCGTCTTCATCAAACTGGGGAACCGGCATCACCGTCAGATTCCCAATGAGCATTTCACCGGCGGCGGCACGGTCTCCGACATCCGGATCGAACGGATGCGGGTTGAAATCAGCGGCCCCATCACCAGTTCCATTACCGGCTATCCCGGACACCCGGTTCGGAATGTGATCCTGCGGGATATTTTCTTCCGAACCCGGGGCGGCACCCCTCCGGAACAGATTATGACCCAGGTTCCAGAAAACAGCGACGGCTACCCGGAAGTCAACATGTTTCAAAAAGTCCCCGGGCCCTCAAGGGGCAAACAGCTTCCGGCCTGGGGCCTCTATCTGCGCCACGCCGAACAGGTCACCCTCGAAAACGTGAAAGGCGAACTGACCGGCGAGGATGTCCGCCCCTTTCTTCTGGAAGCGTGAATGCACACCGCCCGGCACAAAAAAAGCGGCCGCGCGGCCGCTTTTTTCACGTCGAATGAGAAAAGTCTCACTCGTCGTTTTTGAGCTTTTCGGCCCGTTTTTCCATCACGTCTTTGGCGATGTTGTTGGGCGCGCCTTCATAACGCTCGAATTCCATGGTGTAGGTGGCTTTTCCGGCGGTGAGCGAACGCAGCGCCGTGGAATAGCCGAACATTTCCGCGAGGGGCACGGTGGCGTTGACAACGTTGACTTCCCCGCGGGAATCCATGCCGCCGATGATGCCGCGGCGTGAGCTGAGGTCGCCGATGACCGAACCCTGATATTCTTCAGGGGTTTCGACTTCGACTTTCATCATCGGTTCCAGGATCTGCGGGGCGGCCTTGCGGATCGCCTCACGCATGGCGGCGCGGGCCGCAATCCTGAACGCCATATCGCTGGAGTCAACGTCATGGTATTTACCGTCGCGAAGATTCACCCGCACACCCACCACCGGGAAGGCGGCCAGCGGACCTTCGTTCATCACGTCGGCGCAGCCTTTGTTCACCGCAGGAATGTACTCGGAGGGAATATTTCCGCCCTTGATAAGGTTGTTGAATTCGAAAGTGGCCTCGGAATTGGCCTCCATCGGCTCGATATCGCCCATCACCACCGCGAACTGACCGGAACCGCCGGTCTGTTTCTTATGGGTGTAGTTGAATTCGGTCTGTTTGGTGATCGCCTCGCGGTAGTTTACCTGCGGCGGACCGACAAGCACTTCGGCTTTGTATTCGCGCTTGATACGCTCGATATAAATCTCGAGGTGAAGCTCACCCATGCCGGAGATGATGGTCTCGCCGGATTCCTCGTCGGTATGCACGCGGAAGGTCGGGTCCTCTTTCATGAAACGCTGCAGCGCCTTGGACATTTTCTCGTAATCCGCGCTTTCTTTGCAGCTCACCGAAAAGGAAATCACCGGTTCGGCAACGAACATGGACTCAAGCGTCACCTGAATGTTGTCATCGCAGAAGGTGTCACCGGAGGCGCAATCGATGCCGACCATCGCCACGATATCACCCGCGAAGGCTTCGTCGATGTTTTCACGGTCGTTGGAATGCATCCGCAGCAGACGGCCGAGGCGGATGCCTTTGCCGGTACGGCTGTTGACGATGGTCATGCCCTTCTTGAGCGTTCCCTGGTAAATTCGGGTGTAGGTCAACTGGCCGAAGGTTTCATCGGTGATTTTGAACGCCATGGCCACCATAGGCAGTTTGGCATCGGCTTTGAGTTGAACGACTTCCGCCTCGTCATCCACGTTTTTTGCGATGTTGGGAACTTCGGTCGGATTGGGGAGGTAGCGCACCACCGCGTCGAGCAGAACCTGAACGCCTTTGTTTTTGAAGGCGGACCCCATATAAACAGGAACCAGTTCGTTGGCGAGCACGCCTTTTTTAACGGCGGCGTGGAACTGTTCAGCGGTGGGCTCTTCACCTTCCAGCAATTTTTCCATGATCGCGTCGTCAAACATGGAAACCGCTTCCAGCATAGCCATGCGCTTTTCTTCAACTTCATCCTGGTACTTCTCGGGAATCTCGTCGGTTTCCTCGATGGTTTCACCCTGGGAGCCCCGGAAATAAATGGCTTTGCGGGTGTAAAGGTCAATCACGCCCTCGAGATTGCTTTCCAACCCGATGGGCACTTCGAAGGCCACCGCGTTGAGATGAAGTTTCTCGCACAAATCGCTGATCACTTTGTCGGGATTCGAGCCGGTGCGGTCCAGTTTGTTGATGAACGCCAGGCGGGGCACCCGATAGCGTTTCATCTGACGGTCCACGGTGATGGACTGGGACTGAACGCCGGCCACGCCGCAAAGCACCAGAATCGCGCCGTCGAGCACGCGCAGCGAACGCTCCACTTCCACGGTGAAGTCCACGTGCCCTGGGGTGTCGATCAGGTTGATTTTGTGATCTTTCCAGGAGACCGTGGTGGCCGCGGAGGTGATGGTGATGCCCTTTTCCTTCTCCAGCTCCATATGGTCCATGGTGGCACCGTCGCCGCCGCCGCGCACTTCCTCAATCTTGTGAATACGGCCGGAATAGAAAAGAATGCGCTCGGAAAGCGTCGTTTTACCGCTGTCAATGTGCGCGGAAATACCAATGTTACGTGTTTTAAGCAGATCGTTTTTCATAAAATAGTCCTAAAAAAGAGGGCGGGAATCGTGCAATCCCAGCCGGTAAAAGCTTGGGAGCGGGTCCTTATGCCCCAGAAAGAGGGCTTTGACAAGTCGGAAGTCCAGGCACAGACACTTTAAATGAATCTGGAAGGACATTCATCGCCTGTCGGATCATGTGGGTGACACCCGTATCCGTGCGGTGCCGATGGATCAGGCCGGATTTGGCCGATGGCCCGGTCCGGCCGCGTTTCCAACCCGGCGGATGTCAGGGTCGCCCATGCTGAAGATGAGCAAATTGGACTGCATGCGGCGGATTTCGGGAAACATTTCGCCGCCAGTCGCAGGTGTGATTTCCCGACCCGCAACCCTCGAACCACAGGATGTCAATTGCCCCGTAATTTGTTAACGGTTCGCCGATCTGGTTGATCCCCTCCATCTGGCGAACGTTTAGGCTGTGAGACGCGAAGCGTTCTCACCAGCCAATAGTTGAACTAAGCCGCTACGCGGCAGGGTTTAATTGATGGTGGTTTCATTTGGTTGTGGATGGAGATCGGCAGGAGTGGCGGGGATTGGCACTGTAGGGTTTATGGCATACTACAACACCCCCCGCAACTCCTCAGCACAGTCTGAGGGCCGCAGCCCCAAAGGGCAAGTCCAAAACACCACAACACGTAATCGGCAACGAGGACCCGATGTCATTCGCAACTTGAAAGATCCCCTGACGTACGATCATCTTTACCCCAGCATGAAACGTTTTGCCGAGTGTCTGGCATTGCGCTACGATCACACCCGCACCCGGCATTCCTATTATCGACAGCTTCGGCTACTCCTCGAACACTTTGAAGCGGATCCGGCTCAGCTTATCGAAGAACAAATCCGGGAGTTTTTTCTACACCTGAAAACGGAACGTCACTGGAAGCCAAAAACCATGCGCCAGTCTGCCGCGGCTCTCCGGCTGTTTTATGCAGAGATGCTCCAACAGGAACATTGGGAGGTCTTCAGTCAGCTCAAGATCCGGGATCACGACGAACTCCCCTCCGTGCTCACCCGCGAACAGGTCATCGCTCTGCTCAACCATATCCGCCTGCGCCGCTACCGTATCCCGGCAAAACTGATTTATGTCTGCGGTCTGCGTTTATCTGAATGCCTGAGCCTCACCGTGCACGATATCAACGGCAAGGAGGGCAAGCTTTGGGTGCGGGGTGGCAAAGGCGGCAAGGACCGGATGGTGCCCATTCCTCCGGTGATGGTCGATGATTTGCGCCGCTACTGGGCCTTTCACCGCAACCCTATCCTGCTCTTCCCCTCCGTGGGACGGGGACGATGCGATCAGGAAGCCTTAAAACAACGGATGTTTGAAGCCACCCAGCCGATGACAGTATCCGCGCTCCAGCGCCTGATGACCCTCGCACGCAAGGATCTTCATTTACCACAGGCCAGTCCGCATACCCTGCGTCACTCCTTTGCCACCCACCTGGTGGAGGCGGGTGCCAGCCTGCACTTGGTGAAGGATCTGCTGGGTCATAACCATATCAACACTACCATGATCTATTTGCATCTGACTCACCGCAGCGATCAGGACAGCCGGAGGCTCATCGAAAGCCTCTGCAACGACTTGCCCCGCTGATCCCGGCGTGTCTGCATCCGTTATTGACGTTCTGCGTCGGTTCCTGCCTGAGTTTGAGGCAGGGAACCCCTTTCCGGATCCCGCCAAAAGGCGGGCGGTCTGGGCGATCACCCATTGCCGCACCGCGGAGATGGGGGGACATGTCAACGCCTGCCCGTGTTGTGGGAAACAGGCGTTTCATTTTCATTCCTGCAACCACCGATCCTGTCCGCAATGCGGCGGCATGGGCAACGCGAAATGGGTGAAACGCGAACTGGAAAAACGGGTGGGTGCGCCTTATTTTATGATCACCTTCACCCTGCCCTCCCAACTGCGCAACCTGTTTTTCAGCCGGGAAGCCAAGAGCGTCTATGATCTGTTTTTCAAGGCTGCATCCGGGTCACTTGCCGATGTACTGGCCAACCCCAAATGGCTGGGGGCGGACAAAAGCGGCTTCACCATGGTTTTGCATACCTGGAATCAGCGGATGGGGTTCCATCCCCACATCCACACCATCGTCCCCGGGGCGGGCACCGATAAACATGGACGGGTGGTCACGGTCAAAAATCCGGCATTCCTCGTCCCGCAAAAGGCACTCCGCACCGTATTTCGCGCCCGCTTTCGCGACCTGCTGGCCACTTCCTCTCTCAGTGATGAACTCAAGGCGGTGGACCCTGCGGTATGGAACATGAACTGGGGAGTGGATCTTCAACCCTTTGGCTCCGGGGGCAATGCCATTCGATATCTCGGGGCCTACGTCTGTCGATCGGTGATTGGCAACCGCCGGATTGTCTCCACCCGAAAAGACACCGTCAGCTTCAAGTGGAAAAACCGTGCACACGGGGATTTACAGCGAATCGACACCATAACCGGCGTGGAGTTTGTGACCCGGTATCTGCGCCATGTTCTGCCAGGAGGCCTTCGTTCCATTCGATATTACGGCTTCTGCCATCCGGCGGGAAAATCCCGCCGCGAACGCATCGCGCTGTTCACCGGATGTCCCGTGGAACTGGGCGCACCCCCGGGAGAACCGCTACCCGAGATCTCAAAATGCACCCACTGCGGCACCCCGACCCAGCGCTTTCTCTATTTGAACCCGCGATGGAAGTCGGGTCGCGATCCACCACATCCCGGAAGAAAATGCGCTTAAATTCATCCCCGGAATTGTCCCAGTTCGACGACGTTTTCATTTCCGGAAAAAGCCGTCACGCAGATCTTGTGTGCCGTGCTCCCGGTGAGCAGAATTTGGAGCGGAATCCGGTTTGCGAACGCGTTAAATCCGGCCCGCAAAAACGGCGTCAGAAAGAAAACGCTCCACAAATCGAACTGGAAGGTATGCAGGCGGTCTCGGTGAGAGAGAAACACCCCGAAACCCCAAAACATAAAACGCAGTAGATCAGCCTCACTCTGATCCACCGGGCTTGTTCAACCAAAAGGTGCAGTCGAAAGCTCCGCTACGCTCCGCTTTCGCTACGACCTTTATTGTTCAGCTTGACTTAGTTTCCATAGCCCTTGTAATCATATCCACCACCGCCAACCCACAATTCACTTATGGCTGTGGTTCGAGGATTAAAAATTGCATTATCACGGCCTCTTACAAATACCTGATAAGGTATTCCTGTGGTCTTCCCTACTTCTGGCATCGTAAAACCGCCTAAATAACCATTTTTAGCTGAGTAATCATTTATTCTGATCTCGATAAATTTACCCACAGCTTCTGAGCTGGATAAATTTGTAATTTGGATTTCTGTTGTAGTGGTATTTATGCTCACATCAACAGTTTTAGCTGTACTTGGATCTTTGTATAAAGCAGCGGAATCATCCATTGCAGTCCAAATCACGGTAACAGTTAGTATGCTTAAGATTAAAGCCACTAAACAACCTTTATCTTTCTTTTTGTACCCACAATTTGGACATGCAGTTGCTTTACTACTTATTTTCTTTCCACATTCTTTACATTTTTTTAATGACATTAACAACTTCCCTTACTGAATATTATGAATAAATGGCTGAAATAAGTGGTTTGGGACTGCTTCAGTCAACCATGGTATTCCAGACCAGCAAGCTCCATGAGATACTTTTTACTCAGGCTCTTCGCAATTTCTAGCGTCATAGCCCCGCCAAGATCTTTGGACTTTCCGAGGACCTTTTTCCATACTGTTTCGTTTTGTATCGCTTGCAGAAAATCATGCCCCTCCCAAGTTAGACGTTGAATGATGAATGCGGGTGAATTCACATCCATAACTTCACCTTCGATCAGTCCATGCTCAACGAGTAGGTCAATATGCTCGCCAACCGTAGAAGGATCGATTCCCTCTGGGGCGTTTACCTGCTGGATAAGCTTTCCCGCAGGTTGCTCTTGTACGAAGGCAAGCAGATCACGGATCAAATTCATATCTCTCTTCATTTTATTTCCCTGCTGAACGCCGCCCGCACCGACTCGTTCGGTGGCGGAGTTGGTTGTCGGGAGGGTTCGGTATGACGGCTGTCAAATTTTTTAGAGATTTTTGGTGGTTTGCAAACAAATGGAAGCCCATTTCCGTAAAGTGGAACTCGCCCAAGATGGTGTGGCGGCTTGCAAGGCGTCGTGATTTAATTCGGGCTGCGGTTTTGTCGTCCAGGTCTAAGCACATCGACAACGTCTCAGTCCACCGGACCCGACGGAGGAGGGTTCGGTGAGACTGATGGTTCTGAGGTTGTTCGCATTGGTTTCGGGACTTCATATACGGCGAATATACGTAATGGGCCAGGTTCGCAGCCAAGGTACGCTTTCTCTTCAAAGAACTTTATGGCCTCCTCAAAAGTATTGAAAAGGCAATGACGATTCACCTTGTATTTCTCCGCAAGATGGTTGCATGACAAGAGTGAGCATTCTGCATTGGCACTGCAGGAATATGTAACGATATCGAATCCCTTTAAATGTTTCTCTGTAGGTGGAACAACAGTTGTGCCAAAAGATTCTTCAGGTGTGAACGCACGCCATTTTCCCAAATCATCATCAAATTCCTGCTCGTAGGCCTCATAGTAAAACCATCGAACCGATGAAAGATCTAATTTATTCTCTTCTGCTATCTTGACGATCAAATCGCTTGTGTCAAAAAACCAGAAACCGTTGTGTTTCCAATAGTTGATCCAGTCGGCAAAATCTACCGAGGTGCAATCGCTTACCGACAAAATCTCCTCAACCTGATCGGCCTTCAGCCAGTCAGGTTTCAATGCAATGTGTTTCGCCATGTAGCCTACAGGAATCATTTTATTACAGAACGTTTAGGCGCTGCGGGCCCGAGGTACGAGGGTTCGCAGCCGCCTTTGGTTAC
>JAFIGD010000106.1 GCA_020831625.1 Verrucomicrobiota bacterium | reverse complement strand
ACCTCTTCTTCCTTCTTTTTCTTTCTTCATCCAACCCACCAGTTTTCTGGTGGGTTTTTCATTTTGCCTCTGGCTTTTCTTCGGGCATTCCTGCTCAACGATGAAGAAAACCAAACGATCTAACTGTCTCCATTGCGGAGAGTTGTACCGACCTGACCCCCGGACCCGGAGAGTTCAGCGCTATTGTTCTAAACCCGAATGCAAAAAGGCCAGCAAGCGTGCGGCTCAGCAAAAATGGCTCTCTAAACCTGAGAATCGCGACTACTTCAAAGGCCCCCAGAATGTTCAACGGGTGAGGGACTGGCGGACACGGAATCCAGACCGCCGCGCCAGGCGCCCCAAACCGGACGATGTGTTACAAGATGAGATATCCTCGGAACCCTCTGTAAATGAACAGGTTAACGTCTCTTTAACCGAAGAGGTGTTACAAGATGAGATATTGACGCAAACACCTGTCATGCTGGGACTTATCTCCCACTTAACCGGAAGTGGGTTACAAGATGAGATGGTGAGGTTTTTGCGTAAATGCCATGACCGGGGACAAACGATCCTGGGCATGGTGCCCGGGACGAACCCGAAAGGAAAATCCCATGCACAAAAAACTTCTTCGCCCCGACCGTCTGCGCCGTCCGCCTGCGCAGTTCAGCTGGGTGGATCACCGTCTGGTCCGTGAGGGCCATCTCCGCCGCTGCCGGGCCGACGGGCTGGCGCTCTACCTGTTCCTCATCACCGTGGCGGACGCGGAGGGCTTGAGCTATTACGGCGACGAGTCGACCGCGGGCCACCTGTCGATGGACCCGCCCCGTCTCCGGGCGGCGCGGCGCGACCTCGTCGACGCGGGCCTGATCGCCTATGAACGGCCGCTGTATCAGGTTCTGAGCCTCGACCCGGTCCAACCGCCGCCCGCCGCGCCCCCGCCGCAGGCGGACACTTCGAGTGCTCCGCGCGGGGAGGGTCCCCGTTCGTTTGCCGACATCCTCGCGGGAATGGGAGGGCGGTCATGATCGATTACACGAGCTGGTGTGAGATCCGGCGGCTGGCGGAGAGCGGCCTGAGCGTTCCCCGAATCGCCGACGCGATGGGGCTGAACCCCAAAACCGTGCTCAAATGGAGTCGGATCGAGACGTTCCGGCCCCGCGCGGCCCCGAAACGGCCGAGCAAGCTCGATCCCTACAAGCCGCAGATCCTCCGCATGGTGGAAAAGCACCCCTATACGGCCCAACAAATCCTGAGGGAGGTCCGTAAACAGGGCTACACCGGCGGGCGGAGCATCCTCCAGGAGTATATCGCGAAGGTGCGTCCGGTGAAACACAAGGCCTACGCGACCCTGGCTTTCGCGCCGGGGGAGTGCGCCCAGGTGGACTGGGGCCATGCGGGGAGTGTGCGGGTGGGCAATACCCGGCGGCAGCTGAGCTTTTTCGTCATGACGCTGGGATACAGCCGCATGATGTACGTGGAGTTCACCCTTTCCCAGCAAATGGAATACTTCCTCGCCGCGCACCGCAACGCCTTCGAATTTTTCGGGGGCGTGCCCGACAAGGTGATGGTCGACAACCTCAAAAGCGCGGTGCTGGAGCATCCGCGGGGCGGCGCGCCGGTCTACCATCCCCGTTATCTGGACCTCGCGTCCCATTACGGCTTTGAGCCGAGGGCCTGCAACGTGCGGGCTCCCCATGAGAAAGGGATCGTGGAGCGGGCCGTGGCCTACGTGCGGGCGAGCTTCCTCAACGGCCTCGAACCCGAAACCTTCGGGCCTCTCAATCCGCAGGCCCGCCTGTGGCTCGACGAGGTCGCCAACCTCCGCGAGCACAAGGACCTCGGAGAGCGGCCCGCGGACCGCTTTGAAGCGGAGCGCAAGGCCCTCTCACCGCTGCCGGCCTGTGGCTACGATGTCAGCGTGAGCCGGACGATCACCGCCAGTTCGCAGTTCCGGGTGGTGCTCGACACCAACCGCTACTCCGTGCCCGCCGAATACGCCGGGCGGCGGCTGACAATGCGGGCCTACCCCGACCGGGTGTTGCTCTACCACGAGCATCAACTCATCGCCGAACATCCGCGCAGCCACCAGCGCCGGGAAGACGTGCTCAACGAGGATCATCAACGCGCCCTGCTGGTCTACCGGAAAAACGCCCGGGAACAGCAGGCCCTCGCCCGGCTGATGCGCCTCACGCCCCGCGCGGAACGCTTTGTGCAGGGACTTCGCGACCGCCGCCTGCGCTCCCGCAACCACATCCTCAAAATCGCCGCGCTCATCGACATACACGGCGCGGACGCGGTGCGGCGGGCGGTGGAGGACGCGGTGGACTTCGAAGCCTACAGCTCCGAGTACATCGTCAACCTTCTCGAACAACGCGCCCGGCCCCTCGACGAACCCGGCCCGCTGCATCTGACCCGCAACGGGGACCTTCTGGACCTCGAACTTCCCGAACCCGACATCACCCTCTACGAACAAAAGGACACCGACGATGAATAAGACCGACACCCAAACCCTTGAAACCCGCCTCCACTACCTCAAACTGCCGTGGATCCGCGAGAACATGGAAGCCCTCAGCGCCAAAGCGGCCAAAGCCAACTGGACGCACATGGCCTTCCTCTCCGCGCTGATCGAGGGGGAAAGCCACCAGCGCATGGACCGGGCCACCCGGCGGCGGATCTCTGCCGCGCAGTTCCCCGTGGTCAAAACCCTGGAGAGCTTCGACTGGAGCTGGCCGAAGAAAATCAACGAAATCGAAATCCGCGACCTCTTCCGGCTTCGGTTCATTGAAGAGCGGCAAAACGTGGTTTTCCTTGGCGGCTGCGGCATGGGCAAAAGCCATCTGGCCGTCGCATTGGGACATCAGGCCTGCATCCAGGGCTTCCGCGTGCTCTTCATCTCCGCCGCCGAACTCATCAACCACCTGCTCGCCGCGCAGACCGAGCACCGCTTGAAAACCGAACTCAAAAAAGT
>JAFIGD010000056.1 GCA_020831625.1 Verrucomicrobiota bacterium | reverse complement strand
AGCCCGTCCCATCCGTGGTCTTCGATCCGTGGTCTTCATCCGGCGTTGCCTCAGAGCCCGTCGCAATCCGTGGTCTTCGATCCGTGGTCTTCATTCCGCACCGCAAAGCCCGTCCTATCCGTGGTCGGAATCCGGGGGGCGGTTTTCCAGTGAATGCGGGTTCGGAGGCCTTCGTCTTCGAGCTGCAGGGAGATGTCCAGGCTGTGGAGGGGCGGGAGGAGTCCGCGGATATCAGCGTCCTCCAGTGGCGGCTGACGGCCTTCGTGGAGATGACCGAAGGCGCTGCTGAGCGGCTCTCCGGGTGTCCAAAGGAATTCGCCGGGCGAGGGATGGACGGGCGTGAAGCCGAACAGCCGCGCGGAGGCGGCGAGCGCATCCTCCAAAGTCCGGCTGCCGGTTTGATGAAAAACCTGAAGCGTTCCCAGGGCATTGTGGGCCTGTTTGCGGGCCCGGTCGAGCGCAGCGGCGGCAAACCCGGGGGCGGTCTGACGGATGGCGCGCGGCTGCAGCAGGAGCCCGGCGTCGCGCAGCTCTCCGGTCTGTTGTCCGGTGACTTCCGGTCGGTACGTGAGCGGAAGATTGCTGAGCACAAGATGCTGATCCTGAACCTCCAGGCTGAAGGTAAAAAACAGCACATCGGCCAGACGGACGCGAAGGTGCAGAAGGTCCCCGCCGGTGATGCGGTTCAGGTCGAGACTGAAGCCGAGGAAATCGCGGTTGTCCAACAGCTGACCGGTCGGTATGCCGCTTAACGCCTCGCGCATCGCATCGGGGTCGGTGAGATCAAACGCCAGCACCACCGGCCGGGTGAGCAGGGAGACCATCATGGGGAGCCAGACCATGTCATTATGGCGGATGCCGGAGCGCGCGGAGAAAAGATCCAGAAGCTCGCCGCTGCCGAAGGTGAGCACCGCGTCGCTGTCGGCCAGTCCTATATGCAGACCGGGGCCGATGTATTCCCAGATCGGGAGATCAAAACGAGCAGGGGGACCATGCGGGCGGCCGTGCCCCAGACCGGACTGGCGGCCACACCGTCGTCCCATGCGAGGGTTTCCGTCGGGGTATGGCGGGGCGCGGGGGCGTAGCCGGATTCGATCAGCGTTTGAAGATCGGGCGCGCTTTCCCGCCGGTCGAGTTGATAGAGGAGGTGCCCGGCGGCGAGCTGCTCCAGTTCGGCCCTGGCGTGGAGGCGGCGGTACTGGCCGATCTTCACTTCGGATCGAGGAGGAACAAAAACCCGAGGTGTTCGCGCGGCAGGTGATCCGGGTGCAGATACCAGAAGCCTTTCGACGGCAGTTCAATTTCCGCGCGCAACACCGACAGCCCGGTGGCGGGATCGGTATAAAGTTCCGCGGAATGAACGAAAGAAAGGCCGAATAGACAGAACAGGGCAAGAGTGAAACGCATGAGAACCTCCGGGGTTAAAATGACAACTTAATTGTCATTTGTATCATGGGGTTTTGTTTCAGTGCAAGGGAATTATTTGAAAATCTTCACCGGGAATTCGGATCAGATTGAAACAGCGGGGCATACGCCCGCGCTTGCGCGAAGGCTCTGGATGCGGTAGGGGCGGGGCATGTCGGATGCAAAACGCTTTTTAATGACGGTCGGATACGACGGCACCGCCTTCAAGGGATGGCAGGTGCAGCCCGGCGCGCGCACGGTGCAGGGCGAAATCGAGGCCGGCATCGCGCGGGTGTCGGGCGGCGCGGCGGCGCGGATTCATGCCAGCGGCCGTACCGATACCGGCGTGCACGCGCGGGGCCAGACCTTTCATTTTGACGCGCCGCGCCCGGAGTTCGACGCCGCGCAATGGGTGAAGGCGCTCAACGGGGTGCTGCCGGAGGATGTGCGGATGTTTGCGGGGCGGGCGGTGCCCGCGGATTTCCACGCGCGGTTTGACGCGGTGCGGAAGGAGTACCGGTATTTTGTGTTTTGCGGACGGGTGATGCCGCCGGAGCTTCGGTTCACCCGCCTGCGGGAGCCGGCGGTTTTGGATTTTGATGCCATGCGGGCCGCGTGCGGGGTGTTGACCGGCGAGCACGATTTCCGGGCCTTTTCCGCGATCCGCGTGGCCGCGGATGAGAACACGGTGCGGCGGATGCACGAGTTGTCCATTCAGGAGACCGAAGACGGCTTTTATGTGCGCGCGGTGTCGGGGGGCTTTCTGTACCGCATGGTGCGTCAGCTCACCGGCACCCTGCTGCGGGTGGGCCGGGGGGAGTTGACGGTTGAGGATGTGGTCCGGGTCCTGAAGGACGGGGTTCGCACGCCGGACACGGTCTCCGCGCCGCCGCAGGGATTGTTTTTGTGGCGGGTGGCGTATGATCCGGGAGATTCAACCACGAATTAACACGGATACTGTGAGGCAGCGTGCTTGGAGGCAGAGGGGGTTTTGAACAGAAGGAAAGGAAGGCTTTGAGGCAGAGCAGAAGAATGAACCACGGATGAACACGGATAGACACTGATCTTTGGGGCAACGTGCTGTGAGGCAGAGGGGGGGGGACAGGATGAACGGGATGAATGGGATTCAGAGGGGTAGAGGTCAGGGAAGAGGAGAGAAAGCCGGAGGCGCCGCATCCTGCGGCGGGGGGAAGGGGGGGATGTTGTTTTGGGGGATGCGCTGATGGGAACTCCAGGACAACATTAAAACAGAACCCCATCACTGCGGGAGCTTCTTAATCGTAATCCTAATCGTAATCGTTTGGGATTAAGATTACGATTAAGAGTAAGATTAAGATCTGGAAAATGGAAGTTGACGGCTCTGACAGAAAAGGCATTCTTGCAGATTTTATGCAAAATGGAGCTTTGCGGGCTTGCGGTTTGAAGGTGCGCCTGGTTTAGTGATTGCCATGCACCGCGAAAGCCGTGAACTCACCCAGCTCGCCACCACCCCCGTTTTCTTCACCCGCGACCTCAAGGCCGTTCCCGAAAAATACCGAACCCTCATTCCCGAATACATCAAAGACTACGTGACGTTGAATCAGTTTGTCGCCTAAACCCCATGTCCGATCTCTCGCCACCATCCGGTTTCTCAGATCTCGCCAAGCTCATTCTGGAGCGGCGGGCCCGGGTGGCGCGTCTGGTCAATGTGGAGTTGATCGACCTCTACTGGGTTTATCTGGCCTATGCGGTCCGGGAAGGCTTGTCCGTCCGGCAACTGCGACAGGCCATCGATAGTGCCACTTGTGAGCGTTTTGCCCTGGCGGATCAAAAACTCGCGACAGTGTCGCGAGAATTTCCGGTTGAATTGGCGGGCCGCTTCAAAGACAGCTACGTTCTGGATTTCCTGGAGCTGCCCAATCCCCATTCCGAGCGGGATTTGCGAAAGGCGCTGGTTCGTTATCTGGGCGATTTCCTCCGGGAACTCGGCCGGGATTTCAGTTTTATTGGCCAGGAGTACCCCATTCAGGTCGGCACACGCGACGGTTTCATCGATTTGCTTTTCTTCCACCGCGAACTCAACTGCCTAATCGCCATCGAACTCAAGATCACCGCCTTTGACCCCGCCCATCTCGGCCAGCTCAATTTTTATCTGGAAGCCCTCGACCGCGATGTGCGCAAACCGCACGAGAATCCCAGCATTGGCATTTTGCTCTGCGCCTCCAAAGACGACGAAGTCGTCGAGTACGCCCTCAGCCGTTCCCTTTCTCCCGCCATGGTGGCCGAATACCAGACCAAACTCCCCGACAAAGCCCTGCTGCAAGCCAAACTCCACGAGTTTCTCGCCCTGGAAACCGAATCTGACCCGATTAATTGCGAATAGGCACAAAAAGAAGCGTCTCCACGTAAGGGTAAAAGACAGGGTAAGATGGCGGCGGGGGTTTGAACAGAATTCAGAGGGTAGAGGGTAGGGGTCAGAGGATAGAGGGTATGGAAGAGGTGAGAGGTGAGAAGTTCGAGTTCGAGTTCGAGTTCGAGTTCGAGTTCGGGATCGGGATCTTAATCGTAATCGATCGTCTGGATGCTTGGAGGCAGAGCGGGGGAATGAACCACTGATCACACTGATAAACACTGATCTGTGAGGCAGCGTGTTTGGAGGCAGAGGGGAAAAGTTGGAGTTCGAGTGCGGCGGATTGGACGCGAACGAAGTTCGCTTTTGGAGTGCGCGTACCTTTAGGTACCGCTTTTACGGCGGAGAGGCAGAGGGGGGAAAGGGGGGTGTTGTTGTTTTGGGGATGCGCTGATGGGAACTCCAGGACAACATTAAAACAGAACCCCATCACCGCGGGAGCTTCTTAATCGTAATCGTAATCGTAATCCTAATCGTAATCGTTTGGGATTAAGATTAAGAGTAAGAGTAAGATTAAGATCTAGAAAACGAACGTCGAACGTCCAACGTTGAACGTTGAAGGTAACGGCGGCCTTCCAGGCCGTCAGGGAAGAGCTTGCCACGCGGAGCGCGTGGGGAAGAAATGCGACAATCCGTCGGTGAGGAACGACGCAAGTGTGCCCTTTGACGATTTTATGCAAATAGTACCGTTGAAGGCTTGCGGTTTTGGCTTTGCCTTGGTTAATTTCTTCTCATGCATCGTGAAGCGTTTTTGGCCTATCTGAAAGAGGAAAATAAAGAAGGGAGCGGACGCGCGGTGTCGTATGTGCGGGGCCTGGATTTGCTGGGGGACATGATCCGGGCGGTGCCGATGGGATTTGAGGATTGTGCGGAGATCTGGTCGGTGTCGGATGTGGGCCGGTTGCGTTTTATAGCCCTTTTCCGAGATTCGGAAAACAACACCTTCCGTTTTCCGATCATCGGAAAATCCATAAGCAACTTTTCCGAACATCGGAAACGCCTGATTTCGGGCAAAAAGGAAAGCGCGGAAATTATTCGGAGGGGCGGCTTTCCAGCCGCATACTACAGTACCTGATGAGGATTTAAATCGTGAGGTATGGGGCCTTTGAAGGTGATGAACAGGCTGTGGCCGGCCCGGGTGATGGCTGTGTACAGTCTTTTGGTGTTTTGCCGGATCCGGTCGGAACGTTCCTCATCTGAAATCCGGTATGCCTGCTCCTGCTCATAGAGTTCATGCGCGCCGAGAAGAAAGACAACGCGGCTTTCAAGGCCTGTCGCCGCATCAAGGGACAAGACCCGAATCGCATTGGGTTCGAGACCCGGCTGGCGGGGATCCATCGCCGCATTTTCCCCAAAATGCCGCTGGAGGCGGGCGAGGCATCCCCGGGCTCCATAGGAACTGCAATGAATGATGAGAATCTCACCGCCACGTCCGCCGCTTTTCAAATAGAGGTCGATTTCATTCACGACTTTGGTCATTTCGTCATGAGGAGAGCGCACGGGTATCATAATCGGCATGGGGCCTTTGGGCAGATGAGTCAGATCTGTCGCCAGGATGGCATCCATATCCTCGGGTTGCCGGCTGCGGTAAAACATGCTGGCAAAGTTGAGAATCTCCCGGGTGTTGCGATAACTGCGATCCAATTGGGCAATGCGCCCTCTTACATCGAAGCCGAGACCCCGCCAGGATTGCCTTCTGCGTAAAAATCCCTGTGTGGGATCCGCGGCAAAGAAAAGTTGCCCGTGTTCCGGCGCAAGCGCCGCCCGCAAGAGATCAAACCAAATGGGGGCGCAGAATTGGGCTTCATCCACAAAGATGGCATCATACTGCTTCTGCATGGCGGTCCGGCCTTGATTCAGCCGGCTCCATAAACGCAGGGGAACATCATGCCAGTCAATCGCTCCTTCACGTTCCAACAGGATTTGGTAAGAGGTTACTGCGGCATAGACCTTTTCCCGCTGACCCGTTTGCAACGAAAATCCCTGGCCGGTTCGTGGCAGGGTGAGATACGCTTCCAAATCGGGCAGTCCGGAATCCTTCAGCCAGCCGACCTCGCGTGTGAACTGCTCAACGGTTAATCCGCTGTCTTTCAGATGCGCATCATAAGCGGTTTCCATATACTGCCGACGGGTGGATTCAGAGATGGGCTCCCTCCAGGGGCCGGATTCGGCACATTTCCCAAACCAGCGCATAAAGGTGGAGAACGTAACATGATCACAATCGCCGTCGGTCAAACGGTTATAGCGATGCTGTAGATCCGAAGCCAGCGCCTTGTTGTGCGTCAGCACCAGTGCATTCCGAATCCGTTTCGGAAAAAATTTCCGCAGCATGCGGAGACGGTACAGCAGCACCAGACTTTTGCCGCTGCCGGCAACGCCGGAGACGACGAGAGCGTGTTGATCGTTGGAGATTTGCTCCTGCTGACGGGGCAAAAGCAGATCGCGTTTCATGGCCTCCTCCTGGGTGGCATCCAGAAGAAATCCGGTGAACTGTGCGGATAAAATTTGAGCGTCCTCCCGAACCGTCAATTGAGGCGTTACTTGGATTTCGGGACAAAAACGCGCGAGAAGCTTTTGCTTTTCCAGCGCGCCCACGGATTGAAGTCGGGTCAGAAGCCAGGACGGGTCCCGCCAGAGGTCTGAACCGGCGGGGCCCGATTTGAGATTCCGGAATGCGATCACATGGGGTGTCCCGGCCTGGCGGATGTTCTCCCGTGCCTGATCCAAATTCCTTTCAGTGGACGGCTGCATCAGTTCAAGGCTCTGTTCTCCCTGAAGCCATGGCTGAAGAATTTCAGCGGAATCCTCCCAAATCCAGACCCCCAGAACCGAATCATCCCGGCTCAGAAAAAGATGCGGATGATCCTCCCCGGCCTTCGGGGTCAGGATGACCCGGATCGTCACATCCTCCGGAAGTTGTTTCCGACAGGCGCGCGCAAGCTGTGCAACCGCCTTGGGCAAACCCGGGATGGCGTGACTTGGCAGCACCTGGGCCATTAGACGGACATCTCCTCAGCCTCTTCGAACAAATCCCTCCAAATGGATTGGTGTCGTCCCATTTCCCCATAAAGGGGTGTGTCCATCAGGACCCGGTGTGCGAACAGAATCACCCCGCCCCGGGCCCGGGTCACCGCGACATTCAGTTTGTTCGGATGAAACAAATGCTCCGCCAACGCGGTGACGCGCTTTGGCGTGTCCACACCCGCGGCATAGAGAACCACGTCGCACTCCTGACCCTGCATTCGTTCGACGGTGTCCACTCGAAGGTTCAACCCTTTTTCCCGGAGTCCGGTGCGAATACTGCGGGCATGAACCCGGAACGGGGTGAGAACCGCCAAATCCTCCGTCTTGTGACCCTCTTCAAAGACCAACCGTGATGCGGTCTGCACGACCTGCCGGATTTCCTCCTGCAGCGAGGATGTTGAAACGCAAAAAAGACGCCCCGGAAGGGATTTGAACGGAGGCGGGGATTTCCGTGTGGACGGGTGCGCAATCAGTTGCCGGTCATAAAACCGGGTGCTGGGCCAGATGCAAAGTTCAGGATGCATGCGATAGGTCAGGTTCAGCAGCGTATGCATGTCCGAAAGCGGAATCCGTTGCAGGACACTGCGCTCCACGCAGCTGGAGAGCGGGCAGGCCACCTGAATGGGGGGCAATTGACAGTCGTCCCCGAACAGAAGAACCCGTTTGGCTTTCAGCATCGCCATCAGCGCCAGCGGCAGGGTCACCTGACTGGCCTCATCGATCAGCAAGGTGTCACATTCCCAATCGCGCAGGCGCTGTGTCATTCCCACAAATGGCGTGGCGCCGACAGCATACCCACCGGGTTCGTCTAAAAGAGGGCTGTTGTCCATGTACTCGTAGAGTTTGATTCCCGGGGGAACCTCGTTTTTTATATCCGCGACACGGGCCAGCTTTGCCTCGGGAGCGATTTTTCGGACGGCGGACAGGGCGTGGTTGATGGCGCGATGGGTCAGCGCGCTGACCCAGACACGTTCCCCCCGATCGACCAGTGCCCGCACCACTTCGGCCAGCACCCTGGTTTTTCCGGTGCCTGGAGGCCCCTGGACATAGTAGGCGTTTGAGCAGGCCACACAGGAGGCAAACGCATCCGCCTGCGCCTCGTTCAATCCCCGTTCCTCCGCAAGATCCAAGGCCACATCATAGAGATGACCCTCGACGCGAAGCCGCAGGTCACCCAACAGCAAAGGCAGCACGCGGGTTCGCCCCAGATACGATTCCGCACACTCCTGCAGGGCCGCAAGATAAAAGGGAGTGAAATCCACATAGGCGGGATCCGCGATTAAAGGCGCGGTGGAGGAAATGACAGACTCGGGATTTTTTTCGGGGCGAATCTGCAATGCATTTGACTCTTCATGAACCACCGTCGCGTCCAGCCCGTCTGCATCCCCCATAAACCCGGTATGAATCCGGAGAATATCCCCCTCCCGATACCGTGAAAAACGAAGATCCGCCTCCAGGCGCAGCAGTTTGGAGCGCGGAACCGGATGAACCTTTACCGGGGAAAGGGTCCATCCGCTGGCCACGCGATCCTGCAGGGGCCTTTTAAGAAACGCATCCCGCTCTCTCCGGGAAACAGACTCCTCCCGACGCACCTGCCGATCCAGTTCCGCCAGCAGATCCTCAGCCTTTTCCCGGGTATTTGTTTCATCAATCTGATCCATACTTGCGAATACTCAGCTCATCGAAGTTTAGCAAGTCCCGAGCGTCGCAGGTTTCAACGAAAAAAGGGCTCCATATTTCATCTCTTATATCGAGAGCTTTCCTGTCCTCATACGGGCATCCTTTAGGTTTGTGTCCGATTTGAAAGGAATCCTTCGGAAGAAAGCTTGTCAAAATCACAGTTTCTGCCAAGCCTTTACAACTATCGTGAAAATTGAATTCCAGCTCGCCGTGCCGCCACCCGACTAATTTTCAAAATGAATCTGAAAGACGCCTTCACACTTTATATCCGGGAGCAGTCATCCGATGGCAGTAACCGCGCGTCCTCCTACATCCGGGCGATTGAATTGCTTAACTCGATCTTAAGTCGTAAAGCGGCGTCCGCGCTGGATTCAGAAAGCATCTGGACGATTTCCTCCGCCGAACATGTTCATCGTCTCTATCAACTGGTTCTTGAACAGCAGCGGCTTGGGCAGGACGGGATCTTCGCGGGAGAAGAGCCGGTCAGCTACTGGCGGGACCGCTTTTGCTCCGCCGCGCTGAAATGCTACAAAGAATTTCTGGTCATTCATCCCTATGAACAAACGCTGTGGGATATTTATAACGACCCCGGCCTCAGCGAGGACGAACGCGCCGCCAAATTACTCGAGACCGAACCAGCGTCCGTCGAAGTCCTGGTCGATCAGCCAGACCTCGACCTGAACAGCCGGGAAGGACGGGATGTGATCCGCGAGACCAAATCCCGGCGCGGGCAAGACTTCTTCCGCAAAATGATACTACACCAGTACGAATACCGCTGCTGCGTCACCGGCCTGGACCTCCCCCAGCTATGTATCGCCAGCCACATCATCCGCTGGACCGACAACGCCAAGACCCGCATGGATCCCCGCAACGGCCTCTGCCTCTCCGCCACCTATGACAAAGCCTTCGACAGCTACCTCATCACCTTCGACGAAGACTACCGCCTCGTCGTCTCCCGCGACATTCGCGAGCACTACCGGAACGAACATGCCCGGGAGCTGTTTGAGAGGCGGGAGGGGCAACAGATTCGGATGCCGAATAATGCTGACAGATGGCCTTTGCAGGATTACTTACAGCTTCATAGAAGGTCGTTTGCAAGCGCGGGTTGCACTTGAAGCTTGCATATCCAAACGGATTATTTGAGATTAATTTTATGCCCACTAACGAAGAACAAATCTTTCTGGAAAACCTCGATAAAAAGCTGTGGAACGCTGCGGATCGCTTGCGCTCCAATTTGGACGCGGCGGTTTACAAGCATGCGGTCCTGGGGCTGATCTTCCTTAAATATATTTCCGATTCGTTTGATCTTCGTCGGGAAGAACTGCGGGAGGCGTTCACGGATCCGGAGAACGATTATTATCTGGACCGTGAGGATTACGAATCGGATGAGGCGTATGAGGAGGCTGTCCTCGAGGAATTGGAGGACCGGGACTATTTTACGGAGCAGAATGTGTTCTGGGTTCCGGCCCTCGCCCGTTGGGAGAACATCAAGAGCAACGCCACGCTTTCTCCGGGAGCGGAGATCGAGATAAGGAACGGGAAAACCCACACCTACACCTTCCGGTCGGTCGGGAGGCTGATTGACGACGCGCTGGAGGAGGTGGAAAAGGAGAATCTGCGCCTGAAAGGGGTGCTGGAGAAGAATCGTTACTCCCAGTTGCAGCTGGACACCAGTAAATTGATCGGGCTGATCAGCGAGGTGGTATCCTCTATCCCCTTCCGGCACGCCAGCCTGGATTCCAAGGACATTCTGGGGCATGTGTACGAATATTTTCTGGGCCAGTTCGCCCTGGCGGAAGGCAAAAAGGGCGGTCAGTACTACACCCCAAAGTCGATTGTGTCCCTGATCGTCGAGATGCTGGAACCCTTCAAGGGCAAGGTATACGATCCGGCCATGGGCTCGGGGGGGTTCTTTGTGCAAAGCGAGAGCTTTATCGAGAAGTATGGCGGCAAGATCGGCGATATCTCTGTCTATGGTCAGGAAAGCAACCCCACCACCTGGCGGCTGGCGGCCATGAACATGGCCATCCGCGGCATCGATTTCAATTTCGGCAAACGACCTGCTGACACCTTCACCCAGGATCAGCATCCCGACCTGCGGGCCGACTTCGTGATGGCGAACCCGCCTTTCAACATCAAGGAATGGTGGGACGGCAGGCTGGAGGGCGATCCCCGCTGGGTGTACGGCACCCCGCCCAAAAGTAACGCCAACTACGCCTGGCTGCAGCATATGCTCTATCACCTCTCACCCACGGGATCAATGGCGCTGCTGCTCGCCAACGGATCCATGTCCTCCAGCACCAATGGTGAGGGCGATATCCGCAAAGCCCTGGTCGAGGCCGATCTGGTGGAATGCATCGTGGCCCTGCCGGGACAGCTCTTCACCAACACCCAAATTCCCGCCTGCATCTGGTTCCTCACCAAGACCAAGGCCGCGCGGGGAAGCCTGCGGGATCGATCCGGCGAAACCCTCTTTCTCGACGCCCGCAAGCTGGGCTACATGAAAGACCGCGTCCTGCGGGATTTCACGCCGGAGGACAGTACACAAATCATTGAAGCTTTCTTCAAGTGGCGGAAGGGCGAGGCCTACGCGGATGAGGCCGGTTTCTGTTACTCCGCAACCCTCGCTGACATTCGCAAGGCGGACTTTGTCCTCACTCCCGGACGTTACGTTGGGGCCCCGGATGAAGAGGAGGACGATGAACTCTTCGCCGACAAAATGGAGCGACTGACCCAACAGTTGTCGGAGCGGTTCGCTGAATCCCGCACGCTGGAAGACCGGATCAAAACGAACCTGGCCGGGATTGGATTTGAGTTGGACTAATGCCTATCCCGCAAACCATTCAATGCTATGATCGACTACGACAAATTTAGAAAAGCTTTGGCCCATCTTCAATCGCAGGTTGGGCATTTCACCACCTTGGATCCGGATCTTCCCGGTTTCCTGAAAGAGGCGATGAGGGAATCCGTGATTCAGCGCTTCGAAACCTGCTGGGACTGTCTGTGGAAAGTGCTGAAACGCCACCTGGAGGAGGCCATCGGCCTGGCTGAACTGCCCAACGGTCCCAAACCTCTTCTGCGCCTGGCCAATGAAAACCACCTGCTGCCCTCCAGTATCGAAAAATGGATGGAGTACAACGAAGCCCGGGTGGACACCTCTCACGAAACCAGCGGCGTGAAGGCCGACAACGCGCTGGCACAGATGGAGGACTTCATCGCCGATGCCATTGAACTCTACCAAACCATGAGCGGGAAACCCTTCGACGCATGAGCCTGCCGGAAAACAGCATCGACCTGACCCCCGAACAGAAGGCCAAGGTGCTGGATCTGCTGGAGAAACACCTGCCGGACACGGAGGTCTGGGCCTACGGCTCCAGGGTGAAATGGACCTCCAAACCCGAATCCGATTTGGACCTGGTCGCCTTCACCCCCCCCGAACAGAAAGCCGCCGTGGCGGAACTGCGCGAGGCTTTCGAGGAAAGCAGCCTCCCTTTCCGGGTGGATTTTTTTGAGTGGGACGAGGTTCCTGAGTCGTTTCGGGAGCAAATTAAGGAGAAATATGTGGTGGTGCGGGAGCGCGATGGTTGCGCAGGAGATGAAAGCGGAATTTCGCCGACCAAACTAGGCGAAGTTGCTCGAATGGTAACCGAAAGGATCAGTACAAAAGGCCTAGATTTAAATACCTATATTTCAACTGAAAACATGCTTCCAAATCGAGGAGGCATCGTTTCTCCTTCGAACATACCCGATCAAAATGTGACCGCCTTTAAGAAAGGCGATACACTTTTTTCAAACATCAGAACATATTTTCGTAAAGTGTGGCTTGCGGACAGAAATGGTGGGGCATCACCTGATGTAATCGTTTTTAGAACCAAAAACCCTGATTCATTAGATGGCATCTATTTACATTACCTGATATGTTCAGAAAGATTTATTGAATACACAGTTCTCACCGCAAAAGGCGCAAAAATGCCTAGGGGAGATAAAGACGCAATAAACATATATGAATTCGACAAAATAGATATTCAGTCACAGAGAAAGGCGGGGCAATTTCTCAAAACCCTCGATGACAAAATCGCCCTCAACCGGAAGCTGAACGAGACTCTGGAGGAAATGGCGCGGGCTTTGTTCCAGTCCTGGTTTGTGGACTTTGATCCGGTCAAAGCGAAGTTGGCGGCAGTGCGGCACGGACGCGATCCCGAAAAAGCCTGCATGGCTGCCCTCAGCGGAAAACTCCGCATCCCTGCTGGCAAACCCACACCCGAACGTCTCGACGATCAACTCCCCTCCGCCGAGGACCTGGATAGCGCGATTGCGGCGCTCGACGAACTCTCCCCTGAACAACAAGAAAAACTGGCCCGAACCGCCGCCCACTTCCCCTCTGACTTCGCGGATAGTGAATTGGGCCTGATTCCAGAGGGGTGGGAGGTAAAAAGAATTGCCGACATCTGCTCGCTTAACGCGAAATCATGGAACGGAAAAAAGCATCCAGAACACATCAACTATGTCGATTTGGCGAATTGCAAAAATGGATACATCCTTTCTACTTCAGAATACAGCTGGAAGGATACGCCCAGCCGAGCAAGACGAGTGCTCCGCTCAGGAGACACGATAGTTGGAACTGTGCGTCCGGGTAACCGATCATTTGCATTGGTTGGTATGACTGAAGGGAATCTTACAGGGAGTACAGGCTTTGCTGTGATTAGCCCAAAAGAGAATTTTCTCCGCGAATTTATATATCTTCATGCTTGCGGCGATGAGAACATTTCAAGGCTACAGCAACTAGCAGACGGTGCAGCATACCCAGCCGTCCGTCCTGACGTTGTTGTGGATTATACGGTCGTATCTCCGACAAAAGCTGTGATCCAAGACTTTTCTTCAGAGACAGCCTCCTTGTTTGATAAGCGACATGTTAATGAACACCAATCCCGCACCCTAGCCGACCTCCGCGACACCCTGCTTCCCAAACTGCTGAGTGGCGAACTATCATTGAATGAAGCAACCCACAATCAAGAGGCGTGCATACCATGATAAACAAGGATAAAGAACATCTGCTTCCGGGTCAGATCGACCGTCACCTGGCCGCCCTTTCGAGTTTATACGCCCTGGAGGGTGATCGAACGTTTACCGAATCCCGCGGAAATATCGTCGAAGTGGAGGGGAATCCATGAGCGATTCCATCCCCGAACTCGACATGCAATCGGTGAGGGAGTCCTCCGATCTCGAATGCAAGAGAGCCGGCGGCAGGGATGGCAAGGGGGCTTTGCCACTGGATTTCTGGGAGACCTATTCGGCCATGGCCAACACGGACGGCGGCGTGGTGTTGCTGGGGATGCAACAAAAAGCTGATCAGTTTATCCCTCACCATATTGAAAAGCCTGACAAGGTGCTGAAAGACCTCTTCGATACCGCAAATAATCGGGGCAAGGTCAGCATCAATTTGCTGTCGAATGCCTCGGCCCGGTTGGTCCAGGCAGAAGGCAAGACATTGATCTCTGTCTCGATTCCGCGCGCCACCCGTGAGCAGAGGCCGGTGTTTCTCAATGGCAATCCCTTGGGGAATACCTATATCCGTCTGCACGAGTGCGACCAAAGGCTGACAGATGATGCGGTAAAGCGGATGCTTGCCGAGCAACAGGAAGACAGCCGCGACACGAAAATTTTGAAAGGCTATACTTTCGAGGATTTGAGCCTCGAAACGCTGCGGGTTTATCGGCAGGTCTTCAGCAATCGCCAGCCCCGGCACCCCTGGAATGAACTGGAGCTGCATGCGTTTCTCCGGCAAATCGGCGCATGGCGCAAGGACCGGGAAAGTGGAGAGGAAGGCCTTACGGCGGCGGGACTGCTGATGTTTGGCGTGCATCCGGCAATTCAAGAAGCCTTCCCTTTCTATATGCTGGATTATCAGGAGCTTCCAGAGGTCAAAACAGAGGGGCGTTGGATCGACAGGGTGACGCTGGATGGCACCTGGTCCGGGAATGTGTATGATTTTTACCGCAGAGTTTACCCGAAATTGGTGGATGGGTTGAAAGTTCCCTTTGAACTCGAAGGGGATCAACGAAAAGAGGAAACCGCCGCTCATGAAGCCTTGCGTGAGGCTCTTTGCAACGTGATCGTGCATGCGGACTACAGCGACCGATGTTCCGTGTTCGTGGTGAAGCGGTCTCATTTATTTGGGTTTCGTAATCCGGGCTTGATGCGAATACCGCTGGAGTTTGCGCTGCAGGGTGGGCATCCGGACTGCCGGAACCGCACCTTGCACCAGATGTTCCGGCATGTGGGCATTGGGGATCAATCCGGATCCGGTATTCCAACGATCCTCTCAGGCTGGCACAAATACCACTGGCGTCCGCCGATGCTTGAAGAGAAGCGGGAACCTTACGACCAGACCCTTCTGACGATGCGGATGATCGACCTCTTCCCTCCGCGGGTTGTGGATGCGCTTCGGGAACATGTGGGTGAGAGCTACGACCAGCTTGTTCATGAAGAGCGGGTGGCGCTTGCGGTGGCGGCTGTGGAGGGAACCGTGAATCATGCACGCTTGTGTGCGATCGGCAACCAACATGCCGCCGATGCGACGCGTCATTTGCAGAATTTGGTGGGACGTAACCTATTGGAGCAAACCGGAACCAGCCGGGGAGCGGTTTATCACATCAAAGGCATGCGCATTCCCGGCCCGGAAGATGTTTTTGGTTCCCACCCTTATTCCGAGAACTCCATAGGTTTGGAGGAAAGCTCCATAGATTTGGAGCGGAACTCCATAGATTTGGAAGAGAGCTCCATAGGTTTAGAGGAAAGAAATGAGGCGGGAATGCTCATTTCCAAAGAGTTCGACAGGCCTTTTGTGGATGATTTGCAGAGGCTTACGGATAAGCAACGCAAATCGATGGAGTCTCTTGCATCCCTTCCCCGGGAAAAACGCAAATTGCAGAAAGAAAAGATGGAGTCGGTTATTCGCGAGCTATGCCGGGGCCACTACATCAAGTTGGGTTGCATCGCAGAACTGGTGGATCGCAATGCGGTAAGCTTGCGGAACCAGTATCTGAACCCGATGAAAAAGGCTCAGGTGCTCAAAATCGCTTTTCCCAGAACACCGAATGATCCCAGACAGGCTTATACTCTTAATGAGGAGAAAGGCACGGATGACTGAAGATCAACTCGAGAAACAATGCCTGGAGTGGTTTCATGAAACGGGATGGCTCTCTGTTCACGGCCCCTCCATCTCCCCCGACGGCGAATCCCCGGAACGCCCGGATTATCGCGAGACAATTCTTGCAGCCCGGATGATCAAAGCGTTGGGACGGTTGAATCCGGGCATTCCGGCTGACGCGCTGGAGGAGGGTGCGCAGGCGATTTTGAAGCTGGACCATCCGATCCTGGAGGAGCGCAACCGCCTGTTTCATCGCCTGTTGCTGGACGGCGTGCCGGTGTCGTATCGGGTGGGGGACGAGGTGAAGCACGACCGGGCAAGGCTGGTTGATTTTCACGAGGCGGACCGCAACGAGTTTCTGGTGGTGGATCAGTTCGCCATCAAGGGGCCGAAGCACGTCCGGCGTCCGGATGTGCTGGTGTTCATTAACGGCTTGCCCCTGGCGGTGATTGAACTGAAGAATCCGGCGGACGAGCATGCGGACATCTGGAAAGCGTATCAGCAGCTGCAGACCTACAAGGAGGAAATCCCTGACCTGTTCGCCACCAATGCGGCGTTGGTGATCAGCGACGGGTTCACCGCCCGGATTGGCTCGCTGACCGCGAACGAGGAGCGGTTTATGCCCTGGCGGACGCTGAAAAACGAGGACGACAAACCGCAGATGGAATTCGAGATGGAAAAAGTCATCCGGGGCTTTTTCGACCGGGAACTGTTTCTGGATTATCTGCGCCATTTTATTCTGTTCGAGCAGGACGGCGACCGGATCGTGAAAAAAATCGCGGGCTATCATCAGTTTCACGCGGTGCGCGAGGCGGTGCGGGTAACGGTGATCGCGGCGCGGGAACCTGAGATCGAGGACGGGGTGGCGAGGGAACCGCGGGCACGCTATGGCAAAGAGGTGATTCCGGGATCGCGCAAGGCGGGGGTGGTCTGGCATACCCAGGGCTCCGGAAAGAGTATCTCCATGGTCTGTTACGCCGCGAAGCTGTTGCAGGAGCCGGAAATGAAAAATCCGACGATTGTGGTGGTCACCGACCGCAATGATCTGGACGGTCAGTTGTATGAGACCTTTTGCGCCGCGCAGGAGTTGTTGCGGCAGACCCCGGAGCAGGCGGACAGCCGGGAGGCCCTGCGGGAAAAGCTGGCTTCGCGGCAGGCGGGCGGGATTGTGTTCACCACCGTTCAGAAATTCTCCCTCGGCGAGGGCGAAACAGAACATCCGCCTCTTTGCACCCGGAGCAATGTGGTGGTGATCTCCGACGAGGCGCATCGGAGCCAGTATGGGTTCAAGGCAAGGTTGAACACCCAGACGGGACAGTATATTTATGGATTTGCCAAACACATGCGCGACGCCATTCCGCATGCCTCGTTCATTGGCTTCACCGGCACGCCGATCGCGCAGGAGGATCGTGACACGAGGGCGGTGTTTGGAGATTATGTAAGCATCTATGATATAAAGGACGCGGTGGAGGACGGGGCCACGGTGGAGATTTTCTATGAGAGCCGTCTGGCCAAACTGGACATCAACCGGGCGGAGATTGAATCGCTGAGCCGGGAAGTGGAGGAGGTCATCGAGGACGAGGAGGATCTGGCCCAGCGCGAAAAAACCAAGGGCATGTGGTCGCAACTCGAAAAACTGGTGGGGGCGGAACCACGTCTCGCGGAAATCGCAGAGGATCTGGTGAGGCATTACGAGGCGCGAACTCAAGTCATCGAGGGCAAGGCCATGATTGTGGGGATGAGTCGGGACATCTGTGCCCGGCTGTACAACGCCATCGTGGTCTTGCGTCCGGACTGGCATGACGAGGATATTGAAAAGGGGGTGATCAAGGTCGTGATGACGGGGAGCGCCTCGGACCCGGAGATCCTCCGTCCGCATTTGACCACCAAACGACAGAAGAAGCGGCTGGAGAAACGCTTCAAGGATCCCGAAGATCCGCTGCGTCTGGTGATTGTGCGCGACATGTGGCTGACCGGCTTTGACGTGCCGTGCTGCCACACCATGTATGTGGACAAGCCGATGCGGGGACACAATCTGATGCAGGCGATCGCCAGGGTGAACCGGGTATTCAAGGACAAGCCCGGCGGCTTGGTGGTGGACTACATCGGGATCGCCAACGATCTGAAAGCGGCACTGAAAACCTACACCGATTCAAACGGACGGGGTTCGCCCACACTGGACTCCTCCGAGGCGTTTGCAAAGTTGCTGGAAAAGATGGACATCTGTCGCGGGTTGTTCCACGGCTTTGATTATTCCAGCTATGAGACAAACGCCACCGCGTTGCTGGTTCCCGCCGCGAACCATATTCTTGGCCTGCCAAACGGGAAAAAACGGTTTGTCGATGTGGTGACGCAGATGACCCGCGCCTTTTCCCTGTGCGGGACGCTGGACGAGGCTGCGACACTCAAAAAGGAGATCGCCTTTTTCTCGGCGGTGAAGGCCGCCATCGTGAAATATACCACGGTGGACCGCAAGGTATCAGAGGCGGAGAAACATTCCGCTCTGAGACGGATTCTGGACAATGCCATCCTGTCGGAAGGGGTCACGGATCTGTTTGCCCTGGCCGGCATCGACAAACCCAATATAGGATTGTTGTCCGACGAGTTTCTTGACGAGGTCAGGAACATGCCCGCCAAAAACCTGGCGGTTGAGTTGCTCGAAAAACTGCTGCGGGACGAGATCAAGGCCCATACCCGCACCAATGTGGTGCAACAGAAGAAATTCAGCGACCGCCTGCAGGAATCCCTCCGAAAATACCACAATCGCGCGGTGGAGACGGCCCAGGTGATCGAGGAATTGATCCAGATGGCCCGGGATTTTCAAGCGGCCATGGAGCGGAACGAGGAACTGGGTCTGAATCTTGATGAAATCGCGTTTTATGATGCCCTGGCCGAGAACCCGGAGGTGTTGCGGGCGATGGGAGACGATACCTTGAAAAAACTCGCCGCCGAACTCACCGAAAAACTCAGGCTGAACACCTCGGTGGATTGGCAGGTTCGGGAAAGCGTGCGGGCGAAAATGCGCCTCTTGATCAAGCGATTACTGCGAAAATACAAGTATCCCCCAGATGGACAGGACGAAGCGATTGCGCGGGTTGTCGAACAGGCTGAAGCTCTCGCGGACTCTTGGGCGCACTAAATAAACATCTAAATTCTAATGTTATTATGTCACAAGCAAAATACTCCGTAAACCAGCACCCCATTTCCATTGTTCTCGCATGGATCGCACAGGGGGAGATCGCCATTCCCGAAATCCAGCGTCCGTTTGTCTGGAGCAAAACTCAAGTTCGTGACCTGATGGATTCTTTGCTGCGCGGCTTTCCGGTCGGTTATTTGATCGCCTGGAAAAACCCTAACATCAAACTGAAGGATGGTTCCACCTCAGAAGGCAAGCGGATCCTGATTGACGGTCAGCAACGGGTTACCGCTTTAATGACGGCCGTTAGTGGCATGAAGGTACTGGATAAAGACTACAAAACCACACGCGTGCGTATCGCCTACCACCCAATCGAACAGAAATTCGAGGTGTACAACCAGGCGATTGCCAAAGACAGTAGCTGGCTCACCGATATCGCCTTGGCCTTTGCAGGGGAGTTCAAGACCCATAAATTTGTTGGGCAGTATTGTGCCGCTAATCCCGACGCGGACGAGGATAAGGTCTTTGAAGGCATGGACCTGCTCACCAGCATTACCACCAACCAGCTCGGCCTGATCGAACTGGACGGAACCCTGGACATCGAAACCGTCACCGAAATTTTCATTCGCATCAACGGCAAGGGGGCGGTGCTCAGTCAGGCAGATTTTGCCATGTCGAAGATCGCCTCCAGTGAAGTGTACGGCGGCGACAAGATCCGCAAGACCATCGACTACTTCTGCCATCTTGCCATCGCACCGGAGTTTTACGAAACCATTTTGGAGAACGATCCGGAATTCAGTGCCTCCGATCGCTTTCAGAGAATGAAATGGTTGCGCCAGGAAAATGATAATCTTTACGATCCCGACTACACCGACATGCTCCGTGTCGCCTTTACCTCCCAGTTCGGGCGTGGAAAACTTCAGGATCTTGTCGCACTGCTTTCTGGACGGAATTTTGAAACCCGCAGTTACGAGGAGAGTATTGCCGAAGAAAGCTTCGCCAAGCTCCAGACAGGACTGGATGCCTTCATGAATGAGTACCACTTCAAGGGCTTCATCATGATCATCCGTTCCACCGGTTTCATCCTGCCGAACCTCATTGGCTCCGGCAGCGCCTTGAATTTCGCCTATATCCTCTATCTCCATTTACGGTCAGAAAAGGCAGCCCCCACCTTAATCGAAACCATCGTCCGCCGCTGGTTCGTCATGTCCATCTTGACAAGACGATACAGCAGCAACCCTGAAACAGCCTTCGATCTCGATATTCGCCGCATACATGAACGGGGAGCGGTGGAGCATTTGGAGACGATTGAGCAGGCGAATCTCGGGGAGGCCTTTTGGGAATTCGGTTTGGTGCAGGATCTCGACACCTCCGTGGCCAGCAGCCCCTTCTTCAAGCTCTTCCTCGCTGCCCAGATCAAAGCAAATGACAAAGCCTTTCTATCAAAGGACATCACGGTAACCGACATCATCCTCAACCGCGGCGATCTTCATCACATATTCCCGAAAAACTTTCTCAAGAAGAATGCTTTTCCGAGGGGGCGCTATAACCAAATCGCCAACTTCGCCGTGACTCAGACCGAAACCAATATCAAAATTCGCGACCGGGAGCCCAAAGTCTATTTTTCCGATGTGGTGAAACAGACTAACGGCGGCGAACTCAGCTACGGAGCCATCAATAACGCCACAGAACTGGCTCACAATCTGGCGGCCAACTGCATCCCCGAAGACCTGCATGAAATGGGATTGGACCGCTACGATGAATTCCTAACCGCCCGTCGCAAACTCATGGCGGCCAAGCTAAAGGCATATTATCAGTCCCTGTAAATGCTTAAACTCATTCTAAAAAACCCATAATGAATCTACGGTCCGTCTCTGAAGAAATCGAATATGTCGGAAAGAAGGGAGACACCCAAAGCTGCATAGACGGCCTCTTGCGCTACCTACAATTTGATCGGCCAATTCAAGAAACCAAGATCCTCACCCACGCTCAACGCCATGCATTCCTGATCTACACAACTGAACGTAGGGACACAATCATCATTCGCGCCGGGTTTGGCTCCGGGTATTCTGGGGAAGGTTCATGCGGTTTCGCGTATATGCTCTCCTTGTTAGAAGAATACCGAGTCGAAACCGAGGAATACGAAGTTTCCGGACGTTTGTTCGATCGACTGAACCGTGCACAACTGACAAACAAGGATCTTGAAGTGCTCGATAGTTTGCGGCCAGTCCGTCCGAGGCGAATCTGTGGCTATATTGTTGATCATCATCGTAATCGACGGCATATCGAAGATTTCATGCCTATCCCGATCCCTCTTAAACTTATCGACGAGAGAATCAGAGATCTGGCCGTCAGTTTTTGGAGCGATCCGGATGCCCGGCTCCACACGGGATTCCGCCGCCTGGAGGACGCACTTCGGTCTCGGTGCAGAAATGGTTTTCATAGTAAACCACTTTTTTCAGCCGCATTTGAAGGCGAAAAATCAGTACTCTATTGGCCTGGGATACCTCCTGGTGAAGAAATGGACCGCGTGAACTTTTTCAAAGCAGCCTACGGAAGTTTCCGTAATCCCCGCGCTCACAAGGAACTCGACCATTTACCAGAGGACCTTTTTTCTGAGTTTTTGACATTAAATCATCTTTTCCGATTGGAGAGTCAAGCTGTCGAAAAAGCCTCAGATACCCAATGAATATAGTTCCAGAACCCGATCACACATCGACCAAAATGAACGGATCAGTCTAAGCCTATGCGCACCTGGTGGGTCAATCATAACCAGACTTTTCGACAAGAGTTTGTCGGGAGGTATATTTGGTGTCCCAAGCGGATGTCGAATGGGAGGGTGAGCCATTATTACGAGTCGGTTCAAGAAATAAAACCCGGTTATTTGGTTTTTTCGTATGCCCGTTCAGCCGTGCAGGGCTTTGGGTTCGCGACCATCCACTGCTACTCGTGCCCAAAACCGGATGAATTTGGGAGATTGGGGGATGCATGGGATCTGAGGGGCTGGCGGGTGGATGTGAATATTTTTAAGTCCGCGTCCTAATGAACCACACAATCCCTAAAGCTTATGAATAACCCTGAACCGAATGATTGGTCTGATGTTTCGGATGAAGATCTGGAGTACATCATTGAATACGACCCCAACAAAAAAATTGTGCAGGCTGCAAAAGCAGAAAAGAAGCGACGCCAGCCGCCAACGCTGAGCCCAGATCAAATCAATCCCAGACGCTCCGAAACGGCATCAAGGATGGAGATTGTGGGGATTCATCTGAGTTTTTGTGATTGGTTTAAAGTGATGTTCAAGGCCTACCTGGCATTGCTGTGTGTTATCTTTATTCTCTCCATCCCATTGCTTCTCTTCTACTGGCTAATCGTGGTGGCATTATTTGGTGCACTTCAATGAGTGTGACCCGCAAAAAGGTGATTCTTCACATAGGGTGAGCCGGGCTGAGGCCCCCCGATCTTTTGTGTTTTGTCCACAGCGCTTCTTTGATCTCGCCCGCGTGTATCTGAAGTGTTTCCGACGGTCGGAAAACTCTGACTGGCATTTTCCGATGGTCGGAAAAATCGAGAAGAAATCTTTTTGAAACCGGCATTGTGAAACCTCTGATCGGATTAACGGATAATAACTGGTGTCATAGGTTGCGAGTGCCTTTGCATACCGGATATGTCCCGCATCCCCAAAAGGAATTTCCGGCATTGGCACCTTTTCGGGCGGTGCGGAGGATCATGGCGGCTCCGCATTTGGGGCAGACCGGGTCTGCGCTTTCGACGATGGGTTCAGCAGGTGTTTCGTGCCGAGCCTGCAAATTTTTGACGTGAAGCCGTTGGGTTTGGCGGGTGGGTTCGAGGCGTCCGGTCTGGATGGATTGGTGGATGTGTTGGAGTTGGTCCCCGTCGAAGACTGGCTCTTTAAAGCTGAGGATGTAGTCTGTGCATCCGCGGCAGTAGGTGACATTGGGCGGCATGTCGGTTTTAAAAGTGCTGTCCCCGACGAACACCACCACGGATTTTACGGAATTCGGGGGTAAATCCAGGAGGGTGCGGAGCGTTTCCGTGTGTTTGTAGTTTTGCCGGAGGGGGTTTTGAAAACGGATTTTCTTTTTGTAAATGGACTGTGTCCAGCTTGCCTGGTGTTCCGAGCCGAAGATCCATCCGCGCATGTTCTTGGTCTCGATGCTGAAGATTCCGTAGGGGCAGACGATGATATGGTCGATTTGGGTCGTGCCGTCTTCGGTCGGCAGGGTGACATTGTGATAGACACGATATTGTTCACGGGGGAGGTGGAGACGAAACAGAATCGTGACAAATTTCTCTCCGAACCATCCTTTCACGGCGGGGAAGTTCAGCAGCCGCAGTCCGAGACCCATGCCGAACAGCAGGATCAGGAGGCGCAGGAACTCGGGGGGGAATTGGGAGAACGTATTTTGGAGAATCTCAGTGCTGGTCATGTCGTTGGTTCTCAGCGTGTTTGCCATGTTTTGTCAATCAGCATACCCAAAAAAACGAAGGGCCCCGGTGATTCTCACCGAAGCCCAGACGCCGACCGGGTTCTCCCAATCCTTTTTTGAGAATAGGGGATGTTCCCGGGGGAGGCAACTGGATTTTGGGAAATTTTTGTCCGGCGGGGAATTAGGTAATAGGTAATGGTAATAGGTAATCTAATAGGTAAGATCTCCCATCGAACAGATCGGGGCCGCGTGGGTGGGAGACAGCACTGCATCAACCGGATTTGATTAATTTTTTGGGCGGGTTCAGAGTGTTGTTTCACACAAAATCTCACCTCACCCCCCAAGTACCCCCCAAGTACCCCTCAAGTACCCCACAAGTCACCCCCCAGATACGGAGTCTCCTGCGGGTATTGCGTGGAGAGATGAGCCGGGATGAACTGATGGCCGGATTGTCTCTGAAAGACAGAAAAAATTTCAAAACGAAATATCTTGATCCTGCACTGTCTTTCAACCTGATCGATATGACAGAACCTGATTCTCCAAACAGCCTGATTCTCCAAACAGCCCGACCCAAAAATATCGTTTAACGAAAACAGGAAAAATCAGGTTGGCAGATGAGCAATGAGGTGATGGTCGGTTTCTGTTCGGAAAGCGGTTCAGCATTGGCGCGTTTGACTTTTTATGGGGAATTCGGGGCCGAAGCCCTGGAGGAAAACGGCCGTTATGAGTATGAATTGGATTCTCCCGGGTTTTCGCTGCGGGAGGTTCCGGGGGTGATACGCCACAGCCGGATTTTGCAGGCCTGTGAGCGGGGGACGATTGAGCCGGGGAATTATGTGGGGCTGTTGAAGCTGGCGCTGGTGGAGAAGGGTTCCGGGGCGGCGGTGGCGGAAACCCATGTGGATGTGCGCTCGCGGAAGCTGGGCTATGAGGATGAGTACCGGTCCATGCTGGAGGATCTGGCGGACCGCTGTTCGGATTTTCTGCTGCAGCTGGAGTCGCCGGTGGAGCAGCGGTTCAATCCGGAGGACACGGATCACGAGCCGACCCTGGCGCAGCGGCTGTATTTCCTGAAGAGTCTGCTGGGCGGGGAGGCGTTTTTCATGGTTCGGGAGAATACGGGGGCGGTGGATCGCTTTTCCGGATTGTTTCCGATGGACCCCAGGTATTTTCCAGCGAGCGACTGGTTGAGAAAGGATATCCCGGAAACGCTTCGCAACCCTACTATCTGGTGTTTGAACTTAAAGGATTGTCTGAAGCGGATCCGCTTTCGGGCTATGATTGGGATCTTTCACAAATCGAGGGGATCGGAGATGCCCGTGCTTCTGCCCTGCCGGAGAGGGGAATTCCGCTGAGTGAGTTCATGAAAGGCGCGAAACCAAAGGGTGGTCTAAGCGGCCGGCTGTAGCCGGCCGCTGTGCGACTGCGGAGAGTCGCGATTCGGTATTTCGGGTTCAAGCGATGATTTGAGTTGAAGGGGCGGTATGACTGAATTTCGGGCGGGATTTGGATTCTTTTTCAGGCGGGAAAGCACGCACGCCGCCAAGGTCCTCTCATGTACGAAAGCGAATTCAGGATTCAGTGAAAGAAAACGCTGCCACTGGAAGGCGGGGTGAAATTCCATATATGAAATAAATTCTATATATGGAATATTAAATCAGGGCCAACGGCCCGGCTGATCTCCAGCCCGGCCCGCGAGGGCCGGGAACAGGTATCCCGACACACAGAGAGAGGGCCAACGGCCCGGCTTAATTCCGGACTCTGCCTTGTGCCGATTGAGCCGCACCTTCAGTGCTCGCCTTGATTGGCGGTCAAACACCCGGTCCTGACGGACCGGGCTTTGTTCAGTCGGGCCCTTGGCCCTGTATTTGTTCCATCACAATTCCAAACCAGAATCCCGTCACACCGGATCTCATACAAGCGCGGGGCAAGAAGTACCAGCCCGCTTGAGAAGGGAGAAGGAGGAAAGCGAACGTTGAACATTGAACGTCCAACTTCGAACGTTGAAGGGTGAGTCCGGGGCAGGATGCCCCGCGTCCGGGGGCGATTACGATTAAGAGGAGATGCCCCGGGGGGATCAGCCGTTTAACTGGCGGATCAGACGGTTGAGTTCGGTTGAGGGGCGGTCTTTAAGCCGGCATTCCCAAACGGTCAGGACCTTCCAGCCCTGCTTCCGGAGTTCGCGCGCGTTTCGGCGGTCACGTTTGGCGTTGCCTTCGAGTTTGGCTTTCCAGTCGATGCTGGTGGAGCTGGACTTCGGGATGCGGGCGGCTTTGCAGCCGGGATGCTGGTGCCAGAAGCAGCCGTGCACGAAAATCACGGTGTGGTGTTTCGGCAGGACGAGGTCGGGTTTGCCGGGCAGGGTTTTGTTGAGGGGGCCGTTGACGGTGAAGCGGAATCCGGCGCGGTGCAGCAGGGAGCGCAGGGCACGCTCCGGCTTCGTGTTGCCGCTGCGGATGCGGGCCATGTTCCGGCTTCGGGCTTCGGGTGTGAGGGAGTCGGGCACACTGAAAGAATACCATGCATTCCGCGGTCCGGCAACGGGAACCCTGTTGCAGCATTTCATATCCATTTATGACATGGGTTCTCAAAGGATTTGCTATGTTTTGTCAATCAGGATAAAAGTTCTCGGCACCTTAATTAAATACCGATTCTCCACGAAATGTTTGGAGATTCAATTCGGATCAGAAATACTTTTTAAATTACCATCGTGAAGAAATTTTTCTTAAGTCCGCGTCCTAATGAACCACACAATCCCCAAAGCTTATGAAGAACCCTGAACCGACTGAATGGGCTGATGTTTCGGATAAAGATCTGGATTACATCATTGAATTCGACCCCAACAAAAAAATTGTGCAGGCTGCAAAAGCAGAAAAGAAGCGACGCCAGCCGCCAAAGCTGAGTCCAGATCAAATCAACCCCAGACGCTCCGAAACGGTATCAAGGATGGAGATTGTGGGGATTCATCTGAGTTTTGGTGATTGGTTTAAGGTAATGTTTAAGGCCTACCTGGCATTGCTATGTGTTATCTTTATTCTCTCCATCCCGTTGCTTCTCTTCTACTTGCTATTCGTGGCGTTACTTTTTGGTACATTTCTTTGAGTGTGACCCGCAAAAAGCTGATTGTTTACATAGGTTTAGCCGGGCTGAGGCCCCTCGATCTTCTGTCTTTTGTCCTCTGCGGTTCTTTGATCCCGTCCGCGTGTATCTGAGGAGTTTCCGGCGGTCGGAAAAATTGAGAAGAAGTCTTTTTGAAATCGGTGTCCTAACGTTATGACGACACCAACAGTATGTACGTAAATTCTCCCGGTTGCGCCAGGGGACGACCCGGTATGGTCCGGCTCCGCACAAGCCGGTGTTGTTGCTGGCGGTGATTCAAGGGGTCGAGAAGGGGTGGATTGTGGAGAATCGAATCGAGCTGTCCCCGGAGCTGGTGGGAGCCTTCAAAACCATTTGGAACGCTCTTGTGAGCACCGGTCATTCTCCTTTGATTGCGCAACCGTTTTTCTATCTGCGCAGTGAAGGGTTTTGGCATCATGTTCCGAACCCGGGTTTTGAGGGGTGGGTGCAGGTGACGAGAAATTGTCAGGCGATCGGGGTGCTGCACCGGGCGGTAGCGCATGTGTCATTGGATCCGGATTTATTTGCGCTGATCCTGTCGCCTGCACATCGGGAAGTCTTGAAGGCGACTTTGCTTGAAACCTATTTCTCCGGGGTTCGCTATGGAGGTGATCTGCTGCTTAATGATTATCTGCAGCGGGTTCAGGAGCAGATGCTGAGTGGATCTGGTGAGGCGTATGTTGCGGAGGTACGGGCGTTAAAGGAATCTTTGGATAAAGAGAGTTTCGAGGAAGAGATTTTTGTGCGGGGCAGCCTCTTCAAACGCGAGGTGCCCCGGGTTTATGGAAACTCCTGCTGTATTTCCGGTTTCCGGGTGGAGACCACGCTGAACGCCTCGCTGATTGATGCCTGTCATATTGTGCCGTTCAGTGAGTCGCATGATGACACCATCGTCAATGGCTTGTCGTTGTGCCCGACGCTGCATCGGGCCTTTGACCGGGGATTGATTGCCGTAGAACCGGAACAGTACACAGTCCTGGTATCAAAGCGTATGTCCGAGCCGGTTTCCTCTGTGTACTCGATTCAGCAGTTTGCCGGTCAGACCATACAGAGGCCAGTAGATGAGCGTTTGTGGCCGGGCCGGGAAAATTTGGCGAAACATCTGGAGCGTTTTGCCGCCAATTTTTAGGCGGTCGTCATCTTTTTGAATTGCAGGGTGCACCAGGTGATGCCTTCGCGGCCGAGGGTGTCGTCGGAATCTTCACGGCGGGTGCGCTGATAGCCGATGCGTTCGCAGAGGAGGGTCAGTTCGTCGGGGTCGAGGGTGAGGAACAGACGGCCGTCGGTGTCGCGGGAGGTGGCGGGGTCGATGCCGGGGCGCGAGAGGGGAAAGGAAACCTGAAGGGTGCCGCCGGGTTTGAGGAGCTGGTGCATGCGGCACATGGCGTCGAAGTGATATTCCCGGGGCAGGTGCATGAGCACGGCGGAGCAGTGGATGGAGTCCAGGCTGTTTTCGGGGTAGGGGGTCAGCTCGGGAAGGGAGGCGATGGCCAGCCGGCCTTCCGGCGGGTATCCGGAGATGCGCAGGCTTTCGCGGGCCTGGTCGAGCATAGCGTCGGAGGGATCACAGCCCAGGGCGTCGGCGCCCTGTTCGAGGAGGCGGAGGAGATCGCGGCCGGAGCCGCAGCCGACGTCGAGAATTCGTTTGCCGTACAGTTTGTCGTCCAGCGGGGGGGGGGGGGCGCGCCCCCCGCGCCCCCCGCGAGGGTGCCCGCTTGGTACTGGAATTCGCAAAGGTTTTTGGGGTCCGGCTTGGGGAACATTATGCGTAATTTTTG
>JAFIGD010000055.1 GCA_020831625.1 Verrucomicrobiota bacterium | reverse complement strand
TGGAAGACTGCGGATGCTGTGGGGCAGGGCGAGGGTGAGACCACGGATGGAAGACTGCGGATGCTGTGGGGCAGGGCGAGGGTGAGACCACGGATGCAGAAGGAACAAAGCACCTTCTCATCCTAAAACGATTACCCCATTCCGCTGGGCCGGGCATAGGCGTGCTGGGGCGGTTGACATATGACGAGTGAGTGACGAATTTGGACAAATTTTCTCGAAATCTTTGGTTGAATTCGCTTCATTACGGTTGTTTTTTCGTCGTATCTCAAAAAACCATTACCCTTGGGGGACCTCATGCAGTCTGAATCCGAAGCCACTGTAAACCTTATTTTAGCCGCGCGGCATATCAATCGAAAGTTGAGTATCGCCCAGTCCAACGAGATTCAGAAATATCTCGATGTGCTTCCGTGGACTTCCGGCACCGGGAAGAGTGTGTTTGTGCAAATGGCGACGGCATCTCTCCGCAAAGCCCTGGCCACACCCGAATCGATGGAGGCATTTTTGCGGACCCAGGCGGAAAAATTTGAAAGCGCCGAGGCGAAACACCAGGCGCTGCAAATGGTGCTTTCCGTGTTGAACGCGGATGGACTGGATGAAACCGAGCGGTTGTTTCAGGATCGGATTACTGAATTGCTTTCCTGATAATCCCTTGACATTTTTCTGAGATCCTCTTGCGTGGGGTTTTTCCAACCTTCAGAAAGGATTCTCATGAAAACAATCATCATCCCTGTTATTTCTATTCTTTTGTTGTTCGCGGCTTGTGGCAACAATGAGCCGTCCGCGCCCGCATCGGCGCAGGCATCGGCGGAAGCCGCGGCCGACCCGGTTATGGATGAAGTTGAATTGGTGCCGCCGGAATTGCTGGAGCCGGAGAACAACGCGACAGTCTTTGAGGAAAAGCCTCTGTTCAGATGGTCGGAGGTTCCCGGCAGAGACTTGTATCAGGTGGAAATTCATCAGTATGAGGATCTGGAGGCGCCTGCATGGTCGGACTATCCGGAAGAAACCTCCTGGCGGATCAGCGAGAATTTTTCCGGCCTGCAGGATGGTGAAACCTATTTCTGGCGGGTCAGGCGGGGGATGTCGGACTGGTCGGAGGTGTACACCTTCACGGTTGATTTGACGGAGGACTGATGAGTTTCCGCTTGTCATGCGGGGATTTCCCATTTATGCCTTGCGCCTGTTTTTCCACCCCTTTCCCCGCAGGCTGATGAGCAAAGAACTTGAAGAAGGCATTGAACTGAATCTCGACTGGTCCAAACTGAAAAAGGTTGCGGACCACAATCCGGACGTGGTGCCGGTGGCGGTCCAGAACGTGGACACCCAAGAGGTGGTGCTGGTGGCGTATGTGAACGAACTGGCGCTGAAGCATTCGATTGCCTGCGGGAACGCGACGTTTTGGTCGACGTCTCGCCGTGAACTGTGGGAGAAGGGGGCGTCTTCGGGCGAGACCTTTGAGTTGCTGGAGATCCGGGTGAACTGTGAGCAGAATTCGCTTCTGTTTATGGTGCGTCCCCGCCGGGGCGGAATGTGCCACACGAAAAAGCAGTCGGGCGAGCCCCGGAGCGGCTGTTATTACCGTCGGCTGGACACCGGGTCGATGACCCTGATTAACACCCAGCCATGATCTCGCCGTCTCTGCCTGATTTTCTGGAGCGCGCCCGCCGGGGGAATCTGATTCCGGTGGTGCGGGAGGTTTTGGCGGATCAGGACACGCCGGTGTCGGCGTATGAGAAGCTGCGGACGGCGCTGCGGGCGGAGGATCCGGCGGCGTGCACGTTTTTGCTGGAGTCTGTGGAGGGCGGGGAGAACATCGGCCGGTATTCGATGCTGGGCGGAATGCCGCGGGGGGTGGTGCGGTCGAAGGACCGGCGGGTGTCCTATGAGCACGACGGGGAGGTGGAGGTGTTTGAGGACGCGGAGCCGCTGGCGGTGCTGGAAAAAATCATGTCGCGTTATCAGCCGGTGCCGGATCCGCGTTTGCCCCGGTTCACGGGCGGGGCGGTGGGTTTTCTGGGCTATGACTGTGTGGCGGGGTTCGACAAGGTGCCGCTGAGTGAAACGCCGGGGCTGGATTTTCCGGAGATGGTGTTTCTGATTGCGGACACGGTGATTTTGTTTGATCAGGTGCGGCACACGATGAAGCTGGTGGCGAACGCGCTGATCGAGGGGGATCCGGAGGCGGCGTACGCGGACGCGCTGGCGCGGATCGACAAGCTGGCGGGGATGTTGCAGACGCCGCTGCCGCGGCGGATGCTGGATGCGGAAATTCCGGAGGCCTCGCTGGCGTTTTCCTCGAACACGCGGAAAGATCATTTTCTGGATGCGGTGGAGCGTTCGCGGGAGTACATCCGGGCGGGCGATATCATTCAGGTGGTGGTTTCGCAGCGGTTCGAGGTGGAGGGGCGGGATGATCCGCTGCAGGTGTACCGGGCGCTGCGGTCGATCAATCCTTCGCCGTATATGTTCTGTCTGGAGCTGGGAGATGTGGCGCTGGCGGGATCCTCGCCGGAGGTGCATGTGCGCAATGAGGACCGGGAGGTGAATATCCGTCCGATCGCGGGAACGCGCAAGCGGGGGGCGGACGAGGCGGAGGATGTGCGGCTGGAGGCGGATCTGCTGGCGGATCCGAAGGAGCGGGCGGAGCATGTGATGCTGGTGGATCTGGCGCGCAATGATATCGGGCGGGTGTGTGACTGGGGGACGGTGAATGTGTCGGAGTTTATGGTGATTGAGCGGTACAGTCACGTGATGCATATTGTGTCGAATGTTCGGGGAACGCTGCGGGACGACAAGAATTCGTATGATTTGATGAAGGCGACCTTTCCGGCGGGGACGTTGAGCGGGGCACCGAAGATCCGGGCGATGGAGATTATCGCGGAACTGGAGCCGGACCGGCGCGGGCCGTACGGCGGGGCGGTGGGGTATTTCGGGTTCGACGGCAATCTGGACTGCTGCATCACGATCCGCACCTGCTTTTTCGCCGGGGAGAAAACTTATGTGCAGGCGGGCGCGGGACTGGTGGCGGATTCGGTGGCGGAGAGCGAATTTGAGGAAACGGTCAACAAGGCCAAAGGCATGATGCACGCGCTGGCGCTGGCGCGCGGACACGGAGAATCCCTATGATCCTGGTGCTGGATAATTACGACAGTTTCACGTACAATCTGGTGCAGTACCTCGGGGTGCTGGGCGCGGAGTTGAAGGTGGTGCGCAATGATGAGGTGACCGTGGCCGAGATCGAGGCGATGGGGCCGGAGAAAATTCTGGTGAGTCCGGGGCCGTGCAGTCCGGCGGAGGCGGGGGTGAGTGTGGAGGTGATTAAGCACTTTGGCGAGAAGATGCCGGTGTTCGGGGTGTGTCTGGGGCATCAGTCGATCGGTCACGCCTACGGGGGCCGGGTGGTGCGGGCGGACCGGCTGATGCACGGGAAGACGAGTCCGATTCATCATGACAACACCAGTGTGTTCAAGAGCATGCCGAATCCGTTTGACGCGACGCGGTATCATTCGCTGATTGTCGAGAAGGCTTCGCTGCCGGAGTGTTTGCGGGTGACGGCGTGGACGGAGGAGGGCGAAATCATGGGGTTGGCGCACAAGACGCTGCCGGTGTTCGGGGTGCAGTTTCATCCGGAGTCGGTGCTGACGCAGGAGGGGATGACGCTGATGCGGAATTTTGTGGAGATGTGAGGCGGGGGGGGCGGGGCAGGATGCCCCGCGTCCGGCTGATTAAACGTGAAATCCGAGGGCTTTGAAGACGGGAATTTCGTTGGGTGTGCAGTTGAGCAGGGTGGTGGCGTTGAATTCGCGTCGGTCGCGGTAGGTGCGGCGGAGGGTGTTGAAGTGTGCGGGATCCTGACGGAGGAGGGCGTCGTCGTGGCGGATGCTGTAGCAGGCGTTGACGGCCTGGGCGAGTCGGTCTTCGAAGGTGCCGGGGGTGAGCTCCACGAAGGGGTGTTCGGGCGGGGGGAGCAGCGGAGTGGGGTCCCAGTGATGCATGATGTCAAAGTGTTGACAGAGGGCGTCATGGATTTGGCGGGTGCCGTTGACTTTGCCTTCGATGGAGTGTCCGGCGATATGGGCGGTGGCGAGATCGGCGGCGGCGAGGAGGTCCCTGGGGAGGCCGGGTTCGGGATCCCAGACGTCGAGGACCAGCCAGGAGAGGTGAGCGGAGGCGCGGGCCCGGAGGAGGGCGGTGTTTTCGGTGACTTCGCCGCGGCAGGCGTTGATGAGGGTCGCCCCGGGTTTGATCCGCGCGAGTTCAGTTTCGCCGAGGAGGGCGCGGGTGGGCCAGGGGCCGTCTTCGACGAGGGGGACGTGGAGGGTGATGACATCGGCGGCAGCGAGAAGGTCCGGCAGATCGGTCCAGGGCCCGGCTTCGCCGCGGTTTGCTTTGGGCGGGTCGTTGCGGAGGACGGTCATGCCCAGGGCGTTGGCTTTGGCCTCCACGCGGGAGCCGACCTGTCCGCATCCGATGATGCCGAGGGTTTTGCCGGCAAAGGTGAAGCCGGTGGCGGGACGGGCCTCGAGGAGGGCGGCGACGACATATTCGGACACGGCGTTGGCGTTGCAGCCGGGTGCGGAGGCGAAATGCACGCCGAGGGCGGCGAGGCCTTCGGGGTCGGCGTGGTCGATACCGGCGGTGCAGGTTCCGGCGAAGCGGAGGCGGGAGCCGCGCGCGAGTTCCGGGATGAGCCGGGTTTTGCTGCGGGTGATGACGGCGTCCATTCCGCGCACGGCATCGGGGGTGATGTCGTTTTCGGGCAGGAGGGTGAGGTGTCCGAGAGGGCTGAAGGCCGCTTCGCCGAGAGAGACGCTGGTTGCGCAAAGTAAATTCATGCGTTGCAAATCCTGAAAAATTTGTTCATATAGATTTCCATGAACGTTTATTTAAGATCGTTGGATGATCAAACTCAATTCCAGATTGAAGAGGGAGAAAATCTTCTGCTGGGGCGGTTGGATCAGTGTGATGTGGTGGTGAGTGACGGGTCCGTCTCCTCCCGGCATGCGCGGTTGAGTTTTTTGGACGGCGTGCTGGTGGTGGCGGATTTGGACAGCACGAATGGCACCCGGGTGAATTACAGCCTGCTGGTGGAGCCGATGGCGCTGATGGACGGCGACACGGTGGAGTTCGGGAATGTGACGTTCACGGTGGACGGCCCGGGACTGCGGACCGAGCGTACCGAGGTCACGGATTCGGTTTTCATCAATGAATTTGAGCCGCTGGATCTGGCGGAGCCCATGGACGCGACCATGCAGTTGTCTGCGTTTACGGATGAGGATCTCCAGAGGCTGACGGAATCCTCCACTGCGGTTCATACGGATCTGGAAGCGGTTGCGGAGGAGATCCCCGACGAAGGGCCTGAGCGCATCAAACCTCCGCCCGGTGACTCGGATTGGAATGGCGGGGGCGATGCGGATGTGGAGGAAGCGGACTGTTCGCTGGGGCGGATTCTGGTGACGGCGCTGTTTTTGGTGATGTTTACCGGTTTGATGGGACTGTATTTATGGCGGTACGTTCCGGCGCTATAGACTCTTCGGAGGGGTTCTCGCTGGTGGAGCTGCTGGTGGCGCTGACGCTGCTGTCGGTAGTGGTGCTGATCATGGGGTTGCTGATGAACAGTTTGCGTGTGAACAGCGAGGCACTATTGGCGGGGTTCGGGGAATACGATCCCGCGGATGACGGGCGGCATCTGGACGGGGATTTGCGGATGCTGCTGCGGAGTCAGCCGGACCGGGAGGTTGCGGTTTTCGCATTGGACGGGGAAAACGCGCTGGCCTGGCGCAGGTTGATGGTTGATGATCAGGGACGGGAATTGCCGGTGGAGGTGTTCGTGGCGCACGATTCAGAGGACCGGGCGGTATTCCGGGTTTTGCGTTCACCGGAGGGCGCGGCGGTAACCAATGCGGTGTGGCGGGGCGTGTCCCGGGTGGATTGGCGGTTTTGGGACGGGGAGGAATGGCACACGGCGTGGCCGCCGGGGGAGCGTAATGACGCGGTGCCGAAGCTGGTGCGCGCGGAGCTGGCGCGCGGGGGGGAGCGGATTCGCTACGATATGCCGGTGCCGGCGGCGATGAAGCTGGAGCCAGAGACCCCTTGATCCGGAGTGAGGCCTCAATTTTGCATTTTTTTGCGGACCCAATGGGTGAGACCGCTTAAGGCGACGAGAAGCGCCACTGCGATGACCAGATCGGACGTGTCTTTTTCCAGAATCGATTCGCCAAGAATAATGAACGGAGCCGCGTAGACCATGGAGATGATCATGGAGAGTCCAAAGTAAACGGGAAATGAGATGCCGGCGAGGCAGAGGAGGTAATTTTTCACGAAGTTCGGCATGGCGGGGATCATGCGGACCATAAACGTGAAGTGTATTTCGCGTTTATCCTCGAGGTCGGGGAGGGTGTGGCCGGTTTTGGCAATGAGGCGTTGAAGTAATGGGCTCAGTCCGCCGCGGGCGATGCCGAAGGATATGATGAGATTGACCGCCAGGGCGACAGCGGTGCCGAGGAGGCTGACGAGGATACCATAGGCCGCCCCGGACACCATGAAGAAGGGGGTGGTGGGCACACCGATGAGCGGAAGGAAGGTCAGTGCGATAAAAAACGGCACGACCGGCGCGTCCTGTTGCCATTCACGGATTTTTTCGGGGTCCACCCGCCAGCCTGCGTAGATCAGCAGCCCAAGGAAGACAAGGACTCCCAGAGCCGTGAGCGTGTTTTGAAGAGATTTGGGGAGTTTGGGCATGGATTTTAAGTAGATGTGAGCGAGGGTGGTCCTTTTTGTACAGGGTATGAGGAATTACAAGCGGATTCAGGGCACAGGACAAAAATTTGATTGTTGAGTGAACCACGCGGCCGCTTTCACTTCAGGGTTCCGCGCCTCTTCCTCCTGTCTTTTTGCCAAAGGGTTCAGGGAGTTTATGCGTCCGGCGCTTGACTTCCTTGGATTAACGTTTACATGTTTAGCTAAATATGAAAGAGAAGCTGATTCAAATCAAAGCGCTGTCCGACGGCAACCGTCTTAAAATGGTGCTGGCGCTGTTTGCGCACGGGGAACTCTGCGCCTGTCAGATTACGGAGTGGCTGGGGGTCACGGGGGCGACGGTGTCGCGTCATTTGCAGCAGCTTCAGCAGGCGGGGCTGGTGTGCGCCGAGAAGGAGGGGCGGTGGGTGCATTTCAGTCTGGCGCCGGATTTTCCTTCGGAACTGCGCGGCTGGCTTGAACCGGGACTGGACGCGGCGGAGCAGAAGCGGCTGGCGGCGGTCCTGAAACAGAATCCTTCCGATCTTTGTCGTAAACAGCGGAATGCCTCCCTTTAACCCGAACCTCAGAAAGGTATACTCATGAATCTTTTATTTCTTTGCACCGGAAATTCCTGCCGCAGTCAGATGGCGGAAGGCTGGACACGTCATTTGAAAGGCGACAGCATCACCGCGTACAGCGCGGGGGTGGAAACCCACGGTTTGAATCCGAACGCGGTGAAGGTCATGGCCGAGGCCGGGGTGGACATCACGGGTCAGACGTCGCAGCACATTGATGAGTTTAAGGACGTGAAGCTGGACGTGATTGTGACCGTGTGCGGACACGCGCACGAGACCTGTCCGTGGTTTCCCGCCGATTGCAAGGTGGTGCATCACGGATTTGACGATCCGCCGCGGATCGCGCGGGAGCTTGCCGCCAACGGGGCCACGGATGAGGAGCAGCTGGAGGCGTACCGCCGGGTGCGGGATCAGATACGTGACTATGTGCAAGGATTGCCCGGGAATGTAGAACAGGAATGACCCCGCGAATGTCTGTGCCGTCCCGCGAATGGTGTGAAACCAGTTTCCTGAGAAGGATGAAGAATGAAAAGTGAAGAGGAGAGTCCCCGCGAATGTCTGTGCCGTCCCGCGAATGGTGTGAAACCAGTTTCCTGAGAAGGATGAAGAATGAAAAGTGAAGAGGAGAGTCCCCGCGAATGTCTGTACTTTCCCGCGAATGGTGTGAAACCTTTGACTTACGAATAATATGAAAATTTTATATCCAAAGTTAAGCTACCTATTGCAGGGTGGACTGTTTTTTGTGCAAAATGAAGTGGGAATTGGGCGTTCTGAAGAGATATATCATCAGGCATTCAAAATGTGGCTGGATGAAAATGACATTCCATATGCCAGTAAACCGCCGCATCCGTTAATGTATCGCACGCAGGTTGCTCACACCTTATTTCCGGATTTCGTCATTGAGGATAAACTCTCGATTGAGTTGAAAGCGAGGCCGCGGTTTTTACAATCCGGTGACTGGGTGCAGATTATGAACTACCTCAAACTCCGGGAGGATCAACTGGGTTTACTTGTAAATATGGGGCTGGGTCGCGTTCACATTCAGCGTGTTCTGCGGGAAAAAGCTGAAACCCGTTGCGATTTCGACTGGAGCGCATGGCAAAACAAACAGGAACCCGTTTTTAAAACCATCCAGTTTGTTTTTGAAACCCTCTACCAGGAACACCAAACAGGTTATGGCAGGGAGGTTGTGGACGCACTTCTTTATTTCGCATTGAAAACAGAGGGCGTGAGGTTCATTTCCACACCCACCGTCGAAAGTACATACAAAGCGGTTTCTTTCGGCAGGACACCTCTTGACTGCATCGTCTTGGATCAACAAGTCGTTTTGTGTCATACCGCACTTTTTGACGATCTTTCTTTCAGTCATTCCCGGGTAAAAGCCTTTATGAAAGACTTAGCGGTGCCCTATGGTGTCGCGGTGAATTTCGGTAAAGAAACTCTTGCCGTAAAGGTGTTCGCATGAAGACATTGTTTATCAGAATTCACAACCCTCACAGTGCAATTACTTTTTTCCATTCGAGGGACGGCGAAGACATTCGTGGTGCATCCTTTTGTCACAGTGGTGTTTTCGAATTATTCGTCTAAATCAAACAACTCCAATTCTTAAATATCATGAACAAAATTCCCAAGCAAACATCAGAAGGTATCAGTTTCTTCGAGCGCAATCTCACGTTGTGGGTGGCGCTTTGCATGGTCGGGGGTGTCCTGATCGGCCGGTTTCTTCCGGCGGTTCCGGACACGCTGGCGAAATTCGAATACGCGCAGGTTTCCATTCCCATCGCGTTTCTTATCTGGCTGATGATTTATCCGATGATGATGAAGGTGGATTTCGCGAGCATCCGGGACGTGGGCAAAAGTCCGAAGGGGCTCTACGTCACCTGGGTGGTCAACTGGCTGATTAAACCGTTCACGATGTTCGGCATCGCCTGGTTTTTCTTCTATGTGGTGTTCGCGAACCTGATTCCGGAGGAGCTGGCCAAGGATTATTTGGCGGGCGCGGTACTGCTCGGCGCGGCGCCCTGCACGGCGATGGTGTTTGTGTGGAGTCATCTGACCAAAGGCAATCCGGCGTAAACGGTGGTGCAGGTGGCGACCAACGATCTGATCATTCTGGTGGCGTTCACGCCGATTGTGGCGCTGCTGCTGGGCATCGGGGGGATTGAAATTCCGTGGGACACACTGTTTTTGTCGGTGTTTCTTTTTGTGGTGATTCCGCTTGCGGGCGGGATTCTCACCCGGCATCAGGTGGTGAAAACCAAGGGCCTGGACTATTTTGAGAAAACCTTTCTTCCGAAATTCAACGGGGTGACGATCGGCGGGCTGCTGCTGACTCTGATGCTGATCTTCTCTTTTCAGGGAGAGGTGATTCTCAACAATCCGCTGCACATTGTGCTGATCGCGGTGCCGCTGATTTTGCAGACACTGCTGATTTTCGCGATCGCATACAGTGCCTCCAAATGGGTGAAGCTGCCGCATCAGGTGGCGGCTCCGGCGGGCATGATCGGCGCGTCCAATTTCTTCGAACTGGCGGTGGCGGTGGCGATCACGCTCTTCGGCGCCGGATCGCCGGCGGCGCTGGCGACGGTTGTGGGCGTGCTGGTGGAAGTGCCGGTGATGCTCGGACTGGTCAAATTCGCCAACCGGACCCGCGGATGGTTCAACGAATGAGAAAATCCAACGGATGGCTGCGCCGAACAACGGGTTCCTCACCTCCAACCTCAATCTCCCGACCTCTACCCTCTACCCTCTACCCTCTACCCTCTACCCTCTACCCTCTAAAAAACTATGAAAAAACTCTCCCTCTACGATCCCTCCATGTGTTGCTCCTCCGGTGTCTGCGGTCCCTCGGTGGATCCGGTCCTGGTGCAACTGACTTCCGATATCGAATGGCTCAAGAAGCAGGGGGGCGCGGTTGACCGCCACAACCTGTCCCAGCAACCGGCGGATTTTGCCGCCAATACCGCCGTGCGCGAAGCGCTGCAACAGGAGGGGCAGGAGTGTCTGCCGCTGGTGTTTGCCGGCGGTAACCGGGTGGCTTCCCGGTTCTATCCGACCCGTGAGCAGTTCGCGAAGATCTTCGGACTGAAGCTCGAAATCACCTGTTGCGACGGGGGAGGGTGCTGCGGATGAGTCTGCCCGCAACCTGGCTTGAGAACGCGCCGCCGATTCTGTTGTTCACCGGGAAGGGCGGGGTGGGGAAAACCTCGCTTTCCTGCGCCTCGGCCATTCGTCTCGCGGATGAAGGGAAGCGGGTGCTGCTGGTCAGCACCGATCCCGCCTCGAATCTTGACGAGGTGCTCGACACGCCGCTGGCGGGTGAGCCGCGTCCGGTGAAGGGCGTGCCCGGTTTGGAGGCGCTGAATATTGATCCCCTGGAGGCGGCGGCGCGGTACCGCGCTCGGGTGGTCGATCCCCTGCGCGGGGTGCTGCCGGATGAGGCGATCCGAAACATTGAGGAACAGCTTTCCGGCGCCTGCACCGTGGAAATCGCGGCGTTCAATGAGTTCACACGCCTGATCGGGGACGCCCGGACGCTGGAAACGCATGATCACATCGTGTTGGACACGGCGCCGACCGGTCACATCTTGCGTCTGCTGGCGCTGCCGGCGGCCTGGGACGGATTTATTGCCGAGAACAAAACCGGATCGTCCTGTCTGGGGCCACTGTCGGGGCTTGCGGAGCAGCGCGAAACGTACGCGAACGCGGTGCGGGCGTTGCGGGATCCGGATCAGGCCCGCATTGTGCTGGTCACCCGGGCCGAGGACGGGGCGCTGCGCGAGGCGGACCGTGCGGGCCGGGATCTGCGCGCCGAGGGCATCGCCTCGCAGTATTTGGTGATCAACGGTCTGTTTACCGCGGATCCCTCGGTGTCGGATCCGCTGGCGGACCGGTTCGCGTCCCGGGGGCGCGAGGCGCTGGCGCGGATGACTGCGGAACTTGCGGCGCTGCCGCGCGACACGCGTCCTTTCACGCCGGGCGGCTTGCTGGGAGCGGATTCACTGCGCCGTTTTTTGAACGGTGAACTGCCGGAATCGCCGCCCGAAACCGACCCGGCGCTGCCGGAACACGCGTCGCTGGGGGATTTGGCGGATCAAATGGCCGCGGACGGTCCGGGGGTGATTATGACCATGGGGAAAGGGGGCGTGGGCAAAACCACGCTGGCGGCGGCCATCGCCCGCGCGCTGGCGTTGAAGGGATTGCCGGTGCATCTTTCGACCACCGATCCCGCCGCGCACATCGCGGAAACTTTGGGCGAACCGCTGCCGAATTTGGAGGTGGACCGGATTGATCCCCGGGAGGTGACGCGGAAGCATATTGAAAACGTGCTCGCCACCGCCGGGGCGTCGCTGGACGCGGACAGCCGGGCGCTGCTGGAGGAGGAATTGCGCTCTCCCTGCACGGAAGAGGTGGCGGTGTTCAATGCCTTCGCGGAAACCGTGGCCAGGGGGCGGGATCAATACGTGGTGCTCGACACCGCGCCCACCGGGCATACGCTCCTGTTGCTCGACGCGTCGGAGGCGTATCACCGGGAGGTGCTGCGGGATCAGGGCGAACTGCCGGAGTCGGTGAAAACCCTGCTGCCGAAGCTGCGCGATCCGAAATACACCCGGGTGTTGCTGGTAACACTGCCGGAGGCGACGCCGGTGCACGAGGCGGAGCGGCTGCAGGCGGATCTGCGCCGGGCGGATATTGAGCCGCGGGCCTGGATACTGAATCAAAGTCTTGCGGGGGCCGCGCCGGTCGATCCGCGGCTCCGCATGCAGGCTCACCGTGAAACGGCGTTTCTGGAGGAGGCGCGCGGATTGTCCAGACAGCTGGTGTTGATTCCGTGGCAGGCGAAGGAGCCGGTCGGGGCGGAGGCGCTGGATAAATTGTTGGGCGCGGAATAAAATGGCTGCGCGGAACGGGGCAAGCCCGTTCCTTGCTTTTTTTATTGCGCCTGTTCGTGGAATGAGATGATTGCGCTCCACGGGCAAGCCCGTAGCGCGCTTTTGGGCGTGGGGCTGGATGACTGCGGGGAACGGGGCAAGCCCGTCGTGCGCTCTTTGGGGACTCTTTTGCCCGGGGTTAGGCCGTTTTTTCGAACGGATTTTCGACGAGCACGCCCGTGTCTTTAAAATCCGCCACATTCCGGGTGGCGATGCGAAGCCGGTGAACGTTGGCGGTGGCCGCCAGGAGTCCGTCGATCACGGGCAGACTGCGGGTTGCGTTCAGCCGTCCCCACTCGGCGGCGACCCGTCCGCAAACCGGAAGGATTTCTCCGGAAAAGTTCAATTCGATTCCCGCCAGCCAATCTTCCAGCGCGTTTGCCTGTCTGAGATCTTTGCGCCGGATGGTTTCAATTCCCTGTCGAACTTCACCCAGGCTCAGCACACTGAGCCACTGCGTCTCGGTCCGGACGCGCGTCTGCCATGCGCGCACGTTTGGATCGGCTCTTTTGCCTTTGCGCAATTCGCTGAGAATATTTGTGTCCAGCAGGATTCCCATTTAGAGTCCCGTGTTCCTGTCTTCGTTTTTGCTGGAACGATCAATTGGAATCTCGAGTTCAGGGCAGACCGGGTGATTGACCAGATAGGTGGACAGAGGTTCTTTGACGACGGCCGGTTGGTTTAACGCCTCCGCAAGCAGGCGGCGGTGCTGTTCCTCGGCGGACAGCCCGTTTTCCGCCGCGCGGACTTTCAGTTTCCTGACCAGCGATTCGTCCACATTGCGTACCAGTAATTGTTTCATGGGTATAGTTTGATATCATTGATATCTTTTGTCAAAGGAATTTACGCAGGTTATTCCTTATCGGGCGCATCTCGCAATCAGTGAAGATCAGGCAACCCTTTAAACATGTTGAATGACTTAAACCATGAATGCGGGTTGTTTTGACCGTCGCCCCGCCGCCGCAAGGGCGGTGGTGACCATTTCGAACTTTGCAGGCTTTCGTTGACAAATCGACGCGGTCCTCATAGGGGAAAACAATCCCTTTTCGAAACCTACTGTCCCTGTTTGGAGAATGTATGAATCCTTTTGCCGACACTCTGAAAACCCTGAAACTGTCCTCCGGCCGCGAGATCCACTATTACAGTCTTTCCGCGCTGGAAAAAACCCGCAATCTTTCGCTGGCCTCGCTGCCGTTTTCGGTCAAAATTCTGTTGGAGTCGCTGGTGCGGATGCAGTCGCATCCGGCCTACACCCCGGATCAGGTGGAGACGCTGCTGAAATGGACGCCGGAGGCGGATCCGAACGAGGAGTTTCCGTACATGCCGTCGCGGGTGCTGTTGCAGGATTTCACGGGCGTTCCCTGCGTGGTGGATCTGGCGGCGCTGCGGGCGGCGCTCAAGCGGGCGGGGCATGACGCGGCGGACATCGAGCCGCAGATTCAGGTGGATCTGGTGATCGATCACTCGGTGCAGATTGACGAGTTCCGGGGCATGGACGCGTTTGACAAGAACCTGGAAAAAGAATTCGAGCGCAACCACGAGCGCTATGTGTTCCTGCGCTGGGGGCAGGGCGCGTTCAAAAAACTGAGCGTGCTGCCGCCGGGGCTGGGGATTTGCCATCAGGTGAATATGGAATATCTGGCGTCCTGTGTGGGGACGGAAACCGATGCCGAAGGGCGCACAGTGGCCTATCCGGACACGCTGGTGGGCACCGATTCGCACACGGTGATGATTAATGCCATGGGCGTGCTGGGCTGGGGCGTGGGCGGCATCGAGGCCGAGGCGGCGATGCTGGGTCAGCCGATTCCGATTTTGACCCCGAAGGTGGTGGGCTGCCGTCTGGTTGGCAAACTGCCGGACGCCTGCACACCGACGGATATCGCGCTGAAAGCGACCCAGGTGCTGCGCGCGAAGGGCGTGGTGGGGTCGTTTGTGGAGTACTTCGGTGAAGGGCTGGATTCCATGACGGTCGCGGACCGCGCGCCGATCGCGAACATGGCCCCCGAATACGGCGCGACCATGGGCTTTTTCCCGATTGATTCGGCGACGACGGATTATCTGCGGCTGACCGGCCGCACCGAAGAGCAGGTGGAGCTGGTCGAGGCGTACTGCCGCGCCCAGGGTCTGTGGCGTGAGCCCGGCATGCCGGATCCGGCGTACAGCGATGTGGTGGAAATCAATTTGTCGGAACTGGAGCCGAGCGTGGCGGGTCCGAAACGTCCGCAGGACCGCATTCTGGTGAAGGATGTGGGGGCAAGCTTTCATAAAGCGCTGACCGCGCCGCAGGGTCCGCAGGGATTCGGCATGGACTCCTCCAAGCTGGACGACACCGCCGAGGCGGGGGCGCACGGCACCCTGAAGCACGGGGATGTGGTCATTGCCTCGATCACGAGCTGCACCAACACCTCGAATCCGACGCTGTTGCTGGGCGCGGGTCTGCTGGCGAAAAAAGCGCTCGAAAAGGGACTGAAGGTGCCTTCGTATGTGAAGACCAGTCTGGCACCGGGCAGCCGGGTGGTGACCGAGTATTTGAAAAACGCGAAGCTGACCCCGGCGCTGGACGCGCTGGGATTCCGGGTGGTGGCCTACGGCTGTACCACCTGTATCGGCAACAGCGGTCCGCTGGAGCCGGAAATTGAAGCGGCGATTCAGGCGGGGGATTTGAAGGTGGCGGCGGTGCTTTCGGGCAACCGCAACTTCGAGGGCCGGGTGCATCCGCTGACCCAGGCGAACTATCTGGCCAGTCCGCCGCTGGTGGTGGCCTATGCGCTGAAAGGCAATGTGGGCGGGGACCTGATGAACGATCCGCTCGGAACCGGCTCCGACGGTCAGCCGGTGTATCTGAAGGACATTTGGCCAACCCGCGAGGAGATCCTGTCGCTGCTGACCGAGGCCAACGATCCGGCGCTGTACCGCCGCATGTATGAAAATGTGGTGACCTCCAGTCCGGTTTGGAACAAACTGCCGGAAATTCAGAGTCCAACCTTTGATTTTGACGACGCGTCCACCTACATTCGCGAGCCGACCTTTTTCGAGGGCTTCGGACCGGAAACCAGCGATCCGCGGGACATCCAGGACGCGCGGGCACTGCTGTTCCTCGGCGATTTCATCACCACCGACCATATATCGCCCGCGGGCGCGATTCCGGTGCCGTCTCCGGCGCAGCAGTATCTGAATGAGCACGGGGTGGAAAAACCCGACTTCAACTCCTTCGGCAGCCGCCGGGGGAATCACGAAGTGATGATGCGCGGCACCTTCGCCAACATCCGCATCCGCAACAAGCTGGCGGACCGCGAGGGCGGTTACACCCGTCATTTGCCCGACGACGAGCAGATGTTTGTGTACGACGCGGCGATGAAGTACAAAGACGAGGGACGCGACCTGGTGGTGGTGGCCGGTCAGTTGTACGGCGCCGGCTCCTCGCGTGACTGGGCGGCGAAAGGGACCTTCCTGCTGGGGGTGAAAGCAGTGATCGCCGAGAGTTTCGAGCGGATTCACCGGAGCAATCTGGTGGAGATGGGGGTGCTGCCGCTGGAATTCCTGCCGGGCGAAAACTCCGAGAAGCACGGGCTGGACGGCACCGAGGCGTTCGACATCACCGGCATCAGTGAAGGTCTGGCCCCCAAGAAGCGCCTGCACGTGAAAGCGACCTCTGCCGACGGGGTTGAGAAGACCTTCGAGGCGGTGTGCCGGATTGATTCCGCGATTGAGGTCGAGTACGTGCGCCACGGCGGCATTCTGCAGTATGTGTTGCGTCAGGTGATGGCGGAGAGCTGAGGCGTCCGCCGATGACGGATCATCTGCACACTGAATTTCACCGGATGCAGGACCGCTCCACCAAGGAGATCCTGCTTCAGCAGCGTGCGCATGTGTTCTGGTTTTACGGCCTGTCGGGGTCGGGAAAAACGACGCTGGCGACGGCGCTGGAGCAGCGGCTGACCGATCAGGGGTTCAAGACGAAAATTCTGGACGGGGACAATATCCGGACGGGATTGAATTCGGACCTCGGATTTTCGGACGCGGACCGGCTGGAGAATATCCGCCGGATCGCGCAGGTGGCGAAGCTTTTTCACGAGGCCGGGATTATCGTGATCTGCTCGTTCATCACTCCCAAACGTGAACTGCGGGCGATGGCGCGGAAAATTGTCGGTCCGGCGCATCTCACCCCGGTGTATACGCAGGCGAGTTTCGAGACCTGCGCCAGGCGGGATGTGCACGGTCTTTACGCGAAAGCGGAGAAGGGGCAGATCAAGCAGTTCACGGGACACGGCTCCAGCTTTGAGCCGCCGGAGGCGGGGGATCCGGACTGGGTGATTTGCACGGATGAGCTGAGTGAAGAGGATGCGCTGGCGTGTTTGCATCAGCGGATTTTGCCGATGATTGAGTTCCCGTCAGTAATCGGGCTTTGAGAATTCCGCCTCCCAGAGGGTGAGGTTTGGTGAAAGGTCCCGGGATGTCACGCGGACCTGCGGGTGGCGGCCGAGTTCTTGAACCTGTGCGAGGATGCGTTCGTTGATCTGAAGCAGTTTGTCGCGTTCGCGGTTGAAGACCGGGTCGGCGGTGTGCGCGGTTTCACCGCTGTCGATGAGAAAAACGTGGCGTCCGCCGCCGGGAGTCGGGAGCGGTGTGTCCGGGAGGATGCGGCGGATTTGGATGCAGGTGCGGTCTTCGAGCAGGGCGGGGACGGGATCGCCCTGGGCTCCGTCGAAGCGGGTGAAGGCGCGGACCCAGAGGTGAATTGCGGGTTGGGTTTCGCAGGTTTGGTATTCGCCGCGCAGGGTGACAAGGGTGCGGATGAGATACTCTTCGCCGGGGCTGAGATGCGGGGCGGGGTGCGGGGGGAAGCGGAGGGAGAGCAGACAGAGGAGGGTGAGCGGGACCGCGGTCCACCGCAGTCGGGGGGCGCGCTGAATGATTTCATCGGCGAGAATACCGCCGAGAAGGCAGAGGCCGATGAGGAAAAACCAGCCGGCCCGCTGGTAACTGCTGAACTGAAGGAGGCCGGTGGCGGTCTGGAGTCCGCTGAGCGCGGTGAACATGAGAAGCGGCCGGATCGCGGCGAGGCGTTTCGGGCGTCTGAGCGCGGCCGCGGCGGAAAGGAGTGCGGCGCCGCCGATTCCGATGCGTTGGAGGGCGGATACGGGCGGGGTTTTCCAGTGGAGGTAATCTTTGAGGAGTTGCAGGAGGATGCCGGCGAAATGGGGATGGCTTTGTTCCTGACGGGTGAAGATATTCGCGGTTTGCTGCAGGGGTTCGAGGGGGATTCGGGAGAGGAGGAACAGGCCGGCGGCGAGCAGCAGCAGGGTGGCGGGGATGAGAATCCGGAGGCGGACGCGGGGCAGGAGGAGCAGCGCGAGAAGCGGGAGAAGATCCAGCAGCATCATGGGGACGCTGATCATCAGGGCGGCGGCGAAGAGAACGAGAAACGCGTAGAGTTTTCGGGGGGCGCTGTCGCGGGTGAGCAGGGTGAGGGTCCACAGGAGAAACGGAATCAACAGGAGCCCCAGCTGGTTGGCGTACAGGCCGACACCGGTGCGGAGCAGCGGCGCGAAGGCGGGAAACGCGGCCGCAAAAAGAGTGGCGAAGCGGGCGGCGGTTTGCGAACAGATCCGGCGGGTGAGGTGATAGACACCAAAGACCAGGCCGATGCCGTAGGCGGCCCCGGCATAGCGGGCGAAGGTGTAGAGATCCAGGGTGCTGATCCACAGGGCGGGGGCACTGACGCGGGCGTGGCCGGGGGGGTAGAAGCTGTGCCGGAGCTGGCCGGTGGTGACCATGTCGCGGAGGAATTGGAGATGGCTGTAGGCGTCGGACTGGCCGAGGGCCATGTGGCGGAGTGGGGAGAGAATCCGGACGGTGAAGGCGAGCAGCAGCAGCGGGATCAGCCAGGGATCGGCGGCGTTTTTTTGACAGGGCTCCCGGGCGGCGATGCGGCTGGCGATGCGGCTGGCGATGCGGCTGGCAAGGAGCGCGAAGGGGAGGAGGAGCAGCGCATTCCAGGCGGGCGTCACGGCGGGAAAAACGCGGGTGGGCAGGGTGCCGAAGAGGGCTTGAAACGCGATGAGGCCTCCCGAGGCGAGCCAGATCGTTTCTCCGTTGGGCCGGCGGCCGCAGCACAGGAGGTGGCAGAGCGCGGGCAGTCCGGCGTACAGTCCAAGCAGGAGAAGGTTTACGCTGAGGGCGCTGAAGAGATCGGCGAGGGCGGGCATGGAATCAGGGGGAGCTGATGGTGAGCGGATCAAGCGGCGGTGAGCGGAGCCGGCGGCAGCTCATTAGCAGTGCGCGCAGGCCGCGGAAAAGGAGGGGCGGGGTGTGGGCGATGAGTTTCGCGAGGCGCGTGTGGGCGGCGGTGCCCGGATATTCCTTGAGGAGCTGTTCGCAGAGGGCGGGGGTGAAGACCCGGTCTGCGCGGAGGTAGGCGTAGAATTTGAGGCTTCCGATGCCGTGGGCGTGTTGGAAAGACAGGCGGGATGCTTCACAGGCGTCGCGCGGGTAGACAGTTTCAAGGGCGCGGGTCATGCGGGCCCAGCCTGTGAAGACATTGTTGGCATCGCCGGTCCAGGTGAAAATCTCGGGAGAGCCGCAGCGGTTGAGGATGAGGGGTTCGGGGAGGAGGGTGACGGATTTGCCGCGGATCATGTGCATGATCCGGCCGACGTGGGCGAAATAGCTGTCGAGATAGGGGGCGGGATCGACGGCGTTCCACTCGGCTTTGCGGATGACGCATGCGCCGATGAAGCCCATGGACCAGGCGAGCTCGCGGAAGAAGGTTTCGCCCGGCATTTCCTGAAGGTCACGGAGGGGGAGAGATCGTTCTTTGATGATGAAGCGGAGATCGTTGTCGACGGCGCTGTAGTTGACAAAGAGGAAGGGGTTGGGGTGGCGGGCGATGGCGTGGAGGACGGTTTGGACGCCGTGGGGGTGCATGCGGTCGTCTTCGCCAAGGAGCCAGACGTATTCGCAGGGACAGGTGTCGGCGGCGTGAAGGATGTTGCGGTCGATGCCGAGGTTTTTGGGGTTGCGCTGGACGTGGAGATGGGGGTAGCGGGGCTGGAGTTCGGCGTAAACGGCGGCGTTGGTGTCGTCCATGGCGTCGTCGAGGAGGTAGACGGGCACCTGCTGCGGCTCGGCGGCGCGGATGACGGAGAGGACGCAGGCCCGGAGCTGGTCGGGACGTTTGTAGGTGGGGATGGCGATGCCGAGGATGGGATTGTGGGTCATGGTGCGGGGTCCGATTCAGGAACGGTGGGCAGGGCGAGGAAGCCGAGGAGCCACCAGGGGAAGTAGGCGTAGAGCCAGGGGATGGGGGTGAAGAAGGTGAAGAGGATGCCGGTGGCGGCGGTCCAGGCGAGGTGGTCGCGCGGGGTGCGGGCGCGGAGGGCGCAGCCGCCGAGTCCGAGGAGAAGGATGAGGAGCCGGAGGGGGCCGAGGAGGCGGGTCAGGCCGAGGACGGCGAAGAGGTTGGCGAAGCCGAGGGTTTCGAGGAGGCGGGCGGGATCGGCGGCGCCCCGGCGGTAGGCGTCGGCGAGTTCGCGGTAGTGGCGGAGGGGTTCGAGGAGAAAGGCGTCGGGATCGATGAGGAAAAAGGGGAGGCAGAAGGCGGCGGTGACGGCGGCGGCGAGGCAGAGGGCCTGGAAGGCGGGGCGCGGACCGTGGGCGCGGTACCAGGCGAGGGCGGCGAAGGGAACCAGAATGAGGGCGGTCTGACGGGTGGCGAGGGTTAGGCCTAAACAGACGGCGGCGGTGAGGGGACGGCGGGAGGCGAGGGCGAAGCCGAAGGCGCAGAGGATGAGCCAGTAGGGCTGGGTGTGGCCGTTGACGGTGAAGAAGGTGAAGACCGGGAGCAGCGCGAAGGCGAGGGCGGGGAGGAGGGCGGCGGGGCGTTTGTGGAGGAGGAGAGGAATGAGGAGGAGAGTGCAGAGGAGTCCGGTCCCGCGGAGATCCAGGTTCAGAAGCAGGGCCGGGAGGTAGCTCATCCAGAGCAGCGGGAAAAAGGTGAGCGGGAGGGGCCAGGGGAGGTGGTATTCGGTGTAGGGGAAGTTTCCGGCGAGAAAATGACGGCCGGCAAGTTCGATCAGCGGGAGCATGTCGCCGTATTGCGCATCAACCGGATAGGCCCGCATCCAGGGGAGGCGGAGGCCGATGGCAGGCGGGAGGAGCGCGAGGGCCAGCCCGAGGGTCAGCGGAAGCCACAGGCGGTTTGGAAGAGTGGTTTGTTTCGGCGCGGCTGCCGGGGCGAAGAGAAACACGAGGGTCAGGGCGGTGAGCACGAGGGTCAGGGCGACATATCCCTGCCAGGGCTCGGGAAAGAGGAGACCGGCCCGGTAGGGGAGCGAAAACACCAGCGCCATCCCCGAAAGCGCGAGCGCGCGGGGGGGGGCGTATTGGTAAAGATGTCCAAAAAATCGATTCACGATTTTGCGTCAAGGGGAGTGTTTAAAACGTCTTCCGGAAGAGAATAAGTGACAACTTCATCCTTTATGGAAATCAGTTTTTTGGAAAGCATGGTTTGGATGATTTTGTCCAGTTCCGCTTCTTCCAGCGTGTTTGAAAAATAAGAGGAAATACTGTTTCGAAGGGTCTGGCGGCGCCTGGGGCGGGCATTGCCTCTGGATTGAAGAAACGCCGTGATGGCTGAAACTCTTTCAGAATGGCTCATTTTCGGGGTGGCGCTTAAAATTCGGATGTCTGAAAGCTGTTCAATCCGGTGCGCAAGGATCTTCTGAGACTTCAGGTGGGCAATGAGAGGATCAAACCCTTTGTCCTTGGATACGATGTGAAAATAGGATTGTGGATCTTGTACGGATATTTTCCCGATCCAGAACGCGATATGAAAATCGAGAGCGTTTTGTCCGCGGCCGGTCATGCGGATGTATTCAGCTTTCTCTCCGAGTTTTTGTAAAGATGCTGCAAGTTCGAGGGAGATTTTTTGCTGGTGTTCACCTACGAATACCATCACTTTAACGGGGACTTGAGCTGGATTGTTCAAATCCGACGGTTGAACGTTTTCAAAATCCACGAGGATATAATTTGTTCTCATGTTATGCTTTGCCCCGGAGGGCACGGGTGTGGTGGGCGAGGAGGGCGGGGAGGCCGTGGCGAAGAAAGGCGCGGCTGGAGAAGCAGGCGCGGAGGTGGCGGGGGTAGTCGCGGTTGAAGGCGGTGTCGTATTGGGTGGAGCTGCTGCCGTCAAGGTCGTTGAAGTCGCAGACGGTGAGGGGCAGGTATTGAAAGGCGATGTCGGGGTCGGCCCAACAGCGCATGTTGAGATGCCAGTCGGCCTGGAGGCGGTATTCGAGGTGAAAGCGGTGGCGCTGGAAGAGGCTGCGGGGATAGAAGATGGCCTGCTGGCAGATGTTGGTTTGCGCGAGGCGCTCGCCGGGGAAGGGGCCGGCGTAGGGCTGGCCGGAGGAGAGGAGTTGCACATCGCCGTAGTAGAGGGTGCCGGGGTCCTGAAGCTGTTCGACGGCCCGGGTCCACTCGGGGCGGAGGCGGTCGTCGGCGCCGAGAAAGTAGACGAAATCGGTCTGGGCCTGGTCGATGAGTTTGTGGAAGGCGTCGTAGATGCCGAGGTCGGGGGCGGACTGCCAGCGGGTGATGCGGTGATCATTGGCGCGGAGGAGATCGACGGTGCCGTCGGTGGAGGCTCCGTCCCAAATGAGCAGGGGAATGCCGGGGGCGTGGGCGGTGATGGCGTCGAGGGCTCCGGGGAGATCGCGGGCGGCGTCGCGGGTGGCCATGAGGATGCTGACGGTCACGGGGTGGCCTCCAGGATGCTTTGGTACAGATCGCGGTGGCGGCGGGCGATGGATTCGAGTTCGCTGAAGTGGAGAATGTGTTCGCGGGCGGCGCGTCCCCAGGCCTGGCGCTGTTCGGGGTGTTGGAGGAGGTGGAGAATGCCCTCGGTGAGGCCGGCGGGTTCGAAGGGTTCGGCGAGCCAGCCGTTTTGGCGATGGAGGATCATGTCGCCGTTGCCGCCGGTGCGGAAGGCGACGCAGGGGAGGGCGCAGGCGGAGGCCTCCATAATGGCGTTGCATAGGTTTTCCTGATAGGAGGGGATGAGCTGGAGGTCGGCGGCCTGATAGAGGCGGGCCATGTCGGCCTCTTCGGTGATGACGCCCATGCGGTGGGTGCGCCAGGTGGTTTTGGGTTTGTCGGGGCCGTCGGATTCACCGGCGATGACGAGTTCGGCGGCGTCGGGTCCGAGCTGTTCAGCGGCGAGGCGGAGGGCCTCGAGGGCGAGGGCCCCGCCTTTGTTTTTATCGCTGGAGGTGTTCATGGCGACGACAAGAATGAGGGGCTTGTCGGGCGGAAGCTTGAAATGGGCGCGGGCGGCGGCGCGGTCGCCGGGGGCATAAAGCGCGGTGTCGATGCCGTTGGGGAGGGCCTGGCAGGGCACATCGCGGAAGAGGGAGCTGGACTGCGCCTGCTCGGTGAGCCATCGGCTGGGACCGATGACGTGGAGGTTGAGGTCTTTCCAGAGGCGTTTTTTGCGGGACCAGTTGAGGCGGCTGAGGTCGTGTTCCCGGGTGGAGCCGAGGGCGGGGCAGTTGCCGCAGGCGTCGCGGAAGCGGGTGCAGCCGAGGGGGGGGTAGTGACAGCCGCCGGTGAAGGGCCAGGGATCGTGAAGGGTCCAGACCACGGGTCGGTTCCAGCGGCGCAGATCGGCGAGGGAGACGAGGCCGCGGCAGATCCAGTGGAGGTGGATAATGTCGGGGTTGATGTCCTGAATGTGACGGTTTAGGGAGGTGGGGAACCAGGCGTTTGCCCAGTGGGAGACGTCGCGTTTGGGGTAGAGGGCGAGGGGGAGGGCGTCGAGAAGGGGGAGGCGGGGTTCGAGATGGCGGTGAAGAAAATCGTCCGCGAGCAGGGTGTGGGCATCGTCACCGGTTTGGGTCTGCACCAGCATGTTGGATTCGACCCCGATGCGGCGGAGGCCGTGGTGCAGCCGCCGCGCGGAGCGTGCTGCCCCGCCGTCGCGGTCAAAGCTGTTGACGATGAGTATCTTCATTCAGGGCTTTATGCCGATTGGAGGGGGCAAGGTCAATGCGGGACTGAGGAGGATGCGTGGGCCACTTCGCCATTCATTGTCCGGCGAAGCTATCTGTTTAAAAAGACAGGAATCCTGGGTGTATGGGCTTTTCAAAGCCGCAAGACATGCTTAAGTCTGTGAGTTGGATGCACAGACATGATCCCTGGACACCTGTCATGAAGCGATGAATGGCGGCTGACTGACACCACAGCCCTCCCGCTTGTGCAGATATGAATAAACCAAATAATTTCCTTATGACTGCCGAAACCCACACCCAAACCGCCAATTTCATCTGGAGCATTTGCAATCTGCTCCGCGGACCCTACAAGCGCAACGAATACCGCAAGGTGATCCTGCCGCTTACGGTGCTGAGGCGTTTCGATTGCATTCTCGCCCCGACCAAGCCCGAAGTGCTGGCCGAACATGCGAAGATCAAGGCCAAAGGGGAAAACATCGTCCGCCACCGCCTCTCGCAGCTCACCGGGGTTCCCTTTTACAATCTCTCCAAGCTGACCCTGGGCGCTCCCGCCAAAAACAGCGGGTTGAACGGGGTGCTGGACGATCCGAACAACCTGGCCCCGGCGCTGAACAGCTACATCAACGGGTTTTCTCCCAATGTCCGCAACATCATGGAGCGCTTCAAATTCGGTGAACAGATCGCCTACATGGCCGAGAAAGACCTTCTCTATCTCGTCATCAAAGAATTTGCCAAAATCGACCTCTCCCCCGACCGCGTGGACGAGATGCAGATGGGCTACGTCTTCGAGGAACTGATCCGGATCGGCGCGGAACAGTCGAACGAGGAGGCCGGGGAGCACTTTACCCCCCGGGAAGTGATCAAATTGATGGTCAATCTGCTGCTGTCGCCGGAAAAAGACCTGGCCCGCAGCCACGTCGTGAAAACCATCTACGACCCCGCCTGCGGCACCGGCGGCATGCTCTCGGTGGCGGAAAAATACATTCGCGCCCTGAATACCGACGCCCAGCCCAAGCTCTTCGGGCAGGACTGGAACGACGAGGCCTGGGCGGTGTGCAAATCCGACATGCTCATCAAGGGCGAGGAGGCCGACAACATCATTCTCGGCGACACCTTCACCAAGGACGGCTTTGACCGCAACGGGGAGGGCAATACCTGGACCTTTGACTACATGCTCGCGAATCCGCCCTTCGGCGTGGAGTGGAAGCAGCAACAGAAATGTATCGAGAATGAAAAAGATACCCTCGGCTTCAGCGGACGCTTCGGCGCCGGCACGCCTCGGGTCAACGACGGCGCCCTGCTCTTCCTCCAACATATGATCGCCAAAATGCGCGGACCGAAGGACGGCGGCAGCCGCATCGCCATCGTGTTCAACGGCTCTCCGCTCTTCACCGGGGACGCGGGCGGGGGCGAAAGCGAAATCCGCCGCTGGATTATCGAAAACGACTGGCTGGAGGCCATCGTCGCCTTGCCGGAACAGCTTTTCTACAACACCGGCATTTCCACCTACCTTTGGGTGCTGACCAACCGCAAGGAAAAGGAACGCAAGGGCAAGGTCCAGTTGATTGACGGCCGCCAATTTTGGGTGCAGATGGAGAAAAGCCTTGGCAACAAGCGCCGCCGCATCGGCGATCCCGACGACAAAGAGAAGGATCCCGACCATATCGGCGAGCTCACCCGGATCTTCGGGGCCTTCACCGACGGAGAAACCCGCGTGTTCAAGGAAAAGCATCCCATCACCAAGGAATGGGTCGACCGCGAGCGGGTGGTCAGCAAAATTTTCGACAACCAGGATTTCGGCTACCACAAAATCACCGTCGAACGGCCGCTGAGGCTCAATTTTCAGGCCGTCGCCGAACGCATTGCCCTCCTGGACGACAACACCACCTTCAAAAACCTCGCCACCAGCAAGAAAAAGGACCCCGAGAAGCGGCTGGCCGAAATCGAGGCCGGGAAAACGCGCCAGCGGGAAATCCGCGACCTGCTCACCGCCTTTGGCAAGCAGACCGGAGCGCGGCTTTTCAAAGACCGCAAGGACTTCCTGCTCGCCCTGCGCGATCTGGACCGCAAGCGCGGCGTGCGGCTCAGCGCGCCCGAACTCAAAGCCGTCGTCGCCGCCCTCGGCGAGCGGGACGAGACCGCCGCCATCTGCACCGGGCGGAACGGCGACCCCGAACCCGACAGCGATCTGCGCGACACCGAAATGGTGCCGCTCAAAGAAAGCATACACGACTACTTCAAACGCGAAGTACTGCCCCACGTTCCAAGTGCCTGGATTGATGAGGACAAAACCAAGATCGGCTACGAAATCCCCCTCAACCGCCATTTTTACCAATACGAACCCCCGCGCGAACTGGACGTGATCTCGGCGGACATCAAGGCCCTTGAAAGCGATATCCTGAGGCTGCTTGCGGAGGTGACCGCGTGAGCGAACACGAACGGGCATTGCCCCCATATGAGAAAATCTTGCCAATTCTGCTTTCAGCACCTATACTGACATGAGTGAAAACAATCCTCGACAACCCAACTCAGATTCAGCCCCTGGTCACGAAAATGACCATGGAGAGGATCTTATTGTCTCCGCAATCCAAGGTGTCCGGAGATGGTTTGAAACAGGTGGAGCGTCACTTGGGGCGTCCTCTTACGCCCGCCTGGAGGAAAGTCTCCGCCGATGGGCGCGAGAGATGGACGCACTGCTGAATCCTGACGACATTCTGCCCCGGCTGCGCCAGGGAGGTCAGGAGCATGACGTGTTCGATCACGGGGATCGACTGTTCAAGGTGACCAAAGGCGGATATTTTGGTTTGAATCCCGGAGTGGATATTGGGTTGGAAATCAACGGAATTCCCTCGAAAAAATTCAAACTCTGGGAGGCCACACCTCTGGAATACCTGGAGCGGATTTATTTGCAAAACCAATTGACCCCGGGTCTGGTCAGGCTGGAGGGTGTTTTAGATTTGGGTCACGAACTTGCGATCGTAACCTCTCAACCCTACTACCGGATTGTACCCGTTCAGGATGATGAAATTGAGGCGTGGTTTGCTGAAAAAGGATTTCAACGAATCACCAACTCCGCTTTTTACCGGAAATCCGACAATCTCGCCATTTTCGACGCCCACGATAAAAATGTGATTCGATTGGAAGAAACGCTCATTCCCTTTGATGTGATCCCCTGTTATCCCGACGCGGAAATGTCAGCTTTGATCCGGGAGGCCTTGGAGAAAGGTCTTGATGTACAGACGCACCGCAGTACTCACACCACCAGCCGGGTCCTTGGAAAGGAGCCGGGGGAATGAACACGAAAAAACACACCGGGGCAGCTCCACACTCGGGATCCGCCCGGATAGGCGGGAACGACCCGGGAGGATTGATCCTCTACCAGACGCCGGACGGCAAGGCCGAGGTGCGGCTGAAGGCCATGGACGGCTCCGCCTGGCTGAGCCAGGCGGAAATGGCGGAGCTTTTCGACACCAGCGTTCCGAACATAAACATCCACATCCGAAATATTTATGACGAGGGAGAGCTTGGAGATTTGGCAACTGTTAAGAAATACTTAATAGTTCGGCAGGAAGGCACCCGGCAGGTTCAACGGGAAGTGGACCACTATAACATCCACATGATCCTGGCGGTGGGATACCGGGTGCGCTCCCCGCGAGGCACCCAGTTCCGGCAGTGGTTTTGCCTCGAACAAGCGGAACTGCGGGTCAAGGAACGCAAAGACCTTACCCTCGACTACTGGCGCAACAACGTCGACCGCCTCCTGGACTACAACGAAAAAGCCATCCTCACCCACGCTGGAACCGTCACCCGCGAGGAAATGGAACAGGTGGCCCGCGAACGTTACGAACGATTCGACGAACAGCGCCGCCTCGCCGAAGCCCGGCTAGCCGACGCCGAAGATCTTGCCGAACTCGAACAGCTCGAAAAACAGTTGAAAGAGGGAGAGGGACGGGCATGAATCAGGAAAACCTGGAAATCTTCCAAAGCGACGCTGAACTTGTTGAAGAGGTTGAGTTTTGGAAAGAAATTTTGCAGACACTGTCTGCAAAATTGGTCGCGAATGAAAGCCCCAACGGGGCGTCGGCATACCAGCCCGGGGCAACGCCCCGGGAACATGGCACCCCCGGAAAGGGTGCGGTCTGTAGGACCGCCGCAAACCGCGTTGCCGGGGAGCTGTCTCATTGCAGGGGGATATGCGGCGGGCCTTCAGCCCGCGTAATGATTTTTTTTTGCTGGTCCCGGGGCGTTGCCCCGGGCTGGTATGCCACCGCCCCGTTGGGGCTCAATGCAGAGGAGGTTGAAACCTCCAGGTCCGTCAGGCGACGCTGCGCGGCGCACATGAATCACGGTGCGCGAAACCGCGGGTTGAAACCCACGGCTACGCGTGGAGCCGTCGCTACACGACGATTTTCTTCGGCAACGAAAACCAGCGGGTGTCCGGCATGAAGTGGAAACCCTATCCCAAATACAAACCCAGCGGCGTCGAATGGCTCGGCGAGGTGCCGGAGCATTGGTCGTTGGATCGCATCAAACGAGCATCGCTACGAGTGACAGATGGCGCACACATATCACCGGACATTTCGAGCCCTGACTTCCCATTTGTTTCCACAGTTGATCTGGATGGAGGAAAAATTGATTTCGATGGATGTCTGCGCACTTCAAACGAGAGCTACAGCTATCTTGTTCGCACCGGTTGTAAACCCTACCAAGGGGACTTGCTTTTCAGTAAGGATGGTACGGTTGGAAGGACGGCGGTCATTGAATCGGATCAAAATTTTGTCGTAGCTAGTTCGCTTGTTATTATTTCACCTAAACCGACCCGGTTGAATGTTAAGTACCTCGATTATTGGCTGAATAATTCACTTCTTCAGCAAGATATTTTGTTACAAATGAGTGGAGCGGCTATCAGACGGATTTCAATTGAGAAAATTTCAAAACTTCCCCTGTGGTTACCTCCACCACCCGAACAAACCGCCATCGCTGCGTTTCTGGACCGGGAGACGGGGCGGATTGACGAGTTGGTGGGCAAGAAGCGGGAGTTGATCGAGCGGCTGAAGGAAAAGCGGAGCGCGCTGATCTCCCGCACCGTCACCCGCGGCCTGCCCGCCGACCTTCCCCCCGATACCCTCGCCAAACTGGAGAAAATCGCCGGAGAAAAACTCCCCCTCAATCCCCCCCTTAAGCCGTCCGGCATCGACTGGCTCGGCGATGTGCCGGTGCATTGGCAGCTACGACCCGTGAAGCATGTCGCTCGCATCGGAAATGGTTCGACACCCAGCCGTGAAAACGCCGCATATTGGGAAGACGGCGACTTTCCATGGATCAACAGTTCTTCAGTGAATCGAGAGACGATTACCGATTCGCAAGATTTCGTGACCCCATTGGCTCTTCGAGAATGCCATTTGCCCAAGGTCAAACCGCCAGCAGTCTTAATCGGGATTACGGGTCAAGGTCGAACCCGAGGAATGGCGAGTACACTCCTTTTTGAAGCTACGATCAATCAGCACGTCGCCTACGTGAAACCGACGCCGGGAAAAGCCGACGCGTTTTTTTTACGTCGAGTCTTTGACATGGCCTATGGGTTCCTTCGCAGCGAAAGTGATGGAGGGGGAAGCACAAAAGGCGCAATCACCTGTGAACAAATCGGAACGATGTCCATTCCGCTCCCGCCTATCCCCGAACAAGCCGCCATCGCTGCCTATCTCGACGAGGAAACCGCCAAGCTCGATGCTCTGGTCACCAAAGTCGAAACCGCCATCGAACGTCTTCAGGAATACCGCAGCGCCTTGATCACCGCGGCGGTGACGGGGAAGATGGATGTGCGGGCGGCGGCGGCGGACGGGCAAACGATTTCCTATCCCGAAACGGAACCCGAATTGAGGTGGGTTGCGGAAGAGAGCCTGAACGGAGTTTGAGTGATCATGCCCGAAGGGCCGAAACACGTTCAGCACTTGGCGCAAGGCGGAGACTTACACCCAAGGCGCGTGTCTTTTTCGGGCCGAAGGTCCGAGCCGATACCAGCCCCGTGCGGCCCCGGGGCCAAGGGCCGGCGGCGGGGGGGGG
>JAFIGD010000094.1 GCA_020831625.1 Verrucomicrobiota bacterium | reverse complement strand
TTTGGGTCTGGCGATTTCGAGAAAACTGGTGCACATGATGGGGGGGGAGGTTCATGTGCAGAGCCGGGAGGGCCGGGGGTCAGAATTTTATTATTCGGTTGAGCTGGCTAAACCCCAGTCTTTCGCGACGGAGACTCTGTTGGTGCCGGACAGTTTTGAAAATTTGCGGGTGTTGATTGTGGACGACAATGAAATGAACCGAAATGTTTTGCGGGGGCGGCTTGAATCCTGGCGGGCAAATGTCCTGGAGGCGGAAAGCGGAACCGAAGCGCTGGCTCTGGCCAGGATGTGCGCAAAAGAGGGGACCTCCTTTGAGGTCGCGATTCTGGATATGCAAATGCCGGAAATGGACGGTATGCGGCTTGCCCGGGAAATGCAGGCTGATCCCTTGTTGAAATCGATCCGGCTGATTTTGCTTTCGTCGATCACCTTGGCGCCCACCCGCCGGGAATTCCGCGAAAACGGTTTCCGGGCGGTGATCCTCAAGCCTCTCTCGCCGGTGGAACTGCTGGATGCCATGGTGTTGGCGCTGCAGGCGGATACGGCAGCCGTTGAACGATCTAAACCGGAATTGAAAACAAAAGATCCCGTCTTACCCTCCTATCCGGCGGCCAGCGTGCTGATGGTTGAGGACAATCCCGTCAACCGTCAGGTGGCTTTGGGCTTGTTGAAGCGCTTTGATATTCATGCGGATGTCGCGGTTAACGGAGAGGAGGCGCTGAAAGCCTTGAAGCGAAAAGAGTATGATCTGGTGCTTATGGATGTGCAAATGCCCATTCTCGACGGGTTGGAGGCCTGTCGGGCGATTCGGATGGGCGGGGCGGGCGATCTGAATCTAAACGTGACGGTTGTGGCCATGACCGCAAACGCGTTGAAGGGCGACCGGGAGATCTGTTTAGAGGCGGGTATGAATGATTACATTCCCAAGCCGCTGAGTATGAGCGAGATGGCGCGGGTGCTCACGGAATATTTGGAAGAGAACACCAAGACATGAGGATTTTTGTCGCGGGGCTTGGGTTTTGCGGACGGGCGATTGCGCTGCGTCTGGCGGAGGCCGGGCACGAGGTCCGGGGGGTGAACCGTTCCGGTGAGGGGGAGGTTGCGGGTGTGCGGATTTTGGGGGGCGATGTGCTGGCCGGGGACGGGTTGCGGGCGCTGTCGGCGGTGCCGCCGGTGGACCTGATGATTTCCGCGCTGTCCGGCACCGGCCAGGCGGATGCGGAGGCCTATCGGCGGGTGTATGTCGAGGGGCCGGCGCGGATTGCGGACGCCCTGCGCTGGCGGGGCGCGCGCAAGATATGGTTTTTGGGAAGCACCGGGGTGTACGGCGGCGCGGACGGCGAACAGGTGGATGAGGAGACCCCGCCGGATCCCTCGCATCGTGCCGGTGAAGTGCAGCTGGAGGCGGAGGCGGCGTTGCGGAGCGCGGCGGATGATACCTGTGTGCTCCGGTTATCCGGTTTGTATGGTCCGGGACGCACCCGGCTGATTCGTCAGGCGCTGCGGATGCGGCCGTATCTCAAGCCGGAGATCTGGTCCAATCAGATTCACCGGGACGATGTGGCGGGTGTGGTGGCGTTTTTGACGGAGCTGCAGGAGCCGCCGCCGCCTTTGTTGCTGGTCAGTGACGACCGGCCCGCCCTCCGCCGCGAGATTTTCGACTGGATTCGGGAGGCGGCGGAGCTGCCCGAAGGCTGTTATGACGAGGACCACCCCGGCCGCGCCACGCGGGACCGGGGGTGCAAGCGGGTGTCGAACGCAAGGCTGCGGGCCCTGGGCGCGCCCCTGCGGTATCCGGATTACCGTCAGGGACTGGCTCCCTACTTGCCAAACCGCTCCGGGGCGGATAATGCCGGGGAATGAAAACGCCCGGTACTTTTGATGTTCTTGCCCGCGATCCCGACAGTGACGCCCGCTGCGGTTGTCTGCATACCGCCCATGGCACGGTGAACACCCCCGTGTTTATGCCGGTGGGCACTCAGGCCACGGTGAAATCCCTGACCCCCGAGGATGTGGCCGGCATGGGCTTTGACATCATTCTGGGCAACACCTATCACCTGAATGAGCGTCCGGGATCGGATTTGGTGGAGCGGATGGGCGGTCTGCACCGCTTCATGAACTGGAAGGGCTCGATCCTGACCGACAGCGGCGGCTTTCAGGTGTGGTCGCTGGCCGATTTGAATCAAATCACCGAAGAGGGTGTGACCTTTAAGAGCCATCTGGACGGCAGCAAACAGTTCATGGGGCCGGTGGAGTCGATGCGGATTCAGCGCGAGCTGGGATCGGACATCGCCATGCTGTTTGATGAGTGCATTCCGTTTCCGGCGACCCCGGAATATGCGGAGAACGCGGTGAAGCGGACCCTGCGCTGGGCGCGGGTGTGCAAAGAGCAGCCGCGGGCGGAGGGACAGATTCAGTTCGCGATTGTGCAGGGCGGCGAATTCGCGGACCTGCGCGGCATGTGCGCGGAGGAGCTGGTGTCCATCGGGTTCGACGGCTACGCGATTGGCGGGGTGAGCGTGGGCGAGCCGGATGAGCTGATTCTGCCCGGCGTGGAGGCTTCGGTGAAGTATCTGCCCGAGAATCAGGCCCGGTATCTGATGGGGGTGGGACTGCTGGATCAGATGCTCGAATCCATCGCGCGCGGGGTGGACATGTTCGATTGTGTGCTGCCCACGCGGATTGCGAGGAACGGCTCCGCCGTGACCCGCAAAGGACGCTACGCGGTGCGCAACGCCAAATGGAAAGAGGATCCGCGGCCGGTGGAGGAGGGATGCGCGTGCTACACCTGCCGGAACTATTCGCGGGCCTACATCCGCCATTTGATCAACTGTGATGAGCTTCTGGGGTACCGGCTTTTAAGTTTGCACAATTTATACTGCATGGGCGCGGTGATGGCCGAGGCCCGTGCGGCGATCACGGACGGAACCTTCACGGAATACCGGCGGAATTTTCATGCCGGATACAATAAAATCCGGCAGGAATAAAGACCGCGGATGCTGTGGGGCAGGGTATGGAGAGACCACGGATGAAAGACCGCGAATGCTGTGGGGCAGGGTATGGAGAGATCGCGGATCGAAGACCGCAGATGCTGTGGGGCTGGGTTGGGCCTTGAGTCTTTGCCATGCGTTGCCTCATAGCCCGTCCCATCCGTGGTCTTCGATCTGCGGTCTTCATCCCGCGTTGCCTCATAGCCCGTCCCATCCGTGGTCTTCGATCCGTGGTCTTCATCCCGCGTTGCCTCATAGCCCGTCCCATCCGTGGTCTTCGATCTGCGGTCTTCATCCGGCGTTGCCTCAGAGCCCGTCCCATCCGTGGTCTTCGATCCGTGGTCTTCATCCGGCGTTGCCTCAGA
>JAFIGD010000100.1 GCA_020831625.1 Verrucomicrobiota bacterium | reverse complement strand
GGGCAGCAATCCCAACGATCCCGGAGACGGCGGGCTGCCGCCCCCGGCCAACGAATTGATGGAGGTCCCCTTCACCGTCGGCGATCCCAGCGGCAGCCATTCGGAACGCTGGAAAATGAACATCCAGGCCGACGGCCCCGACGACACCCGGCAGTTCGGATTTGTCAGTCCGGATTTTGGACAGATGGGCACCCAAACATTCCTTCTGCGTCGCGGAAACAGCTATACGATCACCCTCAGCCACGTGGCCACCGACCGTGAAAACGGCCCTGATTACGACTGGCAGGCGCAAGTGGACGGGCTTCCGGCCACGACCGTGCTGGCGGGCGGAAATTCTCACAGCGGCCCCGACCGCTTTGAGACGATCCAAAACGCCTGGCTGCTCGACAACGGGGACGGACTTCTTGGGATTGTCAATCAATCCTTCCACTCCACCGACCACACCGTCGGCAAACAGGCGAGGCTGTTGCCGGTGGAGATTCTTGTCGACGCCAACCGCGACGGGCAAATCGATCAAGACGATGTGGGCATGATCACCGAAGACAATCCCTGGCGGTGGTGGGTGAACGACGACAGCGATGTTATCGGTGAAGTCAGGGGGAATAATAACCGGGATATCCCCGGGCAACCGGTTGAAAACCAAAATGCCGCCAATCCTGTGATTGACGGGATGCGGGATCTTATTGATTTTTTCCCGCTGCATTTGCAGATTGAAGCCCTGAAAGATCTCTTTCCTTTCACCGAGTATCGGTATCTGCTTGCGCATGAAGATGAAGCCTTCAATTTTTGGGAAAGTGATTTGACCAAGCCCGCCAATGACAGTCAATATGGGGTCTGGAGCCTACAGGAACCCATCCTTTCGGTAACAGCGGCGAACTTTATTCTTTCTGAAAATCCCCCAGTCGTCAACGTCACCCAACAGGGCACGGAACTTAGCGAGGCCATCGTTGCCGCCAGTCATTCCGGTTATGGTGTACTTTATATGGAAGGGGCCTCAAAAACCGAAAAACCGATCGCACTGGTTATACAAAATAGAACGAATCAGGAGGAAATCTTTCGCTTGGAGCTTCCCGTCCGCATTGTCGATGTGGAGGACATGTACCGGAAAGTAAACCTCCGCTGGCAAATCTCCATAGACCCTGATTATTTTGATCTCAGCCCGCAAACCAGAACAACTGAGCCCCCTGAGTATCCCGACAGCCTGACCAACGGCAATTACTTTATATACATTCATGGGTACAATGTCAGTGGACAAAGCTCGCGCGGCTCACAATCCAACCTGTTCAAGCGTTTTCATCAATTGGGAAGCAAAGCCCGGTTTGTCGGCCTGTCCTGGCATGGAGACCCGCAAACACCTTTGGGAACCAACAGCCCTGCCGATTATCAACGGGCGGTGACCAACGCACTTCTCGTTGGAAAAGAATTGGCCGACCACATGGATTTTATTCCCGCCAGTGCCAACGTCACCGTATTGGCCCACAGTCTGGGCAATGTACTGGCCGGAAACGCCATTGCCAACCACGGATGGCAGGTGGATCAGTATTATATGGTCAACGGAGCTTCTCCTCTGGAAGCCTACGACCGGGACCAGAGCACGTATACCGGCGGTACGGCGGACATGGCTGAATACATGACGGAAAATGAATGGAAGCCGTATTATGCCGCCGGGCAAAAAAGGCTCTTTGCGGCCAATTGGCACGAACTCTTCGCGGCCGATCCGCAAGACCCCCGCAATCTCCTTACCTGGGAGAATCTTTTCGCGGCCCCGGCCCTGCTCAGTGTCGCGTACAATTTTTATTCTCCCGGCGACGAGATTGTGGAAAATGCGGCACCCAGTGAAATCTTTGTGGACTGGAACGATCTTTGGAACGGGAACCTGAAAGGCCGACATGCCTGGGTGAAGCAGGAAATCGGCAAAGGCGGCAAAAGTTTATTTTTTAATCCATTATTTCATGACGCCAACGGCGGATGGGAATTTAACGACGGTCCAAACGGATATCAAAAAGGCACCGCCTTTGGCTGGCGGAAATTCACGCCGCAGGAGGCGGAGAACGAGATTACCGACACCCTGCTCACGACCAAACCGTTCCACCGGCCTTTTCTCTTCCCCGAGATATACGACCCCGAGCTGGGGGCTGGGGTGGCGGCGAACCTGCACGACCGTTATGTGCTCCTCGCCACGGGAATTCCCGCCAAGTCCTTTGCGATTGCGGTGAATCGTATAAATGAACTGGAAGATCTTAGTAGAAATTTCGATATGCAGGCCGAAATGAAATCACCGCAAACGGGAAGCCATTGGCCGGTTCAATTCACCAATTATGAGAATGACTGGCTTCACAGTGATTTTAAAGATGTGGCCCTTCAATTTGTGTATCCCCTTTACAAAAAAATGATCGAAATCGCCGGACTGAATGAGGATTAATCATATGAAAAAAAGTCTGTTATGTGTCGTGTTTCTTTTGAGTTTAAGTTCATTAGCCGGTTGTGCTCAGCCCAGAACCGTGAACGTCACCGTGGTTGGGGATGATGGCACCCCCATTGAAAACGCCAGAGTGCGTGTGGCCTATATGGATACCCGAAATGACGACGACAAAGAGGGGCTGACAAACCAAAACGGAGTGTTTACCGCGAGAGGAAAGGCTGATTTTAGAATTCTAGTGATCATCAACAAAGAGGGATATTATCAAACCCGCGTGGACCGGCTTAGTCCTTTGGAGGACCATGATTTGACTCTGACTCTCCGGGAAAAGAGGAATCCGATACCCTTATATGCGAAAAAAGTTGTTTTGTTCATGCCGGCGAATCGACAATGGATTGGATATGATTTCGAGATCGGAGACTGGTTGCCGCCATATGGTATAGGCAAAAAGGCGGATGTTAGTTTTCGATGCGACACAGAAATGACAGATCCCAGAAATGGGCGAGGAAATTTAGAGGTTAAATTTGCTGAAGGTGCCGGGATACTTTTGGTTGAAGATGGTTATCTGAAGTATAGCGAAATGTATTTGCCGCATCATGCGCCACATGAAGGTTATAATTCATTATTAACGCGATTTGAAAACTCATATCACAATGAAAATAGAATAGATAATGTGGGGTATTTCTTTAAAACTCGAGTTGTGAAAAGGGGGGGTAAGGTAATTTCTGCAAACTTCGGAAAAATACTGGAGGATTTCACTTTCGGCCCCAGACATGCGCATCTTTTGATGAAAGATCCACAAGACCTAATTAGTTATGCTACAGTGCGTTTCACATATTATTTTAACCCAACACCAAACGACAGGAATCTGGAGTTTGACCCGTCCCAAAACCTATTCAACGATTTGGAGAACCGAGAAAGGGTCAATCAGCCTTGATTCGACCAATTTATGTATTTTTTGACGGCGACGGGATGCCCGACGGGTACGAAGTCGCCCACGGGCTCAATCCCCTGG
>JAFIGD010000054.1 GCA_020831625.1 Verrucomicrobiota bacterium | reverse complement strand
GGGCGCTCCCGGTCCACGACCGTTGGGATTCCCAGCAAACGCACCCCGCCGGATGCTTTGGGGATTTCGAACTGCCACAAGGCAAAGACAGCAAAGACGCATTGCAAAGGCGGTCGCCCAGTGTTAGAGTAATGCCATGAAACCCAGTGTTTACATCGAAACGTCTGTTGTGAGTTATCTGACAGCCAGACCCTCTAAAAATCTGGTCGTGGCGGGCCATCAGGCCGCGACACGTGATTTCTGGGCGAAATTGCCGGAATTCGAAGCGTTTATCTCTGAATTAGTGGTGGAGGAAGCAGGGAAAGGTGATGAAATCGCAGCGGAGTCACGGTTACGTGAGTTGGTCGGAATCGAATCACTGGAAATCGATCCTGAATGTACTGAACTGGCAAAACATTTGGTGCGTGACGGCGCTGTTCCCGCTGAGTACGCCGAAGACGCACTCCACATCGCCATTGCGGCCGCGCATGAAATCCAAAGCATTGTGACTTGGAATTTTAAACATATCAACAACCCTGTGACGCGTGGTCGCATTCGAACTTCCGTTATGAAGCAGGGGTACACCTGTCCGGAAATTTGCTCTCCGGATGAATTTCTTGGAGATGAAGATGTATGATCCCATTGTTGCTGAAGTGCGTAAATACCGGGATGAACACGCCCGGAAATTCAATTATGATTTAGACGCAATTTGCGCCGATCTTGTCGCAAAACAAGAAAAGAGAGGGCGCATGATTCGGCGGCGGGATAAATCGTCAACCATTGGATCCACGCAACCTCGCAAGCTCGGGACGTGATCCCGGACGTTCACATCCGAAGCAGCTCCTGCACGTCCTCCCACTCCAGCGACTGCATGACCTGCGAATCGGTGTCCAGGGTCGCGTCAATGACCGCCTGCTTGCGCTGCTGCAGCGCCAGCACTTTCTCCTCCACCGAATCGCGGGTGATCATCTTCATGCTGTATACGTTGCGCTGCTGGCCAATCCGGTAGGCCCGGTCGGTCGCCTGATTCTCCACCGCCGGATTCCACCACGGATCATAGTGAATCACCATGTCCGCCCCCGTCAGGTTCAGCCCCGTGCCTCCGGCTTTCAGACTGATCAAAAACACCGGTATCGACTGATCCCCCTGAAAACGCCGCACCACATCCATCCGGTTTTTCGTGGAACCGTCCAGATAACAGCAGCTCATCTCCATTTTTTCCAGTTCCGCCCGCAATATCGACAGCATCGAGGTGAACTGACTGAACACCAGCACCCGGTGTCCCCCGTCCACCGCCTCCATCATCATTTCCTTGAACAAATCCAGCTTGCCCGAGGGCGCCTGGCTCTTCACGCCCGGCAACTTGAGCAAATCCAAATGGCAGCAGGCCTGACGCAGCCGCATCAGCACCGTCAAAATCTCCATCCGGCTCTTCTGGAAGCCCTGGGAAGCCACCATCGACTCCAGTTTCTGTTGCGACTGCCGCACCAGTTCCTTGTACACCAGCGTCTGATCCTGCGTCATCCGGCAATAGGCGATCTTCTCAATCTTCGGCGGCAGGTCCTTGGCCACATCTTTCTTCAGACGGCGCAGCAGAAAGGGCTGCAGTTTTTTCCGCAGCCGCTTCTGGGCCTCCTCGGCCTCCGGCCCGCCCGCCTTGATGGGCAGCTCATACCGGTGCCGGAATTTCTCGTGCAGCCCCAAATAACCCGGCATTAAAAAATCCATAATCGACCACAAATCCGAAACGCTGTTCTCCACCGGCGTACCCGTCAGCACCAGCCGCGTACACGCCCGCAGTTTTTTCACCGCCTTGGCGTTCTGCGTGGTGCGGTTCTTGATGTGCTGCGCCTCATCGAGCACCACCACTGCGAACTCCGTGGCCACATAGCGGGCCAAATCCCGCTGCAGCACCGAATAACTGATCACCCAAACATCGTACTCCCCCGCCGTCTTCCAGGCCTTGTCCCGCTGCGCCGGCGAGCCGGTCAAATTCAAAAACGACAGCGACGGCGTGAACTTGGTCCCCTCATCAATCCAGTTCTCCACCAGACTCGTCGGACAAATGATCAGCAGCGGTTTTCCGCGGAAACGTTCATCCGCGCGCTGGAGCTGAAGCCAGGCCAGTGTCTGCAGGGTTTTGCCCAGACCCATTTCATCCGCCAGAATTCCCGCAAACCCCGAGCGCTCCATAAACCGCAGCCAGTTGAGGCCCTCCTGCTGATACGGACGCAGCGAGGCGTTCAGTCCCGGATCCGCCGCCACCGGCTCCAGTTTGGCGGGATGGTTCTGGGCCTCCACCCGCTGCAGCCACTCCGGCGCCGCCTCCACATCCACCCCGTCCAGGCCATCCAGCGTCGCCTTCAGAAACGCCCCGTGCACCGCCGGCATCCGCACGCCGTTGCCCGTCTTTTTGCCGCCGCAGTCCTCGAACAGATCCACCATCTGCTTCACCGCGTCGCGGTCGAACAGCAGCATGCGGTCGCCCCGCTGCACATACGCGTCTCCCGCCGCCAGCGCCTGACGGATGTCACTGAGCTGCAGGCTTTCGCCCTCGCGGGTTTCAAATTCACAGTCGATATCAAACCAGCCGCTTCCCCCGTCCGCCACCTGTATGACCGGCATCAGCGTCTCCGCATCCTCCAGCGCGTCCGCGATGCGCCCCTGCAGTTCCACTTTCCATCCCCGCCGCCGCAGCATTGGCACCGAGGACGCGCAGAAATTCATGACCCCCGACTTGCCGACAATCGCCTCCATTTTGTCGCCCCGGTCTCCGCCGAACCCCAGCGGCCGCAGCAAATCCAGCGCCGCCCGCTCCGCCGGGATGTTCCGCGTCCGGTAATGCAGGATATTCTCCGGATCCGGGGTGACAAAATCCTCCTCCTCCCCGCCGACCCCGGCGATCCACTCCATCCCGCCGTAGCGCGCATACAGCGTCGCCGCCAGACTCGCGGGCGATCCGCGCACCTCCAGCCGGAACCCGGGGGCCTCCGGCTGAAACGAGAACCAGTCCGGATCCACATCCGTCCGCAGCGTCGTCAGCGAGGCCAGCACCTCCATCTCCCTGCGGATGAACCGCGGCACATCCGGACGGTGAATGCGGATCGGCTCCTTGTACAGCGCCCACAGCGGCGCCGGCAGCACCGAATCCAGCAGGAAAATCTTCGTCCCGATCAGCGCCCACGCTTTTTTGCCGTTGGCCCAGAACGCCGGGATCTGCTCCTCCAGACCCTCCGGCGGACGGGTTTCCAGATCCAGCGCCAGCATGCCCGTGTCGTCCTCCAGCTCCAGCGTCACCGCCACCGGAACTTTGCCCGGCATCACTCCGCCCGCCTGGCCCCCGATCCAAATCCGCAGACCGACCATCAGTTCCAGCACATTCGCCAGATCGCGCGGCCCCAGTTCCATCACCGGCGGCACCGGACCGCCCGCGATATCCTCCAGCACAAACAGCACATTGTCCTCCCGCTCCGGCATCGCCAGCTTCAGTTCCGGCCGGATGTTGCGGATCGACCCCTGCTCCCCCTTGTGCTCCACCATAATCTCCACCGGAACCGAGTCCGTCCACCAGCGCGAGCGCAGATCTGCCGGAAAATGCAGGCACAGCCTCACCGGAATCGCTCCCGGCGTTCCCTCCGGCACCCGGGTCAGATACTCATCCTCAGAGGTCCGCGCCATGCGCTCCGCCTTGCGCCGCTCCTCCTCCAGCATCGCCTTCCGCTCCGGGGTGTTGATGATGTTCAGATACTCCAGACACAGTGCCACCACATGATGGCAAATCAGACCCATTTCCCGGTTTTCGCGGCAGGGGCACAAATTGTCCGGCGCCACCTCCCCCTCCGGAAACGCCATCGACGTCAGAATATCCCGCGGCCGCGCCTCGATCAGCCCCTCAATTTTCCGGTCCTTGTAAGCCACCCGCCGCACCCGCTCCGAGTCCACCAGCAATTCAGCCCGGCGGAACACATCCGGACCGGCCCACTCCAAAAGTTTCTCACGGGAAAAAGGCAGCATAGAGTTCGACGTATACCGGGAACCCCGCCCCGGCGCAATCCGGAAATAAGCTCTTGACGCTTTGTCCGCAGTGAGACAGAAACTCCTTCATGATTTCCACCGCCTTCTCCACAAACCCGCTTCTCCGCGCCCTGTGCGAAAGGTGATTTTCGTGCCCTCCCGTATGCCTTTGAAGCTGGTGTGGTTTCAGAAGGTTCCAAATTTCGGCGATCGGCTGAATCCATGGCTGGTGGCCGGAATCAGCGGGCGGCGGATCGAAAGCTACTCGACCGGGAACGTCCCCCGGCAGCCGCATCTCATGGCGGCGGGAAGTATTCTGGCGTATGCGAACGGCCAGTCCCATATCTGGGGCACGGGATTCATCGCACCGGAAATCCGGCCGCAGACAGCTCCCCTGACAATCCACGCGCTTCGCGGCCCGCTCTCGTTGGAAACAGCCCGAAGCATGGGCACTTGCGGACAGGAGGTGGCTTTGGGGGATCCCGCTTTGCTGGTCCCGGAAATTTACGATCCACGGGTTGTCCGCAAGCGACAACTGGGAATGATTCCGCACTATGTCGATCAAAACCATCCGTGGATACACACATGCCGAAATGCCGGGGTTTTGATCATTGATGTCAGGGACCCAGTTAAACAAATCCTTAAACAGATTAAACGCTGTGAGCACATTCTTTCCTCATCCCTGCACGGATTGATCTGCGCGGAGGCCTACGGGATCAAAACCCAATGGGTTGAACTCAGTGATAACGTTCAGGGCCGGGGGTTCAAGTACCGGGACCATTATGCCGCTTGCGGATATCCAGGTGAACAGAGCTGTGCGGTGTCCGCCGAGACCGATCCCTTCGAACTGATGGAGCGGGCGACCCTGAAACCGCCGAAAGTCGGTTTGAAAGCGTTGCGGGACGCGTTCCCGGATCTTTAATCCGGTCAGCCCGGTGTATTGCGCGGCCGGTCACCGACTTCATAGCCAAGATCCGCCAGCAAATCCCGGGCAACCGCTTCAAACGCGACACGATCTCCATCGCTCATCTCACGCTTCCAGCGGCCGATTCGCCCGGGATCCGGATCGGACGTGGTTTTGGAGAAGTAGTGGTTCATGCGTTTCCACGTCTCCTCTGACCGCTGTGGGGATTGATGATGAGCCTCCGTCAGGCGCTCTTTGGCCGTGTGAAAGTAATTCAACTGCTGAGGATGGAAATCCAGGCCGACAAACGCGTCAATGGACTCAACCACCCTGCGGGTGTTCAGGATTAGGTCTTCAAATTTGACCTCCATATAATGCGGCAGGAATTCAGCCTGCGTGCGGGAAAAGGCGATTCTTCCGGTCCAAAGCATGGCCGCCTTGCGGGGGTCGGAACCGGGGCCGAAATCGGCATTCCGGTAACTCAGCGCCACATCCCGCCCGTCGCGGATGATGTGTATGAAGCGGGCCTCCGGAAAGTGTTCGGCGATCTTCAACATGGAAAGGTTATGAATCGGTGTCTTATCGCCGCAGCGGCTCGCGTTGAGATCCGCGGCATAGGACTGATACATGGCGCGGAAAAAAGGAGCGATCCCTTGTTCGGCTTCGAAAAACCGGGAAAGGTTTTCTTTGGTGAACGGCATCCGGTCCCACCCGTGGTGAGCGCTTAAAACCTCCCAAAGCCCGTCCAGCGACCAGGGATTTTGCTCCAGATATCGAATGCCCGGAACCAGCCAGTGCGCCTCGGGCGCGATGGCCATATCCGGATGGGCATCCATGATCAGGCGCAGCAGGGTTGTGCCGCTTCGCCCCACGCCCACAATAAACGGCATCGGAGGATGCTCCGGTTCCCGGTTCGGAAGGTTGGGGGGATGAAATTCCCCGGTTTCCGCGAAAATCAAATGCCGGCACTCCGGACAGTCGGTGCGCCAGCCGTCCGAAGAAAGGTTCAGCAAGCGGGACGGATCGGGCGGCTGGATAAAGTTCTCATTTAATGGGATACGGTTGAAGTGCCAACCCTTTCTCAAATCCTCGGCGGAAAAGCTCCGGGAAAGATACTGTCTTCGCAGGGCGTCCAGCGATAAACCAATATAGTGGCGCAGGCGTGCTTTCTCCCCGGCCAGAGATCCCGCGTCCGCGGCAATGATATGCCCTCCCGAGTCGCCCCACTCCCCGGTCACGGCTTCATTCCGGATCAGGCGGTGAAGTGGTCTGGCATCCCGCGAGAAGTGATAATAGTAGCACATTGTTTCCGGGAAGCGGGTCCCGATGAAACTCTCCTCCTCCGATCGGGGAACAAACACAAATTCATCACAATCAATAACCGATTTCCCGGCATCATGCTGACGCTGGATAAACCGGCGCAACGATTCACCGGGCCGGGGCGATTCAATGATTTCATCGCCATCTAAATGGATGATCCATTCACTGTTCACCCGCTTTCGGACCTCTTCTTTCCATTTCAACTGTTCGCCTAAACGAAAAACACCGTCAAACGGAATGTGTTCAACCGCCCGCACCGGATCCTTTCGATATTGCTCCGCAATCTCGATCGTGCCATCCGTGGAGCCGTTATCCCCGATGATCACATCGATTCGATTGGCCTTCAGATTTTCCAGTACGGCGCCGAGAGTGTCCCCGCAATTGCGGGTCATCATGATTGCGCAGATGCTGACATCCTTGCGCCAAAAAAGGAATTTTTTTATTTTTTTGTACATGCGGACTCTGACGGAAAAAAATCGTTACCGGATCGTATACGGAATTCATTTAAGTATTTTTGCCGTGCCTGCATCATATGCATCTACGGCTGGTGCGTCAATCAAAGGTCTGAAAACGCGTATGACCCCGAAAAAATTGAATTTTCCGTGGAAGAGCCGCCACGTCACCTACGAACCCGGCTCCCTCCCGCCCGGCCTGCTTCCCCCCGCCTGCACTGTCAGGCGTTGGACGACGAAAACCGCGGCACGCTCATCGATGCCGCCGCAGCAACTCGGGAACCGCCCATTCCCGTCCGGTCTTGCGGAGATGATCCAGATAGCGGTCCAGATCTTCTTTCCGCGCATGGAAGGGACCGCCCTCGCGCATCACCGACCACAGGGGATCGACATTTGTCGTGGACGAAAGCATCTGATCCTCCTGCCAGGCCAGCAGACGCGCCGCCCCCTCCCGGCACAGCTCCGGCCGCGCCGCCGCGAGATCGTGCCGCTCGTGCGGATCCTCCTCCACATTATACAGCATCTCCCTCGGAAACAGGTGGAAGCCGTCGTGGATCGTCCGCATGTACAGCCAGGGGCCGAAGCGGACTGAACGCTGACACACATGCGCACAATGCGAAATCACCACCTGATCCCGGCCACAGTCCGCGCCCTCCCGCAACGCCGCCGCATAGCTTTGGCCGTCCCACATGTCCGGCGCCTCAAAGCCGAGCATCTCCGCCAGCGTCGGTGCCAGGTCCAGCGCGTAGTGCAGGCCGTCATCCACCCGGCCGGCTTTCACCCCGGGGCCCTTCACGATCATGGGCACCCGGCAGGTGATCTGATCCGCGGTCCCGTGCTCACCGTAGATGCCCAGCTCCCCCATGTTCTCCCCGTGATCCGAGGAGATCAGGATCATCGTGTCTTCATACACCCCGGCATGCTTGAGGGCCTCCACAATCAGGCCAATCTGATCATCCGCGTATCGGATGGCGGTGTCGTAACCGTCGAACATCCGGCGCAAATCCGCCTCCGTCCGCAGCGATCCCGGCTGCCGGGGATATTTTGGATCCTCCCGGTCATCGAGCATATTGATTTCCTGCGCCTTGTGCGGCCCGACCATCTCCAGATGCTCCCGCCAGACCTCCGGCGTCAGCCATGCCGGCAGCGGATCGTTCTCAAACGGATTCCCGTACTCCTCCGGCACCCGGTAGGGCGTGTGCACATCCCAGTAGTTCACATGCAGAAACCAATTGTCCCCGGCGGCATGATCCGCCAGCCACTTCATCACCACGGGGGTCACCACCTCCGCCGATTCCTGACCGTGCTTGCCGGTATTATGAATTTCGTTGAACCCCGCGTAGAAGTGCCGAGCAGCGTGCCGCTGGGCAAAGGGGCTGATCTGCGCAGTGTGGTATCCGGCACATTGAAGCTGATACGGGAGCGAATTGTTTTCAATTCGGTCCCGGAATCCGCGGGTGGCACCCTGCACAAACAGATCCGCCGCCGTCCCTCCGTGTCCCACCACCCCGCTGTGAATCCCGAACATCCCGGTATACAGCGCTGTCCGTGACGGCAGGCAGGGCGCGTCACTCGTATAATAATTCGTGAACCGGGTGCTCTCCGCCGCCAGCGCGTCGATGTTGGGCGAGGTGTTCCGGTGATAGCCGTAACAGCCCAGATGGTCCGGCCGCAACGCATCAAGATCAAGATACAGAATCCGCATGGTTCACTTCCGTTTTTAAAAGATGGATGATGTCGTGCGGTTCACGCGCCGACTGAAACGAATAAGGCTCCGCCACCGCCAGCACTCCCAAATACGCCCCTTGATAAAAGACGGCGATCGCGCTCCGCCGCACCAAATTGGAATTAAACGCCCGGTCCGCGGACACGCGTTCACGCGACGCCATGCGCACCGCGCGCACCACCGTCGCCGCCTGAATTCCCCGCCGGTGGCCATTCCGGCTGTAACGCCAAAAATCCCCCTCCGGTACCGGGGCCTCCGGGTCAAAGGCGTAGCCCAGCCGCGCCACCGCGTCCACCTCTTCTCCCCAGGAACGCAAAAATCCCGGACGCGCCACCACCCGCACCTCCGTCTCCGCGAGCCGCTGATCCCGCAGCGCCATGCCCTCCGCCATTCCCCGGTACCATTCCACCGTCAGGCCCGTCGCCGCCGCCACTGCATCCATCAAGCCCTTGCGAAACGCATCCTTCGCCCCCTCCAGTCCGACATTCGCCACCAGCATCCGCAGCGCCGCCCACTCCGACCGCGACCGCTGCTCAACCAGTCCCAGCTGCGCCAGGGTCCGCAAATGACGCCACAGCGAACTCTTCGAACCCCCCACCTGCTGCGACAACGCCTCCAGCGACATCGGACCCAACGCATTCAGGGTATTCAACGCCTCAATCCCCTGCGCCAGGGCCGGGCTGCTAAACTCTTGATCTTGATATTTCATATATGAAATATATTCTATATATGAAATATTGAAACGGTCAAGAAAATAGGGGAATTCAAGAACTCTCGGCGGCGGGAGTGACGGGGGATTGGGCGATACGTTGACGGCAACGCCACTACACCATCAAAACAGGCCCCCGTCACCCCGGGTCTCATTCAAGAGCACCGCTCCCGCAGGCAGCGCCTGAATGTGATCCGCCAAAGGAAACGTTCTCCCGCCGGCATAGACCACATGACCCCGGGTGATGATCCCGTCCGACACTACCAAAGCGTTCGCACGCCGGAATAGCGCAGGATTTTTTCATCACAGGTAATCAGAGTCAAACCGAGTATGCGTGCTGTGGCCACAATCATCTGGTCTGCGGTATCATGATGAAATTCTCCGGGAAGGTGACAGGATTCCCATGCGATCTCCGCATCCGCCCGCAACATTTCAATGCCGGGGCTCCGGGTGGCACGCTTCAGCCACATTCTAAAATGAATGTGTCAATTTTAAATAAAATTTGAATTTTCCGTGGAAGAACGGCAAACACCGGGGTGTAGAGAGCTATGAAAGCGAATAACGTCATCTCAAACACCGTCTCCCTGTACGACTTCCACGCCCTGGACCGGTTTCCCCTGGCCCGCATCTACCGGGAGCTTCCCCCGCATGCCCGCCCCGGAGTCCGCGAGCCGGAACCGTCCCTGCAGGATCCCTTCACCGAACGGCATCTGCACTGCGTCTGGTTCGACGACCGGCTGCGCCCCGCCCCCCTCGCCACCCTCCGCGGCGAACCGATCGTCCTTCACACCCCCGGCCGCTGGAATTTTGAGGCCGGGCCCGACTTTCTCGACGCGGAATGGTCCGTGGCCGGACGCCGGATGCGGGGCGATGTGGAAATCCACATCCGCCCCATGGACTGGAAAAACCACGGCCACCACGAGGATCCCCGCTACCGCAACGTCCGCCTCCACGTCACCTACGAACCCGGCTCCCTCCCGCCCGGACTGCTTCCCCCCGCCTGCGAGGAAACCGCCCTCCGGGCCGCCCTTGATCAACGCTCCCACTTCTTTTTCGACAGCATCGACACCTCCGCCTATCCCTGGGACATCGACGGCCCCCTCAGTGCCCTCCGCCTGCATTGTCAGGCGCTGGACGACGAAAACCGCGGAGCCCTCCTCGACGCCGCCGGCCAGGAGCGCCTCCGCCGCAAAACCCTCCGCATGGCCCGGGCCGTCCAGGCCGTCGGCCCCGAACAGGCCCTCTATCAGGCGGTGCTCCGCGCCCTCGGCTACAAGCACAACGCCGACAGTTGTGAGGAACTCGCCCGGCGGATTCCCCTGCACGAACTCCGCCGCGAGGCCGCCGGAGATCCCGACACCGCCTACGCCCTCCTCCTCGGCGCCGCCGGGCTCCTTCCGCATGAAGAGAACGGCCGCGGTCTGCCGCCCTGGGCCGACACCCGCCGGCTCTGGAGCCTCTGGTGGCGGCGTCAACAGACCTTCTCCGAACGGCAGCTCACCCCGGAACACTGGCGGCTGGACAGCTGCCGCCCCGGCAACCATCCCGTCCGCCGCCTGCGGGCCGCCGCCGATCTCTTCGCCGCCACCCCGCCCATGGAGGACATCCTTCGCGCCGCTCCCGGCGAAACCTCCAAAGCCTGGCTCGGCCGGTGCCGTAAAACCCTCCAGGTCCGCGAACCCGGTGAAGGCATTCGCCTCATCGGACCGGAACGCGCCGCCGCCATCGTGGTGAACGCCCTCCTCCCCTGGCGCGCGGTCATGGAACCGGGCGAAGTGCCAATGGATCTCCTCCGCGCCCTCCCCGGCGAACCCGCCAACGCCCTCGCCCGCAACGCCGCCCACGCCCTCTTCGGCCCCGACCATCACCCCCGCCTCTGGCGCGGCACCCTCCGCAAACAGGGCCTGCTCCAATTCCACGAGGATTACGGGATATAATCGGAATCAGGGCCAACGGCCCGGCTTATCCCAGCCCAGTCCGTCAGGACTGGGTCCCGGGACCCACACCACCCTCAGAGGGCCAACGGCCCGGCTCAAATCCCGCCCCCGCCTCTCTTCTTTTGACATTTAACTTCCGCCCGCATATAAGCGGACCATGAGCACTGAACCTGAATTTTTAACGGTTGATCTGGGCGCCGAGGGCGTTGACGCCGCCGCGCTGGTCGCTGAAATCCGCGCCGAAGTGGACCGCAAGCGCCGCGAAGGTGTCTACGACGGCGCCTGCATCGCCCGCGCCGAACGCCACAACCTCATGTACATGGCCGACAGCGAGGAACTGCTCCGCTTTTACCTGAACTGCCTCCGCGACACCGTGGTGGTCGACATCAACGATTTCGCCATCGAAGACCGCCGCCCCGGCCTGAAAGGCAAACTGCTCGTCAGCCTGAAAACCGTCATCTGGAAACTGCTCAAATTTTACACCTTCCGCATGTGGAGTCAGCAAAACCAGATGAACGCCCTGCTGGTCACCGCCCTGGAATCCACCCATCAGCAGAGCGAAAAGAAAATCGCCGCCCTCGAGGCCCGCATCGCCGCGCTCGAAGCCGCGCACGGAACCGCCGGGGAGACCCCCGCCGCATGAAGCTGGCGTTTGTCACCCTGCGCTACGCCCCCGAGGGCGTCGTCGGCGGCGCCGAAACCCTGATCCGCCAGCTCGCCCGCCACAGCGCCGCCGCCGGACACGAGGTCCATCTGCTCACCACCTGCGCCCGGAACCATTTCACCTGGGAAAACGAACGCCCCGCCGGCACCGAATCCGCCGAAGGCATGACCGTTCACTATTTTCCCGTCAACACCGACCGCAATCTCGACCGCTTTCTGAGTCTTCAGGCCAAAATTGACCGCCAACAGCCCCTCACCCGCGAAGACGAAGAGGAATGGGCCGCGAACAGCGTGCGCAGCCGCGAACTCAACCAGTGGCTCGAAAAACACGCGGCGGACTTCGACGCGATTCTGGTCGGCCCCTATCTCTTCGGCATCACCTTCGATGTCAGCCACATCGCGCCCGAACGGACCTGGCTCATCCCCTGCCTGCACGACGAACCCTTCGCGCAACTCAGCATCGTCCGGGACATGTTTCACCGCGTCAAAGGACACCTCTTCAACGCCGCCCCCGAACGGGACCTCGCGCAGCGGCTGTACGGACTGAACGGAACCCGCGCGCACGTGGTCGGAATGGGCATGGAGCCCTTTGAAGCCGACCCGGAGGTCTTTGCCCGCCGACACGGGCTCGAACACCCCTATATTCTGTACTGCGGACGACGCGAGGGCGGAAAAAACACCCCCCTGCTGCTTCACTACCTCGACGCCTACCGCGAACGCAATCAGACCCCGTTCCATCTCGTCCTCACCGGCAGCGGCGACTACGAGGCGCCCGAAGCGCTGAAACCGCACATTCTCGATCTCGGTTTTGTCTCCGAACAGGAAAAACACGAGGCCATGGCCGGAGCATCTGTCTTCTTCCACCCCTCCACCAACGAAAGCTTCGGCATTGTCCTCTTCGAGGCCTGGCTGGCCGGAACGCCGGCCCTCGTCCACGCCAAATCCGACGTCCTCCGCTGGCAGTGCGAACAGGCCAACGCCGGCCTCTGGTTTCAGTTCTACCCCGAATGCGAAGCCATGCTCGATCTCCTGCTGCAAAACCCCAAACTCGCCCGCCGCCTCGGCGAAAACGGCCGCAAACACGTCACCTCCGCCTACACCTGGTCCGCCGTTGGCCAGCGCCTCTTCTCCGCCCTCAACTCCTGATCCACTTATGCGCCAAACGCCCGACCCCATTCACTGGAACGACCTCCGCGAACTGCGCGACCTCTTCCTCGCCGATCTCCCCCTCGAACGCCCCTACTGGACCTCCCTGCGTCAGATGAGCGATTACGACCGCACCCTCGGCGAACGCATCGGCTGGAAATGGGACACCGTCATTAAAGAACTTAAACTCCGGGGCTGGTCTCCACCCTCCCGCGTCCTCACCGACTTTGGCTGCGGCACCGGAATAGCGGCACGCCGCATGCTCGCCGCTTTCCCCGGAGCCTTCGACCGGTTGGTGCTCATGGACCACTCCGCTATTGCCACCGGCTTTGCCCGAAACAAGATTCAAGAAGAATTTACCGGAATTCCGGTAGAATTAAAAAATCCTTCCGAAACCCTCGAAGGCACCATCCTCATTAGCCACGTGCTCACGGAACTCACCGAAACCGCGCAGGCCGGCCTCGCGGAACGGCTTCAAAGCACCGACGCGGTGGTGTGGGTCGAACCCGGCACCGTGCGCTGCGGCAAAGCGCTGGTGCAACAGCGGGAAATTCTGCGGGAGCGCTTCACGATGGTCGCGCCCTGCCCGCATCAGGGGGAATGCGGACTCCTGCTTCCCGAAAACGAGGCGCATTGGTGTCACCACTTCGCCCCCGCCCCCTCCTCCGCCCATCAGGACCCCTTCTGGGGTCATTTCCGGAGGGAACTCAATCTAGACATCGGACCGGTCGCCTACAGTTTTCTGGTCGCGGATAAAACCGCCGCCGGAGACGGGGGATTGTCCCATCTCATCGGCAAGCCCCTGCGCGCCCCGAAATTCCTGCGGGTCCTGAGCTGTCAACAGGAGGACATCGCCGAACTCGTCGCCAGCCGCCGCTCCGGCGACATCTACCGCCCGCTCAAGCAGCCCGCCTCCCCCGCCGTCTACCGCTTCGAACGCCGCAAAAACCGCATCACCGGCGGCCAGTGGCTCGGCGGCGACGAATAACCCTTCAATTGGGTGACCCTGTCTGTTCAGGGATCAGGGAGGGCAGATCAAACCAGAACGTGCTGCCATTGCCCAAATCGCTCTCGATGCCGATCCGACCGCCGTGGGCCTCCACGGCCAGCTTGCAAAACGTCAACCCGAGCCCCGTCGAGTGTTTATGCCCTTCTTTGCGGGACTCTTCCTGACCGAATTTTTCAAAAATCCGCTGGTGAAATTTATTTGGGATGCCGCCCCCCTGATCCGTCACAGCCACACGTGTGCGCGGATTCGAGGATGTGACGCTCACGCTGATGGAACCGCCCCGGGGCGAAAACTTAATGGCGTTTGAGATCAGGTTGGTAAAGACGCGGTGAAGGATATCGCGGTCCGCGGAAACACGGGACGACTCCCCGGTGATCCGGAGGTTTAAGGCCTTCTCCCGCGCCAACACCGCCATAGACTCCACAGAAGCTTCGGCAACCTCCCTGACATCACAAGGTTCCGGCTTCAGGGGCATCTTCCCGGCCTCCAGACGACTGATGTCCAGCAACGAACTCACCATTTCAATCAACTCGCGACAGCTGCTCTGACCTATTGCGACACTCTCCTTTTGCATTGGACTGAGCCGGTCCTTTTCCATTAAAACAAGCTCATAGGCCCCGGAAATGCCCATCAGCGGAGAACGCATATCGTGTACGATCATATTCGTAAGATTGTCCCGCAATTCTTCAAGTTCGAGAAGGCGGTCATGATCCTTCTGCAGTTGGCGTTTCTGCGTTTCGATACGCACTTGCCGCCGGCGCAGCTCAAGGTGGGTGCCGACCCGGGCCAGCACCTCGGCGTCCTGAAAGGGCTTGGTCACATAATCCACGCCCCCGGCGGAAAAGGCCTTGATTTTATCGTCGGTTCCGTCCAGGGCGCTGATGAAAAGCACCGGGATTTCCTTCAGATCCCCGTCCTCCTTCAGCCGCCGGCAAACTTCAAATCCGTCCATCTCGGGCATCATGATGTCCAGCAGGATCAAATCCGGGGGATTCCGGGCCGCGGCCCGCAGTGCCATGGACCCGCGCGGGAATTGCACCGTTTGATAGCCTTGGCCCCGCAGGATCTCGTCCAGAAGTTTAAGATTGGCCGGGGTGTCGTCCACCACCATGATAACCGCCGGGGTGTTCTCGGGATTCATCGTGTTCATTTTCTCCATTCTACTTAGGGTTCCAAGAGATGGGTGAGGGTTTCGTAGTCGTACTGATCGGCCAGATTCCGTAGACGCCGCGCCAGCCCGGCATCGGTCTCTTCGACCCGGGTGATCCGCTCCTGTAGAGCGGCCATGTCCCCTTCGTTCACGGCTTGCCGCATCGCCTGCCGCAGCGTTTCCGGCACGGCCTCCAGATCCTCCCGGGTGAGAGGCCGGATATCGATTTTTTCCGGGGCGGGCCCGGGATCATCCGCATGGATATACCGCAGCCCGAGGCATTTCGCCAGCACCGCGAAAATTTCCTCCGATCGGAACGGCTTGCGCACATACCCGTCCACGCCTGTGGCCCAGACCTCTTTTTCCGCATCCTCAAAGGCGCTGGCGGTCACGGCAATGACAGGGGTGGAGCGGCCTTTCGGGGTGGCCTTGATCCGCCGGGTGGCCTCATAGCCGTCCAGTGCCGGCATGCGCATGTCCATGAGGACCGCGTGGGGCGACCATTCCTCAAAGAGATCCAGCGCCTCCTGTCCGTTGGCCGCCTCCCTGACATCAAGATCCAAAGGCTCCAGCAGGGCGCTCAGCAGATCCCGGTTATCTTTCTGATCGTCCACCACCAGAATACGGTAAGGGCCTGTGCCCGGTTCAAGGCCGACCACTTGCCGCATGGTCGACACCGCCGTTTTCGGAGCCCCCTCCGCCGACTTCACCCGCACATCAAAACAAAAGCGGGACCCCGTGCCCACGCGGCTTTTGACCATGAGGCTTCCGTCCATCATTTCCACAATACGGCGGCTCACGGCCAGGCCCAGGCCCGTGCCGCCGGCCTCCCGGCCCGCTGCGGATTGCCGGAAAGGCTCGAAAATGGTCTCCAACTCGTCCTCCGGAATTCCGGGGCCGCTGTCCTCCACTTCCACAGAGAGTCGAACCGCTGCCGCATCATCAGCGTCGGCTTCCGCCCGCACCCGAACGGCGACTCCGCCGGACTTGGTGAACTTCACCGCATTGCTCATAAGGTTGATCAGGATCTGCCGGAACTTGCCTTCATCGGCGTGAATATACCGGGGAACACGGTCATCCCGTTCCATCAATAGCTGTATCTGGCGGGCATGGGCTCTGGATTGAAACATCATCTCCAGGTCGTTCAACAAATCGTGCAAACAAAAATCAACCGGCTTCAATTCAAGTTTTCCTGCCTCGATTTTGGACATGTCCAGAATATCGTTGATGAGATCCAGGAGATGCCGTCCGCTGCGCGCGATGGTTTGGAGCATGCCGGTCTGACGGGGGGTGAGCGAGGCGTCCCGCTCCAGAATCTGGGCGAAACCGAGCACCGCGTTGAGGGGCGTGCGGATTTCATGGCTCATGTTGGCCAGGAACGCGCTCTTGGCCCGGTTGGCCTGCTCCGCCTCCACGCGGGCGATCCGGTCCGCCTCGGCCCGGGTCTGCTCGGTGATATCGAGGGCGGTGAACGTTACGCCTTTGGCGGGATCCGCCGGGTCCATCGGCGAGGCCCCCAGTAACACCGCCACCTCGGAGCCGTCTTTTCGCTTCCACACTGTTTCGACGGCGTCGGTTCCCTGTTGTTCAAACCCGCCTTCGTTTCCAAATCCGCACCGTTCGAATTCCTCATCCGAGGGATAGAGCATCCGGGGGCTTTGCCCGATCAATTCCCCGCGGCTGTAGCCGGTGATTTCGCAGAGCAGGGTGTTGGCCCGGGTGATGACGCCAGAAGAGGCCAGGCCAATGCCGACGGGGGCGGCCCGGAACATGCTCTCCAGCCGTTGCTGTCTGTTTTCCAGCTCCAGCATGGCCTTGCGCTCTTCAATTTGGTCGCGGAAAATCAGGACAACCCCGATAATCTCGCCGACACGATTGCGGATCGGCGCCCCGCTGTCGGCAATGGGAATCTCCCTTCCGTCCCGGGCGATCAGCAGAGTGTGGTTGGCCAGGCCGACAATCCCGCCCACCTTGAGCACCTTCCGGGCGGGACTCTCCACAGGCTGACGGGTGCTTTCGTTGATGATTTGGAAGACGTTTTCCAGCGGCTGGCCGATGGCCTCAGGCTCGTCCCAGCCGATCAGCGAGACCGCCACCGGGTTCATGGAGGCCACGCGGCCCTGTACATCAGTCGAAATCATGGCGTCGCCAATGGAGTAAAGCGTCGCCCTCAGCATTTCTTCGGATTTGTGTAAATTGATCGTCAACGTTGCGGCCAGCGCATTTGCCCTGACCGCGACATCCCGCTGTGCGCGCAGCAGCAGGAAAACCAGAATGTTGACAAGAACCCCGCCCGCCAGGATCATCCAGGGCAAATATGACACGGCCTCGGCCTCGAAGTGCGCGGTGGAGCGGAAGGACAGACTCCAGGTGTGTCCGTACAGTTCCAGAGGGATGTGGTGGGTGAAGCGGGAGCGGTGTTCATCCACGGAACCGCCGATTTCGTCGCTGGCGAACAGCAGCGCCTCCGGTGAAACCGTCACCCCGTCGTAGAGTTCGAACGCGGCGTATTCATGCGCCTCCGCGAAGATGCCCCGCATCAGATCCTTCACACGCAGAGCGGCAAACACATAGCCGGTCAGTGCGGCACGGCGCGATTCCACGTCGGGCGGGGGCACGCCCGTGTCGAAAAACGGGACATAGATCAGGTATCCCGTCTGGCCATCCTCGCCGGTCTCCTCAATGACCAGACGGACCGGTCCGGACATTGCAACAGAGGCGGTGTCCCGGGCCCGTTCCATGGCCGCCCGCCGCACCGGATCGGTGGACACATCAAAACCAAGGGCCCGTTGATTGACCGCGTCAAAGGGCTCCACGAACATGACGGGCGAGTAGAAGGGTCGGTCACCTTCCGGCCACACCGTGTACTCCGGGAAACCCTCGGCCCGGATGCGATCCACATGGCGCGTCAATTCGCCGGGTGTGACGACCTTGGCAAATGCGAACGCCTGCATCCCGAAGAGCTCCGTGCGCGCCTTGCGATATTCATAATACGCCCGCCATTCCTCCCGTGTGACCTCTTCGGAGGCGATAAAAATCCCCACACCGCTCTGGAGAATTCTCCGATAGGTATGGATTCTGTCGGTGATATCCCGGCCGATATTCTCACAATACCCCTCGAAATGCGTTCGGGCTCTGGCCGTTTCGGCGTTGGCCCAGAACCGCCAGAGCCAAATGGATGCGGAGGTCATCAGCACCAGCATCAGGTACGGCGCAATCCGGGCGGGTGTCGAAAACCCATGGTTTCTTACTGTATTATGTGGCATGACTCAAAAGGTCGGCGGGGTGAAAGGCCGCCTCAATGCTCAACTTGTTCCAAATCCAAAACCATTTCTACCCTATATAAGATTTTGAACCAAGGACATTATAAAAATTTAGTACCGCCGGAATAAGGGAGGCATCATAAAAAAATGAACCGCCCCGTTTCCGAAATCAGCGGAAACGGGGCTTGCGACGGGTCTAATGCTGGTGAAGCAACGGATTCATGCCGGGTTCTCGTGCAGTCCCGCGTCCTCCAGGTCCCGCATCGCCTCCTGATAACATGCGCCGCAGAGACCGTGGCTCAGTTGAGGCATTTCATCGGTTTCGAAAATTTTGTGATGCGTCAGCCCCTCCTCCAGCTCAATCCAGTTTTCCTCGGAAATTTTCATTTTTTTGCACATGCTGCACAACACAACCAGATTCGCGGAGCGCGGAAGGTCCGACGCGAGCAGTCGAACCGGCGTACGGGCTTCTGCACGCAAAATCCGGCTTGTGATTTGGAGAACACCGCCCCCCGCAGGCTCGATCAGGAGTTCCATGTATCTCCGTTCCCCGGGGGAATCACAACGGAATGAGATCACCCGCGGCGGAATGCCCGCCCGAACCCTCCGGATCAGCTCCTCATACAGATGCCGGGTCTCCACCCCCTGAATGAAATCCCACAAACTGCGGCCCACCACCTCTTCTGGACGCAGAGAGCCTCCCCATCCATTGCCCTCCGCGAAGTCACTCCAGTTTTCACTGACGCTGATGATCGTGTCGGTGTGATCCACCCTGTAAATAAATGTATTTTCACACATGAAACACTCACCTCCTTCAGTAAGAAGGTAATATTAAAACGTTACAAGTAAATAAAAATAATCTATATTTGTTAATTATACCCAAAATCAATACGCGTTCCGTCTTCAACCGTGAGGCTCATTTTGACAAGACCAAAGACTTAAAACGCATCACGGGGTGATTCGAGTATTAAAATACCTGTTATTTTAACACCCGCCTCCCCCGCCGTCTACCGCTTCGAACGCCGCAAAAACCGCATCACCGGCGGCCAATGGCTCGGCGATGAGGCCTAAGAGGGGACAGGAGGGACAATCGTTTCGTTAATAAGGTTGCCTCAGGGTATCATGGGCGTACTGTGATTCCATGAACCAATATCAACAAATCCCGGAATTTTCCCAGGAAACCGTCCGGAAAAGCATGCGTTTCGGCCTCATCGCCGCCCTCGCCTTTTTGCTCGTCGCCGCTCTGCGCTCCATGTTTTTCAGCGTGGAGCCTGAAGGCCGGGCCGTCATTCAGCGCTTTGGAAAAGTGATCGACATTAAAAATCCGGGCCTTCACTTTAAACTGCCGCTCGGAATCGACCGGGCCACCTTCGTGCCCACTGAACGTGTTCTGAAAGAGGAATTCGGCTTTCGCACCGCGCAGGCCGGTCAGCGCAGCCAATACGAAAAAACCAGAGCCATGACCGACGAATCGCTCATGCTCACCGGTGATTTGAATGTGATCGATGTCGAATGGGTCGTGCAGTTCCGCGTCACCGACCCGGTGAAATATCTTTTTGAAGTCAGGAATCCCCGGGAAACCATCCGCGATGTTTCCGAATCGGTGATGCGGCGGATTGTCGGAAACCGGCTCGGCAGCGACGTCCTCACCGTCGGCCGCGTGGAAATCGCCCACGAAACCCTTGCCGATATGCAGGAAATTCTGGACACCTTCAACATCGGGGTGCGAATCGAACGGATCGAACTGCAGGATGTCACCCCGCCCGACAAGGTGAAACCCGCCTTCAACGAGGTCAATGAAGCCCGTCAGCAGCGGGAGCGCCTCATCAACGAGGCCGAAAAACAGCGCAACCAGATCATCCCGAGGGCCCGCGGCGAGGCGGATGAAATCGTCGCCGAAGCCGAAGCCTACCGGGCCGAGCGCACCAACCTGGCCCGCGGCGAGGCGGCCCGCTTCCTCTCCCTTCTGGAGGCCTACCGTGAACAACCCGACATCACCGCCCGGCGCTTCTATCTGGAAATGGTCGATGAAGTTCTTCCGAATCTGCGGAACATTTATATTTTGGAAGAGGGCATGAACGCCCCCCTCCCCTTACTCAACCTCGGCCAAACCCTTCGGGACGGTCAACGCTCAGGAGGCCAATAAGATGACCCTCTCCCCTAAAAAATCTTTCGCCGGCGGCGCTCTGCTGGTTGTGCTGGCTCTGGCCGGTGTCGTCGTAATGTCCTCGGTCTACGTGATTCAGGAAGACGAACAGGCCATCGTTCTCCAGTTCGGAAAACTCATTGGCGAACCGGTCACCACCCCCGGCGTCCACTTTAAGGTTCCCTTCATTCAGGAAGTGCGCCGCTTCGACAAGAAACTGATCGTCTGGGACGGCTCGCCCAACCAGATTCCCACCCTCGGCCGGGAATTCATCTCCATCGACACCACCGCCCGCTGGCGGATCGTCGATCCGCTCCGTTTTTACAACAGTGTCCGCGATGAAAGCGGAGCCCAGGCGCGTCTGGATGACATCATCGACTCCGTGGTCCGTGACAAAATTTCTGCAACCGAGCTCACCGAAATCGTCCGCTCGGAAGACTGGAGCGTCACCGAGGAGGATCTCCGCCAAATCGATGTGGTCAACCCCGACAGCGACGAGCTCAGCCTCACTGGCGAGACCAAAATCGGTCGTAAAATTTTGACCCAGTCTATTCTGGATCAGGCCGGAAAAGACATGCCCGCCCTCCTGGGGATTGAACTCGTCGATGTGCGCATCAAACGCCTCAACTACATCCCCTCCGTGCGCGAACAGGTCTTCCAGCGGATGATTTCCGAGCGGCAGCGCATCGCCGCGCAGTTCCGCTCCGAAGGCCAGGGAGAAGCCTCCCGCATCAATGGCGATACCGCCCGGCAATTGGCGGTCATCCGCTCCGAGGCGCTCCGCAAAGCGGAAATGGTCCGCGGCGAGGCGGACGCGGAAGCCACCCGCACCTACAACGAGGCCTTCAAACAGGACCCCGAATTCTACGCCTTCTTCCGCACCCTGGAAAGCTATGGCAGAACTCTGGGCTCCCAAACGGATTTATTCATCAGCTCCAACTCCGAATACTTCCGATTCTTGAAGGAATCGGGCGGGAAGTGAGCATACCGGGTTAAGGCCTTTGAATCCAAAGGCCTACGCTGTCAGCCACAAACGTCTCCGGCTCATCTCCGTTCCACTCTCCGTTGAACTCATATCTGATCGAACGGAAATTTCCGCCCGATCAAAGCCGTCCCAGCACGATCAGCAACATGCGGCGCACGGGTTCGGCCGCGCCCCAGAGCAACTGATCGCCGACGGTGAAGGCGGTGAGGTATTCGCCGCCAAGCGCCATTTTACGCAGGCGGCCCACCGGAATGTCGAGTCCGCCGGAAACGGCCGCAGGGGTCAACCCCGCAAGCGTCGCGGCTTTTTCGTTGGGCACCAGCTTCACCCAGTCATTGGCGCCGGCGATGAGCGCCTCCACCTCCGCCAGAGGCACATCCCGGGTCAGTTTGACGGTCAGCGCCTGACTGTGACAGCGCATCGCGCCCACGCGCACGCATTGGCCGTCCACCGGAATCGGCGTGGCGGTGCCGAGAATTTTGTTGGTTTCGACCATGCCTTTCCACTCCTCCCGGGTGCGTCCGTCCTCCATGGCGCTGTCGATCCAGGGGATCAGATTTGCCGCCAGCGGCGCGCCGAACGCATCGGTCGGCAGCGAGCCGTCGTTGAGTTTGGCGCTGATGATCCGGTCCAGTTCCAGCACCTGCGAGGCGGGATCTTCCGCAAGAGCGCGGCCCGCATCCGCGAGACCGCCCATCTGCGCGACCAGCTCCTTCATGTTTTTGGCCCCGGCCCCGGAGGCGGACTGATACGTCATGCTCGACACCCATTCCACCAATCCCGCGTCAAACAGGCCCTGCATCCCCATCAGCATGAGACTGACGGTGCAGTTTCCACCCACGAAGTCGCGCAACCCTTTGTTCAGGGCCTGTTCGATCTGTTTGCGGTTGACCGGATCGAGCACAATCACCGCGTCCTCCTTCATGCGCAGGGCGCTCGCGGCGTCGATCCAGTACCCCCGCCATCCGGCGGCGCGGAGTTTCGGATGCATCTCCTTGGTGTAATCCCCGCCCTGACAGGACACGAGAATATCCATCTCCGCCAGCGCCCGCACATCGTTCGCGTCGCGCAGCGGCGAAGCCCCGCCACCCACATCCGGCCCGGCCTGACCCGCCTGCGAGGTGGTGAAAAACACCGGTTCAAACCCCTGAAAATCGTTTTCACGGCGCATGCGGTCGATCAACACCGATCCGACCATGCCCCGCCATCCAATAAATCCTACAGATTGCATAAGAGACTCCTAAAAATGAAGAAAGGGCATGAGGATAGCACAAACCGCCCCCGCTGACAACGGATTTTACAGGAATGACCATTGCGCGAAGGTGGCGGCCTGACCGCGGATGACACCTTCATGATCCACCAGATTCCACAGGACGGCGTTCTCGATCCGGAACCGTTTCCCGGTGGCGGAAACGCGCACACCGCTGTAGGAGGTGGAGAACCCGCGGACCCTCACCTCCTCCAGTACCCGGGCCCGTTCCTCCCGCCGCACCGGCTCGGCGGACAGTCGGCTGGGCATGCCGATAAAGTCCTCCCGGCGCATTTCGAACAACTCCAGCGCGGCCCGGTTTCCATACACAAAACAGGGATCCGCAGCGGTGTCGTGCGCCACCACCACCCGCGACAGCCCCGCCAGCGCCTCCGCCCAACCGCTCTCCGCAAGATCGGAAGGCAGCAGGTTTTCGCCCGTCCAGTGACGGTAGCTCCGCACAATCAGCGGAACAGGATCGCCGGAAAACATCTTTGCCGACGGATCAGAGGGCGCGCTCATTGCGGGAGGCTTTCTTTCGCGGCCGGTCGGTCGTGAATCGACCCCGTCCAGGCCCAGATGCCGGGGGGATGGCCGAGCAATTCAAGGCAATGGCGGGTGCGGACCCCGGCCGCGCAGCAGAGGATGAGGGGCCGCTGTCGGATTTCGCCGGGGATCGCCTCCCAGCGTTCGCGGGGGAAATGGGGGAGCGCGAGAATGTCCGCCGGGGCGTTTTCGCGTTCGTACGCCTCGCGAATGTCCACGTACCGGGCTCCAGACGGCAGGGAATCGCCGGGACTCAGCCAGGCGGGCGCCGGAGCGGGCATCGGCGCGGGGGCGGGAAATGCGCCGGTCCGGCAGACGCAGCCGGGGCGGACTTGACGGCGGATGCGGCGGGTCGCGCCGCTCATCAGGTCGATGAGCAGGGTGTGCTCCAGAAGATGTCCGGGCCAGTCGAGAAGCAACCGCAGGGCCTCCATGGCCTGCTGCAGGCCGACCTGACCGGCGGTGAGCCCCAGCACTCCGGCTTCAGCGCAGGTGCCCGCGCAGTCGGCCGACGGCGGTTCCGGCCAGAGGCAGCGCAGGCATCCGCCCGGACTGTCCGGATGAAAACTCTGCACCTGTCCCTCAAATTGATGGATGGCGGCCTGCACCAGCGGGATGCCCGCCCGCCAGCAGGCGTCGTGCAGCAGATAACGGGTGGGAAAGTGGTCGGTGCAGTCCAACACCAAATCGTGGCCGTTCAGATGTTGCGCAAGCCAGTCGGTGTCCAGAAAGCCGTCGTGGGCCTGAACCGCAATCCAGGGATTCTGGGCGCGGAGCCGCTCGGCCGCGACCGAGGCCTTTCCTTTACCCAGATCGGCGGGGGTGAACAAAATTTGGCGGTGAAGGTTGGAGAGGTTCACCGTGTCCCCGTCGATCACGCTCAATTGTCCCGCCCCGGCGGCGGCGAGGTAGAGCAGAGCCGGACAGCCCAGACCGCCCGCGCCCGCCACCAGCACCCGGGCCCGGCCGAGTTTCTCCTGACCCGCCGGCCCGAGCTGGGGCAACACGCATTGACGCTGATAATAGGCTTCCGCCCGGGGCGTCAATCCGGGCTCCTGAAGTCCGGCTCCCACCCATTCCACGGTTCCATTGGAGAAATGCTCTTTTTTCCAGACCGGGAGCCGCGCCTTGATTTGATCCATGATCCATTGACAGGCGAGAAAGGCCTCCTGGCGGTGTTCCGCCAGCGCGCCCACCCAGACGGCGACATCCCCGATTTCGAGCCGTCCCGCGCGGTGGACTGCGGCGGCGTCGGTCAGAGCGAACCGCTCCCGCGCCTCGGTGAGAATGCGCCCGCCCTCCGCCTCGACCATCTCCGGGAAGGCCTCGTACTCCAGAAAATCAACCCCCTGACCGAGATGATGATTGCGCACCACTCCTTCGAACGAAACCCGCGCCCCGGCCCGGTCATTCGCGAAATCTTTCAGGAACCCGCCGATGTTCAGCGGGTTGTCGGAAAGGGAAAATGAGTTCATCCGCCGGCCACGGGAGGGATCAGGGTGATGGACATGCCGGGGGTCAGCGGGGTGTCGGCATCGGCGTAGGCGTCGCCCGCGGCGAAGCGCACCCGGTCGGGGGGAAGCGTGAACCCGTGGCGGGCGCGAAGCTCCGCATAAAGGCCGGCCAGCGTGGCGGCGGCGCTTTGGATCTCCTCATCGGTCCGCCCCGCCTGCTCGCGGAACAGGGCGAAATAGTGCACGTGCAGAGGGATCATATCGAAAGTCCGTTGCGTTCGAGGTCTTCGGGGGCGTTGATGTTGTCGAGCGGATTTCCTTCGGGCAGCTTCAGCAATTTCACCTGCTCGGGATTGCGGATCAGAATTTTGCGGGGGCAGAGGTGACCGCTGTCCCGCGCGGCCTCGAGGAAAGGCAGCGCGGCGGGTTCGTAAATCGTGCAGAGCGGTTCGGGAAGTCCATCGAACGCGGAGACAAAGGCGGTCATGGCCAGACCGGGCTCCCGGCCGCGAAGGAGGGTGTCTAGGGTTTCGGGGGTGAGCAGGGGCAGATCGCAGGCGAGGACCAGCCAGGCGGCGTCGGGCTTGTGGAGGAAGGCGGCAAGCATGCCCCCCATGGGGCCCATGCCCTCGGCGGGGTCGGTAAGCCGCGGCAATCCGGAAAAGGCGTCGTCGGCATACTGATCCGGACGGCAGGAGAGATACACCTCATCGACATGCGGGCGAAGCATCTCCGCCGCCACCAGCGCCTGGGGCTTGCCGTGAAACTCCAGCAGGGCTTTGTCCCGGCCCATGCGGCGGCTCTTGCCGCCGGCGAGAACCAGGCCTGTTAGGGTTGGGGATTGGGGCATGTTCATGATACCCTCACATCCCTCTTCCCGCCGGTTTTTTCAAGCAGAACCGTGTCGCGGATTTCAATTTCATGGGAAAGTGCCTTGCACATATCAATGACGGTCAGCGCGGCGATGGACACACCCGTGAGCGCCTCCATTTCCACCCCGGTGCGGTGCGTGGTGCGCACGGTGCAGCGGAGTTCAAGCACATTGTCCGTCAAGTTGTGCGAAAATTTACAGCCGTCGATCGGCAGCGGATGACAGAAGGGGATCAGATCCCAGGTGCGTTTCACCGCCTGGGTGCCGGCGATAACCGCGGTGTGCAAAATGGGGCCCTTGGGCGCCTGCCAGCCATCGGTTGCAAGTTTCTCCGCCACATCCGGCGGGAAGACCACCCGGACGCGGGCGGTGGCGTTGCGGGCGGTGACGGCTTTGCCGCTGATGTCCACCATGGCGGGCATATTTTGGGAGTCGAGGTGTGTGAAGTCGGTCATAATCAGGTCCAGGCGTAGAAGGGAAACAGATCGGGGGGCGAAAATCCCGGGGGACATTCCAGAAAGCCCTGCGTCAGGGCGGGCACGTGCAGGGCCCCGGAGTTGGGCGGGATGACCCACTCCCATCCTTCGGAGGTGACGCGCAGCGGCCGAAAGGTGGCGAGCGTCGGATGGGGCGCGGGCGGGGTGAGCGGACGCACCAGTGGCGGCGGCTCGGGCAGCGCGCCCATGGCCGCGTCCAGCGCGGGAATCAAATAACGCCGGGCGCAGGTCAGGGCCGAAAGCGGATTGCCCGGCAGGGCGAGCACCACCTGCTTTCCGCGCGACCCGCACCACAGCGGTTTGCCCGGACGCTGGGCCACGCCGTGAAAATGCCCGCGCACCCCCAGTTCCCCCAGAATGCGCGGCACGTGGTCCGCGCTCCCCTTGGATACCCCCCCGGTCACCAGCAGAATCTCCGCCGATTCCAGCGCCTCCGCGAGCAGCGCTTTCAGAAGGACCGGATCATCGGGCGCATGGCGGTGCCGGGAAATGCAGTGACCGAATCCGCGCAGCAGCGCGGCGAGGGCGGCGGGATGACTGGCGCGGATCTGATGATCAAGCGGCTGCGCGTCCGGCGGCACCACCTCGTCACCGCTGGTCAACAGGGAAATCACCGGACGCCTTGCTGTCTGAAGGGTGAGCGCCCCCTCCGTGGCCGCCACCGCAAGCGCGGCCGGCCGCAGCCGCGTGCCCGACGGCAGGACCTCATCGCCGACACGGGCATCGGATGCCCGGCGGTGGACCCCCTGACCTTTTTCGGGAACGTCGAGAATCCGCACCGCGTCCCCCTCGCGCTCCAGATCCTCCACCGGCACCACCGTGTCCGCGCCCTCAGGCAGCGGCGCGCCGGTCATGACCTCCAGCACCGATTGCGGATCGAGCAGCCGCGCCCTCGGCTGTCCGGCGGGGGCCAGACCGGCCACGGGGAAGCGGGAGCGGCCCGCCGCCAGCGCGGCATGGGACACGGCCACGCCGTCGAGCATCACGCGATCGAAGGGCGGCGCATCCCGCTCCGCGCGCAGCGGCTCCCGAAGGATGCGGCCGACGGCATCGGAAAGCGCGACCGGCTCCGTGCCGAAATCGGGAAGCGCGTCGCGCAATCGGGCAAACGCCTCGGCCACCGGAATCATGCCGGCTCCTCCTCCCGCAGTTCGGCGGGCCCCAGTGTCAATGCGCCGTCGGAGAGGATGCGGGCCCGCAGACCGCCGCGGCCTTTGAGAAATTCCTCCGCGCCCGGGGCCACCGCCTCGTCCATCCAGAAACAGGGTTTGCATTCCTCCGATCCCTGAAAGCGGACCCCTTGCAGGGTAAAAGTTTTACCGACCAGCGAATTCAGATCCACACCCCGGAGCAGCACATTGCGGCGCACCGCATCCGGGGAGATGTCCACCCCGCAATGCGCCGCCAGCGCGTCCCGCACCGCCAAATCGAAAAAGGTGATCTGACCCTTGAAGTTCTCCTTGTAGTCAAAGTAGCGGTCCCCCACAATCCCCCTCCCCGCCCGGACTTCAATCCGCTCATGCGCCACCGCGCCGCACGAACCCGACGGCCCGCCGAAGTGCCCGCGGTATTTGTGCTCCGGGCTGGTCAGCAGATGTTCAACACACACATTCATAGCCGATGCTTAGCGCAATTTCCAAAATGTGCCACCGGAAACCGCATATCATCCCGATTTCGGGCGCATCACGCAATTGGTGAGGAGCAGGCAACCCTTTGAACATGTTGAATCACTTATACCATGAATCTGTTTTGTTTTCCGATTGGCCGCCACTCCCCTTGCGGGAGTGGAGCCCCGGTCACGTCAAGATGATCCTGTTTTCCTGTCCAAAAACGGGGAATGTCCTGCTCGGCCATCAGGGGGGCCTGTTCCAGAAGACGTTCGGTCATCCACTAGGATTCCAGCTCATCCAGTGCATCGATATCCCCCGTGTAGCGCGGTGCGCCATGGAAAGCCAGAGCGAACCCTCCCACGACCATATAGTCAACCCTGTGTTTGTTTAACAACTCTAGAAACTCTTTGAAGTCTTTGTTCAGTTCCATGTTGTTGTCTCCGGAGAAATTCGACGGCGGACAGACGTTGGGACGGACTTTGCGACAACCAAAACGCAAGATCCGAAGACGGCGTGTCCTGTTGAAGTTTTTTTTTCGCAACGACGTGTTTTATCATACGTCAATCGTAGCATCTGAAACAGAACTGGCAATGGAATTCAGGGGCTGTGCACCAAATTCCCGTTCATCAGACCGCCAGGGGATTGCGGGTTTTCAGAAATGGGAATCTTGAAAAATCACGGTCACTGGTCCAGAATTCCGTCACACCATGGTACAGGCACAGGGCGGCAATTCTTTCATCATGAATCATGGGACCCTGAAGCTTCGCCTTGAGCGAAACGGCCTCCAAAACATGATTTCCTTTTGCTTATTCGCTTGTGGCAACTATGTAGTGGAACACCTTCGTTATTATGCCCGGCCCCACGCTCCAGTTGAAACCCGTCCAGCCGCTCTCTTCCCGGAAGAGCGAGAACCGCCGTCTGTCGGACAAACACGGACGGGAAATCCACTACCTGCGGGTGTCGCTGACCGACGCCTGCAATCTGCGCTGTGTCTATTGCATGCCGGAACACATGAAATTCCGCCCGCAGTCTGAAAACATCTCCCTGGCGGAATACCGGCGGCTGCTGCCGCTGTTCCATGCGCTGGGTTTCGATAAATTCCGCTTCACCGGCGGCGAACCCACCCTGCACCCGCAATTGACGGAGCTGATCGCGGAAACCGCCGCCCTTCCCGGAGCACCTTTTGTGGCCCTGACCACCAACGGCATGCTGCTGCCGAAACTGGCCCGCCCCCTCAAAACCGCCGGCCTTCGGCGGGTCAACATCAGTCTCGACACCCTCGACCCCGCCCGCTTCCGTCAGATGTCCCGCCGGGACGGACTGGACGCGGTGCTCCGGGGGCTGGATGCCGCCGAGGCGGCCGGCCTGGAGATCAAACTCAACGCCGTGACGGTCCGGAATTTCAACGAGGAGGATTTTGTTCCCCTGGCCCGCTTCAGCCTGGACCGTCCCTGGCAGGTGCGCTTTCTGGAAATGATGCCCTTCGGAAACAACGAGCATTTTCAGAACGGACAACGGGTGGAGGAGGACAGCGTGAAAGCCCGGATCGAGGCGGCCCTCGGCAAACTCGAACCCGTGGGCAACGGACTGGACGGCGAGGCCCGCGTCTACCGCGTGCCCGGCGCCAAAGGCACCGTCGGCTTCATCAGTCCCGTCAGTGCCCCCTTCTGCGGCGACTGCAACCGCGCCCGCCTCACCGCCGACGGCAAACTCCGCCTGTGCCTGCTCAAGGACGACGAGGTCGATCTGCTCACCCCGCTCCGGAAGGGGGCCGACAACGCCGCGCTGGAGAACATCGTCCGCGCCGGCATCTGGGAAAAACCCTGGGGCCACGAACTCGCCTTCCGCCGCTTCAGCCACAACCGCGGCATGAGCGAAATCGGAGGGTGAGACTGTTATTCGGTTTACTCGACTAATTTCGTCGCGTAGCGACGTTCGACGCATAGACGTGGATTTCAATCCACGGAATAATGTAAAAAAACAACGGAGTGCGCCGCGTAGCGTCGCCTGATGGACCTGGGGGTTTCAACCCCATCCGCGATCAAGGGAAAATGCTTCATTTTTCAGTACCATTCAATATGAAATTATCCGTGTTCATCCGTGTTTATCCGTGGTTAACAAATTTTCTTTCCGAGTCCTCACCCCCGCCCCCCCCGCTGTGGCCGAGGTCGCGGTCGGGAAAGAGGTGGTCGCGCACCCGCTGCTTCAGTACTTTCAGCTCAATGAAACCGCTGTCGCTTTTGCGGTCATGCAGAACATGCTCTCCGCAACGCACCTGAAACCTGCCGCCGGTTTCGGAGGGGAGCAGGCTCACGCCGCCGAGGTCGTTCTCAAAGGTGTTCAGCAGTTCCTGGGCGGTCCATGCGGCGCGCATCATCCAGCGGCAGCCGGTGCAGTATTCGATTTCGAGGAGGGGCTTTTTACTCATGGCGTGTGGGCTTCCTCCGCCACCGACCGCAGTGCGTCCTGCCCCTGGCGGGCGCTGAATTCCGCGAAGCTTTCGCCCGGCAGGGCGTGGCGGTCGTACAGGCGCACCAGCTTCTCCACCACGCCGGAAACCTCGGCTTCCGGGATTTTGGACAACAGAGGTTTGTTGGTTTCCTCGTCGGGCCGGTTCGAACCGATGAAAAGGTGATAGGCTTTTTTGTCGTGTCCGCCCGCTTTGACCCCCAGCAGACCGATTTCCCCGAAGGTGTGGTGCGCGCAGGCGTTGGAACAGGCGTTGATGTTGATGTTCACCGCTTTCCGCAGGCCGGACGCCCGGAGACTTGAAATTAAGGTCTGCCCCATGCCTTTGGCGTCGGTGGCGGCGTAGGGGCAGTTGCCGATGCCGCTGCAGGCGACGAGACTGGCGGCGGGATCCCCCTCGTCACAGGAGAAACCCAGCGCCTGAATGCTCTCGCGCACGATGGCGATTTCCGCCTCGGGAACGTGGGGAATCAGGCAGTTCTGCCAGGCGGTGAGCCGAATCTCCCCGGTGCCGTGCCGGGCGGCGGCCGCGCCCAGAGCCCGCAGACTGGCGGCGGGAATACGGCCCACGGGAATGCCGACCCCCACCGTGAACAACCCCGCGGTTTTTTCCGGATGAATGCCCGAAAAGCCGTTCGAAGCCCCCAGGGCGGGCAGAACGGACTGCTCATCCGCCGTGAGCCGGTACAGCAGCACATCCGAGAGCACGGCGGCGTGGTTGGCCACTTTGTCCAGTCCCTCCCGGGCGATCAAATCGTTCAGCCGCACCCGTCCCCGGCCGTCCGGATCCCCCCGGTACTTGTAAAGCAGAATGATGCCGGTGGCGTATTTGATCACATCCCGTTCGGTCACCAACACCCCCGCATCCTTGGAGCGAATGCCCCGGGTCACTTTCGCCCCCGCGAAAATCCGGAAATACACCCCGGGGGGCACCGAAAGACCCTCCGGAATGCGGGTGGCCACAAAACTCAGGTCGTTTTTGTCCGCGAACACTCCGTTGTGGGATCCGTTGTCAAAGGCCAGATTGAACTTGTGGGGCAGGTTGTAAAGTTCGGGATGATGCAGAATGAAATGCTGGAGTTTTTTCGCCAGGGGGCGCACGTCGCAAACCTCATGGGCGTCCAGCCCGGAGGTGGGGGAGGCGGTGATGTTGCGCACGTTGTTGGCCCCGGAGCCGATGCTGGTCATGCCGATTTCCTGCAGGGCGATCAGCGCGTCCACTGTGTGTTCGGGCCGCAGACCGCGCAACTGAAAGTTCCCGCGCATGGTCAGCGTGGTCAATCCGTCACCATAGCGCTCCGCGATGTCGGCCAGGCCCTTGCACTGATCCGCGCGGATGACACAGCCCGGCACCCGGGTGCGCAGCATAAACGAGCCCTCCTCCGGCCGCGCGAAGAGTCCGTGCGATTTCAATTTCTTCGCGTCATCGCCCTCCGGCAGCCGCCCCTCCTCCGTGCAGCGGATGATAATGTCCCAATGGTCAAGGCCCCGGGCCCCGGCATCCTCCGGCTGCGGCTGTCCCAGTTTGAATTCACTGTGCACCAACGCAATGTTCCAGGGCGTGTCCCCGCGGCACTGAATCCGCAGACGGTGCGTGCCGTTGGGATCCAGCGATTGAATCATCGCCAGCAGTCCTTTTTGACGCGGGTTCAAGTCCCGCAAATGCAATGGGGACGGTGTGTCTGGAAGTTGGTTCATGTGAGGCATTGGATCTTACCCTGTAACAAAGGAATCTCTTATTCAAGCACACTCCAACGTGAAGGCAACCCTAAAGTACATTTACGTATTACAGCCAATAAAATCATACAATTTTGTCACCATAATCAAATGCGCGAAACATCCCCTCAAAATAAATACACCTTTAAAGGATAAACATCGGCGTATTGTCCGGTGAAAAACAGGTTATCCCCAAGTTGGCACAGGATTCGCTAAATGGGTATCGATCCATCCGGATCCTCACATCTAAACTCAGCACGAAGTACAAGACTTAAGCTGACAGCCTTCCTCCCCAAGCGGGGTGAAATCTGTCAGCTTTTTTTTGTTCCGAAATCCATAAATCAGCCCAAACCACGAGTCACATATCATGAAATCAGATCTGAACCCCTCCAACGCCAACATCCGGCTCACCAGCCGCAGAACCTTTATCAAGCAGTCGGCCCTGGCGGCCGGCGGCGCCGCCCT
>JAFIGD010000053.1 GCA_020831625.1 Verrucomicrobiota bacterium | reverse complement strand
CTGACCCCGGGCTATCCGCTCAAACCCCTCCGGGGTTACAAAAACCCTTGCGTTCGCCCAGCTTTTCACCCGTAACTTGGAAATGTCGCTACGCGACACAAATGCACAGCCCGCCCGATTCTGAATAAAGGCATTTAAATTTGCGATCCCTTTTGGCTAAATAATCTTTAAACTGAGGTCTGAGTCCCCGGTAATCTGTGCGGACCTGCGGCCCGCGACTCATCTGTCACATCGAGTTCCCGGCCCGTTCACGGGTTCCGCTCACGCGGCCCCCGTGAACGGACCGGGCTGGTATCGGCTCGGACCTTCGGCCCGAACGTCAGCTCTCTGCCGCGTTTCCAGACTCAAACTGCCGCCATCACGGATTCGAGAAGTTCTGTCTGTTTGCCGTCCGCCGTGTCAATCTGCCGGTCCAGCTCGTCGCACAGAGACATCAACTGGTCAATCCGGGCGACGATGCGGTGTTGCTCGGGGAGGGGGGGGAGGGGGATAATATATTTATTGAGTTTGTCACCCGGGAAATGCTTGATTGTTGCCCCTGTGAAATATTTGCTAAGCTGAACATTGCCCGCATCGTTGGTAAGACAAATTTGAAGATATTCAGAAGTAACGCACGAAGAGGGTCTTGCTCTATGAATAGCTTTTTGGAAATAGATTTCCATCTCGGAATTCCTCCATATAGCGCAGCGCCCAGGTTCGCCACCTTCGCATATGAGCAGATCACCTGGAAGCACACGAAATTCATTTAACTCATCATCTTCAAACTTCATCTCTTTTACATCATCAAGGACAAACTGATGCCACTGAACATTGGTGTTTCGCAAATATGGTTTTGGGTTTCCTCGATTCTTTGATTTGTCGAGCATTTTCCCAAGTCGGTTGTTTGCCACTTTTCCAAACCTCACCCACTCCCACCCCTTCGGTACTTCATACGGAACTTCCCCGGGTTTGATGGGGGGGAGTTCTTTGCTTTTTCTCCGTGTCCCTGTGCCTTTGTGAGAGACCTTCTTCTTTTCGGCTTCGATTTCTTTGAGCAGGTCGCTGGCGGGCGGGTCGTTGGGGTCTTGTTCGACGAGGCGGCCCATGACGGCGAGTTGGAGGATGGCTTTGCGGAGTTCGGCGACGTTTTGTTTGTCGGTGTAAAGTTCGCGGAAGTGGCGGGAAAGAAAGGTGAAGGGATTTGGGGTCTCGCACGGAGGCACGGAGGCACGGAGAGGAGGCCTCAGCAATTCCCGGATGGCGGCGGCGTGGACGGCGCGGCGTTTCTCCTCCCGCTCCCTGCGCAGCGTCTCCAAGGCATCGCACCGCGCCATCAACTGGTCAATCCGCTCGACGATCCGCTTTTGCTCGGGGAGGGGTGGGAGGGGGAATAATCCTTTGAAAAAATCGCCATCATTTATGGCAGGATACGCAACGCCTTTTTGGCATGCTTCAACGTACTGGATAAATGATGGCGCATGCAAATAGCGGTATAGAAATCGGGGCAAGATTGATCGAAACGGATGAAGGATGGCAAATGCAGTACTTGCAATAGGCTCAGGGTTATATTCTTTCTCTATGATAGCAATGTTGAGCAAATACGGCCTTACCGTTGAGTAGACCACTGTCCCTGGCTTAACGATTTTGCGAGCCCGTGAAGGTGCCTCTGAAGGATCGAGTAGTTGCGTGTTTGACCCAATGGCCCCAATTTTATTGTCTATTGATCCCACATCGATGTATGTGAATTTTTTGTCAGGGATTTTTTGTCCCCAGTCATGGCAGATTCCCCCCAACCTCACCCACTCCCAGCCCTGCGGCAGTTCGTAGGGGATTTCCTCGGGTTTGATGGGCGGGAGTTCTTTGTTTTTTCTCCGTGTCCCCGTGCCTTTGTGAGAGACTTTTTTCTTTTCGGCTTCGATTTCCTTCAGCAGGTCGCGTGCGGGGGGATCGTCGGGGTTCTGGGGCACCAGTTTGCCCCGCATGGCGAGGGTGAGGATGAGTTCGCGCAGTTTGGGAATGCCGTCGGGGGCGGCGAAGGCGGTGTCGAAGTGCTGTTCGAGGAGCTGGGCGGTTGTCATGATGTGACGTCCCGAAGTTGCGCGTCGATAAAGGTTTGAATCTTTCCCTCTTCGAGGTGCGACTCGCTCATCACTTCGGCAGGCTTGAGGCCAAGAAATTCGAAGATGTACGGATCGCGGATATTCAGGGATGTCTCGACCTCGGCGCTTGCATTGGCCAGCTTGGACAGCTTTTGCTTGTCCAGGGACAGGCCGGACCTCTCGAAGTAGAGACTTCCGATTTGGCGTTTCAGTTCCCGGACCGACCAGTTTCCACGGATGCACTCCGCCTCGTAGAAGGCCCGCTGGGTGGGATTGTCGAGGGTGATCAGCTCATTGATATGGGTAAAGGACAGTTTTGAAATCAGCGTTTTACCGTCAACGGGGGATGGTGAAATCTCCGCCTGCCGCATTGTGGAGTCAGCGACTCCACAATCAGGGATACCTTTAATGTGGAGTTGTTGGAATTGTGCAGGCAGTGCTTGCACAATTTGCGGATAGGTCAAATAAAATTGTCGATAACGGTAAAGCTCCCGGCGGTCGCAGCGGGAAACACCCTGCCTGTCAAGCTGTTCAGCAAGTTTATCCATCCACTTTTCGCCATATTCAGCCCGATCGACCCCGTTGCGTTCATATTCTTCGATATACTGCCCGATCAGCCAGTTGCGCAGGGTCAGGCTGATGTTGACGGCCCGTCCCGCCTGAGCCGTCAGCTCCTGATGGGCCGCCTGAATGCTCTCGAGCAACTGTGCAAAGGTTCCGTCTTTTTTCATGCCTCGCCCCCCAAAGAGGCCGTCAGTTCTTCTTTGAGCGCCTGTTGGGCGGCTTCGAGCTGTTGGACGATCTGCTGGTACTCGGCCATGAGTTCTTCGGGATCGCGGTGGGTGATTTCGTTTTCGTGCGGGTTTTTGGAGTCGAGGTTGTAGTTGCGCTCGGCCAGGGCTTTCGCGGAAATCTTCCAGGCCTGTTCGGTGGTCTTGCGGCCTTTGCGGGCTTTGCCGCCCCACCAGGCTTTTTCGAGGTCGAATTCGGCGATGGTGAGGGGTTTGGAGCGGGAGTAGGATTTGTAGCCTTCGGGATAGGGGTGTTCGAAGAACCAGACGTCCCGTGTGGGTCCGCCTTTTTCGAAGAAGAGCACGTTGGTGGAAATGCTGGTGTAGGGGGCGAACACGCCTTTGGGCAGGCGGACGATGGTGTGGAGGTTGAATTCTTCGAGGAGTTCGCGCTTGAGGGTGGTTTTGGTGCCTTCGCCGAAGAGAAAACCGTCGGGCAGCACCACGGCGGCGCGACCGGTGTCGTGCCGGAGCAGGTGCATGATGAGGGCCATGAAGAGGTCGGCGGTTTCGCGGGTCTGGTATTTGCGGGGGAAGTTGTTTTCGATGCCGTCCTCCTCCATGCCGCCGAAGGGTGGATTGGTGATGATGAGGTCCACGCGGTCGCGGGGGCCGTAGTCTTTGAGGGGGCGGCCGAGGGTGTTGTCGTGGCGGATGTTGGTGGGAACGTCGATGCCGTGCAGCATCAGGTTGGTCATGGCGAGCATGTGCGGCAGGGGCTTTTTCTCCACGCCGTGGATGCCGGCCTGCAGGCGCTGGCGGTCTTCGGAGGTCTTGATCTGTTTGCCGAGGTGTTCGATGGCGCAGGTGAGAAAGCCGCCGGTGCCGCAGGCGGGGTCGAGGAGGCTTTCGCCCAGTTGGGGATCGAGCATATCGACCATGAACCGGGTGACGGCGCGGGGGGTATAGTATTCTCCCGCGTTTCCGGCGGACTGGAGGTCGGCGAGGATTTTTTCGTAGAGGTCGTTGAAGAGATGCCGGTCGCCGGAGACGTTGAAGTCGACATCGGCCTGGATGGTGTTGATGACCTGCCGCAGCAGGGTGCCGGATTTCATGTAGTTGTAGGCGTCTTCAAACACGGAGCCGACGACTTTGCCGCGCGGGGGAACGCCCGCGGCGGTGGCGAGGCGTTTGAGGGCGGGGAAGAGGTCGTTGTTGACGAAGTCGATGAGTTCCTCGCCGGTCATGCCCTCGGGGTCCCGCGCCCAACTGCTCCAGCGGAAGCGTCCGGGCAGCGGGGATTTGTAGCCGGGCTCGGTGAGCTGCCATTCCTGCTCTTTGTCGTCGAAAATTTTCAGGAAAATGAGCCAGACCATCTGGCTGATGCGCTGGGCATCGCCGTCGACGCCGACATCCTTGCGCATGATATCCTGAATGGTTTTGATGAGGGAGGTGAGGGACATGGGGGGGAGGGTTTTAAGAGTTAAGAAAGGATCTCACGGAGGCACAGAGGCACGGAGAGGAGAGGGGAAAGCAATGGGATTTTGTATCTCTGTGAGATTTCATGTTAGGCACCGTAGAGGGCCTGTTCCAATTCGGTGACGGCTTGTTGGTATTGTTCCAGTCCGCCAAAGGCGCGGATGATTTCCATGGGGGTGCCGAAATCGGTGAAAGGGGAAATGGTGAGGATTCGGGTTTCTTCGATCTGGGAGACGCCTTCATCGGCGTATTTGTCGAGCAGGGCTTCGAGCACGCGCCGGGCCTGTTCGCCGTAGCGGGTGAAATAGTCCCGTTTTTTGACCTGTTCGGCCCGCTCGCGGCGGGTGAGGGGCGGCTGGTCCCAGGCGACATGACAGACCAGATCAAAGGGGTCGAACTCTTTGCCGGTTTTTCGTCCGATTTCGTCAGCCAGGGCCTCGAAGAACACGCCCTGTTCCGACAGCTCGTCGAGGAGAACCTGTTTCTTTTCGGCGCGGCTCCAGTGACGCAGAAAGTCGTCGAGCGAGCTGTACTCTTTGGCCAGCGCTTTGCGGGTGTACTCTTTCAGGGATTCGGTGATCAGTTTCCCGTTGGCATCGAAGTACTGCACGCGCTCGGCGGCGACCTTGACCTCTACATCGGCCACCACGTACCGGCGGACGCCGGGGGGCGGCATCTCCGGCTCCGGTTCGTTCACAGGACCCCAGGGGCCGGGATCATCCCCGGTTTCGGGGTAGCCGGGCAGTTGGTTGGATTCCTCCGGCTCATCGGGCGGCACCGGGGATTCGCCCGGTCCAGGGACATAGACCTGCACGGGGTCGCCGTCAAAATCGGGGTCGGCAAAGAGTTCGGTGGCTTTTTTGAAGTCGATGATGGTGAAATAATATTTGCCGTAATCCTCGTTGATGCGGGTGCCGCGTCCGATGATCTGTTTGAATTCGGTCATGGACTGGATGCGCTGGTCGAGCACAATCAGTTTGCAGGTCTGGGCGTCGACTCCGGTGCTCATGAGCTTGGAGGTGGTGGCGATGACGGGGTAGGTGCTCTCGGGGAAGATGAAATTGTCGAGTTCGGCCTTGCCCTCCTCGTTGTCGCCGGTGATGCGCATGACGTAGCGGCGGTCTTTTTGAACCAGATCGGGGTTTTCGTTTACCAGGGCCTGGCGCATGCGCTCGGCGTGGTCGATGTTTTCGCAGAAGACGATGGTTTTGTCAAAACGTCCGGTCTCGCGGAGAAATTCGCTGATTTTGCGGGCCACCAGCCGGGTGCGCTCTTCCAAGACAAGAGTTTTATCAAAATCTTGTTGATTGTAGATCCGGTCTTCGATGACATGGCCGTGTTTGTCGAGCATGCCTTTGTCGGGCCGCCATCCGGCGAGATCCCGGTCGAGGTCGATGCGCACGACCTTGTAAGGGGCGAGGAACCCGTCTTCAATGCCCTGCCGGAGGGAGTAGGTGTAGATGGGGTCGCCAAAATAATCGATGTTGGAGACGTCTTTGGTTTCTTTGGGGGTGGCGGTAAGGCCGATCTGGGTGGCGGCGGAAAAATATTCGAGAATCTCACGCCAGGCGGAGTCTTCGGCGGCACTGCCCCGGTGGCACTCGTCGATGATGATGAGATCGAAGAACTCGGGTGAAAACTGTTTGTAGATGTTTTGCACCTCTTCCGTCCCGGTCACCGCCTGGTAGAGGGAGAGATAGATTTCGAAGGATTTGTTGGCCTGGCGCTTCTTGATTTTGGTCATGGCCGAGCCAAAAGGCTTGAAATCGTTGGTCATGGTCTGGTCGACGAGGATATTGCGGTCGGCGAGGAAGAGGATGCGTTTTTTTGCCTTGGATTTCCAGAGCCTCCAGATGATCTGGAAGGCGGTGTAGGTTTTTCCGGTGCCGGTGGCCATGACCAGCAGGATGCGGTTTTGGCCGCGGGCAATTGCCTCGATGGTTTTGTTGATGGCCAGCAGTTGGTAATACCGGGGAGCCTTGTCGCTGCCGTCGCTGAAATAATCCTGGGTCACCAGCTCATGCTGCCGGTCGTCCAGACCCCTATGCCGCGCCCAGGCCTTCCAGAGGGTGTCTGGTGACGGAAATTCGTCCAGGGCCAGTTCGCGCTCGGTGGTGCCTTCGGAGGCAAGATCGTTGTGAAAGAGAAACCCGTCGCCGTTGGAACTGAAGACAAAGGGAACCTGAAGCAGTTCGGCATACCCAAGCGCCTGTTGCATGCCGTCGCCGAGGCTGTGCGTGTTGTCTTTGGCTTCGATGACGGCGATGGGGATGTTCGGCTTGTAAAACAGGACATAGTCCGCCCGTTTATGCTTGGCGCGGGTGTGGAGTTTGCCGCGAACAAGAATACGCCCTTTCGTCAGTTGGAACTCTTCCCGAATTTGCGTCGCGACATCCCATCCGGCCCCTTCCAGAGCGGGTGTAATGAACTTGGTGCAAATATCGCGTTCAGAAAGTTCCTTTTTGATCATGGGTATTGTATCGCTATGCAGAGGGTCATAATTGTCAACCACGTTTCCGACATTCGGAAAAGGCGGAGAGGGGGTTTCCGACGCTCGGAAAAGGTTGGCGGCGGGTTTCCGACTGTCGGAAAAATGGGTGTTGGTGATGCTCATGCTGGTCATCGGTTTCGGGACCGGGTTCGATTGCGATAACGATTACGATAACGATTACGATTACGATAACGATTAAGATTACGATTAAGATTAAGATTAAGATTAAGATTAAGGATATGATGTGGGGAGGTTCTTGGGTTTCGGGTGGGGGCACTTTAAGGGCGGGAGAGGGTTGAAATTTATTTGGAAAATGATTTTCGGTTTTTGGAAATCGGTGTAAGAGGGGTTCACTATGGAACTAGACCTTGCTGGAAATGATAATGATATTGCGTACAAGGTGCTGACCGCACTGGTGACGCCCCGCCCGATTGCCTGGATCAGCTCTCTCAATGAAGATGGCAGTGTGAATTTGGCTCCGTTCAGTTTTTTCAATGTGTTCGGGAGCGCGCCGCCGCTGGTGATTTTCGGGGTGGGGAACAAAGCCCCGGGGGTGCCGAAGGATACGGTGCGCAATATTGAGCGGGAAAAAGAATTTGTGGTGAATTTGGTGGATGAGCATGTGGCGGAGGCGATGAATGAGTCGGCGGCGGGTCTGCCGTACGGGGAGTCGGAGTTGACGCGGGCGGGGGTGACGACGGCGGCGAGTCTTGAAATCCGCACGCCGCGGATCGCGGAGTCGCCGGTGTCGCTGGAGTGCACGCTGCATGATATTCAGAAGATCAAAGGCAACCGGATAATCCTGGGGCTGGGCGGGAAGATGATTGTGCGGGACGGGATTCTGGATCCGGTGACGAAGTATATCAACCCGGAGGCGTTCCCGGTGATCGGGCGGATGCAGGGGCCGGACGGGTATGTGCGGTGTCGGGACCGGTTTGAAATGGCCTGGCCGAGGAGCTGACGCGCGGCAATGGCGGATAAGTCGATTATTCAGCCCTTTCCCGCGCCCGCGTTTTCGCTGAAGGACGCGAGGGGCGATGAATATGCGCTGGAGGATTTGCGGGGAAAATGGGCGTTGTTGGTGTTTCTGCCGGGGATGGAGCAGAAAATGAGTGTGCGGCTGGCCTGCGCGTATCGGGAGCATTGGGGGGCGTTTCAAAAGCTGGGGGTTCCGGTGTGGGCGGTCTGGGCGGAAAATGCGGCGGTGTCCGCGGAATTCTCCAAGCGGTTTTCGCTGCCGTTTCCGCTGCTGATGGATGAGGAGCGCAAGGTGATCCGGGCCTACAGCGCCTGGGTGCCGCCGAGCGGCAAGCAGGGGCGGTGGAACGGGGTGGTGCCGACGGTGGCGCTGATGGCATCGGACGGGTACGTGACGCGGCACTGGATCAAGGTACACAAGGGGGAGCAGAATCCGCTGCAGGTGTTGGACGCTCTGGAACTTTACCTGCGATGAGTCAGGAGGGGCTGGAGACGCTTTGCCGGAGTCACGGGGCGGACCGGGTGCGGCGGTTGGAGGCGTTGTATGTGCGGTTCAACTGCGAAGAATTCCGGGCGGGGGATCCGGTGTCGTTTGTGTGGCGGTATGAGACGCGGGAGGACCGCGAGGTGGCGGCGTGGATGGCGGCGGCGCTGGCGTACGGGCGGGTGGGATCAATTTTGAAGGCACTGGCGGATCTGGACCGTCGGTGGGAGGGTCAGCCGGGTGCGTTTGTGCGGGAGGCGTCGGATGCTGAGAGGAGGGCGGCGCTGGAGGGCTTTGTGTATCGATGGACGCGCGGGGCGCATGTGGCGGCGATGCTGCGGGCGTGGGCGGTATTCGGGGAGAGAATGGGTGAGCGGCTGGCGGCGCATCCGCGCGGGTATCGGGCGGCGTTGGGGACGGTGCGGCGGGATGTGCTGGATCTGGGCGTGGATCCGGATCATTTGTTTCCGAATCCGGACGGGCCGGGGGCGTGCAAGCGTCTGGCGATGTGGCTGCGGTGGATGGCGCGGGCGGACGCGATTGATCCGGGGATCTGGGCGGACCGGCTGTCGCCGGCGAAGCTGTGGGTGCCGCTGGACACGCATATGTTCCGGATCTCGCGCAGGCTGGGGCTCACCCGGCGGAAGCAGCCGGACGGGGAGGCGGCGCGGCGGATTACGGCCGCCTATGCGCGGATGTGTCCGGCGGATCCGCTGAAATACGATTTTGCGATTACGCGGCTGGGGATGGGGGGGGAGGCAGGATTTTGACAGGATTACAGGATAACCGGATGAATTTGCGCCGGGTTCCGAGGTTCGGAAAATAGAGGTGCAGGTTTTCCGAAAATCGGAAAATCAGTCGGGCTTTGCCGGATGATTGCCCCTAATCTTTGAAGACTGAGATACTGTTGGCCTCCAGGAGTGGCAGAGGAATGAAAAACGCGTACTTCGGGAGTGCTCGATGCGTTAAGGACTGAAATTCAAACCCAGGTGTTTCGATGCGGCATTGAGGCGTTTGTCCCGTGTCCACAGCGGAACCTGATGCATAAAACATGATGCAAGAAGATGAATGTCCACGAGCGCCAGACCTTTTCCGAAGAGATGATGTTTTTCCAGAAAAAACAACACTTCATCGTTCTCCACTGCGCCAATCAACGGTAAAGCATGGAGCAGAGACAGGATTTCTTTCCGCCGACTCAAATTTCCGCAGGCTAGTTCTCCGATGACAAAAGAATGAAGGATAACGCGGTTCGTTTCGAGTAAAGCGGATAGGGCCGGAGAGCCTTTTTGAAGATGATCAATCCAGACGGAAGTATCCACGAGGACCATCAGGGCGATCTCCTGCGGTTAACCTTTTGAAGCGAGGGCTCCGTGCCCGCAAGTTTGGATAAGCGTAAAGCCGATTCCTCTGCAATCAACCGTTCAAGTCCCATGCGGATCAGGGCTGTTTTTTCGGTGATGCCTGTCATTCTGGCCGCTTGATCGATTAACGATTTGTCGAGATTAAGTGTTGTTCTCATGCAGATTAGTATGCATCTGATTACGAGTTCTGTCAATCGTTTTGGCGAAGGATCGAAGAATCCAGTGCCTGTTTGCGGCGGGCGGCCAAGCGGAGGATCGGGGGGATAAAGGGCGGGAGGATGAGGAGGGTGGCGAGGGTGCGCAGGGCGGTGGTGCCGGACTGACCGAGGGAGGGCGGCGGCCAGAGGGGGAGGGGCTGGAGGGTGAGCGCCAGCAGGAGGACGGCGGCGGGGGGCAGGAGGAGGTGCAGGGCGGCGAAGGCGCCGGGACGGAAAGGGCGGTCGGGGAGAAGCGGCAGCAGCAGTCCGAGGAACAGGAGGCCTTGAATGACGAAGACGGAATAGAGGTAGCTGAAAGGAAACTCGCCGCGGAATTCGGGGCCGAGCGCGGACCAGACGGCGTGGGTGCTGATGAGGAAAAGGGTGGCGGAGAGGGGGTCGGTTTTGCGGGGAAGGACGAGCATGAGCAGGAAGATGCCGAGGGCGCGGGGGAGGATGCTGGCGGCAGAGAGTCCGGCGGCGAGATCGCCGGCGATCATGCCGGCGAGCGCCAGGATGAGGGCTTCGGGGAGGAGACGGCGTTCGCCGACGGCGATCATGCCGGCGGCGCAGACGGCGATGGGGTCCAGCGGCACCGCGAAGGGAACGGGCACCATCGCCGAGGTGAGGAGCCGGAAGAGGGTGTAGCCGAGGGCCCAGGCGAGGAGCTTGCGTTGCGGGGTGTTAATGAATGAACATACAATCGCCATAAGAAAAGAACCTGTATTCGAGTTGAACGGCTTCGCGGTAGGCCTCGAGCATGATGTCGCGGGTGGTAAAGGCGCTGAACATCATGAGGAGGGTGGAGCGGGGGAGATGAAAGTTGGTGAGGACTGCATCGACGGCTTTGAAGGTGTAGGGCGGGTAGATGAAAATCCCGGAGCGTCCGGAGGCGGCGGCGAAGCGGCCGTCGGCGTCGACGACGGTTTCGAGGGTGCGGACGCTGGTGGAGCCGACGGCGATGATGCGCCCGCCGCGGTCGCGGGTGGCGTTGAGGGTTTCGGCGGCTTCCGCGGAGAGTTCGTAGCGCTCCTCGTCCATGGTGTGATCCTCGACGGTGTCGCTTTTCACGGGACGGAAGGTGCCGGGGCCGACGTGGAGGGTGAGTTCGACGACGCTGCCGCCGCGGGCGCGGACCTCGTCGAGCATTTCCGGGGTAAAGTGGAGTCCGGCGGTGGGGGCGGCGACGGCGCCGGGATGTTTGGCGTAGACGGTTTGATAGCGTTCGGGGTCGTCCTCGGCGAGGTGGTCGCGGTGAATGTAGGGGGGGAGGGGTGGTTCGCCGATGTCCTCAAGGGTGTCGAGAACGGAGTCGGGTCCGGAGGCGCGGACGCGGTTCAGTCCGTCGGGACGGTGTTCGAGGATTTCGAGGGAGAGACCGCCGTGAAAGCGGATGTGGGTGCCGACTTTCGGGCGGCGGCTGCTTTTCATCATCACCAGCCATTCGCGGTCGGTGTCTTCGAGCGGTTCGACAAAGAGGCATTCCACCTGACCGCCGGAGTCTTTGTGGCCGTGGGTGCGGGCGGGAATGACGCGGGTGTTGTTGAGGACGAGGGCGTCGCCGGGGCGGATGAGGTGGGGAAAGTCGTGGACGATGCGGTGGGTCCTGGCACCGGTGGCGCGGTCCAGGCAAAGCATACGGGCCTGATCCCGCTTTTCGGCGGGATGCTGCGCGATGAGACTTTCGGGAAGATCGTAATCGAACTCGGATGTTTTCATGGGGGAGTACCTTAACAGGAAACTGAATTTCGGGTAGGATAAAAGTGTGATGAATACGGCAAACTTTACTGAAAGTGTGTTGACTTTTAGGAGAAAGCTCGACTAGGATGCGCACTGAACGTCTTGGGATGCCATGATCGTGATAGACCTAAACCTTAACTGGAGACTATGATGAACTTAAAAAAGACAAAAGACAGCGGATTTACGCTGATTGAAATGCTCGTGGTGATCGCGATCATCGCCCTGCTGGCGGCGATTCTGGTGCCCACGGTGACCAATGCGCTGGATAACGCGAACCGCACGCGATCGCTGTCCAACGGCCGCGGAGTTTATCAAGCGGTTTTTGCCGCGCATTTGGAAACGATTAACTTCCCGCCGGACGTGCCGGTTTGGCCCTCTTCCACGAGAACCAACACCCCGGATACAAACAGTACTCAGTACTTCCGACGTCTCATTGAAGATGATATCCTCAGCCCGGACTTCGGTCTTTTTTCGGCCTCCGGATTCCCGGCCGCCCGTGAACTCACTAACTTTACGGCGGACAACAACACGTGGAAGGTTACTGACGGCGCGACCAACAGCAGCACTTCACAGTTGCCCTTCCTGATCACCCGAAACCTGACGGAAACCCAGCTGGTGGCTCCCTCAACGGATGTGAATACGGACACGGTTACACCTGCTGGCCCTCCCTATGAAGAGCGCGCGCTGGTGGTCGTTCGTGTGGGCGGCGGCGGAGAAGTGATTCCCGGCCGCGCACTGAGATGGACGAATATTAATCCGGCCGCTGCCACGAATCAGCTCCTGGCGCCCTGATTTAATCTATATTCCACACATCTTAAAACCGACGCAGAAATGCGTCGGTTTTTTTTGTTTTCGGGTTGACCTCTTGAAAAAAATGTGTACGTACCTGCGAACACTTTTGACGCCCCCATCGTCTAGTGGCCTAGGACTTCGGGTTTTCATCCCGGCAACAGGGGTTCGAGTCCCCTTGGGGGTGCCATTTCTTTTTCCCCATAACGCTTCTGATTCGTCAGGAGCGTTTTTTTTTGGAGGGATGGAGGGAGATACGGTGATTGCGCTTGTACTTTGCCCGGAACGGACATTTCATCGTAGCCGTGGGGTTCGAGGTGGGCGTAATGCTCCAGGCGTAATGCTCCAGGCGTAATGCTCCAGGCGTAATGCTCCTGAGGCGCACAAGTCGTCATCATCATCGAGATCGATTGGTATTTGGATTACGATGAAGGGTGGTTGTCGGGCAGGCCTCACATAAGAAGGACGGTGAGTAACAACAGGTCCTGACAGCGGGCGAAGGTGAGGGGGCGGCGGGGGGCGATGAGGAGGAGGGCGAGGGTGTAGAGGGCGGGCGCGGGGAGGTCGGGGCCGGCCTGGATGTGGAGGCCGTAGAGGAGGGTGGCGGCGAGGAGGAGGAGGCTGGCGCGCAGGGGCGGAGCGGGGCGGTCGGTTTGGTGATCGCCGGGGTGGTCGAGCCACTCGCTCCAGAGGACGTTGGGAATGAGCCAGAGGACGCGGTAGAGGGTCCAGGGAAGGCTGAAGAGGTCGGGATTGAGGGCCGGGAGGAGGGCCCAGCCGAGAACGATGCAGGGGAGTTTGAGGCGGGGGAAGTCCTGCAGGCGTTTTTTGCCGGGGAGGAGGGGGCGGGCGTAGGCGGCGGCGAAGAGGACGTAGGCGGTTGCCGTGAGCCGCGTGTGGGTGGAAACCCGCGTGAGGGCAAGCAGGAGGCCGAGGAGGGCGAGGAGAATGACGGCGGTTTGGAGGGCGCGGTGGCGGGTGAGCCAGGCGCAGCGGTCGGGGGCGTTGCGGCGGTCTTCGGGGGAGAAGCCGCCGGTGCGGTCGAGGCCGTAAACGGCGAGCGCGGCGCAGAAGACGAGGAGCTGGAGGGCGGGGGCGGGGTCGATTCCGCGCCACCGGGCGGCGCTGAGGAGAAAGCCCCAGGCGATCAGCGCCACATGGACGTTGAGGTAGAGGAGGGGCTTAATCGAGGGACTTGAAGAAATCGTTTCCTTTGTCATCGACGACGATGAAGGCGGGGAAGTTTTCGACTTTGATTTTGCGGATGGCCTCCATGCCGAGTTCGGGGAAGGCGACGGTTTCGACTTCGCGGATGTTGTCCTGGGCGAGGATGGCGGCGGGGCCGCCGATGGAGCCGAGGTAGAAGCCGCCGTTGGCTTTGCAGGCGTCGGTCACGGCAACGCTGCGGTTGCCTTTGGCGAGCATGATGAGGCTTCCGCCTTTTTGCTGGAATTCGGGGACGTAGGGGTCCATGCGCCCGGCGGTGGTGGGGCCGAAGCTGCCGCTGGGCATGCCTTCGGGGGTTTTGGCGGGGCCGGCGTAGTAGATGGGATGGTTTTTGAAGTAGTCGGGCATGGGCTCGCCGGCATCGAGCATTTCTTTGATCCTGGCGTGGGCGATGTCGCGGGCGACGATGAGGGTGCCGTTGAGGTTGAGGCGGGTCTTGATGGGGAAGCGGCTGAGGGTTTCGCGGACTTTGTCCATGCCCTCGTCGAGGTCCACGGTGACGGGCGGGGCCATGTCGGGCGCGGCTTCGGGAAGGTATTTTTCGGGATGGTATTCGAGCTGTTCGAGGAAGAGGCCGTCGCGGGTGATTTTGGCCTTGATGTTGCGGTCGGCGCTGCAGCTGACCCCGAGGCCGACGGGGCAGGAGGCGGCGTGGCGGGGCATGCGGATGACGCGGATATCGTGGGCGAAGTATTTGCCGCCGAACTGGGCACCGATTTTGGAGTGCACGGCGATGTCGCCGATGCGCTTTTCCCATTCCAGGTCGCGGAAGGCGCGTCCGCCTTCGCTGCCGGTGGTGGGGAGGTGGTCGAGGTAGCCGCAGGAGGCGAGTTTGGTGAGTTTGGTGGTGGTTTCGGCGCTGGTGCCGCCGATGACGATGGCAATGTGATAGGGCGGACAGGCGGAGGTGCCCAGGTCCGCGAGTTTTTCGGTGACGAATTTCGCGAGCGAGGCTTCGTTGAGCAGGCTTTTGGTCTGCTGATAGAGGAAGGTCTTGTTGGCGGAGCCGCCGCCTTTGGCGACAAACAGGAATTTGTATTCGTCGCCGGGTTCGGCGAGGATGTCGATTTGCGCGGGTAGATTGGTGCGGGTGTTTTTCTCTTCGAACATGCTCAGGGGCGCGATCTGGGAGTAGCGGAGGTTTTTTTCCTGATAGGTTTCGTAGACACCGCGGGAGAGGGCTTCGGCGTCGTCGCCGCCGGTCCAGACCTGCTGGCCTTTTTTGGCGAAGATGATGGGGGTGCCGGTGTCCTGACAGGAGGGGAGCTGTCCGCCTTTGGCGACGACGGCGTTCTGGAGGAGGGTGTAGATCACAAAGCGGTCGTTGTCGCTGGCTTCGGGGTCGTTAAGTTCGCGGGCGAGCATTTCGAGGTGGGAGGCGCGCAGGTAGAAGGAGACATCACTGAAGGCGGCTTTGGAGAGAACGGTGAGCGCTTCGGGGTCGATCTTGAGGATGGGTTTGCCCTCGAACTCGCCGAGGCTGACGTGCTCGGAGGTGAGTTTGCGGTATTGGGTGGTGTCTTTGCCGAATTGGAGGGTGGGTTCGTAGTTGTAGGGTTCCATGGGATGTATTTCCGGTTTAGGTGATTTCGAACTTAGTTGTGAAATTCTTGACGATTTGTCAATGACGTAGAGGCAGAGGGAAGAGTTAAACCACGAAGAGCGCGAAGAGATCGAAGGGAGAGTGGGAGGGAAGGTGTTTGGGTGGGCTGTGAGGCAGTGGGAAGACGTTTAACCACGGATGGACACGGATGGACACGGATAGGGCTGTGGGGCAACAGGGGGAAGGGATGAGGGGAAGGCTGGGAGGCAGGGCTGGGGGGGACCACTGATGACACTGATTTTCACTGATCTTTGGGGCAGGGGCTTTGAGGCAGAGGGTGTAAATTGAATCACGGACCTGCCCGCAACGCTTCGCGAAGCGATGTTGGCGGGTGCATTCGGATGAACACGTATAAGCCTGTGAGGCAAGGGGGGGGAGTGTGGACACGGACAGGGCTTTGGGGCTGTGGGGGGAGTTCCATTACACCATCACTCCAACACTTCTTCTTTTCAGTTTTTCATGGCCTGATCGCGGGGGAGGTTTTGGCCCTGCCAGATTTGTTGGGAGGTTGTGGGGTGGTCGGGGGCGGACCAGAAAGGATGGGCGGGGGGGAGGCCGAGTGGGAGGAAGGCGGAGGCACAGAGGTAGAGGCTGCCGGTGGAGATGTAGGGTTCGGCGAGGGCGGGCTGGTGTCCGGCGAGGCCGAGGGTGAGCCAGCCGCCGGGGGCGAAGGTGCCGGGGGCGTCGAGGGTTCTTTGGAGAACAGCGGTGAGGGCGGTGCGGACTTGCGCGGGGGGCAGGGTGTCGGGGAGATCTTCCCGCAGGGCCTGCCGGGCGAGGAGGTGGAAGGCGCCGGCGCGGTAGCAGAGGGATCGGCCGACGGGCGGGAAGGTGCCGTCGGGGGCGATCTGGCGCTCCTGGATGACGGCGTAACGGCGGGCGCGGTGGAGAATGCGGTCGCGGAGTTGCGTGAAGTCCTCGAGGGTTTCGACGATGTCGGCGAGCATGGGGTGGATGACGTAGCTGTTGTAGTAGTCGCAGTGGAATTCGGGTCCGTCGCCGTAAACGCTGTCGCCGAGATACCATTGTTCGTGTTGGCGGAGGGCGTAATCGATGCGCATGCGGTCTGCGGGTTCGCCGACGGATTCGAGGAAGGTTTCGATGAGGGCGGAGAAGAGCAGCCAGTTGTTAAAATAGGGGACGCAATCCCGGGTGGCGCGGAGACCCGCGAGAATTTCGGCGCGTCCGGTGTCGCTGAGGGCGTTCCAGAGGGCCGGTCCGCCCCGGAGAAGGCCCTGGGCGAGGAAGGCGGCGTCGACCACGCGCTGCTGGCCCTGGGCGAAATTGACCTGGGAGGCGAGGTGGTTGAGTCCGGTGATGACATCGGACAGGAGGCGGTCACGGAGGGCGGATTCTTCCGGGGAAAGGCCGGGACAGACGAGCCAGGGGGTGATGCCGCAGAGGGAGCGGCCGACGGCTTCGAGGTGCGTAAAGGCTTCGCGTTCCGCATAGGCGTCTGGCGCGGTTTCGACCGGCATGTCGGCGCGGAGGCTTTGGTTTGCGAGTGAGCGGAAGACCGGATGGACGACGCGTTGGAGGTGTTCGATCCAGAGGGCGCGGGTTTTATCGGGGGTTTTGTTCATATTGATTTTCAACTGAAATTATAAAAAGATTGTGTTGTTCAAACAGTGGAGCGATCCAAAGAATATGATTTGCAAAGCTTCATATCTGCCTTCCGCATATTCTCCAAGGTATTTTTTTGCTCACGCATCATGCATGGTTAAGCAGTCTCTAATTGTTCAATTTTCCGCTTGTAAACATGCGTTTGTACTATCATTATTTTTGAATAACCCGCCCCCTCCGGGTCAGGATGATGTTAAAATGGACGTGCACACCAAAGATCTGAACCGGGCCATGCTGGAACTCTTTGCGCCGGGGCTGACCCTGGCCTAGTTCCCGGTGCGGTGCATCCGGTTCGCCCACAGGCTTATCGGCTGCGATTTGACGGTGTTTGCGGGGTATACGCCGTCCACCGGAGAATTTTCCGGTGCGGGTGGATCTGGCCTTTCCGATGGAGACGCTGGAGGGGGACCAGCGGAATGAATCCGGCGGGGCGCATGTCAGTTTTTCGGCGGGGTATGTGTTTTAGGATTCGGCGGAGGGGCTGCCCGGTTTCCAGGTATGGCCACCGGCGGCGAATTGGCAGCGTTTGGATCCAGAGGAGGGGGAGGCCTAGGAAAAGAAAAAACGATTGGTGCCGTTGCGACAGAATGATGGACGACAGAATGATTGGAGAAGGTTAGATGGTTTTACGACGGACGGGAAATTGGCTAAACCAATTTCCCGTCCGTCGTAAAACCATGGGTGTTTCTCTCTTGAGATTGGAATCAGTTCACAGCAGGAAGTCGGCCAGCCGGCTGAGCACTAGGGGTGTTTCTCTCTTGAGATTGGAATCAGTTCACAGCTAATCATCCGGGAAGCTGTCCTGTTCCTGGGGTGTTTCTCTCTTGAGATTGGAATCAGTTCACAGCTTGGTAGTAGGGATTTCGGAGGGGGATGATGGTGTTTCTCTCTTGAGATTGGAATCAGTTCACAGCGAGGCGGGTGTAGTGGGCGCGGTCGGCGAGGGTGTTTCTCTCTTGAGATTGGAATCAGTTCACAGCCGTCGAGGGCCTTCTGGTTGTCGTCGTTGGGGTGTTTCTCTCTTGAGATTGGAATCAGTTCACAGCCGGTGCAAAGGGAGTCGTTGAGCCCGATGAGGTGTTTCTCTCTTGAGATTGGAATCAGTTCACAGCCCTTTGCTGCTTTTATGTTGAGCGCAAAGAGGTGTTTCTCTCTTGAGATTGGAATCAGTTCACAGCCATCCCGCAGTTGACCACGCCGGACGGTCGGGTGTTTCTCTCTTGAGATTGGAATCAGTTCACAGCCCTCGCGAACGTCGGCAAAATCCTCGGCACGGTGTTTCTCTCTTGAGATTGGAATCAGTTCACAGCCACCGAGCGCCTCTCCCTGCAATGGCCGGCGGTGTTTCTCTCTTGAGATTGGAATCAGTTCACAGCCTGCAAATAACGATCCAGCAGCCGCACCAGGGTGTTTCTCTCTTGAGATTGGAATCAGTTCACAGCGGATTATGGTGCTGCCGGTTCGCGGCGGTGGGTGTTTCTCTCTTGAGATTGGAATCAGTTCACAGCTGTGGCACGGGAATACCCTGCAGGTGGTGAGGTGTTTCTCTCTTGAGATTGGAATCAGTTCACAGCCGGGTTCATGAGTCTGCCGAGTCCGCGCTCGGTGTTTCTCTCTTGAGATTGGAATCAGTTCACAGCCCCTTGCGGGTTGAGGAGGTCTCTGGAACGGGTGTTTCTCTCTTGAGATTGGAATCAGTTCACAGCGGATTCTGTTTTTAACGCTTCGGCTTGATGGGTGTTTCTCTCTTGAGATTGGAATCAGTTCACAGCGGTGATGCGGTAAAAGGGGGCGTGGTCGAGGGTGTTTCTCTCTTGAGATTGGAATCAGTTCACAGCTGGGATTCGGGGGCTTTGATGCCAAGGAGGGGTGTTTCTCTCTTGAGATTGGAATCAGTTCACAGCTGGTGGATTACGGATAAGGGCGGCGATTACGGTGTTTCTCTCTTGAGATTGGAATCAGTTCACAGCGTCGGCCTGGCAGTAGAGGTAGTTGCCGAGGGTGTTTCTCTCTTGAGATTGGAATCAGTTCACAGCACATTGGCGGCAATTTAGAAAATCAAACCGGGTGTTTCTCTCTTGAGATTGGAATCAGTTCACAGCAGTGATGCGGTAAAAGGGGGCGTGGTCGAGGGTGTTTCTCTCTTGAGATTGGAATCAGTTCACAGCTGTGTACTTTGCCCTTCCATCGGCCGATGGGGTGTTTCTCTCTTGAGATTGGAATCAGTTCACAGCGTGAATCAGGTGTTTTTGGATCTTTGTTCGGGTGTTTCTCTCTTGAGATTGGAATCAGTTCACAGCCTCCTCGGCCTCTAATACGATGCGTCCCTGGGTGTTTCTCTCTTGAGATTGGAATCAGTTCACAGCAAAGGAATCCGGATCCCAGATCGTGAGGACGGTGTTTCTCTCTTGAGATTGGAATCAGTTCACAGCGTGGTGATGCGCTCATACTCCCGTTCCTCCGGTGTTTCTCTCTTGAGATTGGAATCAGTTCACAGCGTTGCGGGCTTGGTCTAGGTCGAAGGTGTTGGTGTTTCTCTCTTGAGATTGGAATCAGTTCACAGCCGCTTTTCGCCGATCCGCATATAGGAGCGTGGTGTTTCTCTCTTGAGATTGGAATCAGTTCACAGCCTGACCGTGTTCGCGCTTCCGCTCGTCATCGGTGTTTCTCTCTTGAGATTGGAATCAGTTCACAGCTACTCCTCCTCCTTCTCGTCATCGGGACATGGTGTTTCTCTCTTGAGATTGGAATCAGTTCACAGCTTCTTCCGCTTGTTGCTTGAGCGACTGGAAGGTGTTTCTCTCTTGAGATTGGAATCAGTTCACAGCGGGCTTGGCGTCGTTCACGGTCGCGGCGGAGGTGTTTCTCTCTTGAGATTGGAATCAGTTCACAGCAGTTGACGAATTTAGGTCAAACCATGCTGCGGTGTTTCTCTCTTGAGATTGGAATCAGTTCACAGCGGGTGTACCTTACAAGATTTTGATGGCACTGGTGTTTCTCTCTTGAGATTGGAATCAGTTCACAGCTGTGATTCGCGGGCCTCACAAAAGGCGATGGGTGTTTCTCTCTTGAGATTGGAATCAGTTCACAGCTGGCGCGGTCGATGGCGGCGAGTTGGGTTGGGTGTTTCTCTCTTGAGATTGGAATCAGTTCACAGCCATGGAGATGCGCAAGCCGGGGGTGTCCTCGGTGTTTCTCTCTTGAGATTGGAATCAGTTCACAGCAAAACTCCCCTTTTCAAAATTTATGATAATGGTGTTTCTCTCTTGAGATTGGAATCAGTTCACAGCGAATATATCTATGGGACATAACCGCCGTAAGGTGTTTCTCTCTTGAGATTGGAATCAGTTCACAGCCAATGACTCATAAAGCGCTGAAAAACAGTCGTTTGTGAGTATTGGCTGTGAAAAAAAAGGTCGTTTCTATGCGGTTTTCAAAGAACAGCATCAAAAAAAATGCCCCACCTAGGCGGGGCTGTAGGAATTAATCCTTCGGCACTTGGCCTTACTGTGAATAGATTCCACATCCTTCATAACCTTAATCAACATCGGTCGTCAACAGGAATTTCAGAACATTTCAAGTTGTTTTGGGGTACTGGGTGGGGCGGTGGCTTTTGTCCCCAAGAGGTTTATCATGTTTCCAAACTGCTTGTCGGTTATGGCTAACAAACTGACGGATCCAGTATCGGGTGAAAAATTCTTTACGCGTTTGACATGGACTTCCAGATTTTCCCGGCTGGCGCAATGGCGGATATAAACGGAAAACTGCATCATACCAAAGCCATCTTTCAGCAGGTCTTTACGAAAGCCTGCAGCCAGCTTGCGTTGTTTTTTGGTTTCCACAGGAAGATCAAAGAAGCAGAAGAGCCACATGATGCGGTAACTTTCCGCTGCCAAATGCAGAACGCTCATTGCAGACAGGGATATAAAATTTTCGAATCCCTTTCTCCCCGAAGACATCGCACCAGCGAGGCGGTTGTGGTGCTGAGCGCAACCAGCAAAGGGCTGCGCTCTCCGTTGATAAAGGTGTCACAAGTTAAAACCTCCATGAGTTTCATTTTTATTTCAGGGGTGATTTGGGGGGCTTCATCGTCCTTTAGAACGATCTCGTGAACGATTTGATCCACAAAAGGACGGTAGGGTTCCATGATATCATCCGCAAGACAGTACGGATTGTAGCGGTTTCGATGGTGTATTCCAATTGCACACAGCAAACCTGAGGAAACTAGAGCCCGGGCGGTGGCGGCGCGTAGGATCGCATATCCGTAGTTCAGCAGCGAATTAGTAGCATTTCCTTCCCGTTCGCGAATAAAGGTCGGATCATCGAACAATTCCTGCCAGTAAATCCGGGCGGCGACACCTTCTCTATTGTCCGAATCATCTGACTTCACTTCCCGGACAAGTTGCCGCACTCGTGGAGACCCTTTTCGGTTGAGACGTTCCAATAGTTCTGCCTGGTTGCCTATTTTTGCCTGCACGGTTTGCCGCCAAAGTTGCTTCGTCATGGGTAACGAGGACTGGATTTGAAGGCGCAACACCTCGGAATGGACATTGTTTGCACTGGAAGGAAGAAGCAGTGCTTCCGGCATGTGCTTGGCATTGCAGACTACTACAACCACATTTTGCTCAAAGAGGCGCTGGAGGCAGGCAACTGTCAGAGTAATAGAAGGATTTTCAAGTACCAGTACCGCAATGTCTTCCAGAGGAACTTTGCGGTCATCCTGGTCCTTCCTTCGGATCAATAACTGGCTGAGGTGTACGGATAGGTGACAGGATGTTGTGAAAAAAAGGGTGCGTTTGAGCATGGCCTCAGAACCTCCATTTGATTTCTCCGGTGCTTGATAACGTGAAATGTTGTCCTTCCACAGCCAGATTTAACTTTGAAGCACTTAGCCGTAAGCGTAGGGATGGTGCTGTCTCTTCAAAATCAATTTTTGTTTTACCTTTTCCTAAAACTTTATCGGTCAAACTCGTGATGTGATGATCAAAACTAATTCTATCCGTCTCCATGCCAGAAACAATGTACAGTCTATTGGAGACAACCTCTAAAGGTAATTTTTTTAATTCAGCTGGCGACTCTTTGCAGAACATTATTTGTGTGCCAGGCTTTAATACATATTTCAAATTCAACCCTTCATCGCTGATTTCAGGAAGTAAATCAGTAAGAAGTCTATTCTTTGAGGCTTGAATAGCCTCAAATGTGCTCAGAAGTTTTAGATCCCATTTCGGTTTATTTTTTAATTTTCCATTATAAATGGCAATAAGGAAATTAGGTTTGCTTTTTGCGGTATATAGATATTTTTTATGGTTGGCTTTAGAGACATCGCGATGCTCACGCAAGCTAATCAATGATTCAGTTTTATTTACGCACCGGATACGCACATGCCGGATTGGAATTCCTTTCTCCTTATTGAACCAGACGGTTTCTTTACCGATGCGGTCTTTCTGAGCTCTGACTATTTTCTTCACGACGGGGTCGACAATTTTTTCAATATCCTCAGGTTTAAAGGTTTCGTTCAGTTGTTTGCGCACTACGGTAAAGAGGTCGCCGGGTTCGGGATTTTCCTCAGTGGGTACTTCCCGTACCTTGGCGTAATTTGTCTCCTGATGGAGCGCCCCCCGGGCGCTGTCACCCCGAACGTAAATGGGTTTTCCCTCCGGGTTCAACTGGATTTTTCCCCGGACGCGCAATAATTTGTGTGTTTGTTTCAGGAGGAGATCCCGTTTGTGGTGGACAACGAGGACTTCCTTAACCAATTTTTCATTCAAATACTGAGCGAAACCGGGCCATGGTTCAGGAGCGCGGGGTTTGGGTGCTGCGGATTTGGTCCAGCGTTCATGGGCATGGTAGTAGGCGGCCAGTTCATCGTAGAACCGCGGGCTCACTACTCCAGCGATGATTGCGTCCACACAATGGTGTATGTGGTTATCGCGATGTTTTTCCTTAAGCCCCCAAATTTCTTTGAGGGTGCTCAAGGCGGACGCTTTGAGAGAGTACACATGCGAGAAGTAACTTTTGAGGTAAAGGGTCGCGTATTTTGTGATAATTCTGGTGTCAACCAATTGACGGTTGGTGAAGCCTTCCGGCACCTCTTTTGTCTCAAAGTTCCGGATTTTATCCCGCCAATAGCGTAGATGCTGCTGATGATAGTGAAGCCGTTGCCTCGCCTGATCCTTGGCATCCTTGTCGGAAGCTGACCGGCTCGCAATCCGTGCTTTGGCTATCGCAGTTTCATGCTCCCGGACGTGGGGCTCCCAGAGTGTGTGCACCCGTTCAAGGATTTCCGCATGATTGTGGAGTTCTGAAGGCATTCTGCGGCCCTTTGTATTCCGGTTAAAGTCCAATTCACACAGAGTCAGGTTTGCCTGAGAATCATCGAAACGGCGGCTCTGCGGAATGGTGTGTTCGAAATCGAAGGCAGGAGTATTGGAGAGAAACGCGGCGGCACAGATTTGACGGCCTGTATAGATGCATTTTTCTTCCTGTTCCTTCCATAGTCTGTACTTTAAAACTAATGGATCCTGTTCTGATGTCACAGAAAAGCCCAGATTCTTGATTTCCTTAAAATACTTGGCGTTTTCTTTTTCCCGTTCTTTTTGATAGCGGTAAATGGCCTTCCGATCGTTTGCGGTGGTGAGGTCACGCGCCATTTCAACACGCACGCGTGTTTCCCTGTCCACCACACCCTGCGCGATTAATTCATTGATTACCGCACGAAGACGATGCATCGCCCTCATAAAAACCGGATTTTTAATGGATTGAATTCGTGGTGAACCCAGTTTGGCTGTTGCCGCCGGGTAGGTTTCGATTGCTGCAGGATGGTAAACAAACTCAAGGAGTTTATCGGATATCCCATAGGACTCACTCAGCAAATTCTGGATTTGCCTCTCAACGGTTGGAGTCATGGGCAGGTCTTCAATTTTCAGTCCGCTGTGGAAGTTGTTTCTGACTTCCTCAAATAGCTGCTCCTTCAAAGCTGTGGCTTCCGAAGTTGAGAGGTTTTCCCAAACCTCGGCACCCATTCGCAAACGAAGCTCTTTTTCAAGAATAGCAAAGATTTTCTTTTTCCGGTGAGGCATCACCAGTGTGTCCGGGTCAACCGTAGGCACTTCGGCGATCAGATCCTTCAAAACTTCCCGTATGGCTTTCTGTTTCAGTCCCAAATCTGAGGCCGTCACAATGATCCTGTGGATTTTTTTTTCAACGGTGCCGGAACATTCCTCCCACTTTAGTCCTTGTTTCCGGAAGAGTGTCGGTAGGTTGGCCAGAAAAACAGCATGGGAGTAAATGAGCCCCTTTTCCATCCAAGGGAGAATTTTGCGAAGCGCAGCAAGGCTGAGTGAACCGTATCCTTGGCGAAGAGGTCGAATAAACAATTTTGATTCATCCTCTCCCAATCCAAGATTCAGCTGTCCAAAGGCCCGGAGTTTGTCAGGATCATCAAAACTGAACATGGCATGCCAGACATCCTCTATAATTTGCTGGTCTGTTTTTGAACCTGCTTTTGTGTATTGTTCACGAAGAGTTGTTCGCCATTCCTCCCCAAAAAGCTTTCTCATCCGGTCATTGACAGGGCATTCTGAAACCATTGCATCCTCCCGGAAGTTGAACTGCCATGCGTACGGTTCGGATGCCGGATGTCTGACACCAAAAATACGTTTAGATTTTTTGGGTGTTAGTTGTTTCGCGAGCGTTTCAAACTTCTCGTTTTTCGAACGTGAAAGGTTCCACGTAAGGGCGATATGTCTTTCTGCATCAGAGAGAGGCCTGAAAACGGTTGCGCCAGGCTCAGCGACGCGAATGTTGTTGATCAGTTGCAATGCCCGGAACTTTTCAAAATCCGGGTGGGAGATCGCAACTCGGGGCTTTCCTTTTTCCAGAAGGCATGGGCCCACACTTCCTTTTTGAGATTTAAGCGGACGTTGCAGGAAAATCGCCTTTTCAAGACGATTTCGAAGGTTGTCAGGTAAATTTTGTACAGTGCAGATTCGTTCAAATTCCTCCTGATATTGTTCACGACCTGTATAGCGTCCCCGGATGCGAGACTTCCCGAGATAATCCTGCTTAAATAATTGCCCCAGAGTCCTCTGCCCCCGCTCCTGGTCGAGTTTCTGTACCGCCTCTTTGACGGTGCCCTCTTTTTCCTCTCCCGAGACCCGATTGCTTTTGTATCCACGTCGTTGCGACAGGTGATAGAAGGCTCTTCCCAGGATGTATCGATTTTCAGATTGAGAGAGATCCAAAGGCTGTTTCGCCACCAAATCCCGATAGGTATAGGGGTCTACAGGTTTCTGCTTATCCGTCTCGGCTCGTGTGTTAAGCCAATTCCGAAATTCAGAGTTTGCCGGATATATTTTTTCCGTTTTCCATTTCTGTAAATCCTCCAGAGTGAGACCAGGACACATCCCTGCGTCAACCAGTACTTTCAGGGTGAAATATTTCCGCATTTTGCGGCGGCGTTTACGCCTTCTCGCGGACCGGTAAACGGTTCGTTTTGAAGCGAGCGAAAACTCATTGTTTTTTTCTTCGCCAACGCCTTTCTCGAAAATCTGTACGCCTTTTGCGATCAGGGGTTCAGGTCGTGAGCTGTCGATCACAGCCCAGCCAATGCTGTTGGTGCCTAAATCCAATCCTAGGGTTCTCATCAGATCTCCTTATGTAAAGTCTGTATTCTGTTTGGATCTCACCATACAGGTATTACATATTGGAAATCAACAGTATTGTTTGTTCTTTTGCTCGTTATAAAGAAATCAAAGAACATACAGGGGCGTAGTTTTCATGTTGTGAGAACTTCGGGGAATTGAGAGAGGTGGGTGAGGCCTCGGTCGGGTTGTAGAATGCCGACATGCGGGGAAATCATTGCCGGATGAGGAGGAGGAAGAGCAGGATGAGGGAGAGGTAAATGAGGCCGCCGGCGGGGCGGCTGAAGTGGCTTTCCATGTGCTGGATCGCGGTTTGCAGGCGGTTCAGGGAGCCGCAGGGGAGTCGGGGAAGGATGTGAAAGAGATCGCCGGGCGGAACGGGCCGGGGCAGCCGGGGACGGATGGCGCTGTAGAGAATGAGGGTGACAAGCGCGAGGGCGAAGACGGGGTCGAGCCAGGGTTTGACGGGGGTGTAGACGGTGTCGGTCGCGGGCAGGAGGTTGAGCGGGATAAGGAGGGCGGGCATGGCGAGGGCGGTGAGGGTGGCGAGGCCCCAGGTGAGGGCGAGACCGCGGGAGGGTTTGGGGGCGGCGGGATTCGCGGCGGGGCGGGTGAGCATGAAGAAGCGGGCCATGAGCAGGAGGGTGAGGAATGCGGCGAGGTTGAAGAGGTTGAGGTAGAGGTTGGCTCCGGGAAAGGCGATGTGGTCGTGGAGGGCTTTGATGGGCACCTTGAGGAGCGCTCCGCTGAGCCAGGGGAGTCCGGCGAAGGAGGCGCAGAGGAGGAGGAGGGGGAGTTGGGCCCTGGAACCGAGTTTGGCGGTGAGGGTGGATCCGAGGAAGAGGGCGGTTTTGTGGAGGGAGTGGAATCCGGCGTAGAGGAGGGCGGCGGCAAGGGCGGGGGCGGTGAGGGCGGGTTCGAGCATGGCCGGGGCGAGGAGGAGCACGATAAGGCTCATTTTGCTGACGCTGGAGTAGGCGAGCAGGGCTTTGGGGTTGGTCTGGGTGAGTCCGCAGAGCAGGCTGAGGATCAGGCCGCAGGCGGCGAGACCCGCGGCGGTGTGTCCGAGGACGGGCATGGGGAATTCGCCGAGGGGAATGAGGCGGATCCAGGCAAGGAGGCCGGCTTTGACCATGCAGCCGGAGAGCACGGCGCTGGCGGGGGTGGGGGCGACGGGATGGGCGAGGGGGAGCCAGAAGTGGAGGGGGAAGAGACCGGCTTTGATGGCGAAACCGAAGAAGATGAGAAAAATCTGCAGGCGCGGGTCGGGGTCGAGGGCCCAGTGGGTGCGGATGGCGGCGAGGTCGGCGGTTTCGGCCCAGAGGACGCCTTTGACGAGTCCGGGAAAGACCATGAGTTCGCCGAGGACGACGAGGGCGAGGTAGATGCGTCCGGCGCGGCGGGCCTCTTCGGTGCCGGAGTGGACGACGAGGCCCCAGGAGGCGAAGCTCATGACCGCGAAGCCGCTGTAGAAGGTGACGGCGTCGGAGGTGGTGGGGAGCAGGAAATTCCCGCTCATGGCGATGAGGAAGGGGACGGCAAAGCGGCCTTTATGGGGGTCGGTTTTGAAGTAAAAAACGGCGTAGAGTCCAGCGAAGAGCCATCCGGAGGCGGTGAAGAGCTGGAAGAGGCGTCCGGTGGGGTCCATGGTCCAGGAGGCTTCGAGGAGGGCGTTGGGGAGGGTGATGGACGCGCCGTCGGGGAGGAGGAGTCCAGCGGCGAGGGCGGGGAGGGCCGCGAGCGGGAGGAGGAGCAGGATATGTTCTTTGAGGCGGCGGTGCGCGGCGCATCCGGCGAGGAGGAGCGGGAAGAGGGAGGCGAGGGGCATGAGCCAGGGTGAGATCATGGGTGAGATCATGGGGGAGATCATTGCGCGGCTCCGGGGGTGATGAAGCGGCTGAAGCTCACGGGGGCGCCGATGCGGAGGAGTTCTTCGGGGGCGGTGATGTAGAGGACGGGAATGAGGGTGGCCAGGGCGAGGAGCATGGCGGGGAAGAGGATGCCCCGGCTGAGGGGCAGGGGGGGCTTCGCGGTGTCGGGGGCGGCGGCGCGGTCGGGCGGGTTCATGAGCACTTCGAAGACCCGGAAGAGGTAGGCGGCGGCGAGGAGGCCGCCGCCGAGAATGACGAAGGCGATGCCCCACTGTCGGGTGTAGAAGGAGGCTTTGAGCAGCATCCATTTGCCGATGAATCCGGTGGAGGGCGGGAGGCCGATGAGGTTGATGGAGGCGAGGGCGAGGACGATGACGGCGGCGGGCTGGCGGAGAGCGGCGCCGCGGAGGGCGGTGAGGGTGTCGGATCCTTCGGTTTTCTGGAGACAGCCGGCGGCGAGGAAGGCGGCGCTTTTGGCGAGGCCGTGGGCGACGGCCATGTAGACGGTGCCGGCCCAGACGAGGCCTTCTGCGGCGGGGCTGTCGAGGGTGAGGGAAAAGACGAGGAAGAGGTAGCCGACCTGGCTGACGGTGGAATAGGCGAGGACGCGTTTGAGGCGTTCCTGGCGGAGGGCGAGGATGCCGCCCCAGACGATGCCGACGGCGCCGAGGACGCCCATGAGGCGGGGAACGAGGTTGGGGGCGATGGTGTGGAATCCGGCGAACCAGAGGCGGAAGACGATGACGTAGGCGACGGTGACGACGAGGCCGGAGAGGACGGCGCTGACGGGCGCGGGGGCGTCGGCGTGCGCGGGCGGCAGCCAGAAGTGGACCGGGAAGAGGGCGGCTTTGATAATGAGTCCGGTGACCATGAGGGCGAGTCCGGTGAGGATCATCGGCGAGGGGGTAAGTTCGGCGGCGATGAGCTGGAGATCGAGGGTGCCGAGGGCGTTGTAGACGAGACCGACACCGAGGAGGTAGACGAGGCCGGCGATGAGGGCCTGCATTTGGTATTGGAGGGCGGCGCGGATGGCCCCGCGGGTGCCGGCGATGAGGATGAGGCCGGTGCCGGCGATGCTGATGAGTTCGAGGGTGACGTAGATGTTGAAGAGGTCGAGGGTGAGGAAGAGCGAGTTGATGCCGCCCCAGGTGACAAACCACAGCGGCCAGAAGAGGTCGGTGCGGGAGCGGTGGCCTTCGGCGGACCGGGGAAAATATTCGGTGGCGTAGAAGCTGATGCCGAGACCGGTGAGGGCGGCGAAGAGGAGGAAGAGGCAGGAAAGGCCGTCGAGATAGAGATCGATTCCGAGGGGGGCTCCCCAGCCGCCGAGGGTTTGATGGAGGGGGCCGGCCTGCCAGACCCACTGGAGGCAGGGCAGGGTGGTGACGGCGGTGGCGACGGCCCCGGTTTTTCCGGCCTGTTTAAGGGTGTGGGCGGGAATGAGGAGGGTGAACACCCCGAGGATGAGCGGAAAAATGACAGGGAGGGAGAGGAGCCAGGGGGGGGCGATCATGTGTCGTCCTCCCCGTTTTCGCGGTCATTGAGAAAGCCAAGCAGGGCGAGCATGAGGGCGGTGGCGCTGACGGCGACGACGAGTCCGGTGAGGATCATGCCGTGGGGCACGGGGTCGGGCGGGCCGTCGGGGGCGCGGCGGGCGAGGGCGACGAGGAGGAGGAACACGCCGCTGCCCATGACGTTGGCGCCGACGATTTTGCGGAACCAGTCCTCTTCGGCGAGGACGCCGCGGAGGCCGATGACGGTGATCCAGACCCCGGCGAGGGCGTAGAGGAGGGCTCCGGGCGGAAGGGTCATGCGGCGGCCTCCGGATCCTCGTGGAGCCAACCGGCGCAGCCGGCGAACATGACGGTGAGGGAGATGCCGATGCTGAGGGTGCAGGCGATTTCGATGATGAGGATCCAGGTTTTGGCGTGATTCTGCGGGTAGGTGAGGAGATTTCCGTAGCGCCAGAGCCAGGCGGCGGCGAAGAGAAAGAGGCCGAAGCCGAGTGTGAGCCCCCAGCGGACGACGCGGCGGCGGAGGCGCATGGGCCAGGGGGAGGGGCCGAGGAGGGTGAGGGCTCCGAGGCCGGAGAGGAGGGCTCCGGCCTGGAACGCGCCGCCGGGGGCGCGGCCGCCGATCCAGACCATGTAGAGGGTGACGAGCCAGAAGACGGGGGTCATCCAGCGGAGGTAGAGATTGAAAATGGGGCCGGGCGGGCGGACGGGGGTGCCGCCGGCGGGTCCGGAGAGGGTGTAGACGCTGAGGGCGGCGACGAGGAGGACGCCGATTTCGAGCAGGGTGTCGAAGGCCCGGAAATTGAGAATCACGGCGGTGACGGGGTTGGCGCTGCCGCTGAATTCGATGTTTTGGTACACGATGTCGGTGAGGCCGGCGGGTTCGTCCCAGGACTGGATGAGGATGACGCTGAGCAGGAATCCGAGGGCGGCGCAGCCGAGGGTGACCGGCAGGCGGATTGCGGCGGGCGCGGGGTCGGGAAAGCGCTGGTTCAGGCCGAGGCGCCGCAGGGCGGCGAGCAGCAGGGCTCCGGTGACCCCGGAGCCGATGGCGGCTTCGGTGAGGGCGAGGTCGGGGGCGTCGATGCGGATCCAGGACAGGGCGACAAGGAGGCCGAAGATCATGAGCTGCACCACCGCTTCGCGCGGGGTTTTCTGTTGCAGGGTGATCATGCCGAGCACCACCAGGGCGATGGAGAGGATGAGGTCAAACAGGAAGCTGGCGTACAACATCTAAGGCAGCAGGGGTGATGAGAAATTCAACCACGGATGGACACCTTAAAGCGTTTCACCGAGTTCGATGTTTACGCGGACTTCGGTGTCGTGATCGACGAGGGGTTCGATGAGCTGGTCGAGGTCGCCTTCGACGATGCGGTCGAGGTGGTAGAGGGTGAGGTTGATGCGGTGATCGGAGATGCGGTTTTGCGGATAGTTGTAGGTGCGGATGCGTTCGCTGCGGTCGCCGGTGCCGATCATGTCTTTGCGGTCCCCGGCGCGTTTGGCGTCCTCTTCGCGGCGCATTTGGTCGAGCAGCCGGGACTTGAGCACCTGCATGGCTTTTTCGCGGTTGCGGTGCTGGGATTTTTCGTCCTGGCACTGGACGATGAGGCCGGTGGGGAGGTGGGTGATGCGGACGGCGCTGTCGGTGGTGTTGACGGACTGGCCGCCGGGGCCGGAGCTGCGGAAAATGTCGATGCGGATTTCCTCGGGCTTGATGGGCACATCGTCGACCTCCTCGGCTTCGGGGAGGATGGCGACGGTGGCGGCGGAGGTGTGGATGCGGCCGCTGGCCTCGGTTGCGGGCACGCGCTGGACGCGGTGGACTCCGCTTTCGTACTTGAGTTTTTTGTAGACATCCTCGCCTTCAATGGCGGCGATGATTTCTTTGTAGCCGCCCATGTCGGCGTCGGCGGCGTCGAGGATTTTGCAGGACCATTTGTTGTTTTCCGCGTAGCGGGAGTACATGCGGAAGAGATCGGCCGCGAAGAGGGCGGCCTCCTCGCCGCCGGTGCCGGCGCGGATTTCGAGCACGACGTTGCGGGAGTCGTGGGGATCGGGATCGAGAAGCGCCCGCTGCATTTGTTTTTCGGCGGCGGGGAGCTTTTCGGTGAGTTCGGCGGCCTCCAGTTCCGCCATTTCACGCATGTCAGGATCCAGTTTGGGATCCTCCAGCATGGCGCGGGCCTCGGCGAGCTGTCCGGCGACCGCGAGGAAGTCGGAGGCGACCTGCTGCCGTTTTTTGCATTGTTTATGCTCGGCGAAGAGGGTTTTCATCTTTTCCCGGCTGCCGGCGACCTCCGGGCGGGACATTTGGGCTTCCAGCTCCTGAAGCCGGGCGGTGATATTGGAAAGATACTCGTTTGAAATCATGTGCCATCTCTAAAGACAAGAGGCGCGGGCCGCAAGACAACTGGGAAGAAAAATTTGAAGTGACGAATGGGCGCGACTTTTGCATGAAATCTGGTATCTTATCGGGTCAACCTCAACAAAAGGACACGGTCATGGGCGAAAAAGGCAAAAAAGATAAAGGCGGCAAAGAAACCCGGAAAAAAGCGGCGCTGAGCCCCAAAGAAAAGAAACAGGCCAAACAGGCGAAAAAGCTGAAGTGAGGACTTTGGGATGAATGAACACCCCAATGATCCCCTGCACGGGATTACGCTTGAACACATGTTGAGAAAGCTGGTGGCCCATTATGAATGGAGCGGTCTGGCGGCGCGTTTGGATTTCCGCTGCTTTCAGAATGACCCCTCCATCAATTCCAGTCTGAAGTTTCTCCGCAAGACCCCCTGGGCCCGTGAAAAACTGGAAGCCCTCTATCTTTCAACTCCGATTCATTAAGTCGTTGGATTGCTTTTTAGATCGTCGAGTTGCTTAAGGACGGCTTCGGCCTGAGCGTGGAGTTCGGAGCTTTTGACGATGTCGCCGCCGCGCTGGGCGGTCATGGCCTCTTTCATGAGGGTTTCGTATTGGGTGCGGAGTTTCTTTTCGGGTGTTTTTTTACTGAATATGTTCATAGGACAGATAATACGTCCGGGAAAGGTGTTTCCTTACCCGCTTATGTATCAGGATATTTTACTTCAGTGTTCAAAGGACACGCGCTTCAAGGTCGCGGCGCTTGACGCGGCGGGTGTGGCGCGTCGGAATCCGGCCTGCGGGGATGAGGTGGAGCTTGGGGTGTCGGTGGATGAGACCGGGCGGGTGCGGGTGAGGTACCGGGCGCAGGCCTGCGCGATCACGCTGGCGTCGGCGGCGGTTCTGGCGGAGGCGGTGACGGGGTGTGTGCCGGAGGCTGCGGAGGTCCGGCTGCGGGAGGCGCTGGCCTATTTTGCGGGGGATGCGGATTGGACGGGGGACTGGGCGGCGCGGGAAATGCGGGCGCTGGGGGAGGTGCGGGCGTTTCCGATGCGGATGGCGTGTGTGCGGCTTCCGTGGGAGGCGTTTGGGTGTACACGGATCTTTGGGGCAGAGAGGGGTTTTGAACAGAAGGGAAGGAAGGAAACGAAGGGCTGTGGGGCAGAGAGGGGTGAACCACGGATAAACACGGATGGACACGGATAGGGCTGTGAGGCACGGGGGGATGTTGGAGAGGGGCTGTGGGGCAGGGTGGGGGTGAACCACTGATGGAGACTGGTTTCTACCCGTTCATCTCTCTTTCATGGAGAATCTCGTAACAGCCTTCCTGCTTCAACCAGATGTCATCCGCATTCAACCGAATAAATTCTTCGGCATCCATTCCCTCAATCATGCGGATTTTCCTGCGCTTTTGTTTTCCGCCAATAAAATAGGTCTCATATCGGAATTGACCGTTCTCATCGCAGTGAATCTTAGGCTGTTTCTTTTTGGGTTTATTCTTGTTCATTCTGCTCCAGCAGTAGCGCATGCAAAGATTCAGCTCAACCTTTTTGTGACCGGGAGATGTTCAATGGGCGCATCCCGGAATTGGTGAAAGCTCATTCCCTAGGGCATAAATATTATAGGC
>JAFIGD010000052.1 GCA_020831625.1 Verrucomicrobiota bacterium | reverse complement strand
GCGGGGCATCCTGCCCCGGCACTCCCCCAGCCGGACGCGGGGCATCCTGCCCCGGCACTCCATCAGCGAATCAGCACCTGATACCGCCCGCCACCGCCGTCGCTAATGCGCAACCCGCTGACGTTTTCCCCGGAGCCAAGTTCCAAATCCACATGCTCACCGTCCGACAGCCTGCGGGTCACCGGAATCGACCTGCGCGCCGCCCCGTCGCGCACCACCACTGTGTTCACCGTGACCGTTCCGGAAACACACTGAATCCGCACCGTGCGCACCCGCTCATTCACCGCGACCTCTTTCGCATCGCCTCCCGCCGTCAATTCCGCCACCCGCTTGAATCCGCCGCTCCGGGGCGCGGCCGGTTCGGAACCGCCCCGCATCTGCACCTCATAGCGCCCCCGGCCGCTGTCACTGATCCGCAGACCCGTAACATTCCGGAGACTGCCCAGGCTGATCTCCACCGACTCGCCGGCGGTCAGCCGCCGGGTCACCCGAAACGACTCGCGTTCGCTCCCCTCCCGCACCACCAGGGTATTGATCACCACAAAGCCCTCTTTGCAGAGAATCCGCACCGTATCCGCGCGCCCGGAGGCGCCGAACTCTTTGGCATCACCGCCGGCCTGCGCCTCGCCGACCCGCGTCCAGCTCCCCATCACAAAAGCCGGGAAACAAATCAGAGCCGAAAAAACCGCCAGTTTCTTAACATCGAGCCATAACATTTTCATAAGAGAACTCCTTGGGTGAACCGTTGCACAGGAACCTGTGTCCAATTAGACCGCAGATCCTGAAGGAAAGCAACGAAATTTTTCGCGGGACGGCAACGCCATTCGCCGTGCATTCATCCTGCACTTGACTCCACCGTAGATTGGAAGTGGAGACAAGTGCCTACCCATGTCATCCCATTGGCTGGTCACTGGACAATTTGCGCCCCCGTCGTATGCTCAAGCATGAAATCCCTCCGCCTCACCTTGTTTTTTGCGCTAATGGCCGCAGTGTATCCCATGCAAGCCGACACCCCCCAAACCGCTCCCCAACCCGCTCCCCAATCCGCTCCCCAACCCGCCCGGCTCGAAACCGCCTCCTTCGGCGGGGGCTGTTTCTGGTGCATCGAAGTGTTTTTTCAGCGCCTCAAAGGCGTTGAATCCGTCGTTTCCGGCTACCAGGGCGGCAGCATGCCCAACCCGACCTACCGCGATGTGACCAGCGGCCGCAGCGGCCATGCCGAAGTCGTGCAGGTCACCTTCGACCCCGAAGTCATTCGCTATGAAGACCTCCTCACCGTCTTCTTTGCTATTCATGACCCCACCACCCTCAACCGGCAGGGTGCGGATATCGGCACCCAGTACCGCTCGGTGATTTTCACTTACTCCGACGGACAGCTTCGCACCGCCCGGGCCAAAATCGAAGAGTTGAGCCGGGAAAACGTGTTCGAGGACCCCATTGTTACCCAGGTTCAGGACGCTCCCCGCTTTTATCCGGCGGAAGAGTACCACCAGGATTACTTCAACCGCAATCCCGACGTCCCCTATTGCCAGATCGTCATCGCCCCCAAACTGCGGAAAATCCAAATTCCGCCCGAACTTCTGCGCGAAGAATAGGGTCTGGGTGAGACCCGGAGTGATGGGGTTCTGTTTTGATGTTGTGTTGGAATTTCCATCAACCCATTCCCCAACACCCCATTACCTCATTACCCCATTACCCCCCCCTCCGCTGCCGCCGCCGGCGGTGCTTATCCCCGTCGAATCGTCGACCCCAGAAAACGCACCTGAATCCGGTACACCTTCTTGGTGCGGCACAGGATGCGGCCGGTTTGCAAATCAAAGCGCTCCGGCACCTCGATCTTGTGGATGTCCACCACCGTGCGGTATCCGCGGTCCGAAAGCACATCAATCAACATCGCCACCGCCTCGCCGTCATCCAGCAGACTGGTCTCCGTGTTGATCATCGCCAGCCCGGTAATCGCGTGACGAATCACAATCGGCATGAGCTTCTCATCAATAAACCGCAAAACCTCCTGGAATTTCGCCTGCTTGTCGATCGCGTAGGCGTCCAGGCGATGCACCAGTTCCTGCCGGGCGTGAACCACAATCTCCTGCGCCACCGGAATATGACGCAACAAATCGTACGTGGTCGGATCCAGTTCCAGCGAACTCTGATACTGCATTTCGCGCAGGATATTTTTCTCCACCTCCGGGATGTCGCCCTGCGCGTTGATGAAATGATAAAAGAAATGCTCTTTCAGGGAGGTCAGCGCCTCCCATGTCTGCTCCTTGAACACCCGGTACCGCCGCCGCGCCGCGTTCACGTCCAAATCCGTCGGACGCAGCTCCTGCAATTCACCGATCCCGGTCTCCTCCACCTCCCGGTTGTGCGCCTCGATTTCACGGCCGCGTCTTAACTGACGGTCAATACTCGTCTTCTCCTCCACAAACAGAATCACCACATGAATCGTCGGTTTGCGAAACTGACGCGCCAGCGGCGTGCCGTGATGCTTCCGCCACAGTTCATTCATCTTGTGGATCAGCAGTTTGAGACACTCCACCTGCACCGTCGTCCGCGGGAAGCCGTCCAGAATCGCCCCGTCGCGATATTCCAGTTTCAGCAATTCCCGGAACACAATCCCGATAACCTCCCGGTCCCCCACCATGCCGCCCTCGGCTTTAATCTTTTCCGCCTGCGGGGTGTTCAGCAGACTGCTCACCACAATCGGATCACAGGTCAACCCCCGCACATCCATAATGAATTCCGTCTGCGTGCCTTTACCGGCCCCCGGCGCGCCGCCGAGCAGAATCAGTTCTTTTGGAAAACGCAGTTCGGTCTCCCCGAACTCTTCCAGTAAGCCATCCCAGACCGCGCGGAAAATAATCTGCGCATCTTTAATCTCCAAATCCGCGGCGCGCCGAACCGGCTCCTCCGGCCCGCTCATTCCCCGGTTCCCTGTTCACGTTCTCCTTCGGGGCGCTCAGTGCGAATGCCCACCAGGAACCCCATCGAATGCAGTTGAATCAGCGTTTCCGACACCGCCGAATGCCGCACATCCGGCCGCGCCGCGATTTGAATCAGCCCGCCTTCGGGGACCCGCCCCCGCGCCAGCGCCTCCATCGAAACCTCCTGATCCTCGTGGAAAAGCCGGACCCCCTCCGCCAGGTCGGGAACCTCCCCCGCCTCCTCAACCACCGGCTCCTCCTCCTGCGGCTCCGGCTCTTCCCACTGCGGAGGCACCGGCAAGGGCCTCGGATCCGAGGCGCAACCCGTCAGAAAAAAAGCCCAACCCAAAAACAAGAACGATAAAAATGATTTCATACCTGTCATTTGCCGAACTTGCCGCCGGAAGTCAAGACCCGCCCGCATTGACCGCGCTTCCCCGCCAATGAAGTTTTTCCCGCAGCACATCCCAATAGCGGTACCCCGGCAGATGCAACAGATCCACCGTCACCTCCGACGGGCACACCTTGACCACCCCGCCGGGCGTCACCTCATCGAACAACTGACCGTCACACGCCAGCACCAGCGACTTGGAATGATCGCACACCTTCACCCGGACCGTCACCCCGCCCGGCAACACCACCGGCCGCACCGTCATCGCGTGCGGACAAATCGGACAAATCACCCGCGCGTCGCACTCCGGAACCAGCACCGGCCCGCCGGCCGAAAGCGAATGCCCGGTGCTCCCCGTGGGCGAGGCGATAATCAGCCCGTCGCAGGTGTACGTAGTGATTGCATGACCGTCCACACTCACCTCCAGATGCGCGATATGCGAACTGTTTCCCCAGCTCATCACCACATCATTCAGCGCCAGTTCCCGCTTGCCGTCAAACTCGCATTCCATCAGCCGCCGCCGCGACGCCACCGTTTCCCCCGCAACCAGGGCCTGAACCGCCGCCTCCAGCTCATGCGCGGTTACCCCCGTCAGAAACCCCAGCTTCCCCAGATTCACCCCCAGCAGCGGAACCGGATCATGCCCCATTTTCCGCACCGCCCCCAGCAGGGTTCCGTCCCCACCCAGCGTCAGCGCCGCCTCCACCCGCCCCGGAAACGCCTCCACCTCCAGCGTCTCAACGTCCGGAAGAACCGCCAGACATTCCGGATCAAACACCAGATCCACCGCCAAAGAGCCGGCCATCTCCACCAGCTCCCGCAACGCCTCCCCGGCCCCGGGTTTATCCAGATTCGCAATCACGCCTAATGTTTTCATGCCGAAACCATAGCCCCTAAACCCTGCCGGGGCAAGCCCCGACCTCTCAAGGAACTCTTCACAATTCGAATCGAGGACGGAACCCTCTCCGGTTCGGTGAACGGACTCCTGCGTGAACTCATTGACCTGGCCAAAGAAAACAGCGCATCCCGGAATTGGTAAAACAAACGCAGGGCCAAGGGCCCGACTTTACAAAGCCCGGTCCGTCAGGACCGGGCTTTTGACCGCAAATCCAGGCAGAGCACTGAAGGTGCGGCTCAATCGGTACGAGGCGGAGGCCTGAAATGGATCATTCCGTTTTAACCTGACCGGCCTGACGGTTCTTGTGCGGTGCAGACTACCCCAGCCGCCCCTCAATCAGACCCAGCGGAAGCGGCGCGGGCTGCGGCGGCTTGGATTCAATCACAATATGCTGACCGGACTCCGAGGATTTCTCGAAGGCATGCATGACCTCCAGCGCGTGATACGCCAGCTCTCCGCTCGCGCGGTGCTTGTGCGCGCCGCCGGACAGAATGGCCATGGCCATGTCGGCCGCGCCGATGCTGCGGAAGTTTTTGGCATACCGGTGACTGAAGGCCTGCTCCCGCCATTCGCCGCCGGTCGGCGTCCACACCGCCACCGGTCCGCCGAAGGTGTTCGGGTCGGGACACTGAAGCGATCCTTCGGTGCCGTACAGCTCAATCGGCTTGTGCTGATGTTTGTACACATCGAAAGAAACGGTCACCGTGATCACCGCCCCGGAATGAAACTCCAGGGTCCCCGAGTTGTGGGTGGGCACATGCACCGGCAGTTCTTTGCCGAACTGCGCCTCGCAGGTGGCGATGCGGGTCTCAAACGCGCGCGTGGTGACCGCGCTCACACGCTTCACCGGACCCAGCAAATGCACCAGGGCGGTAATGTAATACGGCCCCATATCAAACATCGGTCCGCCGCCGATTTCATAGAAAAACGCCGGATTCGGATGCCAGGACTCCGGCCCCCGTCCCATCATGAACGCGGTGCCGCCCACCACCCGGCCCAGCCAGCCGTCATCCACCAGCTTGCGGCAGGTTTGGAATCCCGCGCCCATAAACGTGTCCGGAGCGCAGCCCACCAGCAGATTTTTCTCCGCCGCCAGATCCAGCACCGCTTTCGCATCCTCCAAATGCACCGCCAGCGGCTTCTCGCAATGCACATGTTTGCCCGCGTTCAAGGCCATCATACTGACCTCCGCATGCACGGCCGGAATCGTGAGGTTGATCACCAAATCCACTTCCGGATTCGCCAGCAGTTCCTCCACGGACTCGGCCTTGCAGCCGTTCTCCACCGCTTTGGCCTCGGCCGCGGCGGCGTTGAGGTCCGCGCAGGAAACCACGTTGAGAACTTCAAACGTTTTGGCTCCGTTAAAATAGGCCTGGGAAATATTGCCGCATCCAATGATGCCGACGTTGATTTTTTTGGGGGTGCTCATGGGGGTTCTCCTGAAAATGAATTATTTGCGGCCGGTGGCGATGCCGTTTCCGGTGAGATAGCGGTAACTTTCCGCAACCGCTTCCATCATGTCGCCGGGGTAGCTGTCAAGCTCCACCGCAATGTAGTCGGCATGAACCGCCGCCCTGGACGCCGCCAACAGATCCACCTGGCCCCGGCCCGCCGGCAAAAAGGGCGTGGCGTCGCTGACCATGATTTTACCGTCTGCGGTTTCTTTCTCATGAAACGCCTCGCCCCCGCTGACCACCCCGTCTTTAAAGTGAAGGAATTTCCCCCGGGCACCAATTTCCTGTATAAACGCGCTCGGGTCCAGTCCCGCACGCGCCACCCAGAAAATATCCGCCTCCCACAGCACGCTTTCGGGCGTGTTTTCCAGAAACACCTGATATCCGCGCCGACCCTCGATCTCCGCCAAATCCCAGTCGTGATTGTGATACCCGACCTGGATCCCGTGCGGGGCCGCGTTTTCCGCGGCTTCGGAATACAATTCCGCCAACGCGCGGACCCGGTCCAGCGAGGTGTAATCCTCACGGAAATTCGGCGGACATCCGGTAATCACCGCCTCGTGCCCCATCATCAGCGCCTCCTCAATGATCCGGTTTTTATTCTCACCCAGCGGAAGCCCGCCGTGACAGGACGGAGCACGAAGCCCCAGCTCTTTGAACAATTTGGATGCCGCCTCAGGTGTCGCGCCCGGATACCCGGCCGGCTCCACGCAGGTGAATCCGATGTCCGCGATCGCGCGGAGGGTGGCTTCATAATTCTGTTTCGCGAGTTCGCGGACACTGTAAAGTTGGACGGTCAGTTCGGGCATGATGGGATCTCTTTCGATTAAGATTGATAAATACTGCGTATTTTAAAGGAATAGACCTTGTTTTCAGGAATGTCCAAACATAAAGATTGATAAAAACGATGATTTATAGTGAAAAACAATTTAAGCCCGACCTCACCCGGCCCTTGCATTTGGGTTTCTTCATCAGCCAGCCCGGCGGAGCCCCCCAGCCCCGGGGAATTCCGGAGAACGAACTGTATTTCGAACTCATCACCCGGGGACGCGTCTACGCGCCGGACGACAAAACCCTGTGCGGACCGGGCTGGATTTTCGCCCATTTCCCGGGAACCCAAACCGTGTTCCGTTCACCGGAAAACGAACACTACGAATGCATGACCGCCAAATTTCAGTTCATGTGTCGGCCGGATTCGGACGACTGGCCCCGGGCCTTCCAGTGGCGCGATGCCGATGAGGCGGTCCGCTTTTGCCGGGAAATGCTCTTCGCCTACCATCACGCCAACATCGACCGTCTCGTGCTGGGCAACCTCATTTGGGCCCAGTTGCGCTTCCGGCTGGAACTTGACCGGCGCCAAAGCCGGCGGGATCAAATCCCGCCCCGGGTCTCGGCGGTCATGTCCAGGATCGAAAAGGAGTATATGCGCGATGTGAAAGTGGCGGATCTGGCCGAATCCGTCGGACTCAGCGCCTCGCATTTGCAGGCCCGCTTTAAAGAATCCGTTCACATGAGCCCGCACCAATACCTCATCCAGCAGCGCATGCGCGCCGCGCGCCACCGCCTGGTGACCACCCCCGACCCCGTCAAACAAATCGCCGCCGAAGTGGGCTACCTGAACACGGAAAATTTCTGCCGCGCCTTCAAGCAGCACACCGGACACACCGCCGCCGCCTTCCGCCGCCGCTACCGGGTCTACCAATAACTCCGCTCACTCCGTCCAATACGCCGCCCGCAGCGACAGGGTTGTTAGGGTCGGATGCACATCAAACCCCTTCAGCCCCTCCGCATAGGCCGCCGCGCGGTCGTTCCAATACAGAAACACCATTGGAGCCTCCCGGGCGATGATCTCCTGCGCCTCCCGATACAGCGCCATCCGCCGCGCCTCATCCGCCTCCCGCCGTCCGCCTTCGAGCAAGCGGTCGACCTCCGCATGCGAAAAGCCCTGCTGATTATAAGCGCCTTCGCTGTGGAATAAGTCATACGTCCACTCGTCCGCGTCCACAAACCCCAGCCAGCCCACCACCGTCATCTCAAAGTCATGCGCCCCCAGCCGGCTGAAGAAAACACCCGACTCCAGAGACTCCACGGTCACATCAATATCTATGTCCAGCAACTGCTGCTTGATCACCTGGGCCGCATTCACCTGATAATCAAAGTCCGACCCCACCAGACAGCTCAGTTCCAGCGTCTCCGTGATCCCCGCCTCCGCCAGCAGCGCCCGCGCTTTCTCCACATCCCGTTCCGGATAGACCGCCTCCAGCCAGTGCGCCGGATGCGTCTCCGGAATATGCCCTCCGCGGATCGGCTCCGCGTGACCGAACTTGATCATCCGCGCCAGCGCCTCCCGGTCCACCGCATGAGCGATCGCCTGACGCACCCGCACATCCTCCAGCGGCGCCACCTGTGTATTCAAACCGATATACTCCCAGAACGTCCCCGGAACCGACCGCACCGTGATCCCCGCCGCCGACGCCAGCCGGTTGATCTCCCGCGGATTCAAATCCAGAATCACATCAATCTCCCCGTTCCGCAAGGCCGTGTTCGCCGAGGTCGCGTCCGGCACCGGACGGAACTCAATCTCCCGAAGCTTCGGCAGTCCCTCCAGAAAATAATCCTCAAACGCCTCCAGGCGAATCCGCTGCCCCCGCCGCCATTCCGCCAGCCGGAACGGCCCGCTCCCCGCCGCCGCCTGATCAAACCGGTCCCCGGCCGCCTCCACCGCCTCCCGGTCCAGAATCGCGTTCATCGGATGCGCCAGCGCCGTCAAAAACGGCGTGTACGGCTCCGACAGCGTCACCCGCAGCGTGTGCGCGTCCACCACCTCCATCGACTCCACCGCCTCAAACTGCTGCGCCCGGATGCCCTCCTCCCGGATCCGCTCCAGCGACCACTTCACATCCTCCGCGGTCATCCGCCGTCCGCTGTGAAACCGCACATCCTCCCGCAGGAAAAAGGTGTAAACCGTTCCCTCCTCCGACCGCTCCATCTCCCGCACCACATCCGGCTCCACCTCTCCGTAATTCTCCGTATACCGGAACAGGGTGCTGTACAGATTCTCGATCATGCGCATCGACCCCGCGTCCGCGGCCGAGTGCGGATCCAGCGTCGTCGCGTCCGACTGCAGCGCCACCACCACCCGGGAGGCATCCCGTTCCACACCCCCGCCGCCTCCGCAAGAGGAAAGACCCAACACCAACAACACACAACACAAAACAGATTGAAACATAGCCATAAGACCTGAACCGTAACACACACACCGCTTCCTGCCAAGGGAAAGCCATTTGAAGCTGCGGCTTGAAATATTCATCCTGCTCCCCTATGAACCCTTTAAGCCTTTCAAACAAACCCTGAACTTGAAGGATACGCATGGACAAAGAAGAAATCCTGGCCAACCAACTCCTTCGTGAACTGGAGAAAAAAGAACGCCTCAAAAAAATCGTACACGAGGAGCCCGGCACCTATTTGTCCTCATTGGTTTCGTTTCGAAACCTGGGGTTATTGACGATGCTCATTCTTCTCGTCTCTCTCCTCCGGCACGATGAGAGTTTCAGGTTTTTAACCCCGTTCCTTGTTGTGTTCGTTTTTCAGCTTTTCGAAAATAATCGGCAAAAAATTCGTCTGGACGCATTGGTTGAGCTTCTTGAACTTGAAAAAGCCGAACCCGCGTCAAAAGAACTCACAGGATCTTAATCGCCGAAACGTTTTCAATCACGATTACGATTAAGATTACGATTACGATTAAGAAACAAACATCCGTGGTCTTCGATCCGTGGTCTCTTCCGCGCCCTACGAGCTTGCTCGGGCAAGGGCGCAATCATCTCATTCCACGAACAGCCCCCCCAAATAAAAGCGATCTTCGAGCTTGCTCGTGGAGCGCAACACATCTTAGCAAGCGGCATGAGATGCTTCCGCGCAACGAGCAAGCTCGATGCGCGGTCTTTGAGTGCCATCCGTTCCTGAAATGAGATGCGTGCGGCCGGCCGAGCAAGCTCAGCCTGCACGGAATGGATTACGATTACGATTACGATTAGGATTAAGATTAAGATTATGAACAAACATCCGTTGTCCGGCGCAAGCCATGCTCCTTCGCCTCCGGCTTCGGCGCACACGTCCGTTTTGGACTCCTCCAATTTACATTCGCGGGGTTTCCTGCTCTTCTTCATCCGTGGTCTTCGATCCGTGGTCTCTTCCGCGCCCTACGAGCTTGCTCGGGCAAGGGCGCAATCATCTCATTCCACGAACAGCCCCCCCAAATAAAAGCGATCTTCGAGCTTGCTCGTGGAGCGCAACACATCTTAGCAAGCGGCATGAGATGCTTCCGCGCAACGAGCAAGCTCGATGCGCGGTCTTTGAGTGCCATCCGTTCCTGAAATGAGATGCGTGCGGTCGGCCGAGCAAGCTCAGCCTGCACGGAATGGATTACGATTACGATTACGATTAAGATTATGAACAAACATCCGTTGTCCGGCGCAAGCCATCCGTTGCCCCCCCCATCTTCATCCGTGGTCCGGCAAAGCTATCCGTGGTTCTTTCCCTCCCCTCATCCGTTGTCCGGCGCAAGCCATGCTCCTTCGCCTCCGGCTTCGGCGCACACGTCCGTTGGAAACCACCCCTCTCTTCATCCGTCCGTTGGATTCCCGTCGTAAGGAGACCCGTCCGCAAACGATGCATTCACATGATAAAACGAATATTCTTTTGCGGCATCCCTGTCCTTCTCTTATTCGCGGGATGCGCGTCCCGACGTCCATCCCCGGTCATCATTCGTAACATCGCGTACGTGGAAAACGGTCAGGACCGGCAAACCGGCGATTTGTACCTGCCCGCCGACAGCGTGTCCCGCATAGAGAATCCGGACCAGACGGAACAGCCTTTGGTCATTGTGATTCACGGAGGCGGATGGACCAACCGCGACCGAAGCGACATGGTCAAATTCGGCGAACGGCTGAGCGCCGCCGGTTACGCCGCCTTCAACATCGATTACCGCCTCGCCCCGGAACACCGCCATCCCGCCCAGCTTGAGGATGTCCGGTCCGCCATCGCCTTTGCGCACACGCTGGCCGAGACCTATCCCGTTGATCCGGACCGCATCGCGCTGCTCGGCTATTCGGCCGGAGCACATCTGGCTCTCCTCGCCGCCGCCCGGGCGGATCCCGAAACCTCCCCCGTCCGCGCGGTCATCGCCGGCGGCGCGCCGACCATGCTCTGGATCTATCCGGACAGTCCCCTCATCACCAAACTCATTGGCGGCACCCCCGACGAATATCCGGAAGCCTATCAGGACGCCTCCCCCGTCAACCATATCAACGCCCGCCATCCCCCGACCTACCTCTATCACGGCCGTGCCGACCTGCTCGTGCGCCCCCGCCATTCCCGCGGCTACGCCGCCGCCCTCGAAGAGCACGACATCCCCCATCACCTGCGGCAGCGCTTGTTTCTCGGCCATATCCTGACCTTTTTATGGGACGGCCCCACTTGGCGCGAAAGCCGAAATTTTCTTGATCAGTATCTTTAATTCTATGTCTGTTTGTTGTCCAGAAACCTATTCGCGCTCATTTTTTTCGTAGGGACCAAAAAAATCTCGCCTTGGAGCGATTGAAGGCACCGGATAGTCCATAAAAATTTCGGGTTTCTTCTCCAATATTTGACCGGAAGTGATATCAAAATACCAAACGTTTCCGTTCATTCCTATCAACCGCATTACCTCATCAAGGACAAGGGGATTTCGATGATTTAAGTTGGCGCGAATATGCTGAAACAGCTTTACATCAGGACCGTCATACCTAAAGGTCGAAAACCTTAGCCAGTAGATTTGAACATCCTCAGCCGTAAGTCCAAGCTCTTTCACTGTGTATGACTTAAGAAATTTTTTCTGACGGTAAAACTGAACAACAATCATATTTTCAATTTCTTCTCGACTCTGTTGACTCAAAACCCCTGTACCGTAAAAATTTCTTCGTCTTCCGTTATATAGCCAAATTATATGCATCCCATCATCCGCAACAAACAGATTTTGTTTAAAACCTGGCACGACTTCCGTGCTCCACTTGAGATCACCAGTTTCTGAGTCGAAAACCTGAAGTCTTCTGTTCGAGGGGGTCAGCTCCTCGTTTTCAGGAAAATTTGTTAGAACAGCATATGACTTATACAACATTGAATATCGGATCCCTGTTAGGTTCTCCGCAAGAATTCCTTGATCAGCAAGGGTATAATTCCACACAGTATTTGTACAGAGCAGAAATGAAAGGATGAGGATATACGTTTTCATAAATTTAATTTAAATTGCCGAACAGCAGAAAAACCACAAGGTAAATCGGGTTCTCTTTTATATTTCCAGATGAACGATTCTGTGACCCCACCTCCTTCTTCATCCGTGGTCCGACAAACCGCCGCACAGAGATACATGCGGTCGCCCCTCGCCCAACGAGCTTGCTCGGTCAAGGGTGCAATCATATCATTCCACAAAACGTCAGCCTAAAAAAACCTCGATCCACGAGCTTGCTCGTGGATCGCAACCCATCATATCCAACGGTATGAGATGATTCCGCGCAACGAGCAAGCTCGATGCGCGGTGTTTAAGGGCCACACGCAGTCCTGATATGAGATGCGTGCGTTTGGCCGAGCAAGCTCAGCCCGCACGAAATTTGAAACACCTCTTGTTCATCCGTGGTCCGGCAAAGCTATCCGTGGTTCTTTCCCCTCCCCTCATCCGTTGTCCGGCAAAGCTATCCGTGGTTCTGTCCCCTCCCCTCATCCGTTGTCCGGCGAAGCCATGCTCCTTCGCCTCCGGCTTCGGCGCACACGTCCGTTTTGGACTCCTCCATTTACATTCGCGGGACGGCAACGCTATTCGCGGGGTCACACCACTTCTCCCCTCATCCGTTGTCCTGCGAAAGCCATCCGAAGGCACGTTCACTCTTGAAGTGGCAGCCCTAAACGCCTGGCCGCCTCAGACATTTCTTCATCCAACGTCAGCAGCTGAAGATCCGAAATCTCTGAATAAAGCCTGTCGAACACAAAAAGGTGCCCGGTATCCGCGGCCCTCAGTTTAAGGGCTCTGTTAAACGAACAGAGTGTATCAAACTCATTCACATCCAGGTCCACCCACATGACCTCTGTTTTGAGAAGATACCAGTTCCTCCAACACTCCGGGCTGGCCTGCCTGCGGGTTAAGGCGGCCTCCGTCTCAACCTGCATCCATCGCCAAGCCCAGATTTCCGAGGCCCCAAGCTTAATGTCCCACATCCGGTCCGAAGCCTTTTCCCGAAGGATCAAAGGAACCCACGCGCTGGTGTCATAAAAAAGTTTCATTACCAATCCTTTTCCTTCCGGATCTCCACCACACTGTTCTCCATTTTCTTTTGATCTCCGGGGAGTCCGGGCTCCAACCGCCTTGAAGTCACAAAACCTGGACGCTGCAGAAGAATCCCCTTCCGTTTCAAGCGATCAGCCAACGCGCGATCCGCCTCTGCAGACGGCGAAGACGCAGGTTGCGCCTTCGTGAGATAGGCCACGGTTTGTTCCCGCACACAAACCTCAACCGGTTCGCCTCCCTCACGAAGAGCTTGTACATATTTGGAAAGATGCGTTTTCAGTTCAGCAATTTTCACTTTCATATGACCAACATGGTCTGTAATGATGACCATGTCAAGAACACATCTTCAACCCCGACTCCACCTTTCGTCTGGCATCGCAATCCGTTGCCCCCCCCTTCTTCATCTGTTGTCCGGCGCAAGCCATGCTCCTTCGCCTCCGGCTTCGGCGCACACGTCCGTTTTGGACTCCTCCATTTGCATTCGCGGGACGGCATCGCTATCCGTGGTCTTCGATCCGCGGTTCTTCCGCGCTCTTCATCCGTGGTCTTCGATCCGTGGTCTCTTCCGCGCTCTTCATCCGTGGTCTTCGATCCGCGGTCTCTTCTGCGCTCTTCAAGCTTACCCGTGGATCGTAAACCCATCTTATCCAGCGGTATAGGATGGTTCCGCGCAACGAGCAAGCTCGATGCGCGGTCTTTGAGTGCCATCCGTTCCTGAAATGAGATGCGTGCGGCCGGCCGAGCAAGCTCAGCCTGCACGGAATGGATTACGATTACGATCACGATTAAGATTAAGATTAAGATTATGAACAAACATCCGTTGTCCGGCGAAGCTATCCGTTGGAAACCTCTCCTTCTTCATCCGTGGTCTTCGATCCGTGGTCTCTTCCGCGCTCTTCATCCGTGGTCTTCGATCCGTGGTCTCTTCCGCGCTCTTCATCCGTTGACGCTCTTTGTTGACTCTATCCCCTGCCTGAATATAGATAAATACCCTTTTCAAGCACCTTAATATCGAGACACCCCATGCCCTACCCCTTTTCCGACATTGAACCCAAATGGCAGGCCTACTGGCTGAAAAACCAAACCTTCCGCACCCCGGACGATGTGGACACCTCCAAGCCCAAATACTACGTCCTGGACATGTTCCCCTATCCCTCCGGCTCCGGTCTGCACGTCGGCCATCCCGAAGGCTACACCGCCACCGACATCACCACCCGACACAAGCGCATGAAGGGCTTCAACGTCCTCCATCCCATGGGCTGGGACGCCTTCGGACTCCCCGCCGAACAGTACGCCCTCCAGACCGGCACCCACCCCGCCGTCACCACCGAAAAAAACATCAACCGCTTCCGCGAACAGCTCCAGGCTCTCGGCTTCTCCTACGACTGGCAGCGCGAAGTCGCCACCACCGATCCCGCCTACTTCAAATGGACCCAGTGGATCTTCCTCAAGCTTTTCGAACGCGGCCTCGCCTACGAAGCCGAAGCCCCCGTCAACTGGTGCCCCGCCCTCGGCACCGTGCTCGCCAATGAGGAGGTCATCAACGGACGCTCCGAGCGCGGCGACCATCCAGTCGTCCGCAAACCCATGCGCCAGTGGATGCTCAAAATCACCGCCTACGCCGAACGCCTGCTCGCGGACCTCGACGATCTCGACTGGCCCGAAAGCATCAAGGAAATGCAGCGCAACTGGATCGGCAAATCCGAAGGAGCCGAAGTTGATTTCGCCATCGACGGCCTCGACGCCTCCCTCCGCGTCTACACCACCCGCCCCGACACCCTCTTCGGCGCCACCTACATGGTCGTCTCGCCCGAACATCCGCTGCTCGACAAACTCGTCACCGACGACACCCGCGCCGCCGTCGAGGACTACCGCAACAAAGCCGCCCTCAAATCCGATCTCGAACGCACCGAACTCGCGAAAGGCAAAACCGGCGTCTTCACCGGCAGCTATGCCGTCAATCCCGTCAACGGCGAAAAGATTCCCGTCTGGACCTCCGATTACGTGCTCATCTCCTACGGCACCGGCGCCATCATGGCCGTCCCCGGACACGACGACCGCGACTACGAATTCGCCAAAACCTTCGACCTCCCCATTCTCGAAGTCATCTCCGGAGGCGACCTCTCCAAAGAAGCCTTCACCGGCAACGGCGTGCTCGTCAACTCCGCCAACGACGAAATTTCCCTCAACGGCCTTGAGGTCACCGAATCCAAAGCCAAAATCACTGCCTGGCTCGAATCCAAGGGCCTCGGACAGGGCAAAGTGAACTACAAACTCCGCGACTGGCTCTTCAGCCGCCAGCGCTACTGGGGCGAACCCTTCCCGCTCCTGCACCTCGACGACGGCACCGTGGTCCCCGTCCCCCTCGACGAACTGCCGCTCATGCCCCCCACCGTCGATGAGTACAAACCCAGCCCCGAGGGCGACCCGCCCTTCGCCCGCAATCCGCAGTGGCTCAACACCACCGACCCCGCCACCGGCCGCCCCGCCCGCCGCGAAACCAACACCATGCCCCAGTGGGCCGGAAGCTGCTGGTATTTCCTGCGCTACATCGACCCCCAGAACGATCAGGCCCTCATCGACCCCGACAAAGAAAAATACTGGATGCCCGTCGACCTTTACGTCGGCGGCGCCGAGCACGCGGTGCTCCATCTCCTCTACGCCCGCTTCTGGCACAAAGTCCTCTACGACTGCGGCGTCGTCCACTGCAAGGAACCCTTCCACCGCCTCGTGAACCAGGGCATGATCCTCGGCGAAGTCGAATACACTCTTTTCCGGGACTCGGAAAACACCCCTGTCAGCGCTTCCGAAGTTCGGAACGAGCACGACTACACCGCCGAACGCCTGCCCGAAAGCGAAGCCGTCAAAAAAGGGGACCACTTCGTGTGGAAACAGGATCCCGCCATCCAGCTCCGCGCCAAAGCCAACAAGATGTCCAAATCCCGCGGCAACGTCATCAACCCCGACGACGTCGTCAAGCAATACGGCGCCGACTCCCTCCGTCTCTACGAAATGTTCATGGGACCCCTCGAGCAGGTCAAACCCTGGTCCATGAAAGGGGTCGAAGGCGTCTACCGCTTCCTCAACAAAGTCTGGCGGCTCTTCGAACTCCCGCTCACCGACACCGCCTGCGACAAAGAACAGCGCCGTCTCATCCACGGCCTCATCAAAAAGGTCGGCGAGGACATCGAAGGCATGCGCTACAACACCGCCATCGCCGCGATGATGGAATTCGTCAATGCCGCCGGCAAATGGACCTCACTGCCCCGCGAAGCCGCCGAACCCTTCGTGCTCCTCCTCAGCCCCTTCGCCCCACACCTCGGCGAGGAACTCTGGGAGAAACTCGGGCACCCGGAAACCCTCGCCCACGAACCCTGGCCCGAATACGACGAAAGCGCCCTGGTGCTCGACTCCGTCGAAATCCTCGTGCAAATCACCGGCAAGCCCTGCGCGCGTATCAACGTCCCCGCCACCGCATCCGCAGACGAACTCATCGCCCTCGCCAAGGCCCACCCCGACGTCGCCGCCGCCCTCGCCGGCAAAACCATCCGCAAAGAAATCGCCGTCCCCGGCCGCCTCGTCAACCTCGTAGCCACCTGAGTCCCGCAAGGAACGGCCCCGCCCCGTTCCGCGCAGACATTTCATCCTACGACCCGCGTTTTCCCGGCTTGCCCGGGGAATTACCCCGAAGGGGTAAAACTCACCAGCCAGGGACAACGTCCCTGGAACCGCCCGAAATGACATCCCGCATCCTGAAGGGATGCAACCCCTCCCCGCCCCAAAACCCCTTCAATCCTCCCCAAAAACCTCACGCGCAAAATCCCGCATCATTTCAAACGCCCGCGCCGCGGTTTTCGGTTCGTACTCCGCGACACCCTCCATGGCGGCGTGGGGATCGGTAAACGAATGCACCGCCCCGCCAAACGAAACCAGTTGCCAGTCGGTTTCGGCGGCGCGCATTTCGGCGACGAAGGCGGCGACTTCGCTGTCGGGCACGATTGGATCGTCGGCGCCGTGTAAAACCAGAACCGGAACCCGGATCTGTTTGCCGTCTTCAGGATCAGGCGTGTCGAGATTTCCGTGAAACGAAACCACACCCTGAACGGCGGTGGTCCCGCCGCGCGCGAGTTCAAGCACGGTAGTGCCTCCAAAACAGAACCCGATCGCCAGCGTCTGCTCCGGATGGACCGGATGATCGTCCGCCAGACCGTGAAAAACCTCAACCGCTTTGACCGCGCGGGCCCGCATGAGTGCGCGGTCCGACTTCACAAACCCGGCCGCCTGACCCGCCTCATCCGTGTTTTCAGGACGAATGTCAGCCCCGTACATATCGGCAACAAACACCGCAAAGCCCATGCCCGCAATTCGCTCAGCCTTCTCAATCGCCCGGTCCCCCACCCCCATCCAATTCGGAACCATCAGAATTCCGGGAAGTTTTTCCCCGGATTCGGCCGCATCGCCGGGATAGACAAGAGCCCCTTCAAACGAATCCTCCCCGAGACTGTAAGCCACCGACTCCACAACAAACTCGGCCCGGGCAAACGAAAACAGCATAAAGAACAGATAGATAAAGTATTTCATACCCATCCCTAAGCCTGCTTACGGAGGATGTCAAACAAGGTGCAATCCTCACGGCCCCTCCAAACGCTCCGTTTTCCACTCCCGGCAATCCATGTGCCGGAACCGCCCATACCCCTCCGGCGGTTCACCCTCCAGCAAGCGCTCCCCGCAAAACGGACAAAACACAATCTCCACCTGATTCTCCCAAACCGTTTCGCCAATCTGATTCATCATTCTTTAGACCTTAACAACTTCGCGGCTGTTGGATCGTATCGAAAATCACCAATACTCCCGTCGATGATGCGCTCTACAGCTTCTTCAATGACCGGGAAAGGAACGAGAAACCACTCCCTTGGGTTCACGTCAAATCCGAAGCGATCCTGCAGTTCCATGTCGAGCCTGGCCGGGGCCAAAACTTTATGAAGGAGATTTTCCAGTTTGCTTCGGTTGAGATTTGCCAACCTGAACGTTCCGACAACCTCCACCGGTGCCAGAAGAAAGGTCGGATCTTTTTCAGCATTTGCGATGCGTTTCTCCACACTGCCACCAGTGACGCCTATCTTATGAATCACCTCGCGGTTTTGTTGGATAAACGAATGCTCAGACAGGCTTCGCAGGACGTAAATAACGCCACTTTGTTGATCCTCTTCTGACCCGGTTCCGGAGAACAGAGGTCCGAATCCGGTTTCAGTAATTCTTCTGCTGGCCTTGTCTTTGTTCAGAGCACGCTGCAGGGAGCGTAAAAGCAGATCGCTTTCAGTTCCGTTGTCATAAATCACGCGCAAGCGGGGGTTGGGACGCCCATAGGTGGAGATCGCGGGGGCCCCCATCGCGGCCACCAGCACTTTCTGCCCATCCAATACAAACAGATCCCCCACCTTCACTTCGGCATTGTCCTGGTATTTCACGGTTTCCCGGGTTCCGCGATCCAGTTCGATCTGAACGGTTTTAAAGACGGGTTGAAACCTGTCAAAATCCTTGCAGGGTAGTCTTTGGGCGACTTCTTCCGCCGACTGAATTTCTTCGCGGGACCGCACATACGCCAGTTTGGCGATATCTCCGCCCGGAGCCTCCTCCACGCCAAGGGCTTCTAAAATCGCGACATCCTCTTGCGGGACTTCTTTGACCAGACTCCCTCCCCCGTGATTTTCCGAGAGCAGACCGAGAACATCTTTGTCTTTCAGAAGTTCCCGGCACTCTTCCAAGGCGCGGATACGATCCAGCCGCACGGCATAGATCCGCTCAAAAATATCGTTGTCTTCTCCATGTTGCGGCACACGCCCTTGCTCCCTGGCAAAGCTCACAATCTCCTCAAAGCCCGCAAGAATTCGTTGCTCCCGGGAAGATACCGAGTCCTTAGCAGACGGAGCGGTGTCCACCTCCAGCTCATTCAACAGGTCAATATCCTCGTCCGTAATCTTCTTCTTAGCCATTGGATTGCTCCCGGACCTTCTGCTGCAGATAGGCCACGCCCTCCGCCATCCGCCTTTCCCATGGATCCGCCGCCGTCATCGACGGCACACGCCCCCGCTCCTGCTTGAAACGCAACGCGCGCCTGGCCAGGTCCCGGGCCTCCTCCAAGGAAAGACTGACGCGCTTGGCCCCGATGATTTCGTGCAGACGCCGCAGCCGGTCCGGGTTCATGGATTTCGCCAAAATCGCGTAGGCTTCACCGAAAGGATTAATCCGATCAATCAAATCCACATCCAGATCACGGACATCCATGGCGAAACGCCTCACCCCGTCTATCAGGGAGGTGTTCGTTTTCTCCGGCGGAGAGCTGCTGTCCTGAAACAAAAATCCTTTCGCCTGTTGGATCACATTCAACGCCGCCACCGCGTGTTGCCGGACCGCCTCTTGGTCCTCAGGTGTCAGCTCGGGATATTTCTCTTTGATGATTTTCCCCATGCGCACCTGGGTCAGCTCCTCCGGCACCAGTTCCTCGTCAAAGAGTCCCCGCTCCAGATTCCCTTTTTGCTGCACAAAAGCCGTCACCACCTCAGTCAGGTCCTCCTGACAAATGCGGGAGGCTTCCGGACTGGCCGGTTCCGCAAGACCCTTTAGTTCCAACTGAATTTTGCCGGATGCGGGATCAAACCCCACATTGCAGCGGTCCGCCTGATAGCCTTCAGGACCGTAATCATATCCCGGACTCGGCCCGGCCTCCGGCCGTTTGGGCCTGAACTCAAAGCGCGGAGCCAAAACCTGTTCCATCAGCAGACTGGCCGCAATCGCCTTCAGCGTGTCATTCACCGCCTCGGTGACCGCCTCCTCGGTGGCATCCGGCTCGGCGATCAGATTGGTGAAACGGGAGCGCGTCTTGCCGGGCGCGTCCCTCGTCGCCCGCCCGATGATCTGCACAATCTCCGTCAAACTCGAACGGTATCCGACCGTCAGCGCGTGCTCGCACCATATCCAGTCAAAACCCTCCTTGGCCATGCCCAGGGCAATGATGATATCCACATGGTCGCGGTTGTTCTTCTGCGACGGATCTTTCAGCGCCGCTGTCACCTTGTCCCGCTTGCGGGGATCATCCTCCACCAGATCCGCGATTTTCAAAACACGGCCTTCCGGGGTTTTCACCAACTGAAACCCGGTCACCGGATCCGCCCCCTGCCACTCGCCCAGCTCCTCCAGAATGTGCTCCACCTCGCGGATCTTGTCCTTGGTGCTTTCGCGGGCATTGACGTTGGGGATGTGGACGATGGTTTTCTCCTCCGGATTCAGCACCTGCAGAATCTCATCCGCATAGCTTCCCGCGTAAAAGTAATAGCCCATGTCCAGTTGCTTCAGATGCTCATACCCGCTCAACTGCTCATAGTAGGTGTATGTCACCGTTTCAAAGCGGGCCTCGTCCGTTGGATGGAGGACCGCCTCGGCGTCGCCGCGGAAATACGAGCCTGTCATGGCCACGATATGGGTTTTCCCGCGCGAAATAAACTCCGCCAGATGCGCCCCCAGCCTGTTGTCCGGATTCGAGGACACATGGTGAAACTCGTCCACTGCAATCAGACAGTCATCGAAGGCCCCCGCCCCGAAGCGGTCCACCGCGAAGCGGAAGGTCGCGTGCGTGCACACCATCACCCGGTCCGCGCTCTCCAGAAACACCCGCACCGACTCCACCTTGCCACCATCCTCGCCGGGGGCGTTGCAGAGATTCCAGCGCGGCTCCACCCGCCAATCCGCCCAAAAACCGAAGCTCGAAAGCGGTTCATCCGCAAAACTGGCCCCAATGGTCTTTTCCGGCACCACAATCAGCGCCTTTTTCAAACCCTGATTCTCCAGCTTGTCCAGAGCGATGAACATCAGCGCCCGGCTTTTCCCCGAAGCCGGCGGCGACTTGATGAGCAGGTATTGCTCCCCCCGTTTCTGATACGCCCGCTCCTGCATCACCCGCATCCCCAGCTCATTGGCGCGAACCGACCCGCCACCGCCCGCGTAGGTCACCGACACAGAAGGAAATGTTTTCAGGGAATGGGTCATAGACAGCTCTCTTTACACAGGGACAGGTTTGAGTCAACCGGCGGGGACATTGGTGGGAAGTACGGTTGAGATGAAATAAATTTCCAAATAGCACCAACAAAACAGGACATTTGAGCTGTCAAGGATTCCTTGACAACTGATCCTTTCACCCGAATTTCACGAATCTTCGTTTTCATGTTCAATACTCCACCGGTTTCCAGATCGAGACGGTTTGGTTTACCCTCAGACTCACAGTATTCGCAGAAAAATTCATGCTGTTTCTCCAACCACCTGATCTTTTTCATAAGCCTTCATAAACCAGTCAGGAGGATCCTCAATCTGTGTATTCAGGACGTTTTCCGGCACATCTCTCCAAAACGCTGAAATCGCTTTTGAAAAGGCATCCAAATCCTGATCGGTTACCTTTAGGTATTCCCAGCCGGGAGGACAACGCGATTCTTCTGTTGGGGCTCGGACATCTCCAAAAGGATCGTTTAAAAACCGTGGGTAGCGGTTTGCCAGATTATGTAAAGAACGACCGTTGCCATGTTTGTAAACATTCACAACCAATCCACAGGCATCCAAAGCTTGAAAGGTTTCTGAAGCCCTTAAGTCCCACCCAAAACTCTCCAAAAGAGCAAATAAATCAGTCAATGGCTTCTTCCAAATCTCACTGTGGAGATTCTTCCCGGAATACCAATGGAGAATCTCGTCCACAAGCCATTGACGCAGATTCTTTTCCCATTCATGAAAAAGGCCCGCCACTGTGCTCAACCTGACATTGTCCCTCATTTCAGTCAGCAGTTCATAACGTTCAACCAGTGCGTCATAAGCCCTTTCTTGAAATTCTGATCCATCGTGCACATCCGGATTGAAATAACGTTCATGTTCTACCAGAAATTGCTCCCCAGCTTCATTGGCCTCTTTTCGTATATCAGCCTCCTCAAACTGTGACAGCAGGCGTTTTCGAGCCTGATGCAGGTAGAATTCATTTTTCGCAATGAGCTCAGCTCTCCGGCCTGAGTACATTTGAAACAGAACATAACCACTCATTCCTTCCCCCTCTCAGTTGTCTTCATCCCCACCCAGAAATGCTCCAATCGGATTTCGGGCGACGCACAGGATGACTCCCGGGGGTGAACGGACGTGGATTTCAGGCAGACCCCCGACGCATCCGCTCCACTTTCATTCAAGGTTTCATCCGCGCCCCAGGCATCCGGCTGCTCCCGCGCCAGCGCCTGAATCCAGGCGTTCACGGTTTGCAGCCACTCGCCGGGTGTCCCCGTTTGCACGTAGCCCAACAGGACCGCCACCCGATGATCCCGGCCATGCAATCCCAATTTGAAGCGCTGGATTCCGCCGGAGGCTTTGGTTTCCCCGGTGACATATTCCCGCTCCCGGGATTTGGCGGGCGCGGGCAGGCGTTTCCCTTCCATCACCAGAAAAGGATCATAACACGAGTGCAGGCACCCGTGAATCAAGACCGATTTCGTGGGTTTCGCGGACAAATCCACCCGCCGCCCGCCCGTTTGACGTTGCTCATGCTGAAAAAGGACCATGGGGAACTCATGCATGGCCCGCGACTGCAGAAAATTATGAAACTGCGCGTTCAATTCCTCTTCGGCCTCCGCAAACGGACGTTCGGGATCATCCCGCCAGGGAAGAAGAGAACGCCACACAAATTCCAGGGTTTGCTTCACCAGGGTGTCGCAGACTGCGACGGCCGACAATTTTCCGCTGTGATGCCCGCGTGCGCCCATCGCTTAAAACCCCTGTTCCTGTAAATCCAGCAGGGTCTCGTCCGCATCCCGGATCGCCGTCGAAGGTATCCAGTTCCGCAAACGGTCCGGCTTGAGAATCACCAAAGTGTTCCCCTCATAAAACCGCACAATGCGGTGGGTGCGGAACGCGACATTCACGTCGTGAATCAGCACGTCTTTCAAACGGGATGCCCATTCTTTTTCCCAGGTTAAGCCCTCGCCGTCCCCGAAATGAAAGGCCTGATACGCGATGCCGTCTTCAGTCCCATTTTTCCCGGCACGAAGGTTCGTGTAGACGGTGGACAGCAGCCGCACAAACGTCTTGGAATACTGGGAAAAGGCTTTGTCGGAGACCGTTTTATTGAATGCGGCGGCTTTCGGCCCGATTTGAATCAACGGAGCATAGTAGGAACCGATATCCCCCAGCAGAAGCTCCTCCCACCAGGCGAGTTTTTGAAAACCTTCCTCACTCGGCCAAGGCAAAGATTCGATGTCCCGCTTCAGAATAGCGGAGGATTTTCCTACAAGGGACTGGGTGCTGATCAGCATGCAAAATGTTTTTAGCTCATTTCTGTGTTTTTTGAATGTTTTCGCAAATGCTTTGAGTTCTGTTTCTTCATTTTTGGGCGAGTTGATGCCGATAATTTTATGATGGAATGTTAGATCTCCTTTCAACCAAAGGTCTGACGGGAGTTCGGAATTTTCGCGGATTAAAAATACGGGTGACTGGAACCGCTCTGCTACACTTCTAAAAACGACCCGATGATCCGCCACAGTGGAAATGGCATTCAAATCTATCCCTTTCACCGTCAGCCCTGAAGTCGGCAAAAAGGGTTTGTCTTTCAGCCATTCACAGGATTTTTTGCGGTTTTCGTCTTTTCCGACAATAAACCCCTCCCCATGTGACCAGCCTTTTTCCTTGAGAAAATCCTTCAAGGTCGGCCATTCCATGATTTTGGCGGTCAAATGCACAAGACGTCCGCCGCCGAGCAGATTGGCTTTCCAGATCCAGGGCGCGCTGACGGCCTCATGCTGAGTGACGCTGTGAATGTCGTAATGATCCAACTCAAAACCGATTCCATCGGCCACACTTTTGCTTTTCCGGAAGGTGAGGTGCCGGATTTCGTGTGCCTCGGAGGGAATCCCACGCTTCATCAGCAGGGCCAGGGCCTTGGTGTCGGCGGCTTCGAACAAATTCCGAATGGCGCTGAAGTCGAGCACCGTCTTCAGGGTATGCGCCGCCAAAAAGGCACTGCGGAATTTCACGGTTTTGGCGTTGTAGAGGATGCCGCTGGGCTGAAGCAGGCAAAGCGCCCCGTCCTCCGCCAGCAGGTCCATACATTCTTCGGTCACCCGATAGGCGATTTGTTTGTCGGGAATGGGGATTTTGCGGAGTTCTGCCCGGCGTGTGGAATCGGCGGCAGGAGTGAGTTTGGACTTAAATGGCGGATTGCCGACGATGATGTCGAATCCTTTGGGGCAGGCGGCGCGCAGCGGGTCGAGATTCTCAAAAAAATCCCCTTCAAACAGATTGCGTCCCATCAGTTTGTCGAAGGTGAGGTTTTTCCAAATCACGTTCGGGAGCAAGGCGTCACAGACCGCGAGGGCCAGGTTGAGGGCGGCTACGTTTGCGGCTTCTGGCAGTTTCTCGACCCCGTAAATGGAACGGCGCAGAATCTCTTTAAGCTTGGGGACACCGGGTCGGTCCCAGTCGTTCTGGTTTTGCCAGTGATGCACCAGACGGCGCAGGGCCCCCACCAGAAACACCCCGGAGCCGCAGGTCGGGTCCAGCACGGTTTCCCGTCCGGTCAGCTTTTCATAGGGCATCACCTGATCCAAAATCAAATCCGCGACAAAAGGCGGGGTGTAAATCGCCCCCGTCCCCTCCTGAGCGAAATGCTGGTACAGGTGACTCAACACCTCCACAGGGATGTACCGGAAGGAATATTGTTTCCACAGGTACAGTTGGTTCTTGATCATCTTCGCGTCCAGCAGCTCCACAAAGCGGGACAGCGTTTTGGTGGTCAGCACCGTGCCCATGTCGGGCAAATCGAAAATATCCCCGTTGAATTTTAACCGCAGCGCGGCAAGCATATCCTGAACCCTGGCCGGATTTCCCGCCGCCAGCACATCTTTAAAGGAGCCCGCCCCCCCGGCATACTGAGCAAACCAATCCTTGGGGAAAACCTCGCGGTCCTCCAGATATTTGCTGAAAATAAACAGCAGTAAGAGGCGGCGCATTAAGCGGGCGGTATCCGCATCCTTTTTCGCGTTTGCTTGCAGTTCCTGATCCGCGTCAATCGCGGCCTGAATCAGGCGGTGGTGGGCGGATTTGTCCGCGTTGGCCCAGTCCGCGTTGGCCGGATCCTCCCAAAAGGTCCCGGTGGACAGACGAAAGGCGGAAAAATTGTGACGTTTTTTGGCATCCAGTTCCCCTGAAACCGCAGAAGCCACCTCGATGGACTCTGCCGGGTTGTATTCACTGATGTTTTTGCGTGCGTTCCAAAACTCCGGACCCGCCGCGCAGCGCAGGATATCGACCCGGCTTTCCCACTCGACATACAGCAGCGGGGCGGTCCCGTTCAGCCAGACCTTGCGGTGGAGTTCTCCCAGTTCATCCAGACCGTGCGCCCCGTCGGAGTTGTCCACCACATAGGCCGCCACCTGGGCCGAGCGGCCATCCGCGAAACGGCGGAAGAAAATGTAGTCAATCGGCCCCAACGCCTCCGTCTTTTCATCGCGAAGCAGGATGCGGACCTCCTGCAGGGCCACCGCCTCGGCCAGATCCCCCGGGGGCAGGCTGCTGTCCCGAACAGACACCAGCCCCGGCAAAGGGGCTTTGCCGTTTTCAGGTGCCAAATCAAGGTGGTGTAAGAGTGTGCTCATGCGGAAATCTGTTGGGCGTGGGTCCCCAAGCGACGCTGGAAGTGCCGCAGCGGGTTAACTGCATCATATGTATACATTTTAAAGTGGGATTGGTCAAGGTTCAATTTCACAGCACTCCCATGCGGAAGAGCCCCCTTCGCCCCGCCAATACGGCGATTGGCGCTCCTGTCTTTTCGAAAACCTTCTGCCGGGTTACCCATGCGCTCCTCCCGTCATCTTCGTGTACATCTCAAAAAGCTTTTCGAGGCGTTCGGTGTCGTTTTTGAAGCGCCGGCCGATATAGATGCGCTCCAGGGTCTCGTCGTTGCGCTCGTGCGCCGCCCGCAGATCGTCGGGCATCGCCCCGGGATCATACAGGTCCGCGATGGTCGCCGGGAAATGCGCCTCCCGCGCCAAAAGAATCCCCTCCGCGCAGCACGTCAAATCCCGCTTGTTCTGCTCCGTCAACGTCGGCACCGGAAAGGTGTTCCAACCAAGGGTGTTGGAGTAGCGGAAATCGGTTTTGAGTTTACCACATACTGTGGCAATCCAGACAAGATGGAGGCGGGAGGCGATGAGGGCCATATTCCAAAGCGGGGCGTCGTATAGGGCAAGAACTTGATCTTGGACAATTGCTACAGCTGAAAGTATACCAACAGGAAGGAAAGGCCGATTCTCCGAACTTACCCTTGGAACAACCATAGTCTGGTTTTTCGATGTATATTGATCCCGAAACCGATAGGGTTTTTCAGCTAGTTTCAAGGCTGACTTATCTTGTTTAGCTGATTGTCGAGAATTACGGACTTTCTTAATACGCTCGGCGATAGGAGGGATATTTTCTGCGATTGGAAAGCGGTCCTTTTCAATCCAAAGGCAAGCTCGTGGAAGAGAGGTGATAAACTCCTTTGAACCATACAAGGGACGAATAAATTCCTTACTTTGAGGAAACGCCTGAGACATGCTCTTTGCTTCCTCAGTAGAAAAAATTAATGCAGCCCCATAGTAGGGATGATTGCCAAATTGCATCAAAGAACGTTCAGTCAATGGCTTTGAGGATGGCAGTACCTCCACATTAGGAGCAGCATACAGATAAGCATTAATATTATCAGCTTTGCGCAACACGGAACAACCATCGTCATCCGTGAAATAAATTTTTCTTGGGGATATGGGTTGTTTAGTTATTCCTACAATTACGACAGTTACCCCCGCATTGTGACTGGCGAGATTGGCCCATTTAAAGCTGGTGTGAGCAAAGTGGATGTGATGTCCGCTTTCGAAAATGATCGGCCAGAGGATAGGAACTTGCTGCCCCTGGCAAATGGAATTGGTTGAGACAAATGCGGTTGCCGCTGCGGTACATCTTCCATAATCCGCCGCCTTTTGAAACCAACCGGCCACATAATCAAGTGACTTCCAATTTTTTGTTCGCCCATCGAAGATTCCTTTCAGATCAGACTTCTGATGTTTCGATTGCCATTTAGACCCCAAATACGGCGGATTTCCGCAGATATAGGTCTCCCCACCCTCGTTCTGGAAGTCGATTTCAGCCTGGTCGCGGGGTGTGTCGAAGAGGTCGTCGGAGCGGAGTTTGACGCCGGTGCCGGTGGGGGGGCAGATGCTGAGCCAGTCGAGGCGGAGGGCGTTGCCGCAGGTGATCCAGTTGTTGGCTTCGAGGGGGAGAAAGACGGCGAGGGCCTCTTTCTGGCCGAGGTAGAGCACGTCGCACTGGTATTGGGCGATGACGAGGGCGAGTCGGGCGATTTCCGCCGAGAAATCGCGCAGTTCGATGCCCCGGTAGTTGGTGAGCGGCAGATCGCTGCGGCGGTGCGGCTCGCCGCGCCGCCGGTTGATCTCCGCCTCAATGGCCCGCATTTCCTTGTAGGCGATGACCAGAAAGTTCCCGGAGCCGCAGGCGGGGTCGAAGACCCGGATGCGGGCCATGCGGTTGCGGAGATTGAGCAGCTTGCGCTTGTTGTCGTCCGCCTCCTCCAGTTTTTCCCGCAAATCGTCCAGAAAGAGGGGGTTGAGCACCTTGAGGATGTTCGGCACGCTGGTGTAGTGCATGCCCAGGGCCCCGCGCTCCTCGTCGTCGGCCACCGCCTGTATCATGGACCCGAAGATGTCGGGGTTGATTTTGGTCCAGTCGAGGCTGCCAATGTGCATCAGGTAGGAGCGGGAAAGTTTGCTGAAGCGCGGCACCTCGGCCGACCCGGAGAACAGGCCTCCGTTCACGTAGGGAAAGGCATCCGCCCAGCGGGGGAGTCCGGCGCTTTTCCGCGCCCCGATGGCGGTGGCCATGGCCCGGAAGATTTCCGAGATCACTTCGTGGGTGTTGGAGGCGTCCCGCGCGCTCATCTGCTCCACGGTGTCGGTGAAGAGGCTGCCGCCAAAGAAAATATCGGTGTCTTCGGCGAAAAAGCAGAAAATCAGCCGGGCCATGAAGTGGTTCATGTCGTGCCGCCGCGCCTCTTTGCCCCACTCGGGATTGTCTTTGATCAATTCCAGGTACAGCCGGTTCAGGCGGCTGGTGGCTTTGATGTCGAAGGCGTTTTCGCGGATTTGTTTGACGGTGCTGATACCGGCCAGGGGCAGGAAAAAGCCGAAGTGATCGGGGAAATTCCTGTAGGCGCAGGCCACGGTTTCACCGCCGGCCAGATCCTCCGCCTCAAAACTCTCCCCGTCGGTGGCCAGAATGAACTTCGCCTTCTGTTTGGCGGTGGCGGGACTTTCCCGCAGGGCGTTCAGGGTCGCGGCCACCTCGCCCGCCCTGCAGATTTTGATGTGGATGTTGTTTCGCTGCAAGACCCCGCCCGGCAGGTCCGTCTGGTTGCTGGTCCCGCTTTGCAGCCGCTTCAGTGTGGTGGGCTTGTTCCCGAAGGCCTCCAAAAAGGCATACGGAAAGGCTTCCGCATCAAACGGAAGCTCCGCCAAAGCGGACACAGCCTCTTCAATTTCCACCGCGTTCATGGCGCTTCTTAATCACATGAAAACGCCGGTGCCAAGTGCGGTTTAAAGCAACAGATCTTTATTCGCTTCACGCACCGCAGCATTTCTTGTCTTTTGGGCAGGATACGATCCAGATCATCCTGTTATCCTGTCAAAGAATGGTGCACGGCATGGCTACCCCGCGCTTGTACAGGGGCCGTCTCCCCGCTACCATGCGGCGCATGAAAGAATCCATTGCACATGATTTTCCGTTCGATCCCCGCTACGGTCACGATGAGGCCGCCCTGCGGGCGCTCGAAGCCCCCGACACCTCCCCGCCGGACTTTGTCGATTTCTGGCAAAATCTCCACCGCGCGGCTATGGCCGTGCCCCTCAACCTGCACGTCGAGAAAAGGAATTGCCCCTGGCCGGGGCTGAATCTTGAAAAATAGAACATCCCGGGGTCAAAAACACCCTCCGCTATTACGACGCCGCCAACAGCCTGCGTCACCTGCGCATCCCCGCCGCCTTCGCCTGTGCCTGCTTCGATCCGGCCGTGCCTCCGCCCGGACAATGGTCCGCCGCCAATGCCCATTCCGGGCCCAGGGTCATCAGCCCTTTTCCCACCGGGCATTTTGAATACCTCCATCCGGATCAGAAACAGGCGGACCGGAATCACCAAAAACAGATCAACGCGTTTTTCGATTTTCGAAGCTAAATCGAGGAGCCTGTTATCCCGTCTACATTCAAGGGTTACTTAAGATTCTGACCCAACCAGTTTAAACTAAATGCAAACTGTACGCGAAGTCGGAACCTACGAAGCCAAGGCCCATTTTTCCAAGCTTATGGAAAATCTTACTGAGAAACAGCGTCTTCCCGTCCTCCGGAACCACCGCCGCATAGCCGAGGGACTCCTCATCCCGCATAACCCTGAAATAGTCGAAGCCTTCGGATATTTGCGCCGCAATGGCGGATTCACTTTGAAACCGCTCCAGCATGTATTCGACCTGTTCCAACCCGACAATCGGCACATAGTGCGCCGTCCAAATCTCCCGCGCCATCCGCGCGACCTCGGCGATCTGCTGCTGAATCATGACTTGAAAAATGTGCATACGCTATTCTTTCCTTGGTGAGCCAAAACCGTCAATCCGGTTATCCTGTCAAAAAAACAACGGCCCCTTCATTTAGATCAGGACGCGGGAATATATCGCCGGGCAAGGCGCATCAGCGGTGCGAGCAACCAAACCGATGCGGCAAGCACAACCTGCCCGTGCAGGGCCAGCACAAAGGCCTGCATGAGAAACAACAGCCCCAGAAGTCGGCCAATGTCCGATGGACGGACCGCTTGAGCCCGCACGATGTCGCGGGCATACAGGTTCACCAGAATGAATGCGGCTAAACCGGGAAGATATGCCCAAGGTGAAGGTGACGGAACCGTGTAGGCCATGCCAAGAAAGCCAATGTTCAGAATCATCGGCAGTACCCAGGGCAATCCGCTCTCCAATCGTTTTCCGGTCTCAAAGGAAGCGATATGCGTCACCATTGAAATAAACATGACCCACAACACGATCCCAATCCCCAGCGGAAACGACATCAGCCATGGGGCGCCGGCTCCCAGCCAAAGCGCTGTTCCCCGGCACAACCCCATCAACACCCTGCCGAATACAGGTGTCCTTCCTTTGAGCAGCGTATACGCGACAATCAGCCCCAGCAAAAACACCATCGCGGAATTTGGCTGAACCGCTAGAGCCCCAATCCCCAGAACCCCGCACGCCACCGCGGCCTGTCGACGGGAGATCTCCCCCGAAGGCAACGGCCTTTCCGGACGTTCGATCCGGTCCAGGTTCACATCCCAAACATCATTCAAGACCATGCCGAAAAGATAAGCCAGCGACACTCCCGGCAACGTCAGACCAACCTCGTGCAGATCCCGACCCGCCAGCACCGCCCCCGCCAGCACATCCCCGGGGACCGTCAGCACATTCGGCAGCCGCAACAACCGCAGCCAGGCCAGGAGACGTTGCATCAGCCCTGCTTCTCCGCCGCCTGGCTCACAAAGGTGTCGGCAACATAATCATGCGGAATGCGCCGATCCGAATTCATCCAGAAAAACAGCAGACTCAGGGTGAAAAGAATCACCCCGCCGAACAGCAGCAAAGGCGTCAACACCCGAAATTCCTGATAGTAGAAGCGGGACAGCCTCTGCTGATATTCCAGCACATCCGCGACCGAACCCAGTTCGGCCCACAATGCGAACACCGCGTAAACACCCATCACCGCACCCGGCCACGAGAATACTTCCCGTAAAAATCCCCGCCACAACGAAAGCGGTTCGCCCGAACCGCGGGTGATCCGAATGCCAAGCAGCCGCTTCCCCGGCGTTTGCCCCCAAAGACCATGGCATACAGGAAAAAAGGCAAACCGGAACAAAACGGACGCCAGCAGCAGCACACCCAGCACCGGGCCCGGCAACGCCTCAAAGGCAAACAACATCCAGACCCGAGCAATCAACACAACGATCAGGGCATCCACAACCAACGCCAACAACCGCCGCCCAAAGGCGGCGGGTTTGCGTCCGGAAATGTAAACAGGTTCTTTTCTCATAGGCATAACTACTGATGGGTGTCCGTCGAAAATTTAACCACGGATGAACACGGATGAACACGGATTTTTCTAACCATTACATAAAATAATTTTACAGGACAGCAAGCTGTAATCTATTTTCCCGGACTCGTTGTCTGAATCAAATACAGCAAATCTTCAGCTTTTTTGATTTCAGTAATACAAAGGTTGATTGACAGTCCGTCAGGTGCCCTCCATCGAATAGCATTACGTCTTCGAAATTTCACGCCATATCCAAAAAAGGAATTAATATTTTCGTCCATCTCCGTTGCTTCAGAAATAGTTGTTAGAAATCCGAATATATCAAAGACAGGAGGAGGCTCAGGTATATCTGGAGGAACTTTCGGGGGAACCCATGACGGATCAGGTGCAAATACGCCTTCGCGAAAAGGGTCTTCCTCATCAGAGTTCGACATGTTGAAGTCTGATTGTTCAAGATAACGATTTTGTACCGACCAGTAGGTCCACGCCGATAATTGTGAGGGGTTGACACGATACGTAAGACGCCGATTATCCGGAGAATCATTAGGCGATATCCAAATCCGCCCGGACTGAACCCAATAATGCATGTGGTAGCGTTCTGTGATTATTGTAAGTGCTTCAAGCAATGTCGTGTCGGGAGTGAAGTCAAAGCGTAATCGTTCAGCCCGGGGATTCATGTATTTTTCAATGTTCTGATGGAAAGTGTCCGGCACGTAATAAAGTGGATCTTTAAAATCCGCTCCGGCATTTCTGGTCACGGTCTCCAAAGCCTTAAAAAGATCCATGGGCTTGTTGGAGGCGGGATTAAAGTCACCGATTGGGGTATCCTCCAGAATTCGTTCCAAACGAATCAATGCCATTTCGTTTTCAAAAATTTCTTCCCTTGACGGCGGCGAACTCCAACGGATGCGAGGTGACGTGGAGGCAAGGTATTCAAAGAAAGGCTTGAGATTTTCGGCTGACGAAATCGATAAACTTTTCCGTCGGAACAAGTGCAGCGGAAAATCAGGATTCGCTTCGTCAAAGGGGTCATTTGAAAGGTATCGGATCGGTTCAAAAATGGACAGGTCGCTGCTAATGAAGCCGATTACAGAATCAAGAACCAGCGGATTCTTAATGATTTCATCAACAGAAGATACCCGAATCTGAACCGTATCCGTAAAGGCATCCCGGACAGAATCAGGAAGGTTCGCCCATTCGGTTCTGGCGTCTTCAAGCAAAAGAATAACCGGTCGGGGCAAGTGCTGAACATGAACGCAAGCGGATAATCCCGTCACAAACAACAAATAGATCAAGAAGCGCAACAATATCCCGACACCCCTCGAATGCGTTGAGTCCCGTGGAGAAAACAAGACGTGATGCGTTGAGCTTCTACTAAACATGAAAGCATAGAAGCAAAAGCACCGGAGGATGGCAACTTCGGAATCCAGGGATCGGGCGGGAAAGCCAAATTTCACGATCCCCTGTTAAAAGATTGCGCTCTCTCGTCCCTGAACGCAGGTTTCATCCTGCATGGATCCGTGTCCACCGCCCCCCCACTGCCCCACAGCCCTTGGCTCTCTTTGCTTCCTCCTTTCATAATATCTTCCCCCAAATACATCCGTGTTAATCCGTGTCCATCCGTGGTTTAATTCCCCATCCTGCCTCACAGCCCCCTGCCCCA